>JBGYAB010000023.1:0-134725 GCA_041815985.1 Sodaliphilus sp. | reverse complement strand
TGCATACGAAGAGTTCTTTGAAGGTTACGCAACGCGCAGAAGGATAATGCAGTAGATAACTAACTAAATCGTAACCTATTACTATCAAGAGCAATTAACCTACGCTCATTTCCAATAAATTACACTCTTTTCGTAACTTCTCGTTGCAAAGATACAATATTATTTAAATCTTGCTTCAAATACCACAAGTAATTTGCCGAGGCCTCTCTCGATTTTAATTCTCTACATCAAAAACAAATCGATAAGAAGCGAACTTACAAACATGTAGATGATCATACCCACAATATCATCGGTGATTGAGATGAACGGTCCCGTGGCAATCGCAGGATCGATGTTGAGTTTCTCGAGCAACATGGGCACCATCGTGCCAAAAACAGATGCGAATATCACCACACAAAACAACGAAATAGACACTGCCCAAGCAATACAGTTGGCCTTGTCGGGCTGTACATCAGAGGGGAATATAAAATTATAGAGGAACACCATTGACGAAATCATGAGCGCATTGAGCAATGCCACTCCCACCTCTTTGAACAAATGCCGGGTCATGTCTTTCACATCAAGACTACCGTTGGCCAACCCCTGCACTACAATGGCCGAAGACTGGGTCCCCACATTACCACCGGTGCCGCCAATGAGCGGAATAAACATGGCCATGCCCGGAAGCACTTGCAACAGCGAAGCATCATTGCCACCGATAATCATAGAATTTGTTATACCACCAATCATGCCAATGAGCAACCATGGCAAACGTGCTTTGACTTGGGTAAAAATTTTATCATGTGTCTCAACATCGGCCGAAATACCCGATGCCAACTGATAGTCACGCTCGCTTTGTTCACGCACCTGATCCATGATGTCGTCGACAGTGATGCGCCCCACAAGTCGTCCTATCGAATCAACCACCGGCATAGCCACAAGGTCATATTTCTCGAAGTCGAGTGCAACGTCTTCGATGGGCGTTTCGGTCTTCACCGAGATGGGGTCAAGTTCCATCACATGCTTGATTTTTGAAGCCGATGGATTGGTGATGGTTTTTTTTAGCGGAAAAATTCCTTTCAACCGGCCATCATCGTCAACCACGTAGACATTGTAGATTTCGTCCATGTCTTCAGCCTGCTCACGCATGGCTTTAATACAATCGGGCATCGACATGTTTTCATTCACCACAATCATTTCGGTAGACATGTAACCACCGGCACTGTCTTCGCCATACTGCAACAGGTCAACAATGTCGCCGGCTTGCTCCACGTCTTGAATGTTCTTGATAACGTCTTCCCGGTCTTCTTCATCAAGTTCCTGGATAACGTCTACCGCATCGTTGGCATCCATCTGCTCCAACTTCTTGGCAATAGCCTCGTTGGGCATTTGTTCAAGCAAGTCGTGTCGCTGATCTTCGTCAAGTTCAATGAGCACATCGGCTGCAGTTTCGTCGTCGAGCAAATGCAACAAAAACAGAGCCTCATCGGTGTCAAGGTCGTTAACAAGCTCTGCGATGTCGGCAGGGTGCAAGTCTTTGATTTCGGCTTGCAACGTTGTTTCGTCCTTCTCATCAATGATTGCATTGAGCCTTTCGATATATTCTTCTGAAAATTCTTTCATTTCCCTTCTTTTTTAGTCCGTTCTCTCTCCACCATGTTGGTTAACTCAATAAATTCGCTCACACCGAGCTGCTCGGGGCGTTGTCGAAAAATTTCGGCTTCAAGCACGTCGCTATCCTTGGGAAACATGCCACGCATGGAATTTTTGAGCGTTTTTCGACGCATTCCAAAGCAGGTTTTCACCACAGTCTTAAAGAGTTTTTCATTGCAACCCAATTCTGTCACATTGTTACGCACGAGTTTAATAACTCCCGATTTTACCTTGGGTGGCGGATTGAACACATTTTCATCGACAGTAAAGAGATATTCTATATCGTACCATGCTTGAAGCAAAACCGAAAGAATGCCATAGGTCTTACTACCCGGTGCAGCGGCAATGCGCTGTGCAACTTCTCGTTGCAACATACCACTGCAACATGCCACTTGATCCTTGTAGTCAAGCACTTTGAAGAATATTTGCGATGAGATGTTGTAAGGATAATTGCCAATGACAACAAATTTGCCTTCGCCACACAACTCTCGAAGATTGAGCTTCAAAAAATCGTCGGCAACAATTCGTCCGTCAAGTTGCGGAAACGTAGCTTGCAAGTAGTTGACACTTTCACCGTCAAGCTCCACAACCCTAAGGTCGTGCCCGAGCAAATATTGAGTAAGCACGCCCATGCCCGGTCCTATTTCAAGAACAGGCAATCCTTGATATTCATGCACCGTATCGGCAATGCGTCGGGCAATCGACAAATCGGTGAGAAAATGTTGTCCTAATGCTTTCTTTGCTCTTACTTGTTGCATTTCTGTAAAAAAATAAAACAGTTATCTCTTGCATGTTCGAAGACACTCCATTAAAAATCCTTGTTTGGTTGCAATGAAACGGATAAAATCAATTATCTTTGCTCTGTAATTTGTTGTACCTCGATGTTGCAATAATTTACAAAGTTAGTATTTTTTGACCTTTATTATTCAAAAAATCGTGAAAAAAGTATTCTCGACATTACTGAAAACAGGAGTGCCTGTGGCATTGAGTGTGCTACTGGTTTATTTCTTCTACAAGAATGTCGACATCAACGCCATCAAGCTCAGCATGTCGCAAGACGTGAACTACTGGTGGTTTTTGCCGGTGGCTGTGGTGAGCATGTTCAGTCACGTGTTCAGAGCTTTGCGCTGGCAACTCCAACTTCGCGCACTTGACGTTCATGCCCCCATCGGCGCACTCATTTGCTCCATTTTCGGCACCTATTTCGTCAATCTGCTTTTTCCGCGTTTGGGCGAAGTATGGCGTTCGGGCTACATCGCCAACCGTCAAAACGCATCGTTCACCAAGGTAACCGGTTCGATGGTAGGCGACCGCCTTGCCGATGCTTTCACCGTGGCGATGCTCACCGTGCTCACATTCATGCTGGCACAGGGGGCATTCATGAAATTCCTTGTTCAACGCAACGCCGATGGTTCGGCCGCTCAAAGTATTTATTCCACATGGTGGTTTTGGGCGGGTTTGGTTGCGATCATTGTATTCTTTTGTGGCTTGGTGTGGTTGCACAAGAACTCCGGCAGCAGCAACAAGGTGATTGCGAAACTACATCTCATTGTGAGCAACTTGTGGGCAGGGCTTTGTGCCATCATCAAGATGAAAGGCAAGTGGCTGTTCCTGCTTTACACCGTGTGCATTTGGGGTTGCTACTTCCTGCAACTATACATTGCCAAATTTGCATTCTCATTTACCGACGACTTGAATGCCGTGGCGATTTTAGTTCTTTTTGTTTTTAGCAGCCTGGGTATGGCAGTCCCCACCAATGGCGGCGTGGGTGCATGGCAATATGCCATCATCTTTGGTTTAGCCATCTATGGCATCGGCTCCTTGCCTCTATCAAGTCCCTACAATGCTCAGGCATCGGCCTTTGCTTGGGTGGTATGGGGCATACAGCAAATGCTTGTGATTTTGTTTGGCATTTTCTCTTTTTTTTACATTGCCATCGATCGCCGGCGCATAGCTCAAGGCAAAACCATTGTGCGGACAACCGATGCCCAAAAAGGAATGCAATTATAGTCAACATCATTAAAAAAATGTGCGATGAAATTACTCGATGACGATTTTAACGACTATTTCGAGCCAGAAAATGTGCCCGAGAAAAAGCCGGTTGAAGAAACTCCCGAGCAACGCGAAGAACGTTTGCTCAAAGAAGCCACCATTGAACGTGTGCATGATCGCAAACGCATGTTTTTCATAGGCTTTGGCGTGGCAGCACTGCTTTGTGGCATCTTGTTTGTGTGGTTTCATTTTTTTCGTCCCTACAAGGTTTCACAGCAACGAGGAGTGATCATGGAGGTGGCCAACGAGGGAACATTTTTTAAGACCTTCGAGTGTAAAATGATTTCAGAATCATACATCAGCGACACTACCCGCGTCTACACCAGCGACTTCGACTTCACTATCACAAACGATTCGCTTGCCTTAAAGGCCAATGAATTGAAAGGCACCGGCCGCCGTGTCACAATCGACTACGAGGAATATAGCGGACGCGTGCTGTGGCGAGGCGAATCGCACCGCATAGCAACCAATATTGAGCTTGCAAAATGATGAAACGTGTCATCATAGTGGGAGCCTCATCGGGCATTGGGCGTGAAGTGGCGTTACAGCTGCTGGCACAAGGCCGGCATGTGGGGCTTGCTGCCCGACGTACAGAACCTTTGGAAGCTATCAAAGCCCTATACCCTCAACAAACTCACATTGCCTCGCTCGACATCAACACCCAAGAAGCTCCTGCACAACTTCTTGAACTAATAGAACGTTTGGGAGGACTTGACCTGTATCTCCACTCTTCGGGCATAGGGAAACAAAACCTGAATCTTGAACCCGACATTGAATTAAGTACCGTCAACACCAATGCTTTGGGTTTTACAAGAATGATTGACACAGCCTACAACTATTTTGCCAATCAACCCTCGGGAGGACACATTGCTGTAATTTCTTCGGTAGCCGGCACCAAGGGCATGGCATACGCTCCCAGCTACAGTGCGACCAAGGCATTTCAGAACACCTACATACAAGCCCTTGAACAGCAAGCCAATGCAAGAGATTTAAACATACGCTTCACCGACATTCGTCCGGGTTTTGTGCGCACACCGCTGCTCGATGACGGACATACCTATCCTCTCCTGATGGGACCGGAAACAGTGGCCAAGCACATTGTGAAAGCGATATTCAAGAAAAAACACATTGCAATCATCGATTGGCGTTATCGCTTGCTCATTGCCTTGTGGCGTCGAGTGCCAAGAGCCATTTGGCGACACATGAAACTCTCTTGACAAACGATATTGCAGATGAGCCTTTTTGTACACTCGTCTGCTTTTTTGTAACTTTGCAATCGCAAAGAAGGCGTTTTCATGCTACGACAATCATGTCTATGACGGCAACTTCTCTCTTTTTCAACTAAAATTCTATTTCACGCTCATATTTAAATGAACAGACAAGACTTTGAAATCATGGCTCCCGTGGGCTCGTGGGAATCGCTCACCGCTGCTTGGCAAGGAGGTGCCGATGCCATCTACTTTGGCATCGAAGGGCTGAACATGCGCAGCAAGTCGAGTGTAAACTTCACGCTTGATGACCTCAAAACCATTTCGCAATGGTGCCAAGAACATGGGCTAAAAACTTATCTCACCGTCAACACTGTCATCTACGACGAAGACCTCGACTACATGCATCAAATTGTGAACGCGGCCAAGGAGGCAGGCATCACTGCCATCATTGCCAGCGACATGGCCTCAATTCTCTATGCCCGCAGCATTGGCGTGGAAGTTCACATTTCCACACAAGTGAATGTAACCAACAGTGAAACGGTGCACCACTACAGCCAATGGGCCGACGTAATGGTCATGGCGCGTGAACTCAATCTCAACCAAGTGAAACACATTCATGAAAACATCATTCGCAACAACGTGTGCGGCCCTCACGGCGATCCGGTGCGCATCGAGATGTTTTGTCACGGGGCATTGTGCATGGCCATCAGTGGCAAGTGCTACATGAGCCTGCACGAGAGCAACCGCAGTGCCAACCGTGGAGAGTGTCGGCAAATATGCCGTCGCAGCTACACTGTCACCGATCGAGAAACAGACAATGAACTGGAAATCGACAATAAATACATCATGAGTCCCAAAGACTTAAAGACCATTCACTTCATGAACAAGATGATTGATGCCGGGGTACGTGTGTTTAAAATCGAAGGGCGTGCACGCGGCCCGGAATATGTGCGCACGGTGGTAAGTTGCTATAACGAAGCCATCAACAGCATTATCGAAGGCACATATCGTGAAGAGAAAATCAAAGAATGGAACAATCGCCTTGCCACGGTGTTCAACCGAGGTTTTTGGAACGGTTACTACTTGGGGCAACGCTTGGGCGAATGGACATCGAAATATGGCAGCAGTGCTACCCGGGTGAAGCAATATGCGGCCAAGGGAATACGCTATTTCACAAAACTGGGAGTAGCCGAATTTCTCATGGAAGCCGGCGAACTGCATGTGGGCGATAACATCATCATCACCGGTCCAACCACCGGAGCTGTGCCCATCAAATTATCTGAAATAAGAGTAAACCTCAAACCTGTGGAGAAAACCGTGAAAGGTGAGCATTTTTCCATCAAAACCGATGTAAAAATACGTCCAAGCGACAAACTCTTTTTGTGGAAAGATGTCGCACCTTCAAAAGGGAATATCAGCTAACAATCTGCCAACTCCACGGCAAGCAATCTCATTTACAACAATTTGAGTTAAAAGAACAAAAAGAGGCGTGAGGTTTCACGCCTACTTTGTTGTTTATATGCCATAATGATTATAACTTTGCAGTCGAAATAACAAAACAAGGTGGAAAAATTTGGCTGATTGCAACCACTTAAAAAAATGCTAAAACTGCGAAACAATCCTTCATAATTTCACAGAGTCATTAGCATTTTTTCACCTATTAAAATCAGATGGAAAAATGAATTATTTATTTACATCAGAGTCTGTCTCTGAAGGGCACCCCGATAAGGTTGCCGATCAAATCAGCGATGCAATTCTTGACGAACTGCTGGCCTATGACCCACAGTCGAAAGTTGCATGCGAAACACTCGTTACCACCGGGCAAGTAGTCATTGCCGGCGAAGCAAAGTCAAACGCCTACGTCGATTTACAGGAAACTGCACGTCGCATCATCTCACAAATCGGTTACAACAAGAGCGAATATGGGTTCGATGCCGGTTCTTGCGGCGTGCTCTCGGCTCTGCACGAACAAAGCGACGATATCAACCGTGGAGTTGAGCGTGAAAAGCCCGAAGAACAAGGTGCCGGCGACCAAGGCATGATGTTTGGCTACGCTTGCAACGAAACTCCTAATTTCATGCCTCTCACACTCGACTTGGCACACTTGTTGCTTCGCGAACTTGCCTCCTTGCGCAAAGCCGATGTTGAAGGCAAACTCCACTTGCGCCCCGACGCCAAAAGCCAAGTAACGGTTGAATATGACGGCGATAGTCACAAGCCCGTGGCCATTCGCACCATCGTGCTCAGCACGCAACACGACGAGTTCATCGACGCAAAGCAAGCCGGCATTGGGCAAGCCGAAGCCGATGCTCAAATGCAAGCCGAAATGAAACGCATTGTTAAAGAAGAGTTGATAGAAAAACGCATTCTTTGCAAATTACCCAATGAGATTAAAAGAATGTTCGACAATTTCGATTTCGACAAACATTTGCTCGTAAATCCTACCGGAAAGTTTGTCATTGGAGGTCCTCATGGCGACACAGGTCTTACCGGGCGTAAAATTATCGTTGACACCTATGGCGGTCGCGGAGCACATGGTGGCGGGGCATTTTCGGGCAAAGACCCCAGCAAAGTCGACCGTAGTGCAGCCTATGCGGCACGACACATGGCCAAGAATGCAGTTGCGGCAGGCATTGCCGACCAAATGCTCGTGCAATTGAGCTATGCCATTGGCAAAGCTGAACCCATCAACGTGTATGTGAACACATACAGCACCGGTCATGTGACACAAAGCGATGCCGAAATTGCCAACGTGTTGAGCGAGATTTTCACGCTCACACCTCATGCCATTGAAAAAAGACTGAAACTGCGCAACCCCATCTATGAGGAAACAGCAGCCTACGGTCACATGGGACGTGAACCGCGCAAAGTGGTGAAACACTTCGAGACAAAATACAATGAACCCGATGGAGAGAAAATCAAGGACATTGAAGTTGAACTTTTCACTTGGGAAAAACTCGATTATGTCGATGTTGTAAAAAAAGCATTTGGTCTTTAAACACGGCAACTACCCTCTTATTCGATTTCCCTGTGCACAATATTAAGGTTTTGTGCATGGGGGTATTTCACGTTCTTCAACTTTTTTCAAGAGTTATTTCAAAAACATTTTTCAAGAAAAAACGCAACGTAATCAACTTAATTAGTACATTTGCATTGTTCAAGCAGGTGTTCTTCGTGAATTGCCATTGCATTGAGGTGCGATTTTTCGTTCATTGCGGCGATTTAAATAAAAAGTCAAAGCATAACAACCGACGGAAAACAAACACCATGAAGAGAGTGGCAACGAATAACATATAACCTCAAAAAGGAGTGATTATCTCATTCAATCTTCCATTGGAGTTTCTGCTTAATATCAAAAAAGATAGCACAACATGGTAAAAGCAAAAAAAAGGTTCTTGAAAGACTCATGGCAACTGTTGAAGCGATGGCATCACGCTTTTTGGAACTGGTATAGAGGCATTTTTGCCGGTCGTCCTTGGTACATCAAAATTGTTTCAGGCTTGGGAACATTTTTTGTGTGTCTCTTTCTCTTTGTCCTTGCCGTTAATTTCAACTTCCTTTGGCTGTTTGGTAAGTCACCTTCGCTCGACAGCATCATGCACCCCAAGACCAACAACGCATCATACGTTTACAGTGCCGATGGGCAACTGCTGTGCAAATACTATAACGAAAATCGCACTCCGGTGAAATTCGAAGAAATCAACAAAAACTTTTTCACCGCACTCATCGACACCGAAGACGAGCGTTTCTACAGCCACCACGGCATCGACTATGGTGGAATTTTTGCCGCGGCAAAAGACTATGTGGTAAGCGGCAAACCTCGCGGAGCCTCAACCATCACACAACAGTTGGTAAAAAACATGTTCAAGGTGCGCACGCAATATTCTACCGGTCTATTGGGCAAAATTCCCGGCTTGAGCATCCTTATCATGAAAACCAAAGAATGGATTTTGGCCACCGAGGTGGAATGGTTCAACGACAAAGAAGCCATTCTTGCCATGTATGCCAACACGGTAGACTTTGGCAACAATGCCTTTGGCATCAAAACCGCCGCACGCACCTACTACAGCACCACGCCCGACAGCCTCACGGTTGACCAGTGTGCCGTGCTCGTGGGCTTGCTCAAAGCCACATCAAGCTACAATCCTCGCAAAAATCCCGAACAGAGTCAAAAACGGCGCAATGTGGTGCTTTACAACATGGTCACTCACGGGCACCTCGGGCAAGAAGAATATGATGCCATCAAGAACAAGCCAACACCGTTACACCTCGACATTGAAACACCCGATGAAGGCAAGGCACTATATTTTCGCAACGCCATTGATGCCGAAATGAAAGATTGGTGCGAAGCCAACGATGTAGATTTCTACACCGATGGTTTGAAAATCTACACTACGCTCGACACACGCATGCAACAATGTGCCGAAGAAGCTGTATTGGAACAAATGTACAGAGTGCAACAAAATTTCGACTATCGGTGGGGCAAACAACCTTGCTGGATAGATGAAAACAATCAAGAAATTCCCAATTTCATCGAAGGTGTAGCCAAAAACACCAACGCCTATGAACAACTGGCCACCAAGTTCCCCAACAATCCCGACTCCATTTGGCACTACATGAACATGCCACACGACATGAAAATCTTCGAATATAAAAAAGAAGGTAACAAAGTAATACCCAACTACGTGCACGTGAACATGAGCCCCATGGACTCCATTCGCCACATGATGCACTACATGCATGCCGGCTTTGTGGCAATTGACCCCACCAACGGCTTTGTGAAAGCGTGGGTGGGCGACATCGACTACACCACGTGGAAATACGACAAAGTGAAATCAATGCGTCAACCGGGTTCTACTTTCAAACTGTTTGTCTACTCGGCAGCAATGGAACACATGGGGTTAACCCCTTGTGACCGACGAATTGACGACATCATCAGCATGAAGGTTTATAATGAAGACAAAGACTCGGTGGAAATCTACAATCCGCACAACGCACAAGGATATTTTTCGGGGGCATACATGACCTTGCGCGAAGCCTTCACACGAAGCATCAACAGCATTGCCGTGCGCACCGGCGTGGAAGTGGGCATCGACAAAGTGGAACAAACGGCCTACGACATGGGCATTTTGTCGCCACTACGTCCCAACACGTCGCACAAAGCAAAACCCTCGCTATGCCTTGGTTCCATGGACGTGAACCTGCTGGAACTCACCAATGCCTATGGCACCATTGCCAACAATGGCAAAGCACATTCGCCGGTACTGGTCACCTCAATCGTACGCCAAGAGCCCAACGGCAGCGAAACCGAAATCTACCGGTATAAAGATGAATGGAGTGAAAACGAAGCTGTGTCGCCAACCACAGCTTTCTACATGCAAGAAATGCTCAAAGCCGGCTTGACCGACCCGGGTGCCACTTCGCAAAGCCTGCGTTGGTATGTTGACCCCTACACGTCTACAACCGACTTTGGTGGGAAAACCGGCACCAGCAACAACCACAGCGATGCTTGGTTTGTAGCCGTGTCGCCTCATCTTGTGGCAGGAGCATGGGTGGGCGGTGAATACCGAAGCATACACTTCACCTCAAGCGAGGGGCAAGGCAGTCGCACTGCTTTGCCGGTGTGTGGTCTGTTTTTCCAAAAGGTGTTTGCCAATCGCAATCTTCGACCGCAAGTTGAAGGAAAGTTCGTTTCTTTGGGCTTACCCGAAAAAAACTATAAATGCGACTATGTGCCCATGGGCAACTATTCAGAACCGGCCTACGATTCACACCCCGAACCAGAGTTTTCTGACTCTCTGCAAGACGACCTGACCATAGACCCCGACGACAACTCTCGCCCAACGGCTCCACCCACACCACTTGAACCGGGAGAAGGACTTGGTGGCAACTCCCCTGCCACCACCACATCTCCCACCGGCAATTCGGCCGGTCGAAATTGATGCAAGCCAACTACCCCTTTGCCTGAGGAACCGTGCGAGCCTTTTTATAAAGGTGCACCAACATAGGCAAACTGAAAGAAAGTTGAAAGATACCCGTTAACACGTAGAATGCCGAAGTGAGCAACTTGGTGCCTTTGTATTGCCAAAACGATACCATCGTGGCAATCATGATAATGCCCAAGAACACCGCCACTGCAACCATGAAGTTGAAACGCCGTTGCGACATGGGATTGAGAATGGGGGATTCGGCAATGCTCCCGGGGTGCAGACGGTGAATGAAAATGCGGAAAAGCAGAACGCCACAAAGGGTAAATAACGCAAACAGAAGCATCGATACCATGAAAAAACGGTTTTCAATGCGTTCCATGTCGTCGACGGTAAAATTCTCGGGATAGCCTTTCTCCGAGGGATAAAAGTAGGTTTTCTCATCGTTTTCCCAATCGGAATAGGGGCTATAATGCGAATAATTTTCAAAATAATAGGCCTTTTGGTGAGCACACACAATTATCCCCATGGAGTAGAAGCCTCCTTCATCGCGTGTCTTCGATTTATAGGCCATTGCCGGGTGGCTGTGAATGTCGGGCAAGCGTTTCACGTCGTAGTAGGCATAGCGACTTTGCGTTTTCTTCAAATATCGCTCGTGCACCATGTCGCTGCTCTTATAGATGCTCGATAATCCGGAAATGTCAAACACATTGATGTGAAAAATTTCTTTCACTTCGTTGATTTCAGATAAAACCGACTTTTGATAGGCGCAAATGAGTTTGCCTCCATTGCGTTTTTCCAATGTTCGCTTAAACTCGGCAGGGATTTCAAATTTCTCAAATTGCTCTCCTTTTGGCTCGATGATACTGAATTCTCCGTTTTCATAAGTCTTCCACGAACCACGCGACAAACGATAGTCGGTGGCATACATGACAACCACTGCAAAGAGCGAGACCACTGCAAGCAACATGAGCATGAGTGGTTGCCTGTTGGTCATGATAGCTTTCCAAAAGCGTTTGAAGGCAGCCACGACCGAAAAGTATTCTTCCTTCAAATTAATCATGTAACGGAAGTTTTGCCTCTCTCTCTTTAATTTATCACAACTTCAAGCGACGCTTCATGGTCACCGAGGTGACAAACGAGGTGAGCAGGCCAATGAAAGCCACAAGCAAGAAAACAACAAGTACATCGGCCCATTCCACTTGCACAGGATAGGACTGAATGATCAGGCTCTCGCTGTTCCCATTCAATTTCAACCAGCCAAATTGTCGCTGGCACAAACAAAGGGCAAGCCCCAAAAACACGCCCAAAACGGCTCCCAGCAAGGCAATGAGCCACCCCTCAACCACAAAGATGCGAGTAATTTGCTTGTTGGTTGCCCCAAGACTGCGAAAGGTGCGTATGCTGTCATCTTTCTCAATAATGAGTAATGAGAGCGTGCTGATAACATTAAAGGTTGCTATCACCATGATGAAAGCCAGCAACAAGAAAGTAATCCACTTTTCCATGTTCACAAGGCGAAACGAAGAAGACTGCTGCATGAGCCTGTTCTTTACCACATAGTTTGCTCCTAATGCGGCCTGCAATTGCCTCATCACTTCTTCTTCGTTAGCATTGGGAGTCAATTTTATTTCAACCTGTGTAGCCTCTGTCGTGTAGTCAAACAACTCTTGGGTTAATTCGAGCGGCACAAAAATGAGATCGTTGTCATAACTCTTTTGCTGCACCTGAAACACTCCGCCCACAAATACCGAGTCGTTGACAAACGCATTGATGGGATCGTTGACATTGATGCGCCCCCGGCGCTGTGGGGCATAGAGTTGCAACATGCGCAGATAGCCCGGCCGTGCATTGAGTTGAATGGCCGGTCCGGCTCCCATCACCGCATAGCTCGACACGTCGTCATGCAACACGAAATTGCCGTCTACAATCACGCTGTCAACGTCATTCATCTTGTTGTAGTCATCGGGCACACCTTTAAGCCTTACCACCATTTGAAAGTCGGCAAAAATGGCAAGCGCATTATCTTCGATCACCGGCATCGCCAAGTCTACACCGGGAACATGCTTGGCAACGTTCATCAGGCTGTCGCTGTCGCCAATGGTCTTGCCTGTTGTGGGACAAATGGCTATCTGCGGATCAAGTTTTGAGAGTTTTTCTTGTATAAGCCCATGAAAGCCATTGAACACGCTGAGCACGCATATGAGAGCAGCAGTGGTCACAACCACCCCCAGCACCGAAATAATCGAAATAATATTCACAGCGTTGTGAGCTTTCTTCGATTTGAGATAACGCAATGCGATGTTCAACACAAGTTTCATGAAGCGAGGAGACTTTGCTTTAAATCACTTGATAATTCATTCCTGACTGTCGGTATCGTTTTTCTTATCGGCGGCGAGAAGGTCGTCGATGTGCTGAATGTAGTCGAGCGAATCGTCGAGATAAAAAACAATTTCGGGTGTCTTGCGCAACTGGTAACGCACCCGTTGCGAGAGGTTGTAGCGTATGCTCTTTTCGTTGCTGTTCACATTTTTAACAATAGCAACTCCTTGTTCGCTCGGAAACACGCTCAAGTACACACGAGCGATGCTCAAATCGGGCGAAACACGCACTTTGCTCACACTCACAATCGTGCCATGCGTTTTGGCAGTTTCGGTGCGGAATATTTCACTTAGTTCCTTTTGCAGGAGCCTTGATATTTTTTCAAGTCGGGTCGATTGCATAAAATAACTTTTTTCTGCACAATATTATTTATGACAAAGTTAGTGTAAATGTTCAAAAGAAGCAAATCAACAACCGCAACTAACCGTTGGGGGGGGGCAGCATTACGTTGCAGCCCCCTCGGTCGATGTTACAATGAATAAGAAAAATATTTACCCGTTTTTCAAGGCAAATGCTTCGTTCAATCTTCCTCGGTATTGTAATAAACCGGGAATGCTCGGTTGATGCTCTGGTCGAGCGAGATGAGCGTTTCGGTCGCCACCACTCCTGCAATGTGCTGAATTTTGCCATTAAGCAGCTCCATGAGGTGATGATTGTCGTGGGCATAAAGTTTAATCATCATAGTGTAATGCCCTGTGGTAAAGTGACTCTCGACCACTTCGGGAATTTTTTCAAGTTCGGGCAACACTGTGCGATACATGGAGCCTCGTTCAAGACGCAGCCCAATGTAGGTGCAAGTATTATAGCCCAAGGCTTTGGGTTCAACATGATAGCCCGAGCCGGTGATAACCTTCATGTCGATCATTCGCTGTATACGCTGGTGTATAGCCGCCCTTGAAACCCCACATTCCACTGCAACGTCTTTCGACGGTATGCGGGCATTTTTCATAATGATTTCAAGAATCTTTTTGTCCAGGTTGTCAATCTTGTCCATGACTTAAAATTTTTATATTATGCGGACAAATTTAAATTATTTTTTTGGAAAATTGCTACAAAATAATCTTAAATTTGCACCTTTTTATTCCAAAAAAGCCTCAAAAAATAAAAATAAAGCCTACGCATGGCACAAATTGTTTGTTTTTGTCATCAAACTGTTTTTTCAAGCTCACAAAACATTCCGTTTCAATATTTTTGCTTAATTTTGCGTTTGCAAGGGAATTGCATGTATGCCACAGCACATGCAAGCCATTTTACATGAGTTTATTTCTTTAAAAAAAGCCCCGAATTGCACAAGCATGGAGAGAAAAAAACATAATCATGCTTCAAACGAAAATTTACTGTATTTAGTCATTTGGCTCATTCTCTTTATTGCGCCGGTCGTCAACATACATGCTCACTCTGCAATGTTGCACGAAGAAATACACTTCAGCCGGCAAGAGGTACAGCGCATTTGGGGTCCACATTTGTTTTTCCTCGCCATCTTTCTATTCCACAACATTTTGCTGGCTCCCATCCTCGTCTACAAGCACAAAAGATGGCTCTACGCCACCATCATGACCTTGCTGTTTCTTTGCTTGGCCGTGTTTCAATGCTCTCACCACTTTCCCACACCACCCGGAGTAGAAAATGAGATGATGCTCCCCGGTCCCAATCCTCACGAAATGCAAGGGAATGCGGCAGTTGTTCCCATCGACATGAACGATCTTGTGGCTTTCGTGATTTTTGTGTTCATGATTTGTGCCAATTTAGGAGCAAAATTCTATTTCAAAATCCGTACCGAAAAAGACCGCATCGCTTCGCTGGAAAAAGAACGGCTGACACAGCAAATCGAATATTTGCGCTATCAAGTAAACCCTCATTTTTTCATGAACACGCTCAACAACATTCACGCCTTGATCGACATCGACCCCGACACTGCCAAAGAAACCCTCGTGGAACTATCGAGAATGATGCGCTACTTGCTCTACGAAGGCGACAGGGCACGCATTCCGTTGCAACGAGAAATCGACTTCATCAACAACTATGTGGCCTTGATGCGATTGCGCTATACCGACAAGGTGCGCATCGACCTCTCGTTGCCACACGTGTCGCCACGCACCGAGATAGCTCCCATGCTCATCATTCCATTCATTGAAAACGCCTTCAAGCATGGAGTGAGCTACAAGCAACCGTCGTTCATCGAAATAACAATCAAGGTTGAAAACGGAACCATTCTTTTCACTTGCAAGAACAGTAAAGTCAACACCGAACAAGATGAACACGGCGGAGTGGGACTTGCAAATGTTAAAAAAAGGTTAGAATTGCTCTATCCCGAAAAATATTCATTAAATTTACAAGATGATGCAGACATTTATGTCGTAAACATGAAAATTGCAACAGTAGAAGAGGGTTCCGTGATTACCCCTCCCTGACACACACAAATTTTGTTGAAGAACTTAACATCGAAAAAAAATACAACATGATAATCAAATGCCTTGCAATCGACGACGAGCCACTGGCACTCAAGCAACTGGCCTCATATATCGAAAAAATCTCCTATTTCGAACTCGTTGGCACTTGCCAAAGCGCCAACGAAGCCAAGCGGTTGCTCAATAAGGAAAAAATTGATGCGATCTTCATCGATATCAACATGCCCGACATGACCGGGCTTGATTTTGTGAAATCGCTGGCAGCTCCTCCGCTTGTCGTGTTCACCACAGCCTATAGCGAATATGCCATCGACGGCTACAAGGTAGATGCCGTTGATTACTTGCTCAAACCTTTTGGCCTCGACGAATTCAAAGCCGCTGCCGGAAAGGTAAAAAAACAATTTTACCTCATCGACACCGTTGCGGCTCACAAGGCCGATGCCGACGACTCCATGTTCTTGAAAACAGACTACAAAGTGGTGCGCATCAAAATTCACGACATCTGCTACATTGAATCGATGAGCGAATATCTGCGCATTTTTCTCGAAGGGCAACATTCACCCATCATGGTGCTCATGAGCATGAAAAAAATGGAAGAACGGTTGCCCGAACGCATGTTCATGCGCATTCATCGCGGCAGCATCATCAATCTCAAGAAAATTAAGGAAGTGAGCCGAAATCACATCATTCTTGAAAATGGAGCCAATTTGCCCATTGGCGACCTTTATAAAGAGCGATTTAATGCCTACATCAACTCAAAGTTTTTGGCCAAATAGATGCAACAAGCGTTAAGTGCAACCATTACGACCGAACACACATCTACGCAAACTCAATCCAAATCCACAAAAAACAAAATTGATATTTGGGCAATCGGCAACTTTTTCTTATTTTTGTTAATAATATGGCAGAAATTCCAATAAAACAAATGAAAACGATACACGTAAGACATATAGGCCCGATAAATGATTCCGGAGTACTGCACCTTGCCCCCGTCTCCTTGTTCTGTGGCCGACAGGGAAGCGGAAAAAGCACGTTGGCCAAATTGTTTTCAACTTGTCTTTGGCTCGAAAAGGCTTTGGTAAAAGGCAATGTAACAATAAAGCATGTAACGAGTTACAGTCGTTTTAAAAAAGAGCTGTGTGGCTATCACCGCCTTACTGATTTTTTTTCTGCTGAGTCTTATCTACGTTATGAAAGCAACTTTTTTGTATTTACCTATGCTGAAAGCAGGTTTAATGTTGAGGCGAAAGAACAGCAACATTTCTTAATGCCTAAGGTGATGTATGTCCCGGCCGAACGCAATTTCATGGTAGCCGTTGAGCATGCTGAAAAAATAAAGAAACTGCCTCCTTCGTTGCAGACACTACAAGACGAATACTTGCACGCACTGAGGGAAGCAAAAGGCACATTACCACTCTATGTTGACCAAGTGGCATTGCAGTATGACAAACTAAACAAGGTAACCTGGGTGGTGGGCAAAGAACACAAAACCAAGGTCAATCAAGCGGCAAGCGGTTTTCAATCGATTGCCCCTTTGATGGTGGTGTCCGACTATTTGTCCGGCATGGTAAATGGGAAAACGGAATCGATAAGTATTGAAGAGAAGAACAGATTTCGCAAGGAAATCCAGAAGATCTTATCGAACAAGAAGTACACGGACGAGATGAAAAATCTGCTGATAGAGAATTTGAACAGTCAGCTAAAGATAGACTGCTTTTGGAACATCGTAGAAGAACCGGAGCAAAATCTGTATCCTCAATCGCAACGAATGGTATTGAATGCTTTGCTCAAGAATTTCAATCAATCGCCACACAATGGGCTAATTATCACCACACACAGCCCCTATATGCTGAACTATATCAGTTTAAACATTAAAGCAGGAATGATTGCAAAAAAACAGCCTGACTGTGCAAAAGCAGTTTCTAATGTTGTCCCAAGAGAGAGTTGGCTCGATGCAGAGCAAGTAAAGGTGTTTGAAATTCAAGACGGCACCGTAACGGAGTTGCGGAAATACGAAGGAATGCCAAGCGATGACAACTTCTTGAATAATGCGCTTGCAGAAACTAACAACTTATTTGATCAACTGCTCGAAATAGAAAATGGAGAATGTTGATTTCTTTTCAGAGGACTATGTCAGAGAATCGGAGCGCATGGACGTGCGCTTTGGTATTGTCGACGGTGTGGAGCAAGGCGGAGCCGAGAATATAGCGTTCACAACAATAGAAAACGAAACGCATTGGAACGCCATTGTGACAAATTTATCAAGAAAGGCTCTAATTTTCATGCCACTTGACCATAACATTGTTATTCATCCTAGACCCGACACAATATACAGTCTGTGTGACGGTATGCTGTATGACACAGAAAAGCAACTGCTGTTGTTTGTGGAACTAAAAGTAAAGGGAAAGACATGGCTCGGGCAAGCCACCAAACAATTAAAATCTACCATATCGTTGTTTAAAGCCAACCATAATACAGATCGGTTTAAAAAGAAAGTGGCATATGCAGCCAACAAAAAACATCCTTGTTTTCAGTATTCAAAGAAAGATGATATGCAAAGGTTTAAGAATGAAACAGGCTTTAGATTGTTAGTACAAAACAAAATAAAGATATGACAAAAACAGATAAAAGTCAGGCATTATCAATAAACTCACAATTAACATAGGCCCATCATATTACGATTACGCATTATAAAGAGACGTAATAGAACTATTATTATAAAAATACTGCAATTTCTTTGAAATAGTTCAATCCAAATCGGTTATTAAAGTCCGCATTGATTTCGGTCGCTTATTGGGGATTCTTGTTTTTTGCCAAAAATGGTTAATATATGTTATTTTTAGGAGGGGGGGGGGGGGGTAAATGTTATGCTTTATTTTTTGTATTTTTGCAAAAAATATGCTTTGTTCTTTGCGTTTACGTTAACCATCATTCAACACATACCGGAACATAGCGTGAATTTAATTCGTTTAATAAAAAAATTCCTCATGAAGAAAAATTTACTTTTTGCGGCCACTTTGCTCACAGCAGCAGCTGCCATGGCCAACGACGGGACCATCACATTCAAAACTGTCAACAATCAAAACAACATGCTTTTCTATGCGTCGCCCACCATGCCCGACTCGCAGAAAATCATAACCGACATTATCCTCCTTCCCGAGATTGCCGAAATGGTCAAACAAGAGGAGCAAGAATCAGGCCAGCCCTATGACAACATCGGTAGTTTTCCCATTTGGTATGTGGAATGCATCACAACCAAAGGCGATCTTGCCCAAGGCGATCCTACGGCAATCAAAGCCGGTTTTGCCACACAATCGGCACTTCCTGTCAATGCCAAAATCACAACATTGCATTTGCCCGGCATGCTCACCGGTGGCAACTCAGACAGCCTCATGGTCACTCCATACATAAAAGAACTCCCGGACACCGTCACTCGTGCACCCTACAGAGACAAGGTCTCTTTTGAACTTGACACGATCACAAACAAACCCATTTATGGATTTCAGAAACTGAATGAACTCTTGGGATATAAACTCGGTTCTCAACCCGGAGGTTCACTGCTCAGCATTCCATTCTCATCCCCCTATGTGTACAACGGACATGGTGTAGACGCCATGATTTACATGACCACGATGCAAAAAGACATCTACAAGAATCTTGCCTTTTCATTTGCTAAGCGAAAAGCCGAAATCGAAGTGGCAACAGTGTATCACGGTCACAATATCGACTTCCAAAACGCAAATGTTTATCAAAATTTCGCCGCCGATGAAGTGTACACCGATTGGGATCACACAGGGACAGCTATAGAAATAGTTCTTAAGCATTTAGCCTTAGATAAACATTCTTTGCCGGCTTTCCAATTCGACTTCTACACCAACGACATTCGTGGAACCATCAAACAAGAAAACACAGCCGTGGCAGGCAAGAAAGTGAATCTTTTCTGCATAGAACCAACGGGAAAACGCTTGCTCGGCACACAAAACACCGATGTCGACGGTGCATTTGAATTCTTAAATCTCGACCATACCGCCACCTACGTCATTGAAGTGGAAGATGCCAATATTCCCGAAACCGCCGCAACTTTTGGTGACAAAGCCATCGAAAATGACATTATTGCCGAAATCGTACTTCAAAACCCAACAGGCATTGAGGGCGTGAACACCACAAAGCACGTTGAGAGTGTGAAATACTACAACATGCAAGGCATAGAGGGCAACACTCCTTTCCACGGCGTGAATGTGGTAATTACTCGATACAACGATGGAAGCAAAAACATCGGTAAAATCGTAAAATAAAACTAATTTCTTTAAAACTGTATTATAATATGAAATCATACAAATATATCGCCACAATGGCACTGGCATTTCTCATGATGCAAGCCAATGCCCAAAGCAATGTAACCATGAGCGTATCAACGAATAACGTTCAGGACATGCAAGTATATTCCAAACAAAAAACAGGAAAATTCAGAGTTTATACAAAATATTTTTTCTCGCAATTTTGGGGCTTTTGGAATCAAAGCCTAATTGCAAGCAATGAATTTCAAAATTCTACCCAAGACGGTTGTGTATTGCCAAAGGGAGCAAAGGTTACACACATTTACCTCAAAGGATTTAACAACGGAGGAAAGACGACAACCTTGCATGCAAAAACATATATCGAAAATGTTGAAAACGATTATGTGCTTGATAAAACTCACGGATATAATTCAATTCAACTTCCCGATGCTCAATATGTATATTCAGCAGGTAACAATGGAATTGTAACCACTACTTTTTCTCAAAATTCCACAGAATCCAATCCCGATTATGTTGAAAACATTCCGTTATACCGTCCTTTTATTTATGACGGAAAAGCTGTTTTAATTTCGTTGGATCAATGGTATGACGGTGCTGCCATGAATTTCTATTTTGAAACAACCACGGCAATTGATCCACAAACAATCACTGTGTTCCGATCGGGGAAAAGAGCAAAAAGCGATGCTGTTGTACCAGCATTCACTTTGGATTACTACACCAACGACCTCTGTGGCACTGTGCTTGCAGAGAATGGACAACCTGTTGCAGGCGAACGTCCCACAGTAAAGCTTTACGACATGACTACACAAAAACACTTGGTGTGCGACGGTCAAACAACATTGAACAACGAACAAGCGTGTGAAGTGAACGCCGATGGCACATTCAAGTTTACCAATCTTGATCATGCTCACACCTATCAGCTCACTGTGGGAAATGCCACTTGCGGCTATACTCAAAAAATCATAACATTTGACGGAGAAGCCGAAGCCGGTGCAACTCTTTCGGAAAATGCTATCAAGAATGACATCGCAGTGAATGTGGTTATGACCACAAGTAAATAAGTAACGCTCACTTCGGGCTGTTAATATCAACAACGAGCTTTCGGTTAATTGTCGAAAGTTCGTTGTTTTTATCTCCAATTTGCACAGCTCAACAACAAGTCAAGACCACACGAGCATAATTTCTGAAAAAAGATTGATTTACCCTAAATCGGTCATTAAACCGCTAAGGTTTACAATTTTCGGTTCATCGCGTTGCTTCCCGACTGCTTTTGTCTGCTTGTTGGGACAAAAGCAGTGCAGGCTATAATAACCGATTGGGGTTAAAAGACGAGTGCAATTTTTACAGCTTCCATCACTGTATTTTTCATTCTTGAACTACTCTAATGTCGTTGACTTTCAAACTCTCGTCAACGTCTTTAATGACTTGCAACCGCACTCTGTGCGTTAGACCCGGGCGATAATCGACTTCAACGTCAAACCAGCCTCCGCCTTGTCCCGAAGCCCGAATGTTAAATCTCGCATCATCATCGATGCTCTCGCCGCCCATGTGTGTGAGCATGTGCCAAGCATAAACGGTTTCGCCCGACGTTTCATCGACATTGCCACGCAAGAGACTCAACGCCGTTTCGGTAAACATTGCTTCGAGCTCCATTTCATGGTTTGCGGCAACCATTCCATCGTGTGGAATAACATAATCATATAGCTCTTTTAAAAACTCGATCCCCTCACGAGCTTCTTGTACCTGTTGAGCTTGGCCGGCATACCGATCGGCCATGGCAGCTCCAACATTCAAAATCGAATCGCGTTGAGCATTATCGAGCGAATCGATGAAAGCCCGTTTTTTATCCAATGCCGTTTGCGACACACTTGCACCGGAGTCGTTTTTTGCATGTTTACACGAAATCATCATGCCACTCACGGCGAGCAACAGCACAAAAGCACATTCGAGTTTTTTCATTTTTCAAAAATCATTAAGAGAGAGTAAAAAACTAAGTGAACAAAACACGATGCCAAAGCTCGCAAAAGGCACATCATACACTCGCATCAGTTGAACCGCCATACAATGGTGCCAATGCCCTCGGTCGTGCGGTTGGTGGGCACCGAAAAACGGCTTTTCTTCGACTCGACAATGCAACTTTGAATGGCGGCAGGATCGCTGATTGAGCCTCCTGCATGTGTTGCACCGGTGACATAGCCACGGGCGTTAACATGAACTCTGACGATCACCGTCCCCTCAAACCGACTGTGAGGCCGCCCAAAGAAAGAACCGGTGTACCCCACAAGTCCGCCACCAATACGCCCGGCTCCGGTAAGTGCTCCCGTCGCCGAGTTGCCGTTGGGCGAACCGCTGTTTCTGCCATTGCCGCCTTTGCCTCCAAAACGATTTTTCATATCGTTGTTAATTTTATTGTTGGTTGCGGCGTTACTGCGTTTTGTTTCGGCCTTGTTTTGCATTTTGTCGGCATTATCCCGAGCTGCTCCCGGCACTGTTTTGGGCTTAGGTCGTGTTTCATCTTTCTTGACCTTGACAGGCGATGGCGTTTTTCGGGTGACAGGTTCCGGTTGCGTGGGGGCAACCTTGCCGGCATCTTTCATATCGTCGGCTTCAACATCGTTTTTCTCATTCACGCTTTCGGCATCGCTTTGCGTGGCAGCGTCTTGGGCCGATGCACTCTCAGTGGGTTCAGGAATGTCGCCGAGTTTCACATACTCTTCCCCTCCTCCTTGTTCAAGGAATATTGAATCTTGATGCAAATTACTCAACAAGTCTTTCATTCCCTCGGGAGGATATTGAATATGCAGATTGGTGAAAATCAACAACAGCAACGTTGCCACCGTGAGCAGCAACGTGATGAAAAATGCTCTTATTTCGCCTTTCTTGCTATTCATCAGTTGGTTGTAGTTTGTGTATGATTGGTTGTTGGCGGTGGTGCCGGCAAACCTTGAATTAAAGCGGAAGGATTTTGAGATTGGTTTTCGCGGGTGGAGGCATAGCTCGATGCCGCCGGCGTAGTTGCCAACACAATTTTCAATCCCACTCGCGATCCCATGTCAAGAATTTCTACGATTTTGCCATAGGGAACGTTTACATTGGCATGCAATGCCACAAATTGGTGTTCAGGGTCGTTGTTTGCTTTCACATCGGCCAAAAAGGCTGGAAGTTGTTCCATTGCCAAAGGCCGTGGCTCACTTTCCTTGAGCGAGTCGTTGGTGGTGACATAGACTTGCTGAAGCGAGTCGATGTAGACATGCGACGTGGGCTTGAGTGCCGTGGTTTGGCTGCTTTGCGGCAAATTCACTTCAAGAGCCGTGGGGAACACAAACGTTGAGGTTACCATGAAGAAAATGAGCAGCAGGAAGATGACATCGGTCATCGACGACATACTGAACATTGATTGTGATTCATGTTGTCTTTTTAATGCCATTTTCCTTATGTTTTATTTTGCTGCGGGTTCGTTGAGCAAATCCATAAAATCCATTGCATTGCGTTCAAGATTATTCATAATCTTCTTCACCCTGCTGGTCAAGAAATTATAGGCAAACATGGCAATGATGCCCACTACAAGACCTGCAACAGTTGTCACGAGAGCCTCATAGATGCCTTGCGAAAGTATGGTTACATTGGCACTCGAACCTGCGCTTGCAAGTGCCATGAAAGCCTGCACCATGCCTGTTACCGTTCCCAAGAAACCAATCATCGGCGCTCCTGCGGCAGTTGTGGCGAGCCACGAAAAACCTTTCTCGAGGCGTGCAACCTCAATGTTGCCCACATTTTCCACCGCCACAAGCACATCGTTCATGGGGCGACCAATGCGTGCAATGCCCTTGCCTATCATGCGAGAATAGGGCTTATCGGTGGTTTCGCACAACTTTTGGGCTTCTTCGACCTGTCCGTTGTGAATGTAATCTCTGATTTTTTGCATAAATTCCTTGTCGGCATGGCTCACACTGTTGATGGCGAAACAACGTTCGAAGAAAATATACATGCTCACCACCAGCAACAAAGCAAGCGGAATCATGAGCCAACCTCCTTTTAATGTCAAGTCCCACAAGCTCTCGCTGTTCGTTGCGGGTTGTGCCACTTGGGAAGCCGTCGTTGCGGCTTGTGCCAAAATCATGTTCAGTAATGTCATCTGTTGTTCTTTATGATTTGTAAAACTGTTTTTTACTATTTAATTATTTCTAAACGCTACACAAGGCCGCAATTTTGCTGACGCAAACCTTGCAAAATCGAACACGGTTGAGATTAATTGAGCGACAAGCAGTTTTTAAGCCTTTCATAACCGTGTTTGACAAATAATTTGTATATTTGCCACAGCTCATTTATTCTTGCAAAAATAGAATGAATAAACGAGAAATAAAAGCAAATAATTCTAAAAACAGTTATTGTTTGCTACTTTTAAGGGGTTGTTCCGGATAATGAAATATGAAAATAGCAATTTTTGGCAACGAATATCAGCAGGGAACACAAGAATATGTGAAAAAACTGCTTCAAAAGCTCCTCGACCGAGGTGTGAGGGTCTCAATTGAGCAGGCCTATCACCACTATTTGCAACAATCGGCCGACGTGGGACAACTCAACTTGCCGTCATTTCGCGTTGGCGACAAGATAAACGCCGACTTTTCATTGAGCATCGGTGGCGACGGCACATTCTTACAGACGGCTCATGTGGCAGCCCCCTTGGGAGTGCCCATCATGGGTGTCAACGCCGGACGCATGGGTTATCTCACCACTGCCGATGTAAAAGAAATCGATCCCATTGTAAATGCCATCATCAACGGCGACTATGTGGTTGAAAAACGATCGATGCTGCAACTCATGCCACACGGGCAAGAACAATTGAAAGGAGCCTATGCCCTCAACGAGATTTCTATTCAACGACTGGAGAATTCGCCCATCAGCATTGAGGTGAAATTGGGCAATAAAAACCTCACAAGCTATTTGGGCGACGGCTTGCTGGTGTGCACTCCCACCGGTTCCACGGCCTACAATCTGAGCGTTGGCGGCCCCCTGCTGGAGCCTCTCACGCAATGCATCGCAATCACGCCGGTTTCGCCTCACTCGCTCACCATGCGACCACTGGTTGTGCGCGACGACCTCGGACTCACGGTAACAACTACCTGTCGCGCTTCGCACTACCGCATCAGCGTCGACGGGCAGGCACAAGATTTTCCAAGCGGAACTGCCATTGCCATTCACAAAGCCCCCATTGTGGCAAAGGTTGTGGAACTCAAAGGTCGCGATTTCATTCAAGCCCTGCGCGACAAGCTCATGTGGGGGCGTGACGCCTGAACAAAAACTCATGTTTTATCTCGACGACAAAGAATTTGGGCGCATCTACATCACCATACGCCGCAATTCTCACAGAATATCGGCACGATGGAAGAACAGCCACATCTGCGTGAACATACCACACGGTGTGAGTAAGGCCGAATTGGAAACATTCATCGACCAACACAGAGATAAAATAAAGCGTTTAAATCGCTCAAATGTTGAGTATGCCATTGGGCAAATTATTCGATGCTTTCGTTGCAATATCGTGATTGGAGAGCAAAATCGCTTTCGAAACAAAATCATCTTCGGGCACGAAGACGACGATCTATACCTCAATCTGCCAAAGGGGATTGATTTAACCGATGAACTCGTGAAAAAAGGAATTTCAAGTGCGATGCAGGCCATCATGCACGACGAGGCGGTCAAGCGACTCATTCCACACGCCATTGAAGTTGCCGGGCGGCTCAATGTGCATCCCGGTGGCTTTGAAATAGGGCGAGGATTAAAAAAACTGGGGCATTGCACCCCCAAAGGCATTATTCAATTGTCGCGAAATGTCATGTTTTTACCCGAAGAACTGGTTGACTTAATCATTTGCCACGAACTGGCACACCTCACCCATTTCAACCATTCGGCGGCCTTTCATGCTTTGGTCAACCAATATCTTGAAGGACGTGAGCGGGAACTTGAAGCAAAATTGAAAAAACACCAATGGCCGATTCTAAGATAAAATTGCCTATCTCAATTTAATTTCCTGCCCGGTTGCCACATCTTCGCCTTTTTTAAGCCCATTCAATTTCATCAAACTGCTCAAACGAATGCCAAACTCTTGCGAAATCTCCCAAATGCCCTCTCCATCACGCACGGTGTAAATGTCGAAACGCTCGGGCGCATGCTTGGCTTTTGGTTCTACCCAAATGCGTTCGCCAATAACCGGCACCGCAATATCGTCGCAAACATCGTTATATTCCATAAGTTTATTGACTTTGAGATTGAATTCCAAGGCAATATCTTTGTAGGTGTCGCCATGTTGCGCAATCACATAGTGCAAGCCCCACTTGCGATGCACATAGTGTTTAAACTCCACCTTCTTGAGTTGTTCACGAGCCGTTTTCTTGCCGTTGGTTTCTTCTTCAAATTCTCGATGTGGCTTACCGCTCTTTCTTTGTGCCAAAATGGGTTGCCCGGTGTCATACAGAAACAGCTCATAACGCTCAATGAGTTTCACCAGCAATGCCGGATAATCGGGATCTTCGGCATAGCCACATTCTTTCAATCCCTTTGCCCACCCCTTGTAATCGGTTGTTTTCAAAGCAAACAGCTTTTCATAACGTTTGCCCTTTAAAAACAAAGCATGGTCGAGAAAAGAATCTTCGTCCTTGGCATACTGCCGATAGCAAATGGCATTGGCCGAATCGCCTGCCATAATTTTCTCGCCCTGCCAACTGCGATGACACTTGATGCCAAAGTGGTTATGTCCCATTCGAGCCAATCGGCTTTGTCCGGCACCACTCTCAAGCAAGCCTTGTGCCAGCGTGATGCTGGCAGGCACGCCATATTCTTGCGCATGTTCCACAGCAATGCTCTTGTAGCGGTCGATATATTCCAAATATTTCGCCGAAAGTTTTTGAGCAGATGATGAAACGCCACAAAACAGCATCAAAATCGTGCAAAAAAGAGATTTTAGATTGATTTTTGAAAAAATATCAATATATTTGCGTGAAGGATTAAGTTTACACATTATGATTGAGAAAAATATCATTACAAAGATACAAGTTTGCTCTTACAAAGAACTCAATGATGAAGACAAAAAATTGGTTGACCTCGCCAAAGAAGCAACCAAGTGTTCATATACCCCTTACAGTCATTTCAACGTAGGAGCCGCCGTGGAGCTTGAAAACGGAGTGATGATTAAAGGTTCCAATCAAGAGAATGCGGCTTTTCCGGCAGGCATTTGTGCAGAACGAAGTGCATGCTTCAATGCAGGGGCCAATTTTCCCAACGAAGCCATCAAGAAAATTGCCATCACAGCTTTTCAAAACGGAGACTTTGTCGAAGAGCCTTGCCCCCCTTGTGGCGTGTGCCGACAGGCTCTGCTTGAATTTGAAACAAAATCAGGTCGACCCATGCACATTTTTTTGGCAGGCCGTGAGAAAATTTACCACATTGTGGGCATGAAATCACTACTACCCCTGAGTTTCACAGAGTTTTAACCTCTCTCAGAGAATTTCTTTTGCCAAGTTGATTTATCATGAGTAAAAGTAATTATATCTTTTCTGAAAACACACAGCTTCTGTTTCCTCAGATTGAATTTCAGCAACATGTTCGCTCTCCCATGAATTATATTGGAGGCAAATATAGATTATTGCTTCAAATATTACCTCTTTTCCCAAATAACATCAACTTATTCGTTGATTTATTTTGCGGAGGTTGCAATGTAGGAATCAATGCCACTGCAAAAAAATATTTTTAATGACAATCTCACATATTTGATAGATCTTTATCGCCAATTCAATACATTAACGCAAGAAGCAATCATCTCACACATAAAAAAGGATTAAGGTGTTTGCACTTTCAATATCAAACTGCGAAGGCTATAAGAAATTACGCTTGCTCTGCAATGAACATCGCAATGCTCTCGATTTATTTACTCTTGTAGCATATTCTTTTAATCATCAAATTCGATTCAACAATGCTCACGAATTCAACAATCCCTTTGGAAAAGAAAGAAGCTCATATAAATGGAAGAAAATCTCATCGCTTTTATCCAACGTTTACAAAGCCGGAAATACAGATTTTACCAACTTGAATTTTGAAAATTTTGATTTTGCACAACTAACCATCAACGATTTCGTATATTGCGATCCTCCTTATTTGATTACGATAGGAACATATAACGATGGGAAACGAGGTTTTTCGGGTTGGGGCAAGACACAAGAAATTTATCATTTCTATCCATTCTTGATGAATTAAATTCCCTCCATATAAAATTTGCTCTTTCAAACGTTCTTGTTCATAAAGGAACAAGCAATTGCATTCTCATGGAATGGCTAAATGACAATAACTACAACATTCATCATCTATCAATGGATTACTCCAACTCAAGTTATCATTTAAAAAACAGAGGGACAGCATTGACCGATGAAGTCTTGATTACAAACTACTGAAAACGACATGAGGTATAGGTTGGGACAAATTCTTTTTTTATCTATCATCAAAAGTGAAGTGTTGGTGTGAGAAAAAGTAGAGTTTGTCAATTGCATGGAGCATTCGTTTCTTTTTTGTTGACAGAAGCACTAACTTTGCACGGCAAAATGCAAAAAGACAAGAAAAGAATGAAGAAAACAGTTATTTTATTGGCAACCTGTGCAGGACTTTTAACTGCCGGTTGTGGCATGGGAAGTGGATTATTTGATAACAATGCAAGCAGTTCAACATCGACCGGAAGCTCCATAGGGAGTGTGCTGGGCAGCGTGTTTGGCGGAATTGCCAATCAAAACACGGTAATGGGCTTGGCCGACCTCGTGATTGGGAGCGTAAAGGTTTCTCAATCGGAACTTTACGGCACTTGGCGATATATTAAACCGGCATGCGCTTTCACAAGCGAAAATCTTCTTGCCAAAGCCGGTGGTGCAGTAGCGGCTTCACAAGCCAATGCCAAGTTGCAAGAGGCTTACAACCAAGTGGGCATTGATGCCGACAACACCTATTTCAGCTTTGATGCACAAGGCAGATTCAGTGGTCAAATCAAGGGAATTCCTTTGAGCGGAAGCTACACCTACAACCCGGCCAACAGCAGCATAAAAATGTCTACGCTGTTCTTGTCGATAACCGGTTACGTCACTCGCACAACAACAGGATTGAGTTACACCTTTGAATCAAAAAAACTCCTCACAGCCTTGCAAACGGTGGCAACCATCAGTGGCAATAGCACATTGCAAACGGTGGGCGACTTGAGCAAGAACTATGACGGCATTCGCGTAGGTTTCGACATGTCGAAATAAACACCAATGCCCTCCTCTCATTATAACACATGACACATTTATTGTTGAGCGGGCTGTATCTGCAATCGATACAGCCCGTTCCGTGATTTCTCAAATTTATTTTAAACAAAAGAAATCTCTGTTTCTTACAAAGCTAATTTAACGCTTTTGGAAACGACATGTGAACCTTGAAGCATCAACACATAAATGCCTTTTGGCAAATGATTGGTAACGAAACTGCCACAACCATCTTGAAGGACGGTTTGGACAATAGTGTTGCCGGAAATGCCAATCAACGATGCTTGTGTGTATGATGCCGGAACTTGGGCCAACCTAAGAAGTGAAGGAAGAATGCTGATATTGCAACCGTTTTGCACAACGTCATTTATTGAGCTTGGCAATGCCATGATTTTAAATCTACCCCACAATTGCGAAGCACGATAGGCTTCAATCGACTTTTCGGGTACCCAAAGTTCGCAATTCGGAACATCAATGCTTTCAAAGAGATCATCAACAAAAGCATATTCAACCGGTTCGGGTGCCCGAATCGTGATTTTCTTCACTCCGCTACAACCACAAAATGTACGGTAGCCAAATTCCGCAAAATAACGAGGAATGTTTATTTCCTCCAAGTTGTTACAAAACCACAATGCGAAATCATCAGTTTTAATTGTTTCGGGAAGCATATCGCATGTTTTACCGCTCATGTTGGCAAAAGAATGCAATATTCTGCCGTCTTTGCTATAAAGACCGCCTTTATACTCTTTGAAATAAAGATTCTCTTCGTGCACAACAAAGCGTTCAAGGTTCATGCAACCGAGGAATGGATTGGAGTCCAACGTCACATCGGCAGAATTGATTTTCACCTCCTTCAATCCCATGCATTCTGCAAAAGCCGCAATGCCCACATATTTCATGCTGGCAGGAATTTCAAGTGTTTCAATTCCCATGCAATGCCAAAATGCCATTTCGCCAATGCGCTTCAAACCTGTGCCCAAGTTACACGATGTCAACCCCGTACAGTTAGTGAACGCCTCAACCTGCACCTCAACCAACGTTGAAGGGAAAGAAACTGCCTCTAACATTGTGCAACTCGAAAATGCCAAACGCCCTATATCCAACAAACCTTCGGGGAAATTAACCCTCGCAAGACTACTACACTCTTGAAAAGCTGTTTCCCTGATGTGGCGCAAACTTGTGGGCAAAGTCACATCAGTAAGTTTTCCACAGCCATAGAAAGTGTTGGGTTCAATGCTCTCTACGCCTTCGGGAATTGTGATTTGCACAAGGTTACCGGCATTTAAAAATGCTTCAGTGGCAATACTCTCCATGTGTTGCGGCAATTCAATGGTTTCAACCGCCGACTCTTGAAACATACGCGTTTTAAATTCTTTCACTCCTTCGGGAATGACAACATGTTTCAACGACTTGTTGTAGATGAACATATAGGCACCCAGCGATGTGAGTTTGGAAGGCAGCTGAATAGACTCTAAGGCATGACAAACGCCAAACGCCGTGCTACGTATTTCAGTCACTTGGTCGGGAATAGTCACCGATTTGAGTTTAAAGCAGTTGAAAAATGCTCCTACTCCAATGGCAGTTATCTTTTGGGGTAAAATAATTTGTTCGATAGAAGTGCAATTATAGAACAGTTTATCGGGAATTTCATCGGATTGCTCAATGTAATACTTCTTGAGCGAGCCGTCATTCTCCTTAATTTCGGCATAATAGTCGCCACCTTTCACAAACTCAATGCCCGACAGGTCGATTTTCTGCAAGATACCGGGTTCTGAAAACCCCTTTTCATTTCCGCCACAAATGGCACGCAAGGTGCGTGCGTCACTGCTGTTGAGCTTACCGGTAATCGTAATTTCGGTAATGTTTTCATAGATTTCTCCCGGCAGCAAATCCCACAAAGTTCCGGGAGTTTCCACATTGATGGAACAAGAATTTTGAGCTTTCGATGTCGATGTCGAGAACAGAACTAAAAAGCTCAGCAATAATAAAGCCGATAAATTTCTTTTCATAGACTTTTTCTATTTATAATGATATTTTGGTTTAGTTTTTGCCTCGCAGCCCGACTGCGACATGCGATATAACTTGTTTGTCTGTTTATGCTCTTGTGCCAAACAAAGCCGTTAAGCACACTTTGCTTGCACACACAACGCAAACTTAATGATAATTTTCCAATAAAACAACAGATTTTATAACAAAACAACGTACATCCGTCATTTTTTATCAAAATCAAAACAATTTCGTTCTCACTCTATTCTTCGCCTTATTGCCACATGGGCTTCATTGCATTTTCCCACTCACAATTCCTTTAATGTCGTTCAGCTTGTTCAACGCCTCCATGGGAGTGAGATTGTTGATGTCGAGGTCAAGAATCTCATCGCGTATTTGGCTCAACACCGGATCTTCGAGTTGGAAAAACGACAACTGATAGCCACTGCGACTTTGTGCCACGTCGCCAAGGTCTTTGGTAACGGCACGATCATTTCGATTGTTCTCTTCCAATTGGCGCAACACATCGTCGGCACGTTGCACAATGCTTAGTGGCATGCCTGCGATTTTTGCCACATGAATACCGAAACTGTGCTCACTGCCTCCCTTCACCAACTTGCGCACAAACACCACCTTGCCATCAATCTCTTTCACACTCACATTATAGTTCCTGATGCGTCTGAACGATTTTTCCATTTCATTGAGTTCATGGTAGTGCGTCGCAAAGAGCGTCTTGGCATGATACTGATTTTCATGAATGTACTCTACAATCGACCAAGCAATTGAAATTCCATCGTAGGTGCTGGTACCTCGTCCAAGTTCATCAAAGAGCACCAAACTCCGCTCACTCAAGTTATTCATGATCGATGCCGCTTCGGTCATCTCCACCATGAAAGTAGACTCGCCAAGCGAAATGTTGTCGCTGGCACCCACACGAGTAAAAATCTTGTCCACAATGCCGATTTTGGCGGTATCGGCAGGCACATAACAACCGATTTGCGCCATAAGCGCAATGAGGGCAGTTTGCCTGAGTAAAGCCGATTTACCGGCCATATTGGGACCGGTGATAATCATAATTTGCTGGTCGTCATTGCCCAAATGAATATTGTTGGGAATGTATACTTCGCCCGGAGGCAACTGTTTTTCAATCACCGGGTGCCTTCCTTCCACAATGTCAACGTCAAGTCCTTCGTCTACAATCGGGCGGTTATACTTGTTTTCAACGGCAACTCGTGTGAATGCGCACAGGCAATCAAGCTGGGCAATGAGTGCCGAATCGGTCTGTATGGCCGGGATATAGTCGGTTACCGCCGCCACAAGTTCATTGAACAGTCGCGTTTCAATCATCAGAATTTTCTCCTCGGCTCCCAATATTTTTTCTTCATATTCTTTGAGTTCCTGCGTGATGTAGCGTTCTGCGTTCACAAGTGTCTGCTTTCTCACCCATTCGGGTGGCACTTTATCTTTGTGCGAATTGCGCACTTCAATGTAATAGCCAAACACATTGTTATAAGCAATTTTGAGACTTGGAATACCGGTGCGCTCACTCTCGGCCTTTTGCAACTTCATCAAGTAATCCTTGCTTGAATAAGAGATTTCACGCAATTCATCGAGTTGCCGGTCAACTCCACGGTTAATCACGTTGCCACGGTTCACCACGTTGGGCGCATCGGGATTAATTTCACGCTCAATGCGGTCGCGAATAATGGGACAAGGATTCAATTGCTCGCCCAAGGAGTTTAACACCTCGTTAGCGCAACTGTCGCACATTTTCTTAATGGGCTCAATGGCCTGCAACGCACACTTGAGCTGCACCAGCTCGCGAGGCGAAATGCGCCCCACTGCTACCTTTGAAACGAGTCGTTCAATATCGCCCACCAGCTCCAGTTGTTCTTTCACAAGTTCACGGGCATTGAGGTCTTTAAAGAAATATTCCACCACATCGAGCCTGCGATTGATGGCTTTCACATCTTTCAAAGGAAAAAGTACCCAACGATGCAACATGCGTGCTCCCATGGGCGACAAAGTTTTGTCGATCACATCAAGCAAGCTCCTGCCTCCTTCGGCCATGGGGGCAACCAACTCTAAATTTCGTACGGTGAATTTGTCGAGCCTCACAAAACGTTCAGCTTCAATGCGTGCGAGCGTTGAAATGTGCTTCACGTTGGTGTGTTGCGTGATGTCGAGATAGTGCAACACAGCTCCCGAGGCCACCACTGCCAGCGACATATCTTCAACTCCAAAACCTTTTAATGTCTTTGTGCCAAAGTGTCGGAGCAATCGGTCGTCGGCAGCCTCTTGCGTGAAAATCCAATCATCAAGTTCAAATGTGAGAAATTTTGTCGAAAACGATTCATTGAATTTTTGACGATTGCGTCGTTCAATGAGCACTTCTTTGGGAGCAAAATTGCCCAATAACTTATCAACATATTCAACATTGCCTTCGGCGGTCATAAATTCGCCCGTGGAAATGTCGAGAAACGCCACTCCACACATTTTTTTCTCAAAGTGCACGGCAGCCAAGAAATTGTTTTCCTTGCGGTCGAGAATTGTTCCACCCACCACAACTCCCGGTGTCACCAGCTCGGTAATTCCTCGTTTCACCAGTTTTTTAGTAAGCTTGGGGTCTTCAAGCTGGTCGCAAATGGCAACCCGCTTGCCGGCACGCACCAGCTTGGGCAAATAGGTGTCGAGCGCATGATGAGGAAAACCGGCCATCTCCACCGTTTGTCCCGGACCATTGCCACGCCGAGTGAGTGTAATGCCCAGAATTTCACTGGCAATAATGGCATCTTTACTGTAAGTCTCATAGAAGTCGCCCACACGAAACAGCAACACAGCATCGGGGTGCTTTTCCTTCATCTCAAGGAACTGCCTCATCATCGGAGTCTGTACAATATCTTTGGCCATAACGCTTGTTTTTTATATTGCAAATTTACAAACTTTTCTCTAATTTTCCACACTCCCACTTTTCTCTGCAATCTTATTAAAAACACAACAAATCTTGCTTGTGGTCAACCACATATCAAAGTCGGCCATCGGTGTTCAAAGTTTTTCAGAGCTTTTGGAGGTTGAGAAAAAGTAAAATTTACTAAAATTCAACACTTATCATAGATAATCTCAAAAAAATATCCTAATTTTGACATTTAAATAACTTTTCTTTACAGCAATCGATAAACATTCAGCCCAATGAGAAAAATAATTCTATTCACTTTGGCAACCTTGTTGCTCGTTCCTGCCTTGCAGGCCCAATCGGAACAAAGCGACAAACGATACAACATGTATGGGATTATGTTCTATAACCTCGAGAATTTGTTCGACACCATCAATGAGCATGGCACCTACGACTTCGAATACTCGCCCAAAGGCCCCAAGCAATGGAACACACAAAAGTATAAGGCCAAACTGCATAACATGGCCTATGCCATATCCCAAATGAAAACCGACTTCACACCCATGGGACCGGTTATAATCGGTGTTTCAGAAATTGAAAACATGCAAGTGCTCAAAGACCTTGTGCAACAACCCGAACTCAAAGAGCAACGCCTGCAAATCGTGCACCACGACAGCCCCGGCGGTCGCGGCATCGATGTAGCCGTACTCTACAACCCACGCTATTTCAAGGTGCGCAATGTCACCAATCAGCGATTGCATGTGCCCAAGCACCCCGACTTCGTAACACGCGACCAAATGTGCGTTACGGGCATGCTTGCCGGCGAAAAAGTGAGCATCATGGTTAATCATTGGCCTTCGAGACTGGGAGGAGAAGAACAATCGAGCATCTTTCGCGAAGCGGCGGCAAGCCTGTGTCGCAACACCATCGATTCACTGCTCGCCGACGACCCCAATCAAGGCATCATCTTCATGGGCGACTTGAATGACGACCCCATGAACAAAAGCATGAACGAGGTGCTCGGAGCCAAACACAAAATCAAAGACATGCAAGCCACGGGCGATGTCTACAATCCATTTTGGGACAAGCTAAGCAAAGGCATAGGCACACTGGCCTATCGTGGCGCATGGAACCTTTTTGACCAAATTGTATTGAGCAAGTATTTCACCGATTTCACCAACAGCAAATCGAAACCACGCCTCACCTACCTGCGTGCCGAGGTGCTTAACCGGGATTTTTTGCGTACCAACGAAGGCGATCGCCAAGGCTATCCCTTGCGCACGTTCAACGGCGGAGTGTGGCAAAATGGTTATAGCGACCACTTCCCTACCGAGATTTTTCTTGTTAAAGAAGCACAATAACGTTTTGTAAAACAGCCTTTAAAGATAGGCCAAGGGTATCACCGTTTTACTTTTCTTAAATTATTCGAGCAAAAAGTTTGCACATGCCGTCAACTACATTTGCAACGTAGTGCAACAAACAGCCTGCACACAAAGAACAATTTTTCATCAGTAACCATCAATAAAACAAAGAAATAATGAAAGAAGAAAACGCAAATCAACAGCCACAGGACAACAATCAGCAAGCAGAACGCAAGCAGATTTCTCCCGAAAAGCTGAAAGCCCTTCAAGTGGCAATGGACAAAATAGACAAAACCTATGGACGAGGTTCTATCATGAAACTCGGCGATGATCACATCGAGAATGTCGAAGTCATTCCCACCGGTTCCATTGGGTTAAACTATGCTTTGGGCGTGGGAGGTTATCCTCGTGGGCGCATCATCGAAATCTATGGTCCGGAATCTTCGGGTAAAACCACTCTGGCCATTCACGCCATTGCCGAAGCGCAAAAGCAAGGAGGCATTGCCGCCATAGTCGACGCCGAGCACGCATTCGACCGGTTCTATGCCGAACAACTGGGAGTTGACGTAAACAATTTGCTCATTTCTCAACCCGACAACGGCGAACAAGCACTCGAAATTGCCGATCAGCTGATTCGTTCTTCGGCCATCGACATCATTGTCATCGACTCTGTGGCCGCTCTCACTCCCAAAGCCGAGATTGAAGGCGAAATGGGCGAGAGCAAAATGGGGTTGCAGGCACGCCTCATGAGCCAAGCCTTGCGCAAGCTCACAGCTACCATCAGCAAGACCAAAACCACCTGCATCTTCATCAATCAGCTACGCGACAAAATAGGCATGGTATTCGGCAATCCCGAAACCACCACCGGAGGCAATGCTTTGAAATTCTATTCAAGCGTGCGCATCGACATTCGTCGCTTAGGACAACTCAAAGACGGAGATCAAGTTGTGGGCAATCTCACACGCGTGAAAGTTGTGAAAAACAAAGTTGCCCCTCCATTCCGCAAAGCAGAATTTGAAATCCTGTTTGGCAAGGGCATCAGCAAAATTGGCGAGATTGTAGATTTGGGCGTTCAATTCGGCATCATTAAGAAAAGCGGAGCATGGTTCTCCTACGAAACCCAGAAGTTGGGACAAGGACGCGACAACACCAAGCAACTCATCGAAGATAACCCGGAGCTTGCCGAAGAGCTCGAAACCAAAATTTTTGCGGCAATGGGCAACACAGAGCCTGCCACCGAAGCCGAGAACGAGAAGTAATCCCTTTCTCACGACAATCGGGGCTTATCTCCACCAAAAGCAAGCCCTATATATATAACTAAGGAGGCCGGAATTTTGAACATTCCGGCCTCCTTTATTCATTGAGTTCATACACAAACTTTCGTCATTGCCAAAAAGTCGTGTACATCATGTCGTGCATTACTCTTGTGGGAGCATAATTACTTCTACGTTGTTGCCCGACTTAAGAATTACATTCTTCACAAAGTCGCTAATGCTTTGAGGAGTGAGCGATTCGAGAATTTGACGATAAGATGAATGTTCGTCCATGCCACGACCCACATAGGAGCTAATGATGTTGAGCCAATAGCTGTTCTCCTTCACGCTGGTTTCATATTGCTTGAGCATGAGTTCCTTGATGTCTTTCAGTGTGTTGGCATCAACGCCCTTGCTCACTTCCTGCAAACCTTCGCGCATAATCTTGATAGCAACGTCTTTCTTTTCAGGTTTCATGGGGCAGTAGCCCGAGATGTAGGTATAAGGACGATCGCCGGTGAGCTGGCAACCGCCACTTGCTCCTGTAGAGTAGGCTGCGCCTTCCTCTTCGCGAATCTTCTGCAAGAAAATCTTTTCAAGCACTTGCGCGGCAATATCGGCCTTCAAGCTGTTTTCTACTGAATAGGGAACTTGCGTGTTGTACCAGAACATGCGAGCAATAACCTTTGGAACTTCCATCTTACGACTAAAGTGGTTGAGTACCTTGCCTACCGGATACTCTTGAACGTTCTTGTAGTTTTCTGTTGCACCCTTAGCCGGCAAAGAAGCGATATATTGTTCAATCAACGGCTTGATGGTTGCTTCATCGAAGTTACCAATGAAGTAGAACGTGTAGTCGGCGGCATTGGCAGTGCGTTCTTTTGCAATTTGCAGAATGCGGTCGTAGTTCACATTTTTCAAGTCACTCATTTCAAATGGCATATCGCGCCAGTTGTGGTTGTTGATCGTTACGTCTACCGAATCGCTAAACACTGCATCGGGGTTCAAATCCTTGTTTTTGAGCATTGTTTCCAACTGGCTCATGAGGTTGTCGTAGTTCTTTTGATCCTTCTTGATTGCAGTAAAATTGAGGTAAGTGAGTTGCATCAAGGTTTCAAGATCCTTCACTGTCGATTGACCTCTAAGGCGTTCAAACGAAGTTGAGAGGGTTGTCATCACATTTGCCTGCTTACCGGCAAGAACCTTGCTGAGTTCTGTGTTGTCGAATTGTCCCAGCCCACTTGTAGCAACTACATAGTCGAAGAGTTGCGTGTTGGCCCAATCGGCTTTGCCATAGAGCGAGCTACCACCCTTTGACTCTGCAAGCATTTTCACTTCGTCATCTTTGAAATTAGTTTTTTTCAAGATCACCTTAGCACCATTGCTCAATGTGAGTTCCTTGAAATCAAATTTCTTGTTGGTTGTTTCTTTCTTGATGCTGCCTTTCTTGGGCAATTCTTTGATGAGGGGTTCGTTTTTCACTTTATCCACATAGGCCTCGATGTTCTCGGCATGAGCGGCATCAATGGCAGCCTTAAGTTGAGCCTTGGTTGGATACACGGCACCTTCTTTTTCTTGATTGAAGTTCAATACCACCAAATTGGTATCGCTCTTGCTCACAAGACCGGCCATCATTTCGTTGATTGCCTCAACAGGAACGTTGGGAGCAATCATGTTCATGTATTGGTATTCGGTTTCAATCGAAGTCATAGGTTCTTTTTCCAGATAGTTGGAGGCATAGAGACGGCCAAATTTTTCGCTACTGATTTTGCTGCGACCATTGTATTGCTTTTCGAGCTGACTCAAATATTCGGCACGTCCGCGAGCATATTCAGTTGCGGTGAAACCATGCTTCAAAGCACGCAAAGCCTCAACGGTAACAGCTTTGAGAGCTGCGTCGGTCTTGCCTTCTTTGGGCAGGGCAAAAATAGTGAACGCATCTTTGGTCTTAGCCATGATGTACTGTCCATCGTATGCACTTGCTTGAATGAACGGACAATCGGGTTCTTGCGATTTTTCGTTCAAACGTTGATTGAGCATGTAGGAGATCATGTATTTCATGTAGTCATAAGCCAAATAGCTCACGCCACCCTTCATGTCTTCGGGGAATGGGTCATGCTTGTACATGAGTTGAACTATACTGTACTGTTGTTCTTTGTCTTTGTCAACAACAATAATGGCTTCGTTATTATCGGGCACAGGTTCATCAACCACTTGAGCGGCATTGGCTGCCGGAGCAGGAATTGAACCAAACAATTCCTTAATTTTGTTGATTGTGTAGTCTACATTGATGTCACCCACAACAATAATTGCCTGATTGTCGGGGCGATACCACTTGTTATAGTAATTGCGAATTTCGTCATACTTGAAGTTGTCGATAACGCTCATCAAGCCAATGGGCATGCGCTTGCCATATTTGCTACCCGGATACAAAGTTTCGAGGTTGCGTTCCAAGATACGTTGCGAGGCCGTAGAGCGATTGCGCCATTCTTCATGAATCACTCCACGTTCTTTGTCAATTTCACTGCCTTCGAGGAGCAAGCCGTTAGACCAGTCCTTCAAAATGAGCAAGCAAGAGTCGAGAGCCGATTGGCGTGCCGATGGCACATCGTTGATGTTGTACACCGTTTGATCGGTTGAGGTGTAGGCATTCAAGTCGCCACCAAATTCAACACCCAGTGTGCGTGTGTAGTCAATTACACCGTTGCCGGGAAAATTCTTTGTACCATTAAAGCACATGTGTTCCAAGAAGTGAGCCAAACCGCGCTGACTTTCTTCTTCCTGAATGGAACCTACACGCTGTGCAATGTAGAAGTTCACATGATTTTCAGGATAATTGTTGTAACGGACATAATAAACCAGCCCGTTAGCCAGTTTACCGGTGTACACGGCGGTGTCAACAGGTACAGGCATGTCTTGTTGAGCCTGAACGAATGAACCTCCTGCGACAAATGCAACGGCAACTGCCATAATTTTTCTAAGTTTCATATTCAACTTAAAGTTTTATTTGATTAATTTTTTAATATAGGTTATTAATGTTCTTTACTCTTTAATAGACGCAAAAACCATGTAAAAACTACATCGATTTCACTTTATTTTGCAACAAAGATAATATTTTTTTTCAAAAAAGCCTTTAAAAGCTAAGTAATAAGCACATTTTATGGCAGTCAAGAAGCTCGTAACTCCTTAACTGCCATAAAACACAGCTCAATTTATCGACTAAATATGAAGTGTAAACGCCTTATTTCCATCGTCAATCAAAAGTCACCGCCCGGGTGTGGAGGTCTTGGCGGCCGGGAACCGGGGTGCCCAAAACCATGAGGACCACGACGGTTTTTATCTTCGGGTTCTTCACCTTTTTTGAAAGTCGAGAATTTGTAGATGAAAGTAACCTTTGCATAGCGTCCAAGATTGTTATACGACAAATCTTCGATGTAGCCGGCTGTCACATTGCGTTCTATGCTCTTGCGCTGATTTAAGATATCAAACACACTCACCTGCACCGATGCCTGCTTGCCCGAAAGAAATTCATAGCCAAGCGATGCGTTCCATATCCATTGTTTAGAGTTGTAGCCATCGGCATAGCCCGTTGTTTTACTAAAATTCATGTCGGTGCTCAACACAAGGCCAAAGGGTGCCGTATAGGTGCCGTTAAACTGTCCCCCATAGGAGTGAATATTGCGACTGCTCACGGTAGAAACCGAGTTATGAGTGGTTTGATAGCTGTAGCGCGGACGCACTTCAAGATCAAAAACACCATTGCGAAATGCAAGTCCCGGGGCAAGATTCATCACCCAAGTGCCACTGGTGTTCAAACTTCCGTTATTGTAGCCCTTGGTTTGCGCATAACGTGAAAACAAATGAGCAGTAAAATACATCACCTTACTATTGGTGAAAGGGAAACTCATCATGCCCATTGCAATGGCGTCCCACACGCCATTCACGTTGGCATAGGTAGAGGTGCGACCACCGGTTTGGCTGTCATAGATGATTTGCGAAATGATGCCGTTTTGCGTGAAATTCAAGCCCATCATGGCCATGACGCTACGTTGCGACTGTTGTGCAAAATCGCTGTAACGCAAGTTGATGCGATGAGTGAATGTTGGTTTCAGTTCGGGATTGCCAATCACGATGTTCAACGGATTGCTCACATCGGCCACCGGTTGCAATTGGGTGAGCGAAGGCTGGCTGCTGCGCATGCGGTAATCAAAGGCCAAATTGCGCGTTTTGCTAAACTTGTAGCGCAACCGGGCAAACGGAGCCACACTCCATGCCCAACGAGCTGCGATGTTGCGTGCCGAGTTCATCAAGTCTTCACTCTTCGACATGGCAGAGTTTACCGAAAAGCCCACATTCAGATTATAGGCCTTGCGCACTTGCCGAAATCCCACCTCAAACGCCTGATCGTAGTATGTGTTGCGAAATTGATTGCTTTGATTTTCATTGATCGCACGTTCCAGCTCAGGACCAAGATCAAAATCGAGCAACTGAGCAAGCACAACGGCATCGGTGAGTGCATAGGAGCCATATTGACCGGCTACATAATTGGTGATATTACTGTCGTGCAACAAATTCCACATGATGCCGGTGTTGTAGGCCACGGCAGGTTGCACCGCATCAGAACTGCGCGTGATGTCATATACCAACTTATCGGCACGACTGTAGCGATAGTTTCCACGATAGGCCAATGTGAGAAAACGTCCATTCTTTGCATTGCCCAGCGGTTCGGTCCAAGTCAAGCGACCATTCAAGCCGTTGGTGCGACGGTGATTTTCATAAATCTGATCTATCGTTTCATCGGGATCGGTCTTTAAATAATAGGTGTTGTTGGTGTAGGTGTCACCGTCTTCATTCACCTTGCTATAGTTGTAGCGCAATTGGGCACTCAAACTGCGACCCGGGTGCGACAAAAACTTGTGCGTCCACACCACTTGCCCCGAAAACTCATAGCTCTTTCCATCGTTGTGATAAGCACTCAAGCTACGGTTCACCGAAGTCATGGCTGCATCGCCGGCACGCGTCACCGAAGAGTCGTTGCGCTGGCTGTTGGCAAAATTGAGTTTGAAATTAGGGCGAAATTCCAGCACATTGGCCGAATCGATGCGCCATTTCAATTCAAAGTCGCCACGCACATTGTGTCCCTTGTCGCGAGCAAGCGACAAAGCATTGTAGTAGCTCGTAGAGTCGTTCAGCAAATATTGCCGGGCAGTAGAGCTGCGTGTGTCGCGGTCGCTATGAGAGTACATGATGTCGCCTCCGGCACGAAACGAAGCATTCTCGTCATCGGTCGAATTTTTAGAGCCAACATTGAAGTTAAACCCAACATATTGCGACTTGGTAATGCCATTGTCTCCGCCAAAACGTTGAAACCGTCCGGGGCCTCCATCGGTAAAACCCAAGTTGTTGGTGTTGTTACCACCGCCCATCACGGTAAACTGATTTCCCGAGTTAAAATAGTTGGCCATCAACTGCCCGGTGTAGCGTCTATCGGTGCCATAGCCTGCCGATGCCGTACCAAACCAACCGTTGGACATGCCGGGCTTCACAGAAAGGTTGATTACGGTTTCATCTTCGCCATCGTCAACACCGGTGAGTCGTGCAAGGTCGCTCTTTCGGTCGATAACCTGCAATTTATTGATCATGCTGGCCGGAATGTTCTTAGAAGCCACCGTGGGGTCGTCGCTGAAAAATTCCTGTCCGTCGACCAATATTTTTTTCACTTCTTTGCCGTTGGCTGTAATTTTTCCATCACTGCCTATCTCCACTCCGGGCAATCGCTTGAGCAAGTCTTCAACCACAGCATTGGCCTGCGTCTTGTAGGTATCGGCATTGAACTCTATGGTATCTTCTTTCACGGTAATGGCAGTTTTCACACCATTCACCACCACTTCGCCAAGCGTTTTTCCGCCCACGCTCATGGCAATGGCACCCAAGTTCACATCGCGTCCGTCTTGTTCCATAGTCACAAGGCGCGTTTCATCGCCGTAGCCCAAATAAGTGAATTTGAGCACATATTTGCCGGCAGGTACATTCTTCAAGTTAAACACTCCATGGGCATCACTCGTGGTTCCCATCACATAGGTGCTGTCTTTGTTGGCCTTCATCAGTTTCACTGTAGCAGCCACCAGCCCGGTTGTGTCTTGTGCATCAAGCAATATGCCGTTGATAACGGATTTGGCGTTGCTCTTTATTCCAAACATGGCCAGTGCAACTATTGCAATGCTCATTACTATGCTTCGTTTCATAACTCTATGTTTTTTGAGCCACAAATTTAACGGAGCAAAAAATCAAGCACAAAAATAATAGACCATCTACGCCATTTCATCGACTTAACCGCCCATTCAACCTCACTTAGCATTTGTTCACAAATCACAAAGTTACCGATGCAAGCGAAATCAAAGCAGCCTCTAACGACCGATTTGGGTTAAAACCCCCTAAAAAAAACGGCAGCACTACTTGTTTGAATAGTGCTACCGGTGTGTGTATTGTCAGTTAAAATCGGAAAACGATTTTACTTGATGCCCAAAATTTGATTAATAAGCATTGTAACATCGGTTACATTGCAAATACCATTCTGGTCGAGGTCGGCATTATCTTTGCTGAATGGTTTTGGGTCAAGTCCCAAAATGTAGTTAATGAGTACCGAAACATCGGCATTATCAACCTTGTTATCAACATTTACATCGCCGGGAACAATTTTGTTGCTCTTGGCACGCACAACAATCTTTATTTCGGCAGGAGCATCGCCACAAGCTACAACAATAGTATCAGAGAATTCGCCGGTGGCATTAGCCTTGAACTTAACGGTAACGCTGTCGCCCGTAGCAGTTTTAGCCTTGGCGGCTGTAATTTGAGCAGGAGTTACGCTGAAAGCCGAAGAAGCTCCTTTCACAGTAACAGTGATGGGCTTTTCAATCTTTTGACCGCGAACGGCAAATTTCTTTTCAACAGTCGTTCCGGCAATCACAGTTCCGAAGTCAATTTCAGCAGCTGTTACTGCAATGGCAGGACCGGTAAAGCCACCAAGCGCATTAATTTTGCCATTTCCAAAGTGAGTTGCATTGGCACCCTTGGTATATTGATCTTGAATTGCAGTTTCTTTCATCATCGTGCGCACTTGCTCAACCGTGAGTTTGGGGTTGGCTTGCAACCAAAGGGCAACAATTCCGGCAGTGCAGGGAGTTGCCATTGAAGTACCACTCATTGAGCCATAGCGGCTCGTAGCATCGGTCTTGGTAATATACTGATATTCTTCATTACGGCCGGAAGTTTGTCCATAATTACTTACATCTTTGTGATTTACACCTGCAATAATGGTTTGTCCGGGAGCAGCAATGGTGGGAATGGTGTGCTTATGTTCAGGGCCATAGTTATTTTCAACATAACTTGAAAAGTCTGAAATGTCGCCCACTGTGTTACCCGTGCTGAAACCATTTTTGGCATTATCGCCCTTGAATGAGTTTCTTGACACATAAGAACCCACAGTAATCACGCCATCGGCATAACATTCGCTACTGGCCGAGCATTTGTCATTACCCACAACAGTGGCATAACCTCTGCTTGAGCTTCCCGGTAAAATTTGTTCTCCCATGAAATTTCCATAGTAACCACCTTCCCACAAGTCAATATCGGTTTTCTGAGCAGAATCTAACGGATAGACCACATAAGCTAATTTGTAGCCATTTTGACCATAATATGAAGATGCTGTAGATTTCAAATTATAGACACGGAACATGACACTTTCTTTCTTATTAACGGCATCTCGTGAAATTTGAACCACCATGTAACCTTGACTTCCCATCGAATAGTTCGGTTCATAATAGCTATCAATATCAGAAATCTTCTTATAGTCATGTATTCCCATATCATTAGCAGTGATTTGTCCAAAATCTTTAATGATAGTATCGTTGCGAGCATCAAGCACGAGCACACGCGCTGCTAATGGAACATCTTTTTCACGAGCCCAAGCTACCGAGTAGCCATTATAATAATAATCACCCGAAATCGCTTTACTATATACACTTTGCTTATATACTGTTGCCAAAGGATCGGCTACTGTCGCATCTTTCTTGTAGGCATACATTTTTGAACCTGCCTGATTGGCCGAAGCAAGCACCAAAATGTGTCCCGGCTTGGCAGTAGCTTGGTTATAAACTTTGCAAATGTAGTCGGTTCCATCGTGAGGCCCGGTGATGCCACCCAAGCTGATGCTGATTACACAAGGTTTGCCCACACTGTCGGCATAGGCAGTGATTTTTTGTACAGAATTGGCGATATAGGTGTCTTGAAGTGAAGCCAGTCCACACAAATACACATCGCAATTGGGAGCGATGCCGCAAAAATCGCCATACTTGGTTTTCATGCGCTTTCCTGCCGCCGTTGTACTGGTGTGTGTGCCGTGAGATTCATTATTGGTATCAGGCTCTGCCTTTACAATCTTAGCCGTATCGGTATAGAATTTTTCCTTATAGGTTACACTTCCACTCCAACTTTGCGTTCCTTTTACTTGATACAGACGCTTGATGCGAGTTGCACCATTGGCATCGTCAAATGCAGAGTGTTGAGGGTCGATACCGGTATCGACGATACCAACGATCACGCCGGTGGCATCGTAGTTGGAAATCAGGCCGTTGTTAAGACCATCGATCACCTTGTCGACGCGAGTGGCACTACGGGCACTATCGGTGAGCACACGCATCATTTGAGCAACTTGAATGCGCTTAACCGAAGTGAGTTGTGCGAGTTCCTCAATTTTATCAACAGGAATGGCAGCTGTCACAAAGCCATCGAATGTGCTTTGAATGACAACGCCTTTGGCTTCAAGTTCGGCCACCGAAGTGCCGTTCAATTCGATGAAAGCGTTCACCGTCATCACACCGTCTACTTCGTTGGGGCGTGCCACAAACATTTCTCTGCCGTTGTCTTTCTTGTAAGGGGCTACTCCGGGAATGCGTCGTCCGGCTGCTCCAAATTGAGGATTTACCTCGTTGTCTACATCAAAAGCCCCCGACCTGAGCTGGTAGAGGAACATTTTGGTTGAAGGCGCCAATTTGTCATCGGCATGTGCAGCAAGCATGGCAAAACATGCCACTGCAAACACTAATAGGATTTTTCTCATAATAATACTTTGATTTTTTCGTCTATTGACGTGCAAATATGATAAGTTTTTTTCAGAAAAGCAACAAAAGTAAGCATTTTTTTGTTTTTCTAAATTTCCAACAACACATGTACACATGCGCTACGGCAACAAAATTGCCGGGCGATTGAGGCTAAAACGTCTGCATGTCCACAAGGTGCTTGTAGGCTCCATTTTGAGCCATAAGTTCGTCATGAGCACCGCGTTCGATAATTTTTCCGTCTTGCATCACACATATCAAGTCGGCGTTTTTAATGGTCGTGAGCCGGTGAGCAATCACAATGGTCGTGCGTCCGTTCATGAGGTTGTCGAGAGCCTCTTGCACCAAGTGTTCACTCTCGGTGTCGAGTGCCGAGGTGGCTTCGTCGAGAATGAGAATAGAGGGGTTTTTGAGAATGGCGCGTGCAATGCTGAGCCGTTGTCGCTGACCGCCGGAAAGGTTTGAACCACGGTCGCCAATGTTGGTGTCAAAGCCATGCTCCGTGGCCATAATAAAATCGTAGGCGTTGGCGACCTTGGCGGCGGCAATCACCTCTTGCTCGGTTGCCGATTCCACTCCAAAGGTAATGTTGTTGTAAATCGTGTCGTTGAACAGAATGGCCTCTTGGTTTACATTGCCCATGAGTGAGCGCAAGTCATGCTTGCTGTAATGACGTATGTCGGTTCCATCGATCAAGATTGCTCCTTCCTCCACATCGTAAAACCGAGGCAGCAAGTCGGCCATGGTAGTTTTGCCCGAGCCACTCTGCCCCACAAGGGCTACCGTCATGCCGCAACCGATTTCGAGGTTCACATCATCGATCACCCATTGCTCACCGTAGCGAAAACGCACATTTTTGTAGGTGATGCCTTGTTTCATGTCGTGGAGTTTGACAGGATTTTCGGGATCTTTAAGATTATTTTCGGCTTTCAATATTTTGTCGATGCGCTGCATCGATGCCATGCCTCGCTGAATGGAATAACTTGCCTTTGAAAAATCTTTGGCAGGATTGATGATGTTATAAAATATCACCATGTAGAAAATGAACTTGGGTGCAGTGATGCTGCTACTGCCGCCAATGATGAGCGAACCGCCAAACCACAGCACAATGGCGATGGTGGCTGTACCGAGAAATTCACTCATGGGGTGTGCCAGCTCATAACGGCGTGTCATGCCACGGCTCATGTTGCGAAATTTTTCATTTTCTTCGCCAAACCGCCTAATTCCTTTTTTCTCGGCATTAAATGCCTTGATGATGCGCAAACCACCAATGGTCTCTTCGATGTTGCTCAACAGCACTCCCCACTGGTTTTGCACATCGAGCGATTTGCGTTTCAACCGCTTGCCCACTCGCCCCATGACCGTGCCGGCGACAGGGAGCAGAATGAGCACAAAAATGGTGAGTTGCCAGCTGATAACGATCATCATGCCCAAACACACAATAATCATGATGGGGTTTTTGAACATCATGTCGAGACTCGACATGATACAATTTTCCACCTCGGTTACATCGCCACTCATGCGTGCCATCACATCGCCCTTGCGTTCGTTGCTGAAAAAAGAAATGGGCAACGAAACAATTTTGCTGTAAATTTGGTTGCGCAAGTCACGCACCACACCGGTGCGAATGGCAATCATGTTGTAGGCCGCCAAATAGGCACTGCCCGTTTTAATGCCGGCAAGAACCACCAGTGCCAGTGCAATGCTCGCCAATGCCATCGAGGAGCCGTGAGTTTCGATGATACATTGCACATAGTAATAGAAATTGTTCACAACCACATCGTTTATTTTCCCGACGTTCCACGCCATGAACTCATAGTGTTGCCGATTGATGCCGAACAGCATTTCCAAAATGGGAATGATGAGAGCAAACGAAAACAAGGTGAAGAATGCGGCAAGGATATTAAAAATGACATTCAACACAATATATCGCTTGTAGGGTGGTATAAAGCGTTTCAATATCATGAAAAATTCTTTGAACATGTCGTTAGGGTTGAAATGATTATTTGTTGCTCAATGCTTTTGTCTGCGTGCAGTTTACTGGCAGTGACTATTGCGAATGAGCTTAGCAAAGGAATAGGGCAATGGATTTTTCTCATCGGGGCGGTGATGTTCGATTTCCACCGTGAGCCAATCTTCATCGTCAATCGGGGGGAAATAGGCATCGGCATCGGGAAAATCGGCATGAATATAAGTCACATAGAGCGTGTGCACTCTGGCAATGGCTTGTTCATAGATTTGCGCTCCGCCAATGATAAACACTTCGCCCGACATCTCTACTTTTTCAAGAGCCTCATCGAGACTGCCGGCAACCGTCACGCCCTCGGGACAAAAATCCTTGTTACGGCTTATCACAATGTTTTGCCGTCCGGGGAGTGCACCCTTTGGAAACGACTCAAACGTTTTGCGTCCCATGATGATGGCATGTCCCATTGTTGTAGTTTTAAAATGCTTTAAATCAGCAGAAAGGTGACAGAGCAAACCGCCATTTTTACCGATTTCTCCACCATTGGCCATAGCGACTATCGCCGACACATTTTTATCCATTTCATCGAAGTTTTTTAATCTTTTATTCTCTTTTCGCTTTCATGCACCTGCCTCATACCGACACAACTCCCTTGATGGCAGGCCAAGGGGCGTAGCCTTCAAGCCTGAAATCCTCAAATTTATAGTCGAAAATGTTCTTCACATCGGGATTTAATACCATTGTGGGCAAAGGGCGAGGTTCTCGCAAAAGCTGCTCTTTTACTTGTTCGAAATGATTTAAGTAGATGTGAGCATCGCCAAAAGTGTGAATAAACTCTCCCGGTTTCAATCCGGTGATCTGTGCCACCATCATGAGCAACAAGGCATAACTTGCAATATTGAACGGCACCCCCAAAAACAGATCGGCACTGCGTTGATACAACTGCAAGCTCAAGCGGTTATCGGCACAATAAAACTGAAACAACGTGTGACAAGGCGGCAAAGCCATCTTGTTGACCTCTGCAACATTCCATGCACTCACCATCAAACGCCGTGATTGCGGATTGCACTTGATTTGCTCTACCACATCGGCAATCTGGTCGATAGAATTGCCGTCATAGTCAGGCCACGAACGCCATTGATGCCCATAAACAGGCCCCAACTCTCCATGCTCATCGGCCCACTCATTCCAAATGCGCACTCCATGCTCTTGTAGCCAACGCACATTGGTGTTGCCCTGCAAAAACCACAGCAACTCATAAATAATTGATTTCAAATGAACTTTCTTGGTTGTGAGCAAGGGAAAACCTTCGTTCAGGTCGCAACGCAATTGATAACCAAAAATGCTCTTGGTGCCGGTGCCGGTGCGGTCGTGCCTAATCGTACCGTTGTCGAGCACATGTTGCAAAAGGTTGAGATATTGTTTCATTTTAATAGTTTCAGTGTTATTGAAGGCAAATTTACTCAAAAAACTTGCAGTGTCACACAATATAAGCTCAAAATGTGGTTCTACTTGCACACTTTTTTCAACAGTCGTTCTCTTTCATGCTACAATCTCTAAAAAAATTTACAAGTGTAAATGTTATGATGCCAACACGACATTTAACGAAAAAATCGAACAAATCAGTCATTTACAGAGATTGTTAATAACTTTTTCTCGTTTTTTAGAATTTTACGGAATTTAAATTTGTAAACCAAAGGAAAATATTCCTAACTTTACAGCGAATATACACACCAATGTAGCAACAGCACATCTGGCTAAAAAACAACATATTGCCTCGGCGTAGAAAATCAAAGATGGAACAACAACCCTATCATATTCCCGCACTCCTCCAAGAATGCATGAACGGTCTTGACATCAAGCCCGACGGGACCTATGTGGACGTGACCTTTGGCGGTGGCGGTCACAGTCGCGAAATCATGCGTCACTTAGGAGTTAACGGTCGCCTGTATGGCATGGATCAAGACATGGACGCCTTTCGCAACAAAATAGACGACGAACGATTTACATTTGTACACGGCAATTTTGCATTCTTGAAAAATTTTGCTCGTTTCTACAATTTGAATGGTGTCGATGGCATTTTGGCCGATTTGGGTGTGTCGTTTCATCACTTCGACGATCAGGAAAGGGGCTTCTCGTTTCGCTTCAACGGGCAACTCGACATGCGCATGAATCGAAATGCCACTCACAATGCAAGTTGGTTGCTGAACAACTACAACGAAGAACAACTTGCCGACGTGCTCTACCTCTATGGTGAGCTAAAACAAAGTCGCCGCATGGCAAAAGCCATTGTGCAGGCACGCACTCTAATGCCCATTGTCACCACCGAACAGCTCATCGAAGCGGTGAAGCCCATGATTAGACAGACACAAGAGAAAAAGGAGTTGGCACAAGTGTTTCAAGCACTGCGCATCGAGGTAAATCACGAAATCGAAGTGCTCAAGCGTCTGCTTCGGCAATCGCTCGAAGTGCTGAAGCCCGGCGGACGGCTGGCAATCATCACCTATCACTCGCTCGAAGACCGCTTGGTGAAGAATTTCATGAAAAGTGGCAACGTGGAAGGAAAAATTGAAAAGGATTTTTACGGACGGGTGAACACGCCTTGGAAAACGGTGAACAACAAAGTAATTGTCCCCAAGCCCAAAGAAATTGAACGCAATCCGCGTTCACGCAGTGCAAAGTTGAGAATTGCCGAAAAACGTCAACTCACTGATTTAAAGTAAAAGCAAGAACAAACGATGGAAGATAACAAAAAGAAAAATACAAGGTCGATCGAAGCAGGGAAAATGGCAGGAAGCTTGCTGCAAGGACGCAGCTTTCTCTCACTGGTATTCTTTAAGCGATATTGGGCATATATCTTGGCCATGACCGTGATGACACTCATGTACATCAGCAACAAATACATGTGCCAAAACTACATGAAACAAGTCATGGACCTCAACATCGAACTGGGTGATGCACGCACCGACTGTGTGAATGCAAGCGCAAAATACAATTCGATGCTCAGAGAGAGCCAAATGACAGCTTTCATCGACACGTTGCACATAGGGCTCACAGCTCCGGAACAACCTCCATTTAAACTGACAGAACGATGAAGCAGTCTAACAAAAAACATATTTTGTGGCGTTATTTCTTGGTGGTTATCGCCATGATAATTTTCGCGTGCATGATTGTGTATGACACATTCAAGACAACTGTGATTTATGCCCAACAATGGAACACAAAGGCCGACAGTGTGTGGCTCGATACCGCAGAGATAGCACCCGAACGCGGGAAAATCCTCGCCGACGACGGTTCGGTGATTGCCGCCAATCTACATTTTTACACTGCACGCATCGACTGGCAATCGGCTGCCATCAAAGAAGACACGCTCAAGAGGTACTTGCCCGGGCTGTGCGACAGTCTGCACAATTTTGCCCCTCAAAAAACAGCCCAACAATGGAAAGAAGAACTCCTCAGCGCAAAAGCCAAGAAAAAGCGTTCCTACCGCTTGTTTGCCAACTTGTCGCACAAGGAATATAAACGCCTTTGCACATTTCCATTTTTGAAAAAGAAAAGAGAAGCAGGTTTTTATGCCGAAATGAGAATGCTGCGTTGCAAGCCATACGGCTCAATGGCCTCGCGAAGCATTGGCAACACCGGAGAAAACAAAGCAAGCAAGAGCATTCACGGACGTTCGGGACTTGAAATGGCACTTGACTCTCTGCTCTATGGCATTCCCGGCACTGCGCAACGCATACAACTCACCAACAATGTAGTGAACTGGGCAAGCATTCCGGCAGTGCAAGGTTATGACATCACCACCACCATCAATGTGCAGTTGCAAGACATTGTGGAGAATGCACTCGAAAGCATGCTCATCGAGTCGAATGCCGTGTGGGGCACGGCTGTGCTCATGGAGGTGGCTACCGGCGAAATTAAAGCCATCTCCAATCTCGAATGGAACGATCAGGCCAACGGCTTTGTCGAAGGTCGCAACAATGCCGTGCTGGGCTATGAACCCGGCTCGGTGATGAAGCCCATTTCAATGATGGTGGCTCTCGAAGACGGTGTTATCAACAACATCGACGAAAAAATTGTGACCGGCTCAGTATGGACATACGGTGGCAGAGCCATCAAAGATCCTCATGGAGGCAATGCTCTATCGCCAAGGCAAATTATCGAAATGTCATCTAACATCGGTATGTCGAAAATCGTTGTCAAAAAATATGGCAACAATCCCGACGGATTTCGCAAACGACTGATGCAGATGGGCTTCTTCGAACCTTACAACTCCGGCATTGGAGGTGAGCAAGTGCCACAATTCCCCACACTGGGCAACACCAATGCCGACAGAGTGGCTTTAACCCGCATGGCCTTTGGCTACACCACAAAGATCCCACCCCTACGCATCTTGGGCATGTACAACGCCATTGCCAATAATGGAAAATATGTGCGTCCGCATTTGGTAAAGAAACTCTCGCGCGAAGGCTACCCGGACTCCATCATACCCATCAATTACGTGCGCAAACAAGTGTGCACACCCGAAAATGCTCAAAAACTGCGCACCATGTTGCACGATGTTGTGTGGGGCAGTCACGGCACTGCACGCAAATGGGTGCAAAGCGACCTCGTGGAGATTGCCGGCAAAACGGGAACGGCCTACACCATTGAAAATGGACACTATGGCTCGCAAAAACGTTTGGCATTTTGTGGTTTCTTCCCCTACGAACATCCAAAATACAGCTGCGTCGTGCTCATGCTGGGTGCCGATCGCGGAGCAGGAGCCAGCAGTGGAATGGTGCTGAAGAACATTGCATTGCGACTTTATGCCCGCGGTTTGCTCAACAACATTTCGGACTACAAGATCAATAACGAGCATGCCGAGAAAACACCGACCCTCTATGCCAGTCACAACGGCAATCGTACCAAGAATTTGAAAACGAATCTTGGTTTCAAAAACTCCAAGGTGTTCAGCAAGGGCAGCAAGGGCAAGGGGGTTCCCAATGTTGTGGGACTTGACATCAGAGACGCTGTGGGTCAACTTGAAAAGCTGGGATTGGCGGTGCGCAGCCAAGGCATTGGTTATGTGGCATCGCAAAGCATACAACCGGGCTCTGCCTATCGGCGCGGCGACTACATCTACCTAAGTTTAAGAAACAAATAATGTAAAGAGAAATATCAAGGATTGATATGGAAAAGAAACTAAAAGAAATAATTGCCTCTGTGAAAGTGAAACAAATCATTGGCGACATTGACAAGACTATTGACAATGTCACCAACGATTCACGCAAAGTTGCCGAAGGAGCACTGTTTGTGGCAGTGAAAGGAGTGAGCATCGATGCCCACACCTTCATTCCTGCCGTGATTGCAGCAGGCGCAACCGCTGTGGTGTGTGAAGATTTGCCACAAGACATCGACGAGAAAACGACCTACATTCAAGTAGCCGACAGCAACATAGCACTGGCACACATTGCCTCGGCATGGTACGATCACCCTTCACGCAAGCTGAAACTGGTGGGCGTAACCGGCACCAACGGCAAGACCACAACAGCCACTCTGCTACACGAAATGGCGCAGCTCATGGGCTACAAAGCCGGTTTGTTATCGACAGTGAAAAACATTGTCGATCGCAAAGAATATCCTGCCAAGCAAACGACCCCCGACCACTTGTCGCTCAATCGCCTGCTCAACGAAATGGTGACGGCCGGTTGTGACTATGCATTCATGGAGGTGAGTAGTCATGCTTGTGTGCAACATCGCATCGACGGACTGAAATTTGCCGGCGGAATTTTCACCAATCTCACTCGCGATCATCTCGATTTTCACAAAACAGTCGACAACTACATCAAGGCAAAAAAGTCGTTCTTCGACAACCTGCCTGCCGACTCATTTGCTCTCGTGAATGCCGATGATAAACAAGGATCCGTAATGGTGCAGAACACCAAAGCCCAAACCTATACTTACTCGCTTCGTGCCGTGGCCAACTTCAAGGCTCATGTGCTCGAAGAACGGCTCGACGGAACCACAGTAGATTTCAACGGGCAACAACTCGAAGTGATGTTCACAGGCCGCTTCAACGTGTATAACCTGCTTGCCGTCTACGGCACTGCGTTGTTGCTGGGTTATTCCAAAGACGAAGTGCTTGTGAAAATGAGCATGCTGGTGCCTGTGGCAGGACGTTTTCAAACGTTGCGTTCACCTCATGGCTACACCGCCATCGTCGACTATGCTCACACTCCCGATGCCCTTGAAAATGTGCTTGGCACCATTGCCGAAGTGCTCAACGGCAAGGGAAACGTAATTACCGTGTGTGGGTGTGGTGGCGACCGTGACCCCGGGAAACGCCCCATGATGGCAGCCGAGGCCGCAAACCGCAGCAACAAGGTTATTCTCACCAGCGACAACCCTCGCACCGAAGATCCGGAAGCCATCATTCGCGACATGGAGGCCGGCCTTGACGAAAGCAACAAGCACAAAGTGCTCAAAGTTGCCGATCGCAAAGAAGCCATTAAAGTCGCCTGCCAACTGGCTCAAAAGGGCGATGTGGTGCTCGTTGCCGGTAAAGGGCATGAAGACTATCAAGAAATAAACGGTGTAAAACATCATTTCGATGACCGTGAAATTCTGCAAGAGATATTTAAACAAGAAAAGTAAAAAAAAGGAAGAAACATGCTTTATCATTTATTCCACTATTTAGAACAATATCATGTGCCGGGAGCCAGGCTCTTCGACTATATCACGTTCCGTTCGGGCTTTGCACTCATTCTCTCTCTGTTCATAGCCATTGTGTTCGGTCGTAAAATTATCGATCGTCTACAACTCATGCAAGTGGGCGAAATCGTGCGCAATCTGGGGTTGCAAGGACAGCTCGACAAAAAAGGCACCCCAACCATGGGAGGCATCATCATCATCATTTCGATACTTGTGCCATGTCTCTTATTGGGCAAACTCGACAACGTGTACATGTTGCTCATGATCATTGCCACACTGTGGTGCGGTGCACTGGGTTTTTGCGATGACTATATTAAAGTAGCCCACCACAACAAAGAAGGCATGAAGGGTAGGTTCAAAATCATCGCCCAAGTGGGGTTAGGTCTTATTGTGGGTCTCACCATGTGTTTGAGTCCGTCGATTGTGATGAGCGACAACTACGAGTCGGTGGCAGTTCAACGCAACGAAATCACTCAAATGACCTCCGAACAAAACAACATTGAGCTAAATCAAGCTAATCAAGAGACAGCTCCAAAGGTGAAAGCCGAAAAATCGACACAAACGACTATTCCTTTTGTAAAAAACAACAACTTCGACTATGCCGACCTCACTCAATGGCTTGGCGAAGACTACGCACAACTGGGAGGCTGGATTGTGTTCATTCTTGTAACCATTTTTGTGGTGACGGCAGTGAGCAACGGAGCAAACCTCACCGATGGGCTTGACGGTCTTGCCACCGGCACCTCGGCAATCATCGGGGTTGCTCTGGCAATCATGTGCTATCTTGGTGGCAATGTCGTCTACTCCACCTATCTCAACATCATGTACATTCCCGACAGTTCAGAGCTGGTAGTGTATGCCGCAGCATTCATCGGCGCAACCGTGGGCTTCTTGTGGTATAATTCATTTCCGGCACAAGTGTTCATGGGCGACACAGGCAGCCTTTGCCTGGGTGGCATCATTGCAGTTTTTGCCATTCTCATACGCAAAGAACTGCTCATTCCCATTTTATGTCTCATTTTCTTTGTCGAGGACCTCTCGGTGATGCTCCAAGTTTCTTATTTCAAGTACACAAAGAAGAAAACCGGAGTGGGGAAGCGCATATTTAAAATGACACCACTCCACCATCACTTCCAAGTTCCTGCCGGAAAAGTCGATGCAAAGTGGCAAAAGCCGGTGAACATCATTCCCGAATCAAAAATCGTGATGCGGTTTTTCCTTGTCGCCATTTTGCTGGCTGTCATCACTTTTGTAACATTAAAAATCAGATAAAAAAACGCAACACTCACAAAGCTGCGAAGACAAGAGTTATTATATAGATTTATGAAACGACGCATTGTAGTAATAGGAGGAGGCGAAAGCGGTGCCGGAGCAGCTGTTCTCGCTCAAATGAAAGGCATGGACGTGTGGCTCACCGACATGGGCAAAATTGCATCAAAATACAAAGAATTGCTCAACAAGCACGGCATTGCTTGGGAAGAAGGGCAACACACCGAAGCAAAGGTGCTTGCCGCCGACGAAATCATCAAGAGTCCCGGCGTGCCCGACACTGTGCCCATGATTGTGAAAGCCAAGCGCAAAAATATTCCCATCATCAGTGAGATTGAGTTTGCCGGTCGCTACACCAATGCCAAGATGGTGTGCATCACGGGCAGCAATGGCAAGACAACTACCACACTGCTCACCTATCACATCTTGCAAAAGGCCGGTCTCAACGTGGGTTTGGCCGGCAACATAGGCAACAGTTTGGCTTTACAAGTAGCCACCGAACAGCACGACGTGTATGTGATTGAACTGAGCAGTTTCCAACTTGACAACATGTATGAGTTTAAAGCCAACGTGGCAGTGTTGCTCAACATCACACCCGATCATCTCGACCGCTACGACAACAAGATGGAGAACTATGCCGCATCAAAGTTTCGCATCATGCAGAATCAAACTCACGAAGATGCCTTCATCTATTGGCAAGACGACCCCATTGTGGCAGCTCAAATCAAGCAAATGCAAACCGAAGCCCGAATTTTGCCATTCAGTGCCAACGACGACGACAAACATGCGGCCTACATCGAAAATGGAGTCATGAAATTTGACATCGACGGTAAACATTGGGAAATTCCTCGTGCACAACTATCGCTCAAAGGGTTGCACAACGTCTACAATTCAATGGCAGCCGGCATTTCGGCAACCATTCTCGACATTAAAGATGATGTTATACGCAAAGCCCTTTCAGACTTCGAAGCGGTGGAACATCGCCTCGAATATGTGCGCACCGTGGGAGGAGTGACCTACATCAACGATTCCAAAGCCACCAATGTAAACGCCACATGGTATGCCCTTGAAAGTATGACCGAGCCCACCGTGCTCATTCTTGGAGGCAAAGACAAAGGCAACGATTACAGCGAAATCGAAGAGTTTGTGAAAAAGAAAGTAAAAGCCATCGTGTGCCTGGGTGTAGACAACACCAAGCTCCACAATTTCTTCGACGGCAAAGTTCCCGTCATTACCGATGCTCACAGCATGCCCGAATGTATCGAAAAATGCCGCCAACTTGCCACCAAGGGCGACACCGTGTTGCTCTCGCCTTGTTGTGCCAGCTTCGATCTTTTCAAGAACATGGAAGATCGCGGAGGGCAATTCAAGAATTGCGTGAGAAATTTAACGGAATAAATGTATTCATTTGAAACCAGTAACATTCACGGTTTATGTCAGAGAAACAAATCAAACACGAAGAAGTGACCAAGAAATATGGTGATCCATGGATTTGGGGCATCTATTTCACACTTGTCATCATCTCCATCATCGAGTCTTACAGCGCATCGAGCCGAGAGGTGCCTGCGCTCGGCATCTACATGCCACTCGTGAAGCAATGTATCTTCCTTCTCATTGGAGGTGTCATGCTGTACTTCATACATCGCATCGACTATAACAACAGAACTTTGCTGGCTTTCATCATCTACATCTTGCCCATCATCACATTGGCAAGCTTGGTCTATATGCTCATGTTTGGTGAGGTCATCAATGGTGCGCAACGTGCCATTAAACTGCCGGGAAACCTCACCATACAGCCGGCCGAGCTTGCAAAACTCACCATAGTCACTATTCTTTCCAACATTTTTGCACGCAACCAACGCAATCAAGACGTGGCTTCACGTGGCTTGTTCATTGCAGCACTTTCCATTGCCCTATTTGGTTTCTTTCTCATCAAGAGTGGCCTAACCAACACTTTGTTGCTCATGGCAATCAGTGTTTCGATGATGCTGATAGGCGGTACTAAAATACGCAAAATCGCCATCACATTCCTCGCCTACTCTCTCATCTTAGGAACTTTGTTCATTATCAAAGGGCACAACGACAAGCAAGAACAACTATTGAACAACACCACCGGCGAAATTGTAGTGAACGGCAATGACACCATTGCCATTGCCAACTCCGACAACGATAAAACAAAAATCAGCAAATCGGGGTTGCGTGACGCAACTTGGCAGAATCGCTTGCACGAATGGTGGGAAAGTGACAAACTCGTTTATCGCCCAATCACCAACAAAAACCAGCAAGAAATGTTCTCTCGCATGGCACAAGCTCATGGAGGAATTGTTGGCGTGGGCATAGGCAACTCTCGCGAGTGCTCTCGATTGCCATTGGCATTCAGCGACTACATCTATTCCATCATTATCGAAGAGATGGGCTTTATTGGCGGTGTGTTCGTCCTCATCTTGTATTTGTGGCTCTTGGCACGCGCCTTGATGATAGCCCGGCGTTGCCGTCGCGTGCTCCCCGCCTTGCTAATCACCGGCATGGCTTCAATGATCGTGTTTCAAGCATTGTTCCACATGGCCATCAACGTGGGCGTATTCCCCGTTTCGGGGCAACCTCTACCCCTTATTTCCAAGGGTGGCACTTCTATTGTAGTGACAAACATAGCATTTGGCATCATGTTGAGCATCAGTCGCACCATTGCCAACGCTAAAGATAAAAAAAGCAGTAAAAACGAGGAAAATCAGCTCCCCGATGAATTACGAGCTGAAAATCCTACACAACTCATCAGACCAAATGAATGGAAATAACAAAAATTTTCTGATAAGCGGTGGTGGAACCGGCGGACACATTTTCCCGGCTCTGTCAATCGCCAACGAAATCAAGCGTCGCTATCCCCAAGCCAATATCTTGTTTGTGGGAGCCGAAGGACGCATGGAAATGGAACGCGTGCCGGCGGCAGGTTATGAAATCAAAGGTTTGCCGGTACAGGGCTTCGACCGCAAGCATCTCTTCAAAAATGTGAAGGTGCTTTTAAATTTGCGCAAGAGCATGAACAAAGCCAAGCGCATCATCAAAGATTTCAAGCCCGACATTGCCATTGGTGTTGGAGGATATGCAAGTGGGCCAACCTTGAAAATGGCGCAAAAGGCGCATGTGCCAACGCTCATTCAGGAACAGAACTCTTATGCCGGAGTAACCAACAAACTGCTGGCGCAAAAGGCCGATTGCATCTGCGTCGCCTACGAAGGCATGGAGCGTTTTTTCCCTTCCGACAAAATCGTGATGACCGGCAACCCGGTGCGTCGCAACTTGCTTGAATGCTCTGCCACTCAACAAGAAGCTCGCAAAGCCTTGGGCATTGATGAAAACAAAAAAACGGTGCTGATTATTGGTGGAAGCCTTGGCGCACTCACCATCAACAACAGCATTATCGAAGGACTACAACAAATTGGCGAGCAACATGATGTGCAAGTTGTGTGGCAATCGGGAAAACGCTATAACGACCGCTGCGCCACTGCACTTGCCAACTCGGGCATAACCAACGTTGTTCAAATGCCCTTTATTTCCGACATGGATATGGCCTATCGGGCTGCCGACCTTGTTATTTCGCGTGCCGGAGCAAGTTCTATCTCGGAACTTCAATTGCTGGGCAAACCGTCCATTTTAGTGCCATCGCCCAACGTTGCCGAAGATCATCAAACCAAAAACGCTCTGGCTCTCGTCAACAAAGATGCCGCCATCATGATAACCGATGCCTATGCCACAACTCAACTCGTGCCTGCAATGCTTGAAACAATCATGCAAAACGACAAGCTGGACAGACTTGGCGAAAATGTGGCAAAAATGGCACTAAGCAATGCCGCCGAGCACATTGTCGACCATGTGATGAAGCTGATAAAATAAACAACTGACTAAGTTTTTTCATGAAAATAAAGATTAAATGAAAGAGTTTAATTCGATATACTTTGTGGGTGCAGGAGGCATAGGAATGGCCGCCCTTGAACGTTATTTTCTCGCCAAAGGCAAGCGTGTAGCCGGTTACGATCGCACGCCATCGGAACTCACCGGCTCACTGGAAAAAGAAGGCGTTGAAATCGCTTTTGACGAAAATCCCATACTCATTCCCGACTATTGCCGCAACAAGGAAACCACACTCGTGGTCTACACACCTGCCATTCCCGATTCTCATGCCGGGCTACAATGGTTTCGCTCCAACGGGTTCAATGTGGTAAAGCGTGCCAAGGTATTGGGCATTGTCACCGAGAACAGCAAGGGCTTGTGTTTTGCCGGCACGCACGGCAAGACCACCACATCGAGCATGGCCGCCCACATCATGGAAGTTTCGGGCATTGGCAGCAATGCTTTTTTGGGCGGTGTGTTGCGCAACTACGGCAGCAATTTTCTGTTATCGGAAAACAGCCCATACAGCGTGATTGAAGCCGATGAATTTGACCGTTCTTTTCATCATCTTTCGCCCTATATTGCCGTGATCACGTCAACCGATCCCGATCATCTCGACATCTATGGAAACTATGAGAATTATCTCGAAAGTTTCGCCCATTTCACCGAACTTATCCGTCGCGACGGTGCTCTGATTGTACACACCGGATTGACTTTGAAGCCACGAGTGCAAAAGGGAACAAAAATCTACACCTATTCTATGCACGAAGGCGATTTCCATGCCGCCAACGTGCGCAAAGGTAACGGTGAAATCATGTTTGACTTTGTCACTCCCACCGAAACGATCCACGACATACAACTGGGTGTGCCGGCCGAAATCAATATTGAAAATGCCGTTGCCGCCATGGCCGTTTGTCGGCTCATTAATGTTCCTGCCGAAGCCATGCGCACGGCAATAGGTACATTCATGGGGCCTAAACGCCGTTTTGAGTTCCGACTCAAAGAGCAAAACAAAGTAGTCATCGACGACTATGCCCACCACCCCAACGAGCTTAGAGCCAGCATAGAGTCGGTGCGCAGTTTGTATCCCGGCCGTAAAATTTCGGTTATCTTTCAGCCTCACCTCTACACACGCACACGCGATCTCGCGCCAGAATTTGCCCAAGCACTATCGCTGGCCGACGAACTTTACCTGCTACCCATATATCCGGCACGCGAGCTCCCCATTCCCGGTGTAAGCAGTGAAATTATTTTGAAAGATGTAACAGCCCCTATCAAAAAGATTTACACCAAAGAAAATTTGATTAAATCGTTACATTTGCTTAATTTTGATATTTTATTGACTGTCGGTGCCGGAGACATCGTTAATCTCCTGCCTCAAATTTGTGAAGAAGTTAAGAAACAGCAACATTGAAAATAGCCAGATACATACTGCTCACTGTGCTTGCAGGGTTGCTCCTGTGGGGTGTGCTATGGGCACGCAACAAAGCCGGCGACACCTTGTGCACTGCCGTTAAGGTTGTGGTATTGAACAACGAAAACACAGGCTTTGTGACACCTGACGGCGTGCTTGAAGAGCTTGCCAACCAGCACATCAACATCAAAGGAAAGCCCATGTGGCAAATCAACAGCGACAGCATTGAGCGCATTCTGTCGCAATCGCCCTATCTCGAATCGGCCGATTGCGTAAAATCAGACAATGGACTTTTTTTAATTAAAGTGAGGCAACTCGTGCCGGTCATGCGAGTGTTCGACGGCGACAAATCCTACTATGTGAACAGTGCAGGAAAGCGAATGGACGCACTACCGCGCTACTATTGCAACGTCCCCATCGTGAATGGTCATTTCTCCTCAAAATACGGCCCCGAGAACCTCTTGCCCATGCTCAATTATGTAAAACAAGACTCTGTGCTCAATTCAATGGTCACCATGTATGACTTCAAAGACTCCGACAACATCTACATTGTGCCATGCTTCAAAGGACATGTAGTGAACATGGGAAGTGTTGACGGGTTTGAGAACAAATTTCGCAAACTGTTACTCTTCTACAAGAAAGTGATGCCCGAAAAAGGCTGGGAGACCTACGACACCATTTCGGTGAAATGGAATTATCAAGTGGTGGCTACACGCAGGGTGACAAAAGTAGAACAAGTGATCGAAGCAAGTCCCGAAGACGATGAGGTTGCACCCGATGCCGAGACCATGACAGTCACCGACGAAAACAAACCCACCGTAGGTGCCAAAAAGGAGAAAAACGTTAAACAAGAGGAAAAAGACAAGCCAAAGGGCAAAAGCGACACCTCCAAAGAGAAAAAAAACAAAGAGCAATAATTCAAACAAATCAAAGAAAAACAAAATAAACTTCACACTATATGGAAAAGACCCAATATATTGTAGCACTTGAGATTGGCAGCTCCAAAATCGTTGGAGCCATTGCCGAGAAATCTCAAACAGGATATGTGAGCGTTAATCATCTTGAAGAGGAGAAACTGCCCAACTGTGTGCGCTATGGTTGTGTGCAAAACGTTGAAAACACTAAAAACGCCATTAACCGCATTTTCAAGAAATTAGGTAACAGCGTCGACGGCATCATCACCGATGCTTATGTGAGCATCAGTGGCCGCTCGGTGCACTCCGAGCCACAAGAAGTTACTCGCAACCTCGACTCTTCGGTTCAAATCACCGATGAAATCATCAAGCGCATCATCAACAGCAACACAAGTTCAGGCTCAAAAGACTATGAAATCATTCAAGTAGTCCCACGTCTCTACAAGGTCGACAACGATGAGACCGACAACCCGAGCGGACGGTTTGGCTCACAAATCGAAATTGGGCTTAACAACATCGTCGCCAAGCCACAACTTCGTCGCAATCTCGACCATGTAATGAGTTCAACCGTTAAGGTGAAGGACTATTTAGTAACGCCACTTGTTGTGGCAGAACAAATTCTGTCTAACGATGAGAAAGCATTGGGCTGCATGTTGGTAGACATTGGTGCCGAAACCACCGATATTGCCATCTTCAAAAACAAGGCTCTTGTTTATCTCAACACCTTGCCACTGGGTGGCCGAAACCTCACCCGAGACATGGCTAACGGATTGCAAATTGTGGAAGACAATGCCGAATTGGTGAAGAAAAACATTACCAACCCTCTCGACCCAAGCTCCGAAGGGGTGATTGTGGCCGGTGTGAACTCACAAAAGGCGGCCAACTACATCACTTCGCGTATGCGTGAAATCATTGCCAACATCAACAAGCAAATAAGCTATGCCAACCTGACCAACGACGACATCAAGACAATTGTGCTCATTGGTGGCGGTTCAATGCTCAAAGGCGTGCAAGAAGAAATCGCCAAGACAACAAAAATCAAGGTGCGCAACGGTTCCTATCCGTCAACGCTCAACATCTTGGATCACAACATCAATCGCCTCGAGTACATCGAAATTTTTGCTTTGCTTGCCAAAGGTGCAGAAATCATTCCAAGCAATTTCACATGCTTAGAACGCAACAACTATGGTGATGGGCCAAATTGGGAACCCACTACCGAACAACCTCAGCCCGAAATCGAAGAACCCAAGCCGTCTCCCGAACTCAAGAAAGAAAAAAAGAATATCTTCTCATGGTTTAAAAACAAAGCCAGCAACTTGCTCGACGAGACCGACGACGACAACAATTAATCTTCATTTGTGGCAAAGACCCTATTTATTAATCAGAAAACTTTTATACAATGGCAGATAACGACATATTTCAAGGTTTGGACGAAGATTCCGGTTTCAAAATGGATACCAAACTTCCAACCATCATCAAGGTTGTGGGCGTGGGCGGTGGTGGCAACAATGCCATCAATCACATGTATGCACAAAACATTAGCGGCGTTTCGTTTGTAGTCATCAACACCGATCGGCAAGCTCTGCAAAGCTCTCCGGTACCCAACAGATTGCTCATTGGGCCACAAACGACCAAAGGACTGGGAGCCGGCAACGACCCCGATGTAGCCAAAGCCGCCGCCGAAGAGAGTGCCGATGAGATTTCGGCATTGTTCGACGACGACACTCGCATGGTGTTCATTACCGCCGGCATGGGTGGCGGCACCGGTACCGGTGCTGCTCCAGTGGTGGCACGCATCGCCCGCGACAAGGGAGTGCTCACAATTGGCATTGTCACCATTCCTTTCCTCTTTGAAGGACAAAAGAAAATTCTCAAAGCTCTTGACGGCTCCGACGAAATGCACAACTACGTCGATGCACTGCTCATCATCAACAACGAGCGGTTAACCGAGATTTATCCCGACTTAAACTTCATCAATGCCTTTGGCAAAGCCGATGACACCCTGAGCGTGGCTGCACGCAGCATCTCCGAGATTATCACTGCCGAAGGAATGATAAACCTCGACTTCAACGACGTGAACACCACTTTGCGCGACGGTGGCGTGGCCATCATCAGTAGTGGTTATGGCGAGGGTGAGCACCGAGTGACCAAAGCTATTGAAGATGCTCTCGAATCGCCTTTGCTCAAAAACCGCGATGTATATGGCTCCAAAAAAATATTAATCAACATCTATTTCTCACGCAAGTCACACACTCCGTTCAAAATGGAAGAAGTGAGCGAAATGAACCAGTTCATGACCCATTTTGGAAAGGAAGTAGACGTGATTTGGGGTGTTGCTTTTGACGAAACGCTTGAAGATCGTGTTAAAATCACCATTTTAGCGGCAGGCTTTGACGTGTCGCTCGAAAAAGAAGAACCCGGCGTGAGCGTCGAAGCCACCGGCTCAACACAAAGTTCTCCCGAAACCAGCGACGACAAGCAACAACGCCTTGTCGAAGAATATGGCACAAAGGTCAATGAACGCGAACAGCAAATGGCCGAAGCTCGCTTCGTGGTGCTTCGCCCCGAAGACATCGACAATGACGATATCATCGACCTATTTGAAAAAAGTCCTACCTACAATCGCGATTCTAAACTGAAAACGCAAATTGAGCAATTGCGCAACAAGCACAACGGCCCGGTGTTGCGAAATCAAGAACCAGCACCAATCGGACACCTCAAGAAGGGTGAAACCGGAACAATCAGCTTTGGTTCATAGGAAGCAGGCTTTTGAGCAAAAAATGAAAAAGTCGCAACACAAGAACTCATTTAATCGTAAAACAAAATGTTAACACTACAAGTAATCAACGAAAATCCCGAAGAAGTGATTAAACGCCTTGCCGTGAAGCAATTTGACGGTCGCAAGCCCATCATGCAAGTGGTTGAACTCGACAAGCAACGCCGAGAAACTCAAAAGATGCGTGATGAAAATGCAGCGCAACTCAACAAGATGGCTGCACAAATAGGCGCATTCATGAAACAGGGAAAAAAAGACGAAGCACAAAACGCCAAAGAACAAGTGGCTGCACTAAAAGCCGCCAACAAGCAAATTGACGACAACCTGACGAAGATAGAAGAGGAAATCAAAGACACACTCCTTTCCATTCCAAACATGCCTCACAAAGATGTTCCCGAAGGAAAATCAAGTGCCGACAATGTGGTAGAAAAAGAAGGCGGAGTAAAACCGCAACTCCATGCCGAGGCTCTTCCACACTGGGATCTCGCAAAAAAACATAACATCATCGACTTCGATTTAGGCGTAAAAATTACAGGAGCAGGTTTTCCCGTTTATGTAGGCAAGGGAGCACGCCTGCAACGAGCACTCATTCAGTTTTTTCTCGACGAAGCCGGCAAAGCAGGCTACACCGAGATTGAACCGCCACTGGTGGTTAACCAAGACTCGGGACTGGGCACCGGACAGTTGCCCGATAAAGAAGGCCAGATGTATCATGTCCAACTCGACGACTTCTATTTAATCCCCACAGCCGAAGTTCCTGTCACCAACATGTATCGTGACGTGATTATTCCACAAGAAGAACTTCCAAAGAAAAATTGTGCATTCAGCGCATGTTTTCGACGCGAGGCCGGCAGCTATGGCAAAGACGTGCGCGGATTAAATCGCTTGCATCAATTCGACAAAGTGGAAATCGTGCGCATCGAGAAGCCCGAAAACTCCTATACCGCCCTTGAAGAGATGAAAGCACACGTGCAAAACCTGCTTGAAAAGCTCGAATTGCCTTGGCACATATTGCGTTTGTGCGGTGGCGACACCAGTTTCACCAGTGCAATCACATTTGATTTTGAGGTGTGGTCGGCAGCTCAACAACGCTGGCTCGAAGTCAGCTCTGTGTCCAACTTCGAGACCTATCAAGCCAACCGATTGAAATGCCGTTATCGTGGCGACGACAAAAAGACTCACTTGTGTCACACACTCAACGGCTCGGCACTGGCCCTGCCGCGCATCGTGGCAGCCTTGCTCGAAAACAATCAAACGCCCGAAGGCATCATCAAGATTCCAAAAGTTCTTCAACACTACACAGGCTTCGATATTATCGACTAAAACAGCCTTAGATACAACACATCAAGTCGGCTTGGAAACCAACACTTTTCCCGGCCGGCTTTTCTTTCCATCAAACCTATAATAACTTTATCCCAAATCGGTCATTAGACCGCGGAGGTTACAGTTTTGGTTCATCGTGCAGCTTTCCACCTGCTTTCATCTGCATGTCGGCATCTTGATTACCGTTTTTTCTTGACGCAGCCCGCTACGCCTTCAAAAAAACCGGCAATCAAACTGCTCAACATGCAGGGAAAATCAATGCGGACTCCAATGCCCGATTTGGGTTTATCGTTCTGCAAAATAGGAATTTGGAGCAGTGTGGCAGAAAAACACCAACATTTTCATTCATTTTCGCCGTATTTTATTGTATTACTTCATTGTTTTTTCTACATTTGCAATATCGAAAACAAAGAGAACCTTCTCACAAGAAAACCATACTCCACCAATAAAGAAGCCAAGGGGTTTTGCTTCATAAACCAAAAGACTCCGTAAAACTAAACTTTAATCTATGTTTAAAAATCATTTCAAAACAAATTTTGGTTGTGTACAACTGCACAAGCTAAAATCTGCCATCGTCATTCTTGCCATGACACTGCTTCCCGGTGCACTCACCGCACAAACGGTTGAAAACGGCGTGCTCACAAGCTGGACCAGTGCAACGGGTGAAATCACAATTCCGCAAACGGTAAAAAAAATTGCGGCAAAAGTATTCCAAAACAATACTAAAATCACGGCAGTCACATTCAACGACGGCTTAGAAGAAATTGGAGATGAAGCTTTCATGAGCTGCTCAAAACTCACGAAACTTTCATTTCCCAACTCGCTCGCTCAAATAGGCTTCAAGTCGTTTTACAAATGTTCTAACCTTGCCGAAATCAATTTCGGCACCGGCCTGACAGCCCTTGGAAGCACTGCTTTCAGCTATTGTGGAAAATTGCAGTCGGTGCAACTTCCCGGGAGTATCAAAGCCATTGGAGATAATGCCTTCAACTATTGCAAAAGCTTGGCAAACGTGACCATTGGAGAAGGAACAAAAAAAATTGGCAAACAAGCATTCAGACTTTGCAAAAAACTCTCCACAGTCAACATTCCTACTTCGGTCGACAGTATCGGAGACGACTCGTTTAGAGACTGTTCTCTGCTCACGGCTGTAAATTGGACACAAACGGGCTTAAAAAGCATTGGCAACGGTGCATTTTGCAACTGTGTCGCACTGGCAAACCTGCAATTGCCGCAAACGCTAACGCAAATAGGCGACTATGCGTTTAGTCAAGATGCGAAACTCGGCAACATGGAATTTCCGGCAAGTCTTGTCAAAATAGGCGATTTCGCTTTCAACGGTTGCACACTGCTCACAGCCATTTCCTTGCCACAAGCTCTCGAAACCTTGGGCAAAGGCGCATTCACCAAATGCACAGGCTTAACTTCCATCACCGTGCCGGCAAGCGTGATCAACCTGGGCGAACAAGTGTTCTACCAATGCTCAAACCTGACAGAGGCAACTGTGAGTGCACCCTTGCAAGTTATTCCCGATGCCACATTTGCCTACTGCGAAGCTCTTGCAACCGTGAATTTGCCGGCAAGCGTGACCACAATCGGCCAAGAAGCATTCAGAGCATGTCAAGGGTTTTCAACATTCAACTGGCCTGCCAATCTCACAACAATCAAAGCTCTCGCCTTTCGCGGTTGTACAGGATTGGTTGATGTGAAATTACCGGCAAGCCTCACCTATGCCGGCGAAGAAGCATTCAGCCACTGCATCGCCCTAAAAAGCATTACTTTGCCGGCAAGCATGGACAGCACCGGCACACAAATGCTCGCCTATTGCGATGCACTTGAAAGCATTACCTTCCCCGACAGCATCAAAAAAATTGCCGATGCCGTGTGCTACGGTTGCCCGGCTTTGAAAGAAGTAAAGATAGGCAACCAAGTAGAGCGCATAGGCAACACGGCTTTTGCATTGTGCATAGCCATGAACACATTTGAAAGCGGCTCAATTACACCGCCTGCACTTGGGCACAACACATTCGACTCCATTCTCTTAAATTCGGTTGCACTAAGCGTCCCTGCCGGTTCAAAAGCTCGATATCAAGCTACCGATATTTGGAAAGAATTCAACCCCATCACCGAGCAAAATAATGCAATAGCCACATTCACCACTTCTCTCAACACAGGAGCAACCATTTATGTGGGCGTGAAATCGGCAGAGAAATTTGCCATCAACTATGGCGACGGCATTCCGGTAGAATATGAAGCCGGCGACTACTCTGCAATAGGCAAACGCATTAAAGGCACAGTAAAGGGAGCTGCAATGGAGTTGAACGGTAACGCCGATGCCATCAGCAATATCAATTTGGCTCAACAGGGCATCAAAGAAATCGAGGTGAAAAAATTGAGAAATCTGCTTGAACTCATTCTTTCAGATAATTTACTCGAAACCATCGACATATCGGACTTCAAATATTTGAAGAAATTTCAAGCCGACCACAACAAACTCTCAACCGTTAATCTTGTCGCCAACAGTAGCCTGCAAGAAGCCCGATTGAGTTACAATCAAATCAAAGACATTACACTCCCCGAGAACGCCGCTTTGAACAAACTCGTGATTTCCAACAACCCGATCGGCACCATTAATTTGAGCACATTGCCCGAACTAATCGCATTTGAGGCCGACAGTTGCCAATTTGAAAGCATCGACATTTCTTTCAACAACAAACTCGAAGAACTTGACATGGATGCCAACATGCTCTCTGAAATCAACTTCAACAATCACAAGCAATTGCGCTGGGTGTACTTAGGGAGCAACAACATCACCAGCATCAATGTCACAAACCTGCCTGCATTGTCAAACCTGAATGTTGGAAACAACAAATTAACTCAACTCGATATAACCAAAAATGAAAACCTGCGAGAACTTTACCTTTCGGGCAATGCCACCGGCAATATTGATTTGAGCAAAAACAAGGCTATAATGCGCCTTTATGTGAACAAATGTAACATGACAGAACTCGACGCTACGCCATTCGGGCGTCTGTCGATTCTTGAAGCCAACGACAACGAGCTTGCAACACTCGATTTCACCAAGTGCGACCGGCTTAAAAATCTGCTCGTCAACAACAACAAGCTCTCTACACTGGATCTGAGCAAAAACTCTCGTCTCGAACTCTTGGAAGCCAACAACAACCAACTCACCGATGTCACTCTCAAACCAAGCAATAAGTTTGCTAAATGTCTGCTCAAAAGCAATCTTTTACCCACAGACAAAATTGATGCCATCTTTGCCGCCCTGCCCGACATCAGCAGCATTCAAGTCGATCCCGACATCAATTTGCACAAAACAATCAGCGTTTCGGGCAATCCCGGAGCAAAAGATTGCAACACAGCTCTCGCAACCAACAAAGGATGGATAGTTGAAAACGAGAATGCCTCGGCGGTCACTCCGATTGAAACACAAGGCATTCAAGTAGAGAAAGACGGTTATATGCTCAAAATCAACGGCACACAAGCCGGCGAACAATATGCCATATACGACATGAACGGTCGCATTGTCATTGCCGGCACAGCAACCAAAGGCCAAATGAGCATCAATATCTCAACGCTTGCCCATGGTTTCTACATCTTGCGCATAGCAACTCAAAGCATAAAAATGATGCTGTAAATCTCTGTCACTCCATGCCTTACTCCCCCAATCGGCAACAAAATCGGTTGGGGGGTTAAATACGATTTATCTGATAACCAACACTTTGGTTACTGCCGCCTGCGAGCTGTTGCCACCTGCTTGCGAAGCAAAAATAAAGTAAACACCGCTTTTCACTCGTTCGCCACTGTCGTTGCAACAATCCCATGATGCCGTGCTGCCCGAAGACTTCAATTGCCTCAAAACATTGCCCGAAGCATCGGCGATCTTAACTAAGCTATTGTCCATCAAGCCTTCGATAGTAACATTGCCCATATATTCCGGGCGAACCGGATTGGGATAGGCATGAATATTGCTTAGGTTGCCATCGGCAGGCATAGTGTCGCTAAAATACTCCATAATGCCTTTCTCAGCGGTAATGAAAACAGAGTTGGAATTGGGAATGCAACACACGTCATAAATGTTATTGGAGAGCAAAGGACTATTAGAAGTATTGAACTGTTGTAAAATCGACGAACCATCGGCATTCACGAGAAACAAACCAGAACCTTGAGTCCCAATCCACTTGCGATTGGCGGCATCAACGGCAATGCAAGTCACTGGAATGTTGTTGAGCAGGTAATCGGCTAAATTGGTTCCATCGTTGCGAGGCACTTTGATGTGGTTGACCGTGAAATTGGCAGTCAGCGCATTGTCGGGATTAAAGGCAAAAACACCACGATCGGTACCTACCCACACATTGCCGGCATTGTCTTCGACAAATGCATTTAGATTGAGCCACTCGATTTGGAGGTTATCCTGATCGATGAGCGTTCCGTTGGAATAGGTTTTTGAAGAGACACTTGAAGAAGGTTTTCCTTCGTCGTTAAAGAAGATGAGAGAGCCTTTATAGTCGCCATCGGCATATATTTTCATGTCACTGTGCTTGAGCACAGTGAATTTTCCTCTTTTGCTACCTATCGCATTGGGCATATCGACACCAATCCAATCGTTTAATGCAACGCTCGACAAACTTTGCTTGCTACGGGGGAGCACATACATTTTATTTTTGACATTCAAAGGAATTGCCCAAAGATTGCCACTGCGGTCTATCTCTATGGTCGCATAATTACTCCAGTCCGACGATGAGTTCAACGGAGAGTTTTCTCTTCCGTAACCGGCAACAACCTTTTGATTTGTCACCTTGTAAACTCCATTCCACCAGTTGTTCAAAAAATAAGTCGAAGCTTCGACTGTGCTGAATTTCGGGCAATAAGTGCCACCGTTGACAAACTCATAGTCGGGAGTTACATCAAGCCAAGAATGGCCGTCATAGACATTGATACATGCTGGGTCGTACTCCCAAGATATGAGAGCATTGGTGCCTGTGCTGGAAACATAAAGTCGCTTCTCGGCTTGATTATAGGTCAAATAAAACGGTCGCAAAATATTGCTTGCATTGGGCACATAATAACTATCGGAGCCGGCTCCGGTTGCCTTGTGTAATCCTTTTTTACCCAAAGCCCACACCGTGCCATCGCCACCATGATAGGAACTAAGCATCTCATCGGTGTCGAATACTTGAAGATTTCTGCCCTCGGCATCAATCGTATAGTAATGCCCGGCATCATAGCAATTACCTATGTAGCCCGTAGGTGTTGCTTGAAGATTATTAGTTTTTTCATAAGTCAAAACAGAAGGCGAGAAGGATAATGCGCCATCATTCCCAATTGAAACGGAATAAAGAAAACTCCAACCCGTTAAAGCCAAAAACTTGGTGTCGTCGATGGGGCGCAAGCGTGCATTATCGTTAGTGGAGCTTACGATGTTGTAATCGGTCAACAATTGATAGTGCTTGTCCAATGCGCCATAATAAAGCATGTTGTCCTTGCTCAAATAGATATTTTTCCCCACAGCAGCCACCGATCTTAGCGGAGTGTTGAACATGCGCGATTCTCTCACCTCCCATTTACTGTCATTAATGACCACATAACCAAAATCGGTTGCCACATAGACAAATCCGTTGGAAGAGAAAGTGACATCGTTGATCTTCTTAGAGGACGACATCGAGGAATTGTCAATGTCGGGGAGGTTGATGACAGAGCCATCTTTCAAAATCACATCAATGTTGGAATTGCTGTAAGTGATCAACAAATAATCCTTAAAACGATTATAGTATATTTCAGAAATATCCACATCATTCAAATAGTTAATCTTGTTCAATGCCTCATTTTCCAACGTGGCTTTATCCAAGCGAAACAGGTTGTTGGTCGCAAGATAATACACTTTATCTTTCGTGTCAACAATGTTTTGAATTCTTGAACGGTCGAATGTAGCATGAATGCGCCAGCGTGACGATTGATTGACAGCAAGTGCACCCGAAATCGACGTCAGAGTGATGACGATCAAAAGAAGTTTTTTTATCATAGTCGATTGAAATATTTCGTTTTTATCTGTAATATTTATTATATAACGAGATTAGGCCTCCTAAATTGTAGGTGACAAAAAGCAAATATCAGAAAAAGGCATGCAAAAAACGAGCAAAAAGAAACTATGCATGAAAGATAAAAGGTATCTTTGCAAACACAAAACTTTTGCCGGCCATGCCCAACATCCACACCGCACAAGAAATGAACACTCCTAAGCCCAACAATGCCACACACCGTGCAGACGTGTCGATTGTCAAAGGTTTAGCCATCATTCTCATGGTGATAGGGCACAGTGCTCCTCCACAAAGTCTTTTTACCTTTATCTATTCATTTCACATGCCCTTGTTTTTTTTCACGGCAGGATATATGTTCAAACACAAATACATACATGACAAACGCACATTCATTTGGCGACGCATCAAGGGCATATATTGGCCTTTCTTGAAATGGTGCCTGCTGTTTCTCGCATTGCACAACGTGCTATCCTCCTTCAACATCTATAACGATTATTACAGCCTGCAAGAGACACTGCACAATGCACTACGCTCCGTGTTCTTTCTCGACACCGAACTACTGTTGAGCGGATATTGGTTTTTAAAAGATCTGTTTATTGCCGGTATAGGTTCAATGTTCATTTTCAGCATCATTCACAAAGCATGCAATTCTTGTAAAAAACTAAAAGGAAAGGAACTGTTTTTAATTTATGCCACTATTGTGTTTTTCATTTTTCTTGCAACCATTGAGTTTCTTCCTCCCAACCGGATTTTTAACATCAAAACCATAAAAGCTTTTTTGTTTTTCATCACCGGCTATGCTTTCAGGCTCTCAAACATAAAGTTGAACTGCTCAACAGGAATAGTTTTGGTGCTGATTGTGCTCATTGAGACCCAAACGTTTCTTGCCGAGGAAAACACTTCCATAACTTCTCATGGCACACTGGCAATCATAGGCTTTTTCAATGCGACAATCGCCACGATAGGGCTTTTATCCATTGCTCCACATCTCTCGAAGAAAGTTGCAAAATTCTTAGATTACACCGGGACAAAAACATTCATCATTCTCACTTGGCACTTTGTTGCCCTTAAACTCATCAGCGTTGTTAAAATCTTGGTGCTCGACCTGCCTTGGGCTTCATTGTCAGAGTTTCCGGTCATTCACAAAGACAACTCCTTTTTTTGGATTATTTACGCAATTGGAGGAGTGTCACTGCCCTTGCTCGCAACGTTTGCCCTATCACGCATCGGAGCAAAAGTGCAGAACGGGCAATAAAACTCCCCGGCAAGCGTGAAAGATGGTGTAGGCAACAATCATTTATTTAATCAACATCACTTTGGCGCAAGGTTTTGAGGGTATGGTGCCACTTTGAGAGGCAAATACACTATAATTGCCGGTGGGCAAGCGTTCGCCACGCTCGTCACAGCCGTCCCACACCACAGAGCCGCCTTTTGACAGCAAAGTTTTCATCACATGCCCTGTGGCATCTTTAATGACCACATGAGAGTCATTCATCAGCCCTGCAATCACAATCATTCCCGTGTAATCGGGGCGTATAGGATTGGGGGTAACAGTTACATTGGCATAGTCTGTTGCCGATGACGATTTGTCGAAATACTGCTGAACTCCCATGGGTGAAGTGATGAAAACTGAGTTATTGGCAGTGTTGCAACATAATTGATAAATCACATTTGAGGCAAGTCCGCTGTTTTCAACCGTAAAATGCTTCAATTCGTGCGAAAAATCTTCGTCATACAAATATATGCCGTCGTCTTTTGTCCCTACCCATTTGCGGTTAGCTGCATCAACGGCAATCGCATTGATCTGTATTCCATTAAAAACCTTAACCTTATGTGCAACGAAGTCTTCATCAAACACCTTGGCGGCTTCAAACCACACCAACCCTTCTTTGGTGCCGAACATCATGTTGTCTTTTTTGTCGGGCGTGAGTGCATAGGCAAAAGTCCATAAAAACGATGAACCATCGTCGCAAGGTAAAAAATGACGTGTTTTCTGCACAAATCCGTTTTGAGAGGTTACATTCGCACCATTCTTCCAAAAAATCAACGGAGTTTCATAGTCGCCACAGCAAAAAGCCTTCACATCGCTCCCTTTCGAGATACTTAACATCGAATATTTAAAAGAGTTGAAATCTGTCACATTCTTTACCGGAAACAATACCCAATCGTTAACCGAAATATTGCTTTTGTTCAATTTCTCCTTGGGCAACACTTTCACGGGAACACGGTTATTTAAACTCGAATGCACTGCCCACAAGTTACCCTTAGCATCGAATTGAATGGCAGCCTTGCGCTCAACAAAAGGAAAATTTTTGGAATTGAAAACGGTGACAACCTTATTCCCTTTCATCTTGAACAATCCACCATAACGTGCACTGATGTAATAAGTATCTGACTTGTCGTTAGGGTCAAAAACAGGATTGTACCACCCCTCACTTCCTGCCATATCTTCGAGACTTAAATTATGCCATGAAGTGCCGTCAAACATATCCATCTCGTAGGCCGACGAGAAAAAAGCCGGCATTTGGCCATTATCGGCAGTATTAGACAAATACATCTTTTGTGTATGCTCATTATAGCTTAGCCAAAAAGGGATTTCAGTTATCTTAACAGCATTGGGTGTGCTGTAATGTTGCGAGTTTTCTTTTTTCAGTCCTTGGGCATCAAGCGTCCACATGGTGCCGTCTCCAAGAGGATTGCAGGAAACCATTTTGCCTCCTTCATTATTCACTTTCACTCCATTGTGCCCGGCTTTATCGAATGTATAATAAAAGCCGTCGGCCATGAAGTTGACAAGAAAACCTTTATTTGTCTTTTGCACATAATCAGGAATTGACGCTTCCAGTTGCGTGGGAGTTACTTTCACGATGCCACCCGAAAAATCCAAATCACAATAAAACAGTGCATAGGGTTGCTTCAAAAAGAAAGAATTGTTGTCAATAGGATAGATGCAACCTCCATTCAGACCAATTCGTTTAAAGGCGTGGGCAGTCTTAGGCTTCACGGCATAGAACAAATAATTGCCGATGCTCAAGAGCGTGTAGCCGTTTATTTCAGCTGCCGAATTTACATTCAAGTCCATAAAAATGGATGTTGTCAACTGAAACTTGTCATCATCAACCACAATGTAGCCAAACGGAGTGGCAACATACATCTTGTTGTCGGCAAAAGAAATGTCATTCACCGTTTTTTCACGGCTCAACACGGCATCTTTAATGACCGGAATATTAACAAACTTGCCATCACTCTTCAACACATCTACATTTCCGTTATGGTACGCAATCGCCAAATATTTCTTGTCGTAGTTGTAGTAAATGTTTTTCACCAGATTATCTGAAAGTTCACCACTCTTTTTAGTCAATCTCCGTTGAGTTTCAGTGCCCTTGTTGTAGCAAAACAAATTATTGTTTGCCAAGAAATAAACATTTTCGCCGGCATCAATCACATTTTTCGCGGCAGTCATGTTAAATCGCGAATGCGTAATCCAAGTACCATCATCTTGTTGCGCCAGTGTAAAAAAAGGCATCATGGCAACGAAAAAAAGGAGTAGCTTCTTAACCATTTGTTTGCATTTATTGTTGAGAGCAATTTGTTGTTTCATGTTTTCGAGGGCAATGCAAGTCAAGCGAAATGAAACATGCAAGCCTCTTGATTAATAACGATTAATCCTGCAATAAATTGTACTGCGACACACACATTATCCACATCTCTGCCATTGGAGCAAAGCAATAAAAACAACGCCTCTGCAACACTCTGTGCAGAGGCGTGATGTAGAGAAATGCAATCTTCACTGCATCATTTAATAATCATGACCGTGGTGCAAGGCAATTGTGGCATGTTTCCGTCTTGCGATGCATATACGTTGTAGTTGCCGGTTGGCAAGCGTTCGCCTTTTTCGTCGCATCCGTCCCAAGTGGCCATTCCACCATTGGAAGTGAGTTGCTTAACCACCCAGCCGGCATCATTTTTGATCACAAGCTTGGAATTATCCATCAAGCCGGTGATGGTAATCAAGCCGGTGAAATCGGGACGCACAGGATTGGGATAAGCATAAACGTGATTATAATCGGGCGACGATGGAGTGCCATCGAAATACTGCTGAATAGCAGTCGGGGTGACAACAAAAATAGAATTATTGTCGGGATTGAAGCACAATTGATAGATCACATTTGTTGCAAGCAAACTATTATCGGCAGTGAAGTGTTTAAGTTCCTTGGAGAAATCTTCGTTAAACAAATAAATTCCGGAGCCATTGGTTCCCACCCACTTGCGTTTCAAGGCATCTACAGTAACAGTAGTAACATTAATACCATCGAGTGCTCTCACTTTGTGGGCAACAAAATCTTCATCAAACGCCTTCGAGGCATCAAACCATACAAGACCTTCTTTGCCACCGAACACCATGTTATCTTTTTCTGTCGCCAAGAGCACATAGTTATATACCCATGAAAACAATGAACCATCGTCGCAAAGCAACGAGTTATAGGACTTTTGAGTAAAGCCGCTTTGACTGGTTACGTCTTCACCATTCTTCCAGAAAATCAATGGAGCTTTGTAGTCGCCACAACAAAAGGCCTTCACATCGCTCAACTTAGAAATGTCGAATATTGAATACTTAAAAGAGTTCAAGTCGGTTACATGCTTCACCGGGAACAATGTCCAATCGCTAATCGCAACATTACTCTTACTCAATTTCTCCTTAGGTAACACCTTCACCGGCACATTATTACTCAAACTCGAATGAACAGCCCACAAGTTGCCCTTAGAGTCAAATTGAATGGCTGCTTTGCGCTCAACAAAAGGAAAGTTTTTCTTATCGAAAATCTGCACCACCTTGCCATCGGTCACTTTAAACACTCCATTAAGCCGTGAGCTGATGTAATAAGTACCCGTCATGTCGTCGGGGGCAAAAACCGGGTAATACCAACCTTGTGTTCCCACAGTGCCGGTAGGGTTGGCTTTGATCCATTGGGTGCCATCATAAATGTTCATTTCATAGGAATTCGAGATGTAAGCCGGCAACAATCCGTTATCGGTGGTATTGCTCAAATATAATTTGTGTGTATTTTTATTATAGCTCATCCAAAATGGAATATTACTGATGCTCACACTATTGGAAGAATAATATACTCCCTCAACACTATTTTTAAGCCCGGTTGCATCAATGCTCCACAACGAGCCATCGCCCAAAGGACTTGATGTGAACATGGCAGGAGTTGTCGTTACAATCTTTTTCGCATCACCTCCTGTTGCATTGAATGTGTAATAATATTTTTTTGCCATGAAGTTGGCGAGAAAACCGGTCTTGGTCTTTTGCACATTTTCAGGGGCTGCAGCTTCAACACGGCTTGAAGTCACGGTTGCAGTTCCGCTTGCATCGAAATTCAATTCACAACGCAACAAAGCCTCTTTTTGAGTCAGGAAAAAAGACTTGTCGTTAATGGGATAGATTGAGCCTGAGGTGAGTGCAACAGCCTTAAAGTCGCCCAACTTCTCGGGCTTGACTGCATAATACAATTTATTGTCGGCACTCAACACCGTGCGTCCGGCCAATTCTACTGCGGAGTTCACATTCATTTTCAAATTTTTCGACTCCACAATTCTAAAATCGGCATCATCAATCACCACGTAGCCAAACCCCGTGGCTACATACATCTTTCCGGCAGCAAACACCACATCGTTAAGCGTCTTAGGTCGAGTGATAACGATTCCCTTGATGTCGGGAATGTTTATCAGCTCGCCCTTACCCGTAATAACATCGATATTGCTGTTATCGTATGCAACAACAAGATATTGCTTGTCGTGGTTGTAATAGATGTTATCGATAATGACATCATTCAAGTTGCCATTGACTTTCGACAGCACCTTTTGTTCTTTTGTGGTCTTATTGAAGCAAAACAAGCTGTTGTTCACCAAGCTATACACGTTATCACCGGCATCGATCACATTTTTAGCCGATGCGATGGCATATCTCGAATGTGTAATCCAAGAGCCTTTGCCAAATTGCGCATTTGCAACGAAAGGCGCAATAACCATGAGGATAAGGAAAAGTTTTTTTACCATTATGCGTTTTTTATTTTTTTTCAACAATCGTTTTCTTTCCGATTTCACACGACTACATCAAGAACTCGCGTTAATATCTAAGTTTTATTTTTTTTACGTTGCCGTTCACATTGGCAAATTCAAAAGTGCACCACTGCCCACTCACTTCGCTTTCATATCTGAACGCATATTTGCCTCTTCCCACGAACATCAACACCGCCTCGGCCTTGCAACGCAACTCCGCATTGGCTGCCGACAGGCCTTTTTTCTCCACCAGCCTGATGCTGTCTCCAATCATGGTTGCAACGATATTCACAGTTTCTCCATCGCGAACCATAAAATTGTTGTGAATGAGCTTCACGTTACCATTTGCCATGGCGTGCATTTCAATCTCGGCAACTTCGGCTTCGTGTGTTGGGACAACAATGGCAGGCACAATGTTGGTGCTTGCGCGTCCCTTGGTCTTGGGGCTGAATATCATTCCCACAATTGTGAATGCCACAAACAAGAGAATGATGCAAAATTCGGTTGAAGTAAAAAAATCCATTCCTCAAAGTTAAATAAAATTCTTTAACTCTGTGTCAAGGATTGCTTTTATTGTCGTTGAGCTGCCGCATCAATCCAAGCTTTCACTTCGTCGGCAGTCGCTTTCAAACCGAGTTTATACTTTTTGTTGACATCAAGCAACTCTTGGAAAAGTTTTCCCGGGCGGTCTACCGCACCAAGAGCTTCCACAGTCAAACATCCGGTTTTTTGAATGGGAGCCACCCATTCTGCCGGCACACCAAGGGCAACATAAGCTTCTTCTTGATCACGCTTGGCAACTCTTTTCGGACGCATCTGGGGGAACAGAAGCACATCTTGAATGTAGCTGTGCCCGGTCATGAGCATTACCAAGCGGTCGATGCCAATGCCAATGCCACTTGTGGGGGGCATACCATATTGCAGTGCACGCAAGAAGTCGTGATCGATAATCATGGCCTCATCATCTCCCTTGTCGGCCAATTTCATTTGTTCTACAAAGCGATTTTCTTGATCTATCGGGTCATTCAACTCGCTATAAGCATTGGCAAGTTCCTTGCCGTTGACCATCAACTCAAAGCGTTCGGTCAAGCCGGGCTTGCTGCGGTGCATTTTGGTCAAGGGTGACATTTCAACAGGATAGTCGATGATGAACGTGGGTTGAATGAATGTACTTTCGCAAAATTCGCCAAAAATCTCATCAATCAGCTTGCCCTTGCCAAAACTCTCGTCAATCTCTTCCATTTTGAGATCATCAATGGCAATTTTGCGTATTTCTTCTTCACTCTTGCCTTCCAAATCAAAGCCTGTTTTCTCCTTAATGGCTTCCAAGATGGGCAAACGACGATAAGGAGCTTTGAAACTGATGGTCTTACCGTCAATCTCGGCCTCACTCTTGCCATTCACCGCAATACAAATTTTTTCGAGCATCTGTTCGGTGAAATTCATCATCCAGTTATAATCCTTGTATTGAACATAGAGTTCAAGGCAAGTAAACTCCGGGTTATGGTTGCGATCCATGCCTTCGTTGCGGAAGTTTTTACCAATCTCATACACCCCTTCAAAACCGCCCACAATGAGACGTTTCAAATAAAGTTCTGTGGCAATGCGCATATACATGTCGATGTCCAACGCATTGAAATGCGTGATGAACGGGCGAGCACTGGCACCGCCGGCAATGCTTTGCAAGGTTGGGGTTTCAACCTCGGTATAGCCTGCCTCATCGAGCACGCTGCGCATGGTGCGCAACACGGTGGCACGCTTCAAGAAAGTATCTTTCACGCCATCGTTGACAATAAGGTCAACATAGCGTTGACGATAGCGCAACTCCGGGTCTTCAAATGCATCATAGGTAACGCCATCTTTCTGTTTCACAACCGGAAGCGGTTTCAAGCTCTTGCTCAACAGCTTCAACGATTGAGCATGAACCGAGATTTCGCCGGTTTGGGTGCGGAACACGAAACCGGTAACGCCCACAAAGTCGCCAATGTCGAGCAATTTCTTGAACAATTCGTTATAAAGCGTCTTGTCTTCGTCGGGGCACAGTTCATCACGATTAACATACACTTGAATGCGTCCTTTGGAATCTTGAATTTCCATGAATGAAGCCTTGCCCATGATGCGTCGCCCCATTACACGTCCGGCAATGCTCACGTTGCGTTGCGCTGCCTCATCGCTAAAACCGGTCTTTATTTCATCGCTCCATGCGTTAACCTCATATTCTGCTGCCGGATAAGGTTCAATACCCATCTCACGCAACCTGTTCAAACTGTTACGCCTAACTATCTCTTGTTCGCTTAATTCCAGAATGTTCATTATTTTCAAATTAATGCTCTAAATATAATGTTCAATTTTAGTTTAAGATGCAAAAGTAGTGCAAATCTTTAAGAATTACAACTTTGACAACATTTTGATTACGGCCTGCCGTGCATTGATTTGATTTTAATTTGGAATTATTGACGAGTGTAGCTCTTGCTCTTGCCAATGAGCCAAGGGCAATATCTGTCGATGAACCACGCACAAGGATAGACAAGCATCATTACCAGCATGGGCACCACAAGTTTGAGCCAAACGTTGTCGTCCATCACGTTTTGCGATAAATAACGTTCTAAAACAAATTTAATGATGGCAATAAAGTAATTCTGAAAACCAAGATACACCGTTCCGCTCACCACCACAAACTCAATGACACGATTGCGACCAAAGCGTGTGGCAAGCCACTTGCCAATGGCAAAATACAGTGGAATGACCATGAAACCGGCAGGCACACGCAACATCAAATACAACGGATAGTCAACAGTTTGCAACGGCGCAATCCACACCATTACATACATGGAAACGGCTGCCATAAAAAGGTATAGCAGCGTATTTCCTTTACCGGAAAATGACAGTTTGTTCAGATGTTGCCTGAAACGATTGCCCAAAGCATAAAACGGCAAAAACATCATGGCATTGCCAATGTTCCAAAATCGCCACCACGAGACCTGTTCGCAACTGAAGGGTGATTCTAAAACTCCATAGGTCAACAATGCCATACCCATGCAAGAAGCCATCACCCACCGAGGTGGCACAAGGCGTTCTATCCAATAATAGATAAGTTGCATGGAAAACAAACATGCAATATACCAAAATGGAGCAACAATTACTTTGGGATCGCCAAGCAACAGTTCCTGCACAGGGAGCAACACGTCGATCGACTGCTCTGAGGGCATCATGCGACGCCCCACAAGCAACCAAAGTGCATAGAATATCACAAAAAAGGAACAATAGGGCACAATGATTTGCTTGGCGCGATGAAATGCATATTGCCCGAAACTGCTCCAACGGTCAATGCTGTAAAGAAATCCCGAAATGCAAAAGAATACAGGCACGCGCAAGTTGAGAATAACAGCGTCGTCAAACAAAGGCAATCGCGGTGGAGTGTGAAACACTATCACCAAAAAAATACTAAAAAATCGCACATAGTCGAGCCACGCCTGCCGTTCTTTGCCCATAACACTTATTTCTGTTTTTTGAACTTTCTGCAAAATTAGTCAAAATGTAACACCTAAAACCGTTGCAGTTCCCCTCACGTTTTCACTGCGATTTCTTCATCAGTTCATCGTAGTCATACTTGTCGTAAATCATGCGTTTCCCGGCTTTAAAATCCGAACTGAGAGGATTGCGGTGACTTTGATAATACTTGGTTTTAAGGCAACCCAAGTCAAACAAGATGTTGCTCAAATCATCGTTTGTGAAGGGCAGATTGGCCGCAGCCTTAAAGCGATTGAAAATCTCGGGGTGTTTTGCTTTGTACACCGGTGAAAGCCAAATGATGAACGGAATTTCATTGTCGTTGCGCATCAAGTCTTTCGACTTGCTGATGTTGTGATCGCGTCCCATGAAATTACGATAGTCAAACACCTCTTCGCCGTGGTCGCTGAAATAAATAACCACTGTGTTGCTGTTTCGGTAATGGTCGAAAATCATACCCATCAAAGCATCGTTATAGAACGTTGCATTGGCATAGTTGGCGATAACGGTTTTCTGCTCGAGCTTCAAATAAGGAGCTTCGCGTTTAATGTCGGCAGCAGTGAATCGATCCCAGTAGCCATTTTGCGGATAGCGGGCTTGATAGGCAATGTGTTGCCCCATCAAGTGCAACAAAACAAGATTGTGAGGTTGTCTGCCTATTTTAGGTTCATGCTTGAAATAATCTTCAACAAACGTTGAATCGTGGGCAAACGATCTGGAGTTGCAAGCCGAATAGGACGACTCAATCACTGCACGATCATAAAGCACCGAATTGAGCGAGAATGTGAAACTTGCAGTGCTGAAAGTCCCAATTTGATTATCCCACATCAACACATTATAGCCTGCCGACTTGAAGAGAGCAGGCCACATGGGCTTTTCACGCCAGTGTTCACCATCGGCCATGGAATTACATGAAAACACATTTTTCAACGTGATGCTCGTGGTGTTATAAGGCGAAATCACATCGGTAAATGCTATCAAATTTCCTGCCGCTTGTTCACGTTCCATGCACGGCGTGGTGGGCAAGTCATAGCCATAAAGCCTTGCATGATGCCTGTTGTAGCTCTCTCCTATCACTACCACCACGTTGAGCGAGTCGTCGCAATTTTCAAGTTGCGCCTCATGGCGTGCGGCCGCTTGTGCTGTGCGGTTCACCACCTCCTTGATTTCATCGGCGGTGAGGTTGAGTGTGTGTACTACATAGAGGTAGTTGCTCACTTCATCTACGTCCCAGTTACCGATGTAGAAATAGGGGGCTTTTTCCAAGTCAACCATGGTGCCGCATCTGAGCATTCCGGCAACATAGCGACAATTGGCGATGCCAAAAGTCACGCACACCAACACCACACACGATACTGCACATTTCACAATCACGCCGGCACGCGGCCTTAACTTATCTTTCAACAGCTCGGCGGCAAAGATGCCTGCGGCAGCAAGTATGACAGCGGCAAACGCTCTCGCTGTGCCCAGCGCAATCAAGTAGGTTTCAAGAAATTCACTGCTTTCTCCTCCATTGGTCTCCGAAATGATAATGGCCAAATAGGGCGAAAAACGGGCATAGATGTTCCACAAGAGAAAATAATATACCAAACTGTTGAGCAGCACCACCACATAGATTCCCGAACGCCATTTCCACGACAAGTGCAGGTAATGAACCAAGCAAGTGACTGCATAGCTCATGGCGAAAGATATGCTTGCAAAAACCAGCAAACGCTCCCAATGATAGTTACTGAGCAAGCTCCAGTTTCCTTGTTCGACAAGAACGCCCACTTCGCAAAAAGTGGCAGGAGCCAACAATAGCCACAAGGCAAAAAACAGTGGCCACTGTCGCCACACCGGACGACCTATGGCCAAGAAAAGATTCAATAAACGTTTCAAAATCATCATTTATATTGACTCACCAGCTTGGGTGACGGTATATATTTCAAAATTAGACGATAAAGCATTGACGCAACAACAGACACAACAGTATAGCCTGCAAGAAGCACATAGAGATTGACTTGCGGATAATCCTCCCACATGTATGAAAAAATTCTCACAATGGGGTGCACAATAAAGATGCACGATGATAGACCGCCCACCCAAATCATGGGCTTCATTAAGCCGCCACACAATCGCACAAAGGCGGCAAAAGCCAGAATAAAAAACAGCGGACTGTACATCCACAAGTGGAAATTGAACTGCATGGCATAGAACAACGAAGCCGAAAACAGCATCACAACACCAAGCACAGCTTTGCCAAGGCGCGGAATGCGCACATAACGAGCACAAAGCAACCCTGCGGCAAACGGCACGCCGGCAATGAGAAAGTTATAACGAAGATAGGTAATCAAATGCCCCTGTGCACCGGCAATGAGCTGTGGCACCCAAGTCACGATTACAAAAATGAGCGGATAGCACCAGCCCTGCCAAGCCGGTTTTCCCTCACCATGATGCAGAAAAAGACGATAGACAACATAGACTTGCACCATCAAGCCTAAAAACCAATACGGTCCCGGGAAAATATTAAGGTCGGGACGAGGCAAAACATTGGTAACCATGAAAACCTGAGAAAGCCAATAGAGCGGTTTGCTCATGAACCGAGTGTCCATGACCATGCCACACACGATGGCAATCAACAAGCCCATGAACATGAGCCTGAAAAGTTTGAGATAATGGTGACTGATAAAATCCCATTTGCTCACCCCACGGCCATTGCCGCGCTCATACTTTTGAACAAGCCCGTATGCGCTTAGAAACAAAAACACTTGCACGCCAAATTGCCCTAAAAACGAGCCAAGCACCAAAAACCAATTTCCATCGATGCGATGGGTATATTCCCACAGGTTATCGGCAAACTTTTGTGAAAAGAAAAACTCGTTCGTTCCGCGGGCAATGGGCATGAGATGACATAAATTGTGCATCGCAATAGACAAGATTGCCAAGCCTTTCATGGCTTCACACTCTCCACGACTCAAGAAACGAGTTTCACTGTCAAATTTCATTATCTTGTCATTTCTACATTTACGGGTACAAAGTTAGTAAAAAAAGCGAAAATAAAGGTTTTGTAAGGATTAAGGGGCGTTAAGCAGTAAGGGTTAAGAATGAAAGATCTGTTGTAAGCTCAAAAACTATCGTCTTAACTCCTGCAATTCCCTTTAACTACTGCGTTCAACTTCATTCTCACTTAATCCATTTGAAAATCTCCGTCACCGAATGTTTTTTGCCATAGAGCAAAATACCTGTACGATAGATGCGTGCACTCAACCACACCATGAGCAAAGCCGTGGCAAAAAGAAGAGTCATGCTCAATGCCAACTCCCAAAATGGAACTTCGTAGGGCAAACGTATCATCATCACAATGGGTGAAGTGAGCGGAATGATGGAGCACCACACTGCCATTGTTCCACTTGGGTTGTCCATACAACCGATACCGGCATACAAGGCAATGACCATGATGAGAATAATGGGTGTGGAAAACTGCGAGGTATCGCTGGCTTGGTCAACAGCAGAACCAAAAGCGGCAAAGAGCGACGCATAGAGCAGATAACCACCTGTGAAATAGATAACGAAGCAAAACAAGATGTAACCGAAATTGATGCTGTGCAACGACGAGAGCACCCTCATCAGCATTTCGGCATCGGGAATGGAATCGATGGCCAATCCGGCCACTTTGATGATGATGCCGAGCAACACTGCCCAAATTGCAAACTGGGTGAGTCCCACAAGCCCCACACCTATAATTTTGCCCATCATCAGCTGAAAAGGCTTGCAACTGCTCACAATCACCTCAACAATGCGATTGGTTTTCTCCTCGATCACGCTGTTCATGATCATGGCACCATAACTGAGCACAAACATGTAGGTGACAAACGCCAAGATCATGCCAAAAATCATAGCCACCGTTGTCGACGATTCGCTTTCGCTACCGTCTTGCGACAACTTGATGCTGTTCACGTTCAAGTCTACCTGCGAGTCACGCACAATTTTGTCGAGATTGGCAATGCCCACCGCCTGCAACTTCACCGAGGTCAACGTGTCGCCAAGGCATTCGGTAATATATTTTATCAAGCCGGCATTCACTGTGCTCTCACTGTACACATTCACATTGGCCGAGTCGAGCACATTGGCAGGAATCACAACCATTGCATCAACGTTGCTCGGCCCTTCTTTGAAAAACTTTTTAACGTCAATCTCACCGGGTTTCGCTTGCATGGGAATAACCTCATAGAGTTCATTGCTCTTGACCACATTGGCAAGTTTGCCGGTTTCGTCAACCACAGTTACCGTCGTTTTTTGGGTTGTACTACTGCCGTTAATCTCGGCAAGCCACATGGGCAAGACCATGCACAGCACCATAATCACCGGAATGAGCAGTGTCATGACAATAAACGACTTGCGCCCCACCAGGGCCATGTATTCACGCTGTATGATAAGTCTTAATTTGCTCATTGCACTATTGTGTTAGCAGTTTCACTTTTTACGGTTTCAATAAAAATCTCATGCATGCTCGGCAACAGCTCGTGAAAGCCATTGAGGGCATACTTGCTGTTGAGCAAGCCTATGACATCGCTCACGGCGACACCGGGGTTGAGCTTAATGAGCACACCACCGTCAGTCGTGCGTTGAATGTCAAACATATTTTCCTCGGGCATCAACCGGGCGTTATCGTCCAAGTTGATTTCATAAAGGTTCTTTTTGTGTTGCCGCTTAATATCTTTCACGGCTCCTTCAAGCACCACCTTCGAGTGATTGATAAGAGTGATGTGTTGGCATATTTCCTCAACGCTCTCCATGTTGTGGGTAGAAAACAAGATGGTTGCACCCTGTTGTTGCAAACGCAAGATTTCTTGTTTGAGCTGTTCGGCATTCACTGGGTCAAAGCCCGAAAACGGTTCATCGAAGATGAGCAATTTGGGGTTGTGCAACACAGTGGCAATGAACTGCACCTTTTGCTGCATGCCCTTGGAGAGCGTTTCCACCTTCTTGTTGCGCCATTCACGCAGGTCAAACCGCTCGAGCCATTCTTCCATGCGTGCCGTCGCCGTGGCTTTATCAAGTCCTTTCAAGCGAGCCAAATAAACGATTTCTTCGCCCACTTTCATCTTCTTGTAAAGGCCGCGTTCTTCGGGCAAATAGCCTATCGTGGCCACATCTTCGGGCGTGATGGGCTTGCCATCGAGCAACACCTCACCGCTATCGGCACACGTAATCATGTTGATGATGCGAATGAGCGACGTTTTGCCTGCTCCATTCGGGCCAAGCAAACCGTAGATACAACCTTGTTCAACGCTCATGTTCACATGGTCGAGTGCCACATGTCCACTGTAATGCTTCACAACATCGTTGATTTCAATAAAATTCATATCAGGTAATTTTGCAGTAATTTTGTTACAAAGATAAAATTTTTGAAAGCAAACACAAAAATCAATTCACATTTCACCCCTTAGACGCTCAAAACACTCCAAAAACTACACAACCTCAAAACTTTTTTCCTCGCAACACACAAAAATAAAAGAAAAGTGTTTTTCTAACAAAGGTGGCACGATTTTTATTTACTTTAAAGAGAAAAAAATAAGTATTCGGAATCAAACCTTAATGTTATTATTTGTTAAATAATACTTACAATTGCTAACGGGAGGGGGTAAGCAAGGAGGTTTTGATACCTTTGCAAAAAATATACATTTTGCATCATGTGCCGGCACTGTTTGCACCATGCGAAATACAGCTTTTTTGAGACAATCAATTGCAAAAAATATGAATGAATTAATTAAATTGAAGGAAATGAAAAAATTACTACTTCTGTTAGGCGCAATGTCGTCGCTAACACTTGCAGCAAACGTGGCTGAGTTTGATTTTTCAAAAATCTCCTCTCCCACAACTTCAACCTCAAGCTCGTTTACAATCACGCAAGGGAGCTTCACACTCACCGTCGATCGCCCTGCCACCGAATGTCTTGTCGGAGACTCGTTGCGCATTCCGGTTAATGCAACTTTCAGCTTCAAGCAAAACGATGGGCATCGCATCAACATGCTTGGCCTCGATGGCAGGATAAAAAATGCAGTGCTGGACGCTCACGTCCTTGTCCAGCAAATGGGAAAATTTAAAGATGAAGATCATGCAAAGGTCAACATCAACCAATGGGGTAATGATTACACAGAATTTGGGAAAAGCGGAAACGACTACAAAACAAGCGACGGCTTCAAGTATGTGGTAAACTTGAACTCTGCCAATCCGTCCTACACTTTCACGGACAAGAACTATGCAATAAACGATAAATACATATCGTTCAAGAAATTGACCGTGAGAGACGACGATATTTCCTCTGAAATTGTTTACCAACCCGGCATTTATCATGGCTTTAACTGGACCATCTCCAACGACATGGTGGCTGTTGCCTACAAGAACGGAATGTTGTACTGTCGCAGCTTGGAAGACAGCAAACTTCCCAAACAAACCAACACCGACAAGCCATTAGGTTTGAACCAAGACCCTGCTAACTACACCAACTACGACTGGATTGCCATCAATTTCACCGACGAGCTGAAAACCCAATGGGAGAATATCTGGAATGAAAGCAGCACCGATCGCATAATTAAAGGCGGAACGATACAAGGGCTTTATTGCGACTTTTCGTCTAACGGAGTGTCGAAAGAAACTTTCCTAAACCCCACAATCAACGCAAGTCGCCTGCCCGAATTGAAAACAGAAAAAGAGGCTACCAAAAGAAACTCATATTACATTGCCAACATGAACGAGCAAAAGGATGTGTTTTTCATGTCGCCCAAGCTCAATGAAGTGTGCAATGTCTTGCAGGCAGTAAGAGGCTACAACAATAACCTCATGAATCCTCAATACAGCAGAGAGAAACACGAGATATATGGCAATGTGATGATTAAAAACGCCACATCTACCCCTTTGCCAGGAGTTTCATTCCCCGATTACAAGACATTTGATCTCAAAGATGCCATCATCCTTATGTCGGATCACCGTCTCACCTACTACACTTGGAGAATACCAGATCCAAAGAAACCCCACTCTGCCTATCCCGAGAATTTCTCCGGAGAAATCATGCCTCCCACATTTCTTCAAGAAAAAAGACTCCCTTACTATTATAACATATATGCTAACTATGCTTTGGAAATCAATGCCGTGTTGGTTGAACACAACATCAACATTCACACCGGCTTGAATGGTGTTGAAACCGACAAAAAAATAGTGGCTGTGAAATATAGCAACTTGATGGGTATGCAAAGCAACGAACCGTTTGATGGCACAAACATTGTGACAACATGCTACAACAACGGAACGCACACAACAAAGAAATGTGTTAAATGATCTAAGAAAGAGTAACCACAAAGGTGTTCGGTGATGAGCACTGTAATAAGTTTTATTTTTTTCATCTTGGAGACTGTGGCATTTTTTGGCACAGTCTCTTTTTTTTGCCACCGCGGCAGGCAGTCCGCGTTTGGCTTCGTCGGCTGTCGGGACAATAACAAAAGCAGAGAACTCTCCGCCTAAAAACAGCGGAGAGTTCTCTATTCCAAATATTGCGAAGGGCATGAAAGCCCCACAATCTGCCCTGCTATACGGAGTTAGAAAGGTTTTTCGCTTGTTTCGGTAATCGACTGAAACAAGGCGTTGGCCAAACTGCTGGCACCAATGCGGAAGTATGCACTGTCGAGCCATTGCTCACCAAGCACTTCCTTCACCAGCGTGTAGTATTTTACAGCATCTTCGGTTGTGCGAATGCCTCCCGAAGCCTTAAAACCAACAATGCGGCTGTGCTTTTCAAAATATTCTTTGATGCAACGGCACATCACATAGGCGGCTTCAAGAGTAGCCCCGGGATAGATTTTGCCGGTAGAGGTTTTGATGAAGTCGGCATCGCTATACATTGCCAAGATAGACGCCTTTTTGATGTTGGTAGCGGTTTTCAAAGCTCCGGTTTCAAGTATCACCTTCAAAGTGCGACCGCCGCATGTGGCCTTGAGTTCCGAAATTTCGTCGCAAAGCTCCTCATAGGCTTCATCGACAAAATAGCCCACATTCATCACCACGTCTACTTCGTCGGCTCCATCTTGAATGGCCAGAGCCGTTTCGGCAATCTTCACCTCGAGGTGCCCTTGCGAAGAGGGAAAATTGGCACTGCACACAGCCACATTCACATCGCTCACTTCAAGGTTGGCACGCACCACTTCGGCAAAATTGCTGTAAGTGACAATCGAAGCCACATTCTTGTGCTCGGGATACTTTGTCCAATAGTTGTTGACCTTTTGGGTGAAAGTGGCCACGCTGCGCTCGCTGTCGGTGGTGCTGAGCGTGGTGAGGTCGATGCAACTCAACAAAAACTCATACACGCCTTTGTTCATGTTTTCTTGCCAATGTTCCTCAACAATCTTTTGCACTTCGGTGGCAATCTGCTCGTCATTCTCGGTTACTTTGCTTTCGGTCAAAGCCTGCTCATATTTGGCAGTTGTGTCCGAAACATTGGGTTGCAAAGCTCCCTTAATTTTAGCTAATTTGTTTTTTAATTCTGTCATAATTCTATGATATAATCTGTTTTTTATGTTAGTTCTTGTTTTCTTCTCAAATTCTTCATCATGAGTGCAGTATTGCCAACCATTTTTTAATGGAGCACAACAATTTCTCAAAACCACCATGGCGCATCTTCGTTCACTTTGCAGTCAACTTGGGGTTGTTGATGTGTCGCTCGCTGTCGCGTTGCGTTTTTTTGGCGAAGTTCCGTTCAAGGGCTTTGGTGAGGTCAACACCCGTTTGGTTGGCAAGACACATCACCACCCAAAGCACATCGGCAAGTTCATCGGCCAAATCGGCATTCTCCTCGCCGGCCTTGAAACTCTGGTCACCATATTGCCGGGCAACAATGCGTGCCACCTCGCCCACTTCTTCGGTGAGCATTGCCATGTTGGAAAGCTCGCTGAAATAGCGAACTCCATAGGTATGCACCCATTCGTCAACCTTTCTTTGCGCTTGTTCTATAGTCATAGCATGCAAAAGTAGACAAAAAAAATCAAATAGCGGTAGCTCACAACTTTAAAAAGTACAAAATCAACACATTTCATGCGTTTTGGCAAACGCTATTGCCGGAGATTGCCACAGGTGTCAACAGTTCGTTTTTCTCTTTTTTTACATGTTTGCAACTTTTTTCAAGGTCGAAGCGTCTAATGATAAAACTCAAAAAACAATGAAAATATCATTACTGATCATCGGCATTTTATTAACTCCATGCTCAATTTTTGCAGGCATCAACATCACCGGCAAACTCAATGATGCCACCCACAACACCACATTGGTTGCCGCAAGCGTGAAAGCTCTCACAACAAGCGACTCGACAATCAAGGGCGTCACACAAAGCGACTTAAACGGTCATTTCAACCTAAACAACATGCCGGCAGGCGACTATTTGCTCGAATTTTCTTATTTGGGCTACGAAAAAGTTTTCATGACCATCAACAATCTAAACCAAGATATCGACTTGGGCACAATAGGCTTAAACGAGGCTTCCGAAATGCTCAACGAAGTGGTTGTGAAAGCCAATCGAGTGACACATAAAATCGACCGGCAAGTAATTTTGCCCAGCAATCGCCAAGTGCAAGCATCGTCCAACGGGCTTGCATTGCTGCAAAACCTGCAAATCGATGAAATTGCGGTAAACCAGCTCGAAAAGACCGTAAAAAACCTCAACAACAAACCTGTGCAACTGCGCATCAACGGCGTGGAAGCCTCAATACCCGAGGTTGTGGGCATCAGGCCCGGCGACGTGATTCGTGTGGAATATCACGACAGTCCCGGATTGCGCTATGGCCATGCAGAAGCTGTCATCGACTTTATTGTGCGTCACAAGGAGAGTGGAGCCAATTTCAATCTCGAAGTGGGCAATGGGGTGAGCCGCCTTGGTTGGGGACGATATCAGGTGGGCGGACGCTACAACAACGGGAAATCATCGCTTCAAATATTGGGCAACATCAACAGGCGCAATCTGAAATGGACTCGCGAAAACTTTGAGACATACGTTTATCCGGATTCGGTTGTCAGCAACAGCGACATTGGCGAACCCACCAAGGCACATTTCAACGAAATATTTGCCTCACTCACCTATACCTATAACAACGGAGAACGCTCCCTGCTAAACATTTCATTGCACAACACCTACAACCACACTCCCAACAGCCCTGACGACCGCACAAGCACCCTCAATCGTGGCAATCACATCTATCACATTGCAAGCCACCGCCGGTCGTGGGAAGAAATTCCATCACTCAACATCTACTACCGGCACAGCATGGGAAAGGATCAAAAGCTCTACATCGATGTAGTGGGAACACTCATGAACAGTAGCACACACCACACCTTTTCCTCAACACTCGACAATCGCACCGACAACATTCAAAGCGACATCAAAGGCAACAAACAATCGGTGATTGGAGAAGTTATTTACGAAAAAATGCACAACAACAGCAAGTTCACACTTGGCATGAAACACGTGCAATCGCACATGAGCAACACCTATGATGGCAACATCAAAAATCTGGTGCGCATGAATACTGCCGAAACCTACGCTTTTGCCGAATTTCAATCGGCACTCGGCAAACTCAACTATACCACGGGATTGGGATTGATGCACACCTTCAACAGCCAAGACGGAGTTTCGAAAAAAAAAATCATCGTGCGCCCTACCCTCACTCTGGCCTACAAACTTTGTCGCAATCTATTCATGCGCTACAAGTTCTACATTTCGGGCTACTCGCCATCGCTCTCAGAGTTGAGCAACGTGACACAAAACATCGACACCTATCAAGTTCATCGAGGCAATCCGCAACTAAAAACAGTGGTTTTCTACGGCAACGAATTTTCGAGCAACTGGAAATGCGATTTCATGAATGTAAACCTACATGCCTCCTACAACTACAATCACAAGCCCATTATGAACGAAACACGCTACGAAGCCAATCGCTTTGTGCGCACCTACGACAACCAACGCGGTTTTCATCGGTTGAATTTGAGCGCAACCATCAACCTAACATCGCCGGACGAACACTTTCAAGTGAGCCTTACACCATTTTTCAGGCGTTTCATCAGCCTTGGGAACTCCTACACGCACACCTTGAACAACTGGGGGTTCAGAGGCACAGTGCAAGCCATGTGGGGGCATTGGTTGGGCAAGGCCGAAATATACACTCGCTATAAAAACCTGTGGGGCGAAGAAATTTCGTTCGGAGAAAAAATGCACATTCTTTCAGCAGGTTACAAAGCCAACAAATGGAATGTAAACCTCAGGATGTGCAACCCGTTTGCCAAGAATTACGACCTGAAAAAAGAAAATCTGTCGCAATTGGCGTCAAACGTGCAAAATGCCCACACCACCTTGTTCACAAAGTTTGTGATCATAACATTCTCGCTCAATCTCGACTTTGGCAAACAGCGACAAGAGACCAACAAGCGCATCAACAACAGCGACACCGACTCCGGCATACTCTCCGGCACGCGATAGCCTGCACAATATCGGTGAAAACAGTTTTTTCGACGACAACGTTACAACCACACGTGTAACCGGTGTGCTTTTCTCTAAAAAAGCATACTATTCCTTTAAAACAGAGTCTACGATGATGGTGACAGGGCCGTCATTAACGAGTTCTACCTGCATGTCGGCTCCAAATTCGCCCGTCTTCACCACACGCCCCAGCAATTGCGAGACTTCATGACAATAGCTTTCATACAAAGGCACGGCAAGCTCATGCCCGGCAGCATGAATGTAGCTCGGGCGATTTCCTTTCTTGGTCGAGGCATTCAACGTGAACTGGCTCACTGCAAGCACTTCGCCACCCACGTCGAACACGCTGCGGTTCATCACGCCGGCATTGTCGTCAAAAATGCGCATGTTCACAGTCTTTTGCGCAAGCCACGTTGCAGCATCGGGCGTGTCGCCCTCACGCACGCCCACCAGCACAAGCAAGCCTGCTCCAATTTCACTGTGCAACTTGCCGCATATCGTCACCGATGCACGTTTTACTCGTTGTACAACAATTCTCATAAATTACTTTGTTTCAATTATTTGCATATTATTATCATGTGAATGCAAAGCAGAATGCAACAACCGGGCTTTATGCTTGCCAAGCACCTCTTCCAAGTCGTCAAGCGAAGCTTCTTTCACACGTTTTAAACTCTTAAAATGCCTGATTAACAACTCCTTAGTTTTTTCTCCAATACCTTGAATAAAATCCAATTCACTGGCAATTTGCGATTTACCACGTTTTTTACGATGATGTGTGATGGCAAAGCGGTGTGCTTCGTCGCGCAACAGCTGAATTACATGCAGAGTCTCGCTCTTAGGATCAATAAACAGCGGAACAGAATCGCCCGGAAAGTAGATTTCATTCATGCGCTTAGCGATGCCCACAGCCGCTACCCTATTGCGCAACCCCAGCTCGTCGAGCACTCCCACAGCCGTGCTCAATTGCCCCTTACCTCCGTCAACCACAATGAGTTGTGGTAAGTCTTGGCCTTCGGCAACCAACCGAGAATAACGTCGCGCAAGCACCTCTCTCATCGAGGCGTAGTCATCGGGGCCTTCCACCGTCTTGATGTTGAAGTGCCGATAATCTTTTTTCGACGGCTTTCCATCGCGAAATACCACGCACGAAGCCACTGCACCGGTTCCGCCTGTATTGGAGTTGTCGAAGCACTCGATGTGATGTGGCACAGAACGAAGATGAAGGTCGCGCTGAATGGTGGTGAGTGTGCGCATCGCCCGCTGTTCCGGATTCAATTTCTCCATTTTCTTGTATTTATCGATTTTATATTGCTCGGCATTCTTGAGCGAAATATCAAGCAACTTGCGTTTGTCACCCCGTTGCGGTATCGAGAAAACAGTATCATACATGTTGAAATCGGGCCTTATGTTCACAACAGCCTCCTTCACTCTGTCGCGCTCATAGGTTTCCTTGAAACGGTCATGAATTTCTCTAATGGCCGTTGTCATCAACTCTTGATCGGTTTCATCGCTGTCGGTATCCACAATTTTATATTCAAGTGTGAGCGTGTGAACGATAGAACCGCCTCGCACGTGCAAATAGTTGAAATAGGCAAAACCTTCTTCGCGAATGAGCGAAAAAACATCGATGTTGTGAATGGCAGGACTCACAATAACCGACTTGCTGCGATACTGCTCTATCAAGAGATATTTGCGCTTCAACACTTCGGCTTCTTCAAATTTCAACAAACTTGCCAAGCGTGTCATTTCCTCTACCAAATAATCGCTCACTTGCTTGGTATCGCCATTCAAAATTTGCTTGACTTCGTCAATGTATTTTCCGTAGGATTCAGGCAAAATAAAGTCTTGGCAACACCCCGGACAACGCTTGATGTGGTATTGAAGGCACAATCGCACTTTTTTGGTCGAAACCACGAGCGGAGTGAGATGATGCCGGCACGAGCGTATCGGGTAAATTTGGCGAAGCACATCGATCAAAGCCTTGGCGACCTCAACCTTGGGATAGGGCCCAAAATATTTTCCGCCCTTGTCGGGCTTTTCACGAGTGAGATACACACGAGGAAACAATTCCTTTGTCACGCATATCCAAGGATAGCTCTTGTCGTCTTTGAGCAACACGTTGTAATGAGGCTTATATTCCTTGATCAAGCTGTTTTCAAGATCAAGAGCCTCTTCCTCGCTGTTCACTATATCGTATTGCAAATCCCAAATGTGGCGTACAAGCATACTGGTGCGCAACACAGGGTGAACTCGATTAAAATAAGAGTTCACACGTCGTTTCAAGTTTTTAGCCTTACCCACATAGATGATCACACCGTTTTTGTCGTAGTAACGGTACACCCCGGGACTTTCGGGCAAAATACTCAATTTTAGTTTTATCTCATCACGCACATTCACGGGTTGCAAGTTCTTCTTTTAATGCCGATCAAGCGAATTAACCGATTTTTAACCTCAATCGGGAAATTCGCCTGACACAAAAAATTCCGAATCAATCGAAATCGAATATCGTAGTCACATCCACACACTTGGGCAGGATGTCACGTCCGTGCAAAAAGTTCAATCCACAAAGGAAATTAATGTACACTCTTTTCGGTTTCATCGAAGACACCAGCTCATAGGCAGCCATCATCGTTCCGCCCGTAGCCAGCAAATCGTCGTGCAACACAACCACATCGTCGGGCAAAATGGCATCTTTGTGAATTTCGATGATGTCGGTACCATACTCCTTGGAATAGGTTTTCTTGATCGTTTCAGCCGGCAATTTGCCCGGTTTGCGCAATGGCACAAAACCGGCATTCAAGTCGGCGGCAAGGATAGAGCCTCCAATAAAACCACGAGCCTCAATGCCCACAACCTTGGTAATACCTTTGTCCTTATAGATGTCGAGCATGGCACGACGCACGATACCAAGAGCCTTGGGATCTTTAAACAATGTGGTCAAATCTTTAAATTGCACTCCTTTTTCGGGAAAATCTGGCACATTGCGCACCACAGATTTCACCTTTTCAAGTTCTTCTTTGTTCATTGTCATCTTTATAGTTTTTAATTTTCATTTCATAGCAATGGGTGTAACTCCCTATTAAACTTATTAATACATTAAAATTGTTTCACGTGGAACAATTTCTTATCATCGGCCCAACAACAGAAGCAATATATTAATGTCACTTGGCGAGATGCCGGGAATGCGAGATGCCTGCCCCACCGTTTCGGGATCAATACGTTCCAGCTTTTGCCGAGCTTCGGTCGACAAGGCATGCAATTCGGCATAGTTAAACCGACCCTTAATTTTCACTTTGTCAAGCCGTCCTATTTTATCGGCAATAAGCTCTTCACGTTCTATATAGCCTTGATATTTAATTCTAATTTCAGCTGCTTCAACAATTTCTTCACGCCTCTCCTGCTCCAAGGCTTCGATTGCACATTGAAGTTCCGGAACAATTTCGGCAAGCATGAAGACCGTGAGTTGAGGGCGCAAAATCAAGTCATATAGTTTAACTCCCTGCTTGAGCTGTGGCAATCCCATCTGCTCAAACTGTGGATTGATCATCGATGCCTTAACCGAAAAATTTCGAGTAAAATCGATCAAACGTTCAACCTGTTCCCATTTAGATTTCATGAGTTCATATCGTTGCTCGGAAACAAGTCCAAGTTCATAGCCAAGTGGCGTGAGGCGGCGGTCAGCATCGTCCTGACGTAATAAAATGCGATGCTCGGCACGACTGGTGAACATGCGATAAGGTTCATCGACCCCCTTGGTTACCAAGTCATCGATGAGTACTCCAATGTAGGCTTCATCACGAGCCGGCACAAACGGAGAATTGCCACACACGCTTTGATGCGCATTGATGCCGGCAATCAGTCCTTGCCCGGCCGCTTCTTCATAGCCCGTGGTGCCATTGATTTGCCCGGCGAAAAACAAATTTTTCACCAATTTTGTTTCAAGGCTGTGATGCAATTGCGTGGGATCGAAAAAATCATACTCAATGGCATAGCCCGGGCGATAAACATGCACGTGTTCAAAGGCAGGGATTTGACACAAAGCATCGATTTGCACTTGCCACGGCATTGACGAAGAAAACCCATTCAAGTACATTTCGTTGGTGTTCTCCCCTTCCGGTTCCAAAAACAGCTGATGTGCCTCTTTGTCGGGAAACGTGACCAGCTTGGTTTCAATGCTCGGACAATAACGAGGCCCGATGCTCTGAATTTGCCCATTGTAGAGTGGCGACTCTGCAAGGTTGTCGCGCAAAATGCCGTGCACCTTCTCGCCGGTGTAAACAATCCAACACGGACATTGCTTGAGCTTGCTGCGCACATGAGGCAAAAACGAAAAATGATGAAAGTCATTTTCTCCTTCTTGAATTGTCGCTTTTGAAAAATCGACCGTGCTTGCATCGATGCGCATGGGCGTTCCTGTTTTCATGCGCTCGGTTTTGAAGCCGCAAGCAACCAGTTGCTCGGTAATGCCATGCGATGCCGGCTCGGCCACTCGACCTCCTTCAAGTTTCACTCGTCCCACATGCATAAGTCCGTTTAAAAACGTGCCGGCAGTGAGAATCACAGCTTTAGCCTTGAAATTCACTCCAAAGGCTGTTGCCACACCTTGCACAACACCATCTTCAATATCGAACTTCAATGCACTGTCTTGCCACAAATAAAGATTGGGCGTGTTGTCGATGATTTCACGCCAGTTGTCGATAAACTTTTGTCGATCGGCTTGTGCACGAGGGCTCCACATGGCAGGTCCTTTGCTGCGGTTGAGCATACGAAATTGAATGCTCGAGCGGTCGGTCACAATACCCATTTGACCACCAAGTGCATCTATCTCTCTCACTATTTGTCCCTTAGCAATTCCACCAACGGCAGGATTACAACTCATTTGGGCAATTTTGTTCATATCCATAGTGATGAGCAAAGTTGTAGAGCCCAAGTTGGCGGCGGCACACGCTGCCTCACAGCCGGCATGACCGGCACCAATCACTATGACATCGTAGTCAAACCTCATTATCAGTCGAAAAAAACGTTAGCAGGAAGTATTGCAATTGCTTCATTTTCACAGCGTTCCATAATTTCACGCTCACCCGGCCCCTTGTCGTTGATGCCACACAAGTGCAACACGCCGTGAATGAGCACACGCATCAGTTCCTCTTCGTAATTCTTGGCAAATTGCCGAGAATTGGATAAAACCGTGTCGAGCGAAATCACCATGTCGCCGCTAATGCGACGCTTGTTGCTGTAGTCAAAAGTGATGATGTCGGTATAGTAGTCATGACTCAGATATTTTCTGTTGGTTTCAAGCATGTATTCATCGTCACAAAAAATATAGGTGAGCCTGCCCACACTCTTGTTGTGCATGCAAGCCACATGTTCAATCCACCATTTCACAGCCTCTCGATTGAATTTTGGCAATTCAACTTTTTCGGCAATGTAGTCAACTGCTATCATACCACTTTTTTTGCGAACACAAAGTTACTTCATTTAAATGACAATTGCGAGCAAGTAAAAGCCAAATTTGTGTGAGGTGACTAAATTTAAAGTTTTTTGACGAAAAGCAAAAACAGCGTTTCTTCCTGAAAACATGCAAGATAAACCATTTTAACCCCGCGAGAATTGAGAAAAACAAAAACACCCTCACACTGCATCGTGTTTTCAAACTCTCAACAACCAAAAAAAGTCCAACAAAAGACAAAAACATTAAATTAAATCCAACAAACACAAACCTCTATAAAATAAAATTAAAGCAAAAAAGAAATATGCAAAAAAAATTGCATACAAATAAAAACTCCTTACCTTTGCACTCAATAACAAAAATTCAAACTCTGAAAAACAACAACTGTTTGTATTTTTTAATTTAACAAAAAACTATTCTTAGTTATGGCAAGAAAATTAATGAAGAACTATTTTCTTTTGACAATCGTTTTATTGTGTTGTATTGTTGTTGCACCATCGTGTGACAAACACGAGCCAACGTCAATAACCTACGAGTCTTACTTAACTGACACATATAGCAGTTCTCCTACCGCATTAGCAAGAAAGTTAAGCCTAAACTACAACGGGCAAGAACTCATCGACAAAAAAATAAACTTTTATTCAAAAAACAACAAAAAAGCTCGCATGGAACTGCTCAACATTATCGAGCGAGAGGCAAAAACAAATGTTGAAGACATTGAACTCTATGAAGATGAAAGCGACCCTGATTTTCTGCATTTCAAAGGCACATTCAACTCCAAACGAGGGAAAAAAATAAGCTACACCGGAAAAATAAACAGGTCGCACCTCATCTTAGTCCTTCAAGATGTATAACTACTTTTCATGACAGCTCCATGAATTGAGTTTACATCGACACAGCTTTATAAAAAGCCCATTCCAAGCAACTTTACAAAAAAAGAGCCGAATGGGCTTGTTTTCAAGTTACATCATCATTAAAACCGTTATGCAAAAAGCAAAATTAATTATTTTCTTCGTCACTGCATTACTCATTTCGATGCCTGCACAATGCTTTGGGCGACTTGTTAGCGGCGAGGTGCACGACAAGCACACCAAGCAAGCCATTGCCGGTGTTGCAATACACAGTGCCGGCAAGAGTTTAGCCACGACCAACGCCAAGGGGCAATTTGAGGTTGTCGTAGACGACACATGCTCCATGCTCTGTGCCACAAAACAGGGCTATGAACAAGCGAAACACAAACTGAAAAGGGGCGAAACCGTTGTAAACTTCAAGTTGCAACCTCTATCGAGGCAACTCGACGATGTGGTGGTCACGGCCGACCGCACCAACAAGTTGCTATCGACTTCGATGGGGCATGTGAACCTCACTCAACAAGAGATTAAAAACATTCCCACCGTCTTTGGTGAAGCCGATGTGGTCAAGGCTCTACAATTGCAACCCGGCGTATCGGCCGGCATGGAGAGCTTCGCAGGAATGAATGTGAGAGGAGGAAACAACGATGAAAACCTTTTCATGCTCGACGGAAATCCGGTTTATCAGTTATCGCACTTTGGCGGCCTTTTCTCGTCGTTCAATGTCGAGACAATATCGCACATGAACTTCTACAAATCGGCATTCCCGGCTCGCTATGGCGGGCGCGTGTCGAGCGTGATAGACCTGCACACCAAGCCTTGTGATTTTCAAAAATACACCGGCTCGGCCATGCTTGGGCTTATCTCGGGCAGCTTCAACATCACCGGCCCCATTACCACCGACAAAACTGCATTTTCATTCTCGATTCGCCGCTCGTGGCTCGACTTGCTCGCAGTGCCTGCATTGGCAATCCACAACATCAAGCAAAAGCCCGATGGCAAAAAACGATTGCCGGATATTCGTTTATCGACCTAAACGGTAAGCTAAGCCACCGCCTTGGTGACGGCAACACAGCTTCGCTGTCGATTTACTACGGCAGCGATCGTCTGAAAACCGGAGAAGGCACTTTCCAGTCCGAAAGCTCTGCAACAGAGTTCAACAGCGAAAGCAACAACAAACTGCATTGGGGCAATCTGCTCGTTTCGGCCATGTGGGAAAAACAATTGTCCACAGCCCTGAACATGACATTGAGCACCTCCTACACTCACTATTTTTCAACATACAAGCAAAAACAAGAAGACAGCTATGGCACAAAAGGAGCAACCGACTATGAGTACAGCCTCAGCGAAAAAAACACGAAAAACAGCATCGACGACATTGATCTAAAAGCACTTTTCAGCTACAACAAAGGGGCTGCACATCTCTTGCGATTTGGGCTTGAATACACTTGGCACAAGTTCATTCCCGAACAGCAACGCAACCGCTCTACTCACAACAACGTCGTGTGGGCCAAACCATTCAATTCGCAAGTCAATGGACATGAATTTGCCGCCTTTGCCGAAGACGACATCAAGATTTGCGACCGGTTCAACATGAATCTTGGCGCACGCATGGAATGTTTTAGAGTGAATAAAAAAGCTTATTTTGCCATTGAACCGCGCATCTCGGCACGCTTGTCGATAAGCTCGGCGGTGAGCATCAAAAGCGGCTATTCACGCATGAGCCAATTTGTGCAACAAGTGAGCAACAGCTATGTCAATCTTCCCACCGATTTTTGGGTGCCCATCAGCGCAAAGTTTAAGCCGCTCACGAGCGACCAGGTGTCGCTGGGTGCCTATTGCATGGTCAAGCAAGGGCTTTTCTTGTCGCTCGAAGGCTACTACAAATGGATGCAAAACCTGCTTGAATACTCCGACAAGCACTACTTGGTGCGTAGTGGCAACAGCTGGGAAGATAAGCTCTCGTCAGGAAAAGGACGTGCCTACGGAGCAGATCTCATTGTTGAAAAAAAGACAGGAAAAATAACCGGTTTCTTGGGCTATGGCCTGTTGTGGACCCATCGAAAATTCAACGACATCAACAGAGGTAAAGAATTTCCGGCAAAATATGATAATCGGCATAAAATCAACATTTCGGCAAACTGGACCATCAAGAAAAACGTTGAACTGAATGCCGCATGGACTTTTATGTCGGGCAACAGAGTAACGGTGTCGGTCGAAAACTACAAGGACATCACATCAAGCGGCTTTCCCACCGGCATTGCACCCGATTTCCCCTACTCCGAACACACCGGGCTAAACCACTTCGACACCAAAAACAACGTGCGATTGCCGGCCTATCACCGTCTGGACCTGGGCATCAACTTCTATCGTCCTAAAAAAGGCAACAGAATGGGTATTTGGAACATCAGCGTCTACAACGCTTATAGCCGAATGAACCCCATCACAATCGAAAAGAACACGCAAGAGGCCACCATGGAAGGGAAGCCATTAAAGCCTCGTTTTCGCACGCTCGCCATCTTTCCTGTCATTCCATCGGTTTCCTATACCTATAAATTTTAAATGCAAGCAACTGTTATGAAAAATATCATCATTTTCACAATCTCAACATTGCCTTTTTTACTGTCTTCATGCTACAACGAGTTAGACTTGAGCAAGTATCGCGAAGGCAGCAAAATTGTGCTGAATTGCGCCGCAAGCACCGACACAGTGGTGATGGCGCATGTGAGTGAGTCGAAGTATTTCTCCGATGCACGCAACGGTTTCAACGCCATTGCCGATGCACACGTCGAACTTAGCGTGAACGGAACCTACTTGGAAGACATGAAGTGGACACCGCTCAACAACGATAACTCACAAGACGGCTTCTACATCTCAACCTACACGCCCAAGGCCGGCGACCTCATTCAAGTAAAAGCTCAATATCAAGCCGACACAGCATGGGCGCAAGACAAAATTCCCGTCCTCACTCCTATTGAAAAAGTGGAAACAAGCGCAGAAATTATCGACGACCCCGACGCCAACCTCTCGGGCGGCGGAACAGGCAAAAAATATGTGATAACCTACCGCATCACCTTCACCGACGACATAGCCACCAACAACTACTATTGCATACGCATAGACGACGGTGTTGTGGCCAACATAGGGGGCGATGTCGACTATTCGAGCGACCCAATATTTGTGGCACAACGCAATGCGGTAGACGGTTCAAATGGCAAATCGGCAATCTATGGCGAAGGCGGACGCACTTTCAACGACGAGCTGTTTAACGGAAAAAACTACACACTCACGCTAAAAGAAAGCGGAGAGTACAGGGGCAGCATCAGCAACTTGGGCGGATTGATCGTTCGCACACGGCGCATCGTGCTCTACTCCTTGTCAGAGGACTTCTATAACTATCTCACAGGCATTCTAAACGAGTCCGACGAGTCGCTCTCAACCATTCTTACCGACTTTGGATTCATTGAGCCTAAGCAACACTATTGCAACATCGTGGGTGGCTTGGGCATCTTGGGGTGCTCGCAAGAGTCGCATTACACGCAAGACATCACGCCCATCATCGAGGCTTCAAAAAACAAAGGACATTGAACCTCATCAATCGGTCATTAAACCGCCGAAGGCTACTGCTTCGATTCATCGTGTTGCTCACTGCCTGTTTTCGTCTGCTTATCAGCACTTTGGTTGCCGATTTTTCTCGACGCAACCCGCTAATCAATCTGCTCAACATGCCAACAAAATCACTGTGAGTTCTGATAACCGAATTGATGTTTAGGGCAAAATGAACACCAAAATTCTAAAATTGGCACATTTTTTGCACAAAATATCAAATAAGAACATTAAAATTGTTTTTATTTTTTTACCTTTACTGCAATTAATCAAACCTTTTAGAATTATGACAGTGATTGAATACTTTCAAGCCAATTTGTGGCAGTTGTGGGCACTCGTGTGCATCGTTTGTCTGATTTTGGAACTCACCAGCGGAGATTTCTTTATCATCTGCTTTTCTCTTGGAGCGATTGCAGCCGGCATCGCAGCAGCAACCGGTGTTAGCTTCACAGCCCAAATCATCATTTGGGTGGTCATGGCCACACTCTGCATTTTCTTTGTACGCCCCTTTGCCCTCAAATATCTTCACAAGAAAGAGGAAGAACGCCCAAGCAACGTTGATGCCTTGCTGGGACGCGAAGGCACTGTAACAGACGAAATTGAGGCCGGTGGCCATGGCCGAGTGCAAATTGACGGCGACAACTGGAAGGCCGTTTCACGTGAAACATCGCCCATAGCCGTGGGGCAAAAGGTGCGTGTAATCGGGCGTGAAAGCATCATCATCACAGTAGAAAAAGTGAATGATAACGCTCACTGCAACAACCGGTAATAACAAAAGAATATATAATAACTTTTTTTTAAAATAAACAAATTATGGACATTGCTTTTTATGTACTCATCGCACTCGTGGTTTTAATGCTCATTGTGGTGAAAATGAGTCTTGTGATTATCCCTCAAAGTGAAACAAAAATCATTGAACGACTTGGCAAATACTATGCCACATTGAAACCCGGCATCAACATCATTATTCCATTTGTTGACCGTGCAAAAACGATAGTTTCCTACACCAACGGACGCTATTTCTACACCAACACCATCGACTTGCGCGAACAAGTGTATGACTTCGACAAGCAAAATGTGATCACCAAGGACAACATTCAAATGCAAATCAACGCCCTGCTCTATTTCCAAATCGTTGACCCCTTCAAGGCTGTGTATGAAATCAACAATTTGCCCAACGCTATCGAGAAATTGACCCAAACCACCCTGCGCAACATCATTGGCGAGCTTGAACTTGACGAAACTCTCACCTCACGCGACACCATCAACACCAAATTGCGCTCGGTGCTCGATGATGCCACCAACAAGTGGGGCATTAAGGTGAACCGAGTTGAGCTTCAAGATATTACTCCACCTCAAAGCGTGTTGCAAGCTATGGAAAAACAAATGCAGGCCGAGCGCAACAAGCGTGCAACCATCTTGACCAGCGAAGGTCAAAAGGCCGCCGCCATCTTGCAATCGGAAGGTCAAAAAACCGCACGCATCAACCAAGCCGAAGCCGACAAGCAAACCGCCATTTTGCAAGCCGACGGTCAAGCTCAGGCACGCATACGCAAGGCCGAAGCCGAGGCCATTGCCATCGACAAGATTACAGAAGCCGTGGGCAAGTCGTCAAACCCGGCCAGCTATCTGTTGGCTCAAAAATACATTGCCATGCTTCAAGAAGTAGCCTCAGGCGACAAGACCAAGACCGTCTACCTCCCCTACGAGGCAACGAACCTCATGGGCTCGATTGGCGGTATCAAAGATTTGTTTAAAGAAAGCTGATTGCATCAAAAACAAGTTTAACCCAAATTGGTCATTAGACCGCTAAGGTTTACATTTTTGATTCATCGTGTTGCTCCCCGACTGTTTTTGTCTGCTTGTTGAACAAAGTCAGTGCGGTCTCGACCGATTGAGGTAGAACACACATACGCAATATAGTCAGGAGAACACGATTAGGGCTTCTCCTGACTATTACATTTATATCTTAAAAGCAAAATCAACTATGAACGATTGCGTTAAACAATGGCAAAACCAACTGCAAGCAGTTGCCAAGCCCGAGAAAGTAAAAATTCTGTCATCATTCTTCAAAACAGGCAAAGGTCAATATGGCGAAGGCGACATCTTCATTGGCGTGACAGTGCCCAACAACCGCAAAATTGCCATTGCCCACCATCATCTGCCACTCGACATCATCGACAAAATGCTGCACCACAAAGTGCACGAATACCGGCTATCGGCTCTGCTCGCCCTTGTTGCGCGCTTCAAGAAAGCCAAACAGGAAAGCCGACAAAGTGAAATCGTAAACTACTATCTGCAAAACACCGCCTGCATCAACAATTGGGATCTCGTCGATCTGAGTGCACCCGGCATCTTGGGTAACTATCAACTTGCACATCGCGAAATCGACCTTCTCACTCCCCTATCGCACAGCTCCTCGCTATGGGACAAACGAATAGCCATTGTATCGACAATCACATTAATCAAGGCATCGCAATTTGCTCCCACGCTCCATTTTGCACAGGCAATGAAGAACGAAAAAGAAGACCTCTTGCACAAGGCCGTGGGCTGGATGCTGCGCGAAGTGGGCAAAAAAGACCTCGACGTGCTGCGCCGGTTTCTCGACAACCATGCCACCACCCTACCCCGCACCACCCTGCGCTATGCCATAGAGCGCATGAGCACCGATGAACGCAAGCATTACATGAAAAAACAGTAATCCACTGGGGCATAGTCCTATATCAACTCCTTTATTTCATCGACATTCAACATTTTTGTCGATAAAAATAACGAGCATGCTCACTATTTTCAATTATTTTCACTATCTTCGTAAAATATTAATCGCCTTTTACAACCAAAAGCCTTTCTGCAATGATTAATGTGTTTCACATCGTTTCCAACAAGATTTGGAGCGGCCCAGAGCAATATGCCTTCGACCTCATCTATCGCCTGAAGGAAGAAGAAAACTACTATGTAGAAGTCGTTTGCAAGAAATCTCAATCGGTGTTTCACAAGTTCAAGCAATTGGAAATTCCCATTTCCATTTTGCCACTCAAGGGGTTGTCCGACCTTGAAAGCCCCGTGCGCTTTGCACGGTTGCTCAAGAAAGGGCAAAACGTGATTCATGTGCACACCTTTCACGACGCGGCAGGAGCCATTCTTGCCAAGCACATTGCCGAAAATCCGCAAACGCGCATTGTGCTCACACTGCATGGCGTGAACCGACCGCGCATCAACTACCTGTCGAAGAAAATTTACCGAGAGCTCGACCGCATCGTTTTTGTTTCTCAAAAGGCATATAACGAATTTGTGCCACGCATCAAGAAACTCGACCAAAAGAAGTGTGTAATCATTCGCGACAGCGTGTTGCCCGTGAACAACAGCAACTATTTCCAATCGGTGCCTCACTTGCGCAAAAAATACAATATCGACGAGAGCAAAGCACTCATCATGTACAGTGGCAGATTAAGCCGGGAAAAAGGAGCCGACACGTTGCTCAAAGCCCTCACTCAACTCGATCGCAACAGCTTTCATCTGTTCATGATTGGTGAAGGGCACCGAAAATTTGTGGCCGACCTTAAAGGCTTTATCGTAGCCAACCAACTGGTGCAAAATGTAACGTTCTTAGGGTTTAGCGACAAGGTGCAAGCCTACATCAAGCAATGCGACTTCGGCGTGTTGCCAAGTAGCGCACCCGAGGCTTTGGGATTGTCGAATCTTGAATACATGATGCACGGCAAAGCTCACATCGCCACCAACAACGGCGCACAGCTCGAATATCTCAACAACGGCAATAATGCCCTGCTCATTGCGCCCGACAACCATTGTGCATTGGCCGATGCCATCAACAAACTCATCACCGACAAAGCGACACGCAACCGCATAGGACAGCAAGCACAACTCGATTTCAACGATCACTTGAACTACGACATATTTTACAAGCAAATAACCAGCATGTACAACGACTTCTTTGCAGATTAAACAACTTGATTATCAATCACGTTAATATATATTTATAGCACATCAACATCATTAACTTAAAACTTAAAATTATGATTTCAAAATCTTTAGAAAAAGCCCTGAATGGACAAATCGTTGCCGAGATTTATTCGGCCAATCTTTATCTTTCCATGTCGTTCTACCTTGAAAAAGAAGGTTTTGACGGTTTTTCAAACTGGATGAAAAAACAATCTTCCGAAGAAATGGAGCATGCCTATCAAATGGCAAGCTACATTATCAAGCGCGGAGGCAACGCCACCGTGAACCGCATCGAAGCCGTGAAACAAACATGGAACTCGCCTCTTGAAGTGTTTGAAGATGCCTACAAGCACGAGTGCCATGTGAGCAAGCTCATCGACAATCTGCTCGATCAGGCCATTAAAGAAGACGACAAAGCAACACAAGACTTCCTGTGGCAGTTTGTGCGCGAACAAGTTGAGGAAGAAGCCACCGCAAGTAGCATTGTAGATCGCATCAAGCGCATGGGCGACAACGCCATCTTCAATCTCGACGAACAATATGGCAAACGCGTGTAGCCTGACACACTCCACACGTGTCCATCACAAGCCGGCAATGGCTCTCCATTCTAACATGTGAAGCCATTGCCGTTTTTTACAAATCTCGCTACAAGCCCTTGTGAGTATCATTTATTTTACATAAATTACGTGAGTTCGGGATAAGAAAAGTCTTATAAAAGCTGGTAATCTCACTAATGTTTTGTATTTTTATAGGTGTAAATCAATAAGTTACAAAATAATCAAGTGATGATTACCAAAGACAAAGTTATAGAAATTTTCTGTATTATCGATGAGTTTGACAAGAATTTGAATGCCGTACCGACAAAAGACGGCAAAGGTACCATGGGATGGTGTCACGGCTTCAAGTTACACTTGCTATGCAACGACTGCGGAGAGGTGATAACATTCGGTCTTACAGGGGCGAATGTCGATGATATGAACGAGCGGGTATGGAGAATTCGAGACAATTAGAACTCTTTATATGATAATCTTATCCCGAACTCACGTACATAAATTGCACCTCAAAAACAAAATCCAACTAAACAAAACTAAAAAATTACTACAATGAAACATTTTTCACTCCTATTCTTAACGTTTTTTTCATCGTTGCTCATGTATGGCAAAGATGTAAACGTGGCTACAGCAGGCCAACTTCAAGAATTAATTCCTGCCAACGAAAAATTCTCCATCACCGAGTTGACCATTACCGGTAACTTAAACGGTGCCGACATTTTGTTTATCAGAGAAATGGCCGGTGCCGACACCTATGGCATGCCAACATCGGGAAAACTCGAAAAACTCGACATGAGCAAAGCCAACATTGTGGAAGGAAGCAGCACCTACAAAGGCTCTTTCGCCACCAAAGCCAATATTGTGGGCGAAAGCATGTTTAGCGGTTGCAACAAGCTGGTGACGCTGAAACTGCCCGAAAATGTAACAGAAATTGAAAAAGACGCATTCAGCAATTGCTCAAAGATGAGTTCCATAACGCTGCCTACCTCGCTCAAGGCCATTGGAGAAGCGGCTTTTGTGAGCACCGGGCTTACCGAAATTACAATCCCCGAGGGTGTGAGCAAAATCAGTGCCTATCTGTTCTACTACAGCACCGGGCTTCAAACGATAAATCTGCCCACAACAGTTGTGGAAATTGGTGATGAGGCTTTCACAGGTTGCCCCATTGCCAACATCAACGTAACTGCCGGCAATCCGGCATTTGCTACCGAAAACGGTGTACTATTCACAAGCAACAAAACCAAGCTCATTCTTTATCCCGCAGGAAAAGAAGACCAAGCCTACACCTTGCCGACTTCGACCAAAGCAGTGGGAAAATCGGCATTCAAAGATGCCAAATTTCAAAAGGTAACACTCAATGCAGGTCTTGAAGAAATTCAAGAACACGCCTTCGAAAATTGCACCAACCTGCAAGCAATCAACATGCCCAACAGTGTTGTTCAAGTGGGAGTTTATGCTTTCAACAAATGCTCAAACTTAGAAACCGTCACCATTTCAGAAGGGTTGAAGAAGCTGAGTGAAAACATGTTTGGTCACTGCCACAAGTTGGACAATGTAACCGTGCCCAACAACATCACAAAAATCGATGCAACAGCATTCAGCTACTGCAAAAAGTTGACTAACATCTCATTGCCCAATCAGCTTGACACCATTGGCAAACTTGCTTTCAACGAATGCCGATCGCTCCAAAGTCTCACAATCCCCAACAGTGTAACATTTATCGATCGAGGTGCTTTCTACGGTTGCACAAGCCTTTCTGCAATAACTCTTCCAACTGAAATAGAAGAAATCTCCTATCAAATGTTCTTTGGTTGCACCAGCCTCAAAGAACTCGTCATTCCCAACAAGGAAAAATACATCATGTGGTATGCCTTCCAAGCCTCGGGGTTAGAAAAAATCACAATTCCCGAAAGTTGCATAGAAATCAACGACATGGCACTTGCATGCCCCAACCTTACCGAAATCGTCAACTACAATCCCACTCCTCAAACTTTGGGCATGTTTGTCTTCAACGAAGTGCCTAAAACTTGCATTCTCTATGTACCCAAGGGTGCTGTAGAAACTTACAAACAAACCGAAACTTGGAAAGACTTTACCGACATCAGAGAAATTGCAAATACATCGATCGCCAATGTTGAACCCAATTCACAAGCAATCGAAATTGCCAGATACAATGCGCAAGGTCAACGCATTTTTGCTCCGCAAAGCGGTATCAACTTCGTGCACATGAGCAATGGCAAGGTTGAAAAAGTGCTGGTAAAATAAATTTAACTCAAATCGGTCATTAGAGCCCGCACTGATTTTGTTTGAATGTTAAACAAATTGTTCGTCTCTTTTTGAAGACGTAGCGAGCTACGGCAATAAAAAACGGCAACCAAGATGCCGACAAGCAACACGATGAATCGAAAAATGTAAACCTCAGCAGTCTAATGACCGATTTGGATTTAAGAAATAAGAACAAAACATTCAGGAGGAATGCGCTCAAAAGGGCATTCCTTCTTTGTTTTTAGCGTGCACTACCCTACCTTTTGCCTCATTCCATGAAGACCCGCAATTGTCCGAAAATAATAGAGATGTGAAAACAAAAAAAGACCCCGGTTGTCGAGGTCTTTTGATGTGGGTAGAGATGGATTCGAACCACCGAAGCTATAAAGCAGCAGATTTACAGTCTGCCCCATTTGGCCACTCTGGAATCTACCCATGCCCAAATGAGCGATGCAAAGGTAAACATTTTTTTCGACTCTCAAAATTATTTTTTTGTTTTCGGTGATATTTCGCCTCATCGACAGCATTTTTTTGACTTTATCGGCTATAATTGCTATTTTTGTGATCAATAAAAACATCTTCTCAAGCATGAAAAAAATATCCAAAAGCTCGCTTTTCATCTTGTTGCTATTCGTTTTGCTAACGAGCTGTAGCGACACATTTAAAATAGAAGGCAATCTCAACAAACTGGGCAACCAAAGCATACGCATGCTCTACGCCACCCCTCATGGGGTGCAAGATGTGTGGACAGTATCAAAGGACAACCATTTTGAATTCAGCGGTTCGACCGACGAGTTGACACTCGTGTTTCTATTCGATGCCCAATCACGTATGCTCGGTCGCTTCGTGCTTGAAAATGGCGATGACGTGGAAATAAAAGGCAACGCCGATGCCCCTTTCAACATCGAGGTGAAAAGTAGTGACGTGAATGAAGATTGGTATGAGTTCATCAACAACCATGCCAAGGACTACGAAAACAACAACAAAACCGCTCTTGACAACGAAATTGAAAAATATGTAGCCCGGCATCCCGATGAACTACTCTCCACCTTGTTGCTCATCGTCGATTACAGCCGGCTCAACAATGCCAATAATGTGCAACAGTTGCTCAACAAGATTGACCAAGATGCCAAACCCGAAAGCATCATTGCCAACTATAAAAAACTCACCCAAAGGTTCGTTCGCCCCACATCGCGCCTCTCATCGCTTTTGCTCTATGAAAGCACCGGCGACTATTCCTCGTTCATGCCCACAACCGCCCAAGCATCAATCCTCTACTTGTGGCTCAATTCCTCCAATCACAGCAACGAAGTAAACAGTCTCAAGACCCTTGTTGAAAACCACGGAGCAAAATTGCTTGTAGCCGATGTGTATGTGAACCCCGATACTGCCGTGTGGAGAACTCTCGTTAAAGCCGATGGCGGCAAATGGAAACACTATTGGGCTCCCGAGGGGCCGCTCAACGACCAGCTCAAGTCGCTCGACATGCAAAGCACCCCTCTTTTTGTCGTTGCCGACTCCATGGGTAAAATCGTGTACAATGGCAACAACGTTGCCGAAGCCCGGGTCAAAGTAAATGCTATTTTAAAATAACACCGTTTCACCATATTTTTTTAAACAGAAAAAACAATGCTTAGCAAAGTACTTGCAGCAGCCGTGCATGGCATCGATGCCATCACAGTAAACATCGAAGTGTCAATAGAGTGGGGCAGCGGTTTCACCATCGTAGGATTGCCCGATGCCGCCGTGAAAGAGAGTGGCGAACGCGTGCGTTGCGCCATTATTCAGGCCGGATTTGAATTTCCACGCAAAAATGTGGTTATCAACATGTCGCCGGCCGACATCAAAAAAGAAGGATCGGCCTACGACCTGCCAATTGCTGTGGGGCTACTTGCCAGTGATGAAAAAGTGAATGTCGACAAACTTACACGCTACATGATGATGGGCGAACTGTCGCTCGACGGCACTTTGCGCCCCATCAAGGGAGCATTGCCCATGGCCATTCTCGCACGCGAACTGCAACTCGATGGCTTTATCTTGCCCAAAGCCAACGCAATGGAAGCGGCCATCGTCAATAATCTTGCAGTCTATGGCGTCGACTCCATTAATGAAGTCATAGGATTTCTCAACGGCACGTCCACGATAGAACCAACGATAGTAGACACGCGCGCCGAGTTTGCCAAGGCACAAGGCGACTTCCCCTACGACTTCAGCGAGGTCAAAGGACAAGAAAACGTGAAACGAGCATTTGAAGTGGCCTGTGCAGGCGGGCACAACATCTTGCTCATAGGCTCGCCCGGCAGTGGAAAATCGATGATGGCTAAGCGTATTCCGTCCATCATGCCCCCTCTCACGCTTGCAGAGGCTCTGGAAACGACTAAAATACACTCGGTGGCAGGTAAACTGTCGCAAGGCACAACGTTGCTCACGAAGCGTCCATTTCGCTCTCCACACCACACCATATCGCCGGTGGCACTCGTTGGCGGTGGCACCTATCCCACTCCCGGCGAAATCAGTTTGTCGCATAACGGTGTGCTGTTTCTCGACGAATTGCCCGAGTTCAACCGCAGCGTGCTTGAAGTGATGCGACAACCGCTTGAAGATCGCCACATTACCATCAGCCGGGCAAAATACACAACCGATTATCCGGCATCGTTCATGATGGTGGCCTCAATGAACCCATGCCCATGCGGCTACTATGGTCACCCAACCAAAAAGTGCATCTGCACCGCACATCAGCGTCAACACTATCTCGCCAAAATTTCAGGTCCGTTGCTCGATAGGGTAGACCTTCAAATCGAGGTGCAACCTGTCAATTTCAAGGAAATGTCGTCGAAGCAGCCGGGTGAGCCATCGGTCGACATACGTAACAGGGTAGTGCAGGCACGTGCCATTCAGCAACTCCGTTTCAAGGACGTTGAGGGCACACACTGCAATGCCCAAATGACACCGCGCATGATTCATCGATGGGCCGAACCCGACGACGAAGGTTTAAAGCTCCTAAAAAATGCCATTGAGAAAATGAACATGAGTGCCCGTGCCTACGACCGCATCCTCAAAGTGGCACGCACCATTGCCGACCTTGACGGCAATGCGCAAGTGAGGGGAGAGCACATCATGGAAGCCATAGGCTACCGCACGCTCGACCGTAGCAACTATTTCAACTTCGACAACTCAACTTGGATGCAGGAATAACAAAAACATTTAAATTGCTCAACAACATGAAAAGTTTTGAACCCAAACCGTGGCTGCTGCCACAATTAGTGATGGTGATTGGCACCTACGACAAAGATGGCAAACCCAACGCCATGAATGCCGCCTGGGGCGGACAGTGGGACATGAAAGAAATCATGATTTCGATGGGAGCACATGCCACCACCGACAACCTGAACGCCTGTGGCGACTTCACCGTTGCCTTTGCAACCGTACAAACTCTTGTCGCCGCCGATTTCGTAGGTATCACAAGCGCAAAATCCACCCTCAACAAGATCGAAAAAACAGGCTGGAATGTAGAAAAAGCTCAGCACGTGAACGCTCCCGTGTTCACCGATTTTCCCATGACACTCGAATGTCGCATCAAGCAAAAATTAGATGAAAGCAAAACCGGGTGCTACATTGTAGCAGAAATTATCAACATTCTTGTGGACGAACAATATCTTGCCCAAGACGGTAAGCCCGATGTGGAAAAAATGAACCTCATCACCTTCGATCCCGTTCACAACAACTACATTAAGCTCGGCAACAAAGCAGGCAACGCATTTGCCGATGGGAAAAAACTTCGATGACCAATGGAAATTGAAAAACAGATCAGCAGCACACAGAACACAAGAATTAAACGGCTCGTTGAATTGCAACAAAAATCGGTTGCAAGACGCAACAGTGCACTGTTTGTGGTAGAGGGAATGAGAGAGTTGGAACACTGCATGAATGCCGGTTATGAGGTAGATACACTGTTTTTCTGTCCCGAAATCGTGAACGATCCTGCCACCCTTCAACATCTTCATGAACTCACCGATAAAACCAACAGCTACCAAGTCACAGCCAAAGTGTACTCCAAAATTGCCTATCGAGAAAGCACCGAAGGGGTAGTGGCGCAGATTGTGGCTAAAAACATCACGCTGCAAGACCTCAAACTCAAAGCAAAACCGTTGCTCATCGTGCTTGAAAGCATCGAAAAGCCCGGCAACTTGGGAGCCGTTTTGCGTAGTGCCGATGCCTCGGGAGCCGATGCTGTCATCGTGTGCGACCCGCTCACCGACCTCTACAACCCCAACCTCATACGCAGTAGCATAGGTGCCATTTTCAATGTGCCATGCGTGGCTTGCTCGTCGCAAGAGTGCATTGCCTTTCTCAAAGGCAACGGCATCAACATTCTCACGGCTCAATTGCAAGACTCACAGCTCTATTATGAAACCGACATGAGCCAAGGCACAGCTATTGTCATGGGAACCGAAGCAACCGGTTTGACCAACGTATGGCGAGAGGCGGCCAATGCCCACATACGCATTCCCATGCTGGGCAAACTCGACTCGCTCAACGTCTCGGTGAGTGCCGCCGTCTTGCTCTTTGAAGCCGTGCGGCAACGCATCACCGGGCATACACAAGCCAAAGAGAAATAGGAGAGGGGAAAATATTTCATACTCTCCCTTTCCATGGCGTTCATTCCAAGAACCCTGCATTTCAACACATCAAGCGATGAAAAGAGAGAAAAGCAACCACATCGACATGTTGCAAGGACCATTGCTCACGAAGATACTCATCTTCGCCTTGCCACTTGCCGCAAGCAGTTTGATGCAACAGCTTTTCAACTCAATTGATGTGGCTGTTGTGGGGCATTTTGCAAGCAATCAAGCTCTTGCCGCCGTGGGTAGTAACGCACCCATCATCAACATCATTGTCACGCTGTTTGTGGGACTTTCGGTGGGTGTAAATGTGGTCATAGCCAACTACATTGGGCAACGCAACAGCAAAGCCATTGCACAAGCCATCAACACCACCACGGTGATTGTTGTGGCAGGAAGCGTGCTTGTAACCCTCCTCGGCCTCATTCTCTCACGCCCCATGCTGGAAATGGTAGACACACCGTCCGATGTCATCGGCTTGGCCGAAGTGTATCTCAACATCTTCTTTTTGGGCATGCCGTTCATTATGATTTTTAACTTTGGAGCAGCTATTTTGAGAAGCAAAGGCGACACCAAGCGACCACTCTATATCCTTGCTTTGGCAGGCATCATCAACATTGCTCTCAACGTGTTGCTTGTCGTGTGTTTTGACATGAGCGTGGCCGGTGTGGCCATCGCAACCGATGTGGCCAATGCCGTCAGTGCATTTTCAATCATGCGCTTGCTCATGAAAGAAGAAGAACCTTTCAGGCTCTACATCAAAGAGATGAAAATCAACCGTAAAGAGCTTCATAAAATTGCCAGAATAGGCATTCCGGCAGGCTTGCAAGGCATGGTATTTTCGATTTCCAACGTCAGCCTGCTCACTGCCATCAACAGCTATGGCTCAATAGCGGCGGCAGGTTCGGCGGCGGCGATCAATTTTGAGTTCTATTGTTACTTTCTTGTTAATTCCTTTGGAGCGGCGGCAACCACATTCATTGGTCAAAACTATGCTGCCCACCAATTCAAACGATGCAAGAGAGTGTTTTGGGTGTGCATGGCATTGAGTGTGTTCACATGCGCATCGTGCAATTTCTTGTTCACGTGGCAAAGCAAAGCATGCTTGCAACTGTTTACCGCCGATCCTGCCGTAATCTCCTACGGCATCACACGCATGGGCATTGTGCTGGCATGGCAATGGCTTGCCAGTAGCTATGAAATATCGGGGTCTTGCCTGCGTGGAATGGGATATTCTATCTTGCCGGCAGTACTCACCGTTTTTGGCACTTGTGCCTTGCGACTGGTGTGGGTGTTCTCGATAGAACGCATCTGTCACGATTTTGCATTCCTGCTTGCCATCTATCCCATCACTTGGGTAGTAACAGGAACGATGGTGTGGGGAGCCTACACGGTCATCACACGCAAAGCGATGAAAAAACTGCACCCACTCAATTCACACTAATCAACTCTATTTCAAAGATGAGAGTAGAATAAGCAGGAATGCCGGGTTGGGCATATTTGCCATAGCCCAATTCAGCAGGAATATACACCTCCCACTTGTCGCCCACGTGCATCCTTTGCAAAGCCATAATCCAACCTTCAATCAGGTCGTGCAGGCGAATAGCCAAAGGAACTCCGCCCAATGAACTGTCAAACACTTTTCCGTCTATAGTCTTGCCGATGTAATGGCAAGTGATCACGCTGTGCACATCGGGCTGCCTGCCTTGTGCATTACCGGCTTTGAGCACCTTGTAGCATTCTCCCTTTGAAATAGAAATAACTCCCTCTTCTTTGGCTTTCGCCACAAGCCATTCGGCATTTTTTTGCGCATACTCACGCCTATTCTTAAATAAAGCCATTGAAACTATATTTTTATTATCCGGTAATTTAACCCAAATCGATCACAAGACAACAGAGGTTACATTATATGAATTTTATAACACAAGCTGTGAGTATTGCAATGGAAAAACTGGTCAATGTCCCTAACAATACATATTCCGTTGTCTTAATATCTTTGGTTTTGTTCAAGTCGCCAAAACGAAAAATCGATTTGGCCGCTAAAAGGAAACCAACTCCTTCTACATGATCGGTCAAGATAAAGGTCAGTATCAATATTCGTTCTAAAAAACCTATCCACTTACCGGCATCGGGTAAGCCATTGGAAGAAAAACGAGTCATATCCCAACGCTTTAACAACAAGCTCATCACAATAGCGGTGGGCTTGAGCATCAACGCATAGCCTACGATACAGGCAAGAACCTTGGTATCATGCAAAATTAATTGAAAAAAGTTCTCAAACACTCCTCTCTTGCAAGCAAAGAAAGCAATTAACACAATAACCATTATATGGGCTATTTGGTCTGTCACAAAGAGTGGAATTGTCGATTTTTTCAAACTAATCTTAATGACATCTATCACATAATGGGTTGCAAAGATAACCAATGGAATGAGCCAATTCTCCCATTGAGCCACAACAACATAAGACACAACAGCATGAATCAGGCTGTGAACAAGAAGATACAGCCACCGTTGTTGCCCTGTGGAATTTTTCCCGACATTGATCTTGTCTGTTTGCAAGAAAAAATCTGCGATAATATGTGCCAAGATAAGGCGAAGTAACAATTGCATCGTTATTCTTGATTAAGCGTGATGAGATTACAATATCTGTTGATGTATTGGCGCATCAGTTTTTCTTTGGCCAATACCGAGATTTTACTGATATTTTGAGACGATTGTTTCTGTTGTTCAGCTATTTCCTTTTGAGTTTTGTGAAATGCCAAAGACTGGAAAATGACAAACGATTGAGTCGGTGTCCAGCTCGAAATCACATCATCTGCAAACATTGTACTCACCTTTAACTCTTCATTCACCTCTTCCCACCTTGTTTTAATGACAAGATTGTTTTTCCCCAATTCATCGAAAGCTCTCCCCGAATATTGAAAGGCTTCGCCGTCAGAAGTAACAACGTTGTTGGCGACAAATTCTATATCACCAACCCCTATGGCCATTCTTGCGTCCCAAGTGTCATTTGAATGCTTTGGGGTGTTTTTTCTCAATCCGGCTCGCACCAACACGGCAATCAACAACGCTTGTTCGGCTTTCTCTATCAAAATTTGAAAGCTGTCGCCACGAAACATTTCAAATTTCATTGGCGACAAGTGCTTTAAGTCGTTTACCGTTTGAGCAAGAATTTGCAACAGAGTTGCCCTTTGTTCAAAGGGGACAGCAGTAGAGTTAATGATATCACCGGTTATTACAGCATTCATGTTTCTTTTGTTATCATTCTTTTCACAAAGATATAAACAAAAATTGAATTACAACATAAATAAGTTGTTTTTTAAATAACAACCTATTAAAGTTGTAGAGCAACTTCCTCATAAACAATCTAAATAGATTGTTCTCATTAAAACAACCTTTGACATCATCGTTTTCCCCATACGCTATAATACCCAAAAACACAGCACCACATTTACAAAATATATCGTATCTTTGCCTGCCGAACAACTGACATAACATTTGTCATCGACCATATAGAACATTGAAACAACGTTTTGATATATTCAAAAAAGAGCGAAAAAATATTTTTATGGGAACCCCAAAACTACAAGGACACATGGCAGCATTGCTTGCCAACGTGATATTCGGCTTTAGCGTGCCCGTGACAGCCGACCTGCTACAACACTATGTAACCCCCAACGGCAATCTGTTCTTTCGTAGCTTGGGTGCAGCGACATTGTTTTGGGCAATAGCCGCTTTCATGCCTCGCGAACGAGTTGAGAAAAAAGACTTGTGGGTAATGATTGCCGGCGGCCTCATGGGTGGTGCCATTTCGCAACTGTGTGCCGCATGGTCGCTCACGTTCACCAATCCGGTCTATTTCTCATTCATGGCTACTCTCACCCCCATTGCAGTCATGCTCATGGCCACAATCATCAACGAAAAAATCTCAGGGCTCAAAGTGGTGGGTGTGCTGGTGGGCATTGCCGGCGCAGTGCTCATGGTGCTCAAGAGCTGGTCGAGCGACAGTGGCAGCAACGACCTGCTTGGCATCATGTTTGCCGTTCTTGCCCTAATCACATGGGCACTTTATCTCATCATCACGCGCAAAGTGGGTGCCAAGTACACCACACTCACTCAAATGAAGTGGATGTGGCTTGTTTCGGCCATTTTCATGATTCCGGTGGGCAATGTCGAACTTCTCAAACAACCACTCTACACATCGAAAACCATTTCGACCGGCATTGCCGAAATGGCATTTATCATTGTGCTCGCAACCGTAATAGCGTTTTTCATGCTGCCCTATGCCACCAAACGCATTCAAGCGACAACTGTGAGCGTCTACACCAACTTGCAAGCAGTTGTGGCATCTGTCACAGCAATCATTTTAGGGCAGGCTAAGTTTTCATGGGATATGCCTGTGGCAGGCTTGCTGGTGATTGTGAGTGCCTACATCGTTACCGTAGCAGCCAACAAATTGACAGCAAAGGAAAGAGTTAGATAAAAGCATTGTCTTCAAATATATTGAGAAGGAAGTGATGGAATAGAGCTATCGTCCCCGTCACTTCCTTCTCAATTATTTTCAATTCTTCTTAATTTCTTCGATCAATCAATTTCTTGATCACCTTCATATCCGCCCATTTCGCGAATTGCGTTCTTGAGCATTGCATATTGCTCAAACAAGTGGTTGATGGGCAATTCATTCTCGGTGTAGTCGTGCATCGGGCTCTTCAAGAAGAAGCTCAAGAAACGTTGGGTGCCATAGCGTCCTGCACGATGAGCAAGATCAGAAAGCAAGCACAAGTCAAGGCAAAGCGGAGCTGCAAGAATAGAGTCGCGACACAAGAAGTTTATCTTGATTTGCATGGGATAACCCATCCAACCAAAAATATCGATATTGTCCCATCCCTCCTTATCATCGTCGCGAGGAGGATAGTAGTTGATACGCACCTTGTGATAGTAGTCGCTGTAAAGGTCGGGTTGCTTGTCGGCTTCAAGAATGGTTTCAAGTGTAGAAAGTTTTGAAACCTCCTTGGTGTGGAAGTTGGCAGGTTCATCGAGCACAAGGCCATCGCGATTGCCAAGAATGTTGGTCGAGAACCAGCCATTCAAACCAAGGCAACGACTGCCAATGATGGGAGCAAAACCACTCTTCACAAGCGTTTGGCCGGTCTTGAAGTCTTTACCCGCAATCGGCAACTTCTTTTCTTCGGCAAGCTGCCACATGGCAGGAATGTCTACTGTGGTATTGGGGGCACCCATAATGAAAGGACAATTTTCTTGAAGAGCGGCATAGGCATAGCACATCGATGGTGCAACTTGTTGCTTGTTGTCGGCCTTCATTGCAGCTTCAAGAGCTGCAATGCTGCCGTGATAGTCCATGTTGGGAGCTACATAAATCTCGGTAGAAGCTGCCCAAAGCACAACAACGCGGTCTACGCCTTTTTCTTTCTTGAAGTTGCGAATGTCTTCACGCACTTGTTCCATCATGTCCCAGCGATTGGCACACTGCTTCACATTGTTGCCGTCAAGACGGTTTGCATAGTTTTTGTCAAATGCAGCCTTGAGTGGCTTGATTTGTAGCAATTCGTCCTTCACCGGTTCAATGTCAGCCGGTTTAAGAACATGGGCATTGCAAGCACTTTCATAGGCATTTTCAGGAAACACGTCCCATGCACCAAACACGATATCGTTGAGGTCGGCAATAGGAACGATGTCTTTATAATGGAGATATTTCTTCTCGGCACCACGACCCACACGTATCTTGTCGTATTGTGTCATTGAACCAACAGGCTTGCCCAAACCCTTGCGGACCATCAACACACCTGTCATGAATGTAGTGCTCACCGCACCTAATCCTACTACCATAATTCCAAGTTTGCCAGCAGCAGGCTTTACATTTGATTTTGCCATAACTTAAAAATAATTTATTTTATTTCTTTTGTTTTCATTTTGCTCGTTTTCCATTTCACACAAAGTTTCTACAAACTTTGGTCGAAAAACACGCTAAAATTACTATATTTTATTGAAGCAGGAAAGGAACAGATGTTAATTAATAGTTAATTTATACTATTTTAAAAGATATTTTCTTAATTTACCTGAAAATCAATCTTAATTTGACCACTAAATGTTATTTTTTAATAACCACAAACCTCCTGTTTTATACTCTAATAAGTACTTTTTCTATAAAAAACAAGCAGTTTTGAGGTGTAAAAACATTTTTTCAATGTTTATCTCACCTCAAGCAACTGCTCAAACAGCGTGCATCATTATCCGGCTTCTCTCTTTTTTCATCATCGCCGACAACAAAGGAGGTAAAAGCACATTTTGTATTATTCTTTTTTGTAAATTTGCATGTTAATTTTAGAAAACAATTATACTAATCCGCTGAAAAATGATAATAGGATATGATGCGCAAGAACTTGTTTGCGACAATCACGGTACAGGTCGCCACGAGCGGTTGCTCATAGAGGCCATCTCACAACATCACCCACACCACCGCTACATGCTCTACTCGGCCAAAGTGGGAAAAGACACAACCATGCTCACAGAGCTATTGAGCCAAGCCTGCGTGTACTTGAAAGAACCTCACAAGCCACCGTTAATAAAATCGATGTGGCGCAACGGTAGCGGCATCATCGCCGACACACGCCGCCATCACATCGGGCTGTTCCACGGCTTGAACGGAACCCTGCCTGCTTCCATCAAAAAAACCAACATGTGCTCAATCGTTTCATTCTACGATCTGGCCGCAAAGTATTATCCCAATGAAGAAAATACGTTCAAACGCATAGCCAAGAACAGACGCATGGCAGCATCATGCAAGAAGGCCGACCGCATTTTGGTGGCAAGCGAGTGTGTGAAACACGACATCGAAAAATTCTATCATGTCGACAGCAGTAAAATCAAAGTGGTTTATCCTTGCTACAGCAAGCATTATGAGCAAGCAATCGGCAATGCAGAGCAGGTCAAAACAAAATATGATCTCCCCCGGCATTTTCTCCTCTACACCGACCCATTCACGCCACGTTTCAACCTCATGACTGTCATCGAGGCATTCAAGCAAGTAGACGACCCCAAGTTGCAGCTTGTGGTTGTGGGACATCGCACCCCCTACTATGCAAAGGTAAAGAAATGGGCCAGAGAGAATGGTGTGGCACATCGCATTTTTCGCATTCCACACATGCACATTGCCCATTTCCCCACACTCTATCAGTTGGCCGAAGGCATCATTGCACCGGCACATTACGAAGGCTTCAGCATGACAATGGTAGAAGCCATGCGCATGGGTACTCCCATGATAGCCTCTACCGGTTCGTGTCACAACGAAATTGGGGGCGATGCCGCCACCTATTTCAACCCCAACTCTCCACAAGCCTTGGCAACCGCCATCAACTCGGTGTTCAACGATGAAAAGTTGCAAGAAAAAATGATTGCCACAGGGTTGCAACAGTCCACCAAATTTTCACCCAAGCTGATTGCCGACACAATGATCGAAATCTACAAACAAACTTTGCAACAATAACATCGTCATTCACCGCACAAAATCGCATAAATTGTGAAATAAAAAACAGACAGAGATACACAATTATTAATGAAACTTTTATATCTTTGCATTTAGTATAGTATCTAAATTAACAAAATTATGCCTGACCGAAAATGTCCCCATTGCGGAAATCTCGTTCCCGAAGGGTCAAAATTTTGTAACTTGTGTGGCACGCAGCTGAGCAATGCCATTGAATGTCCTGCATGCCACAACGCAATTCCTGCCGATTCAATCTTTTGCCCGGTATGCCGCGAAATGGTGAAGAAAAAACGTCCTACACCTCCGGTGCCAACATACGCTCCCGGCACACGGCCCGCAACAACACCCAAGCAGGCACCCAACGCATGGGCAACACCGGCCGAAATGCCGGAAGAACAAGAACCGGAGACCGACAACAATGGGAAAAAAAGCAAATGGCGCACAGGCATCGTCATCGCAGCCATTGTGGCATTCATCGGGCTTATTGTGGTCACTCGTTGCTTCTACAACAGCGATAAAAACGACGGCAACGAGGGTGATGGCAACTTGACCGAAAACATGGCAAACAACACCTTTGCAACAACCGACATTTTTAATCGCACACTCGATGCCAACAACCTGAAAGTGGACGGTGATCGCATTGCCTACGCCATACGCCTGACCGATGATAAAGGCAATCTCGGCGACCAAATCATAGGTGTAACCTACCTGAGCGACGAAATGCACTCGTTCTACAAAATTTATACCCTGAACAAGAATGGCAACAACTGGGACATCAAGCTCAATCAAACCAAATATCTTAACGGACGAGAGCTCAAGTTCAATCCCGAAGAACTGCGATGCGACGAAATTCCAATGGTAGAAAACATCAACGGCAAGAAATACTTCCTCTTTGGTTACGCCAATTTGCCACGCACAGCAATCGACAGTTCGGGCATCTTCACTGTGGCTATATTCGACATTGAGCAAGGGCAAATTGCCGAACAAATCGACTACAACGGAGTGCGTGTGCGCAACTCGCAAGGACAAGAACAAATCATTTCTCGCACCAATAGCAACAAGAACGGCATATTGGCCACCCATCTCAAAGATTTTGCCCAAAACATCGAATATCTACACATTCCTACCCAGCAAGAAATTGACGCCGAAAACAGAGCACGTGCCGAAGAAGAAGCAGCACGTTTGCGAGCCGACTCCATTGCCAACGCCAACCTCATGGAAGCAGAACAAATTGCTCAACAAGACTTTGAAAACGGCGAAGCTGTTAAAGTCGACGTTCAAGCCAAAGACAAGAGCCAACCACAATTCAGAGCCGATGAATTTTCAAAGAAAATCAATGGCCCCGACTACAATGTGTTCTTATTAAAAGATGGGCGCATTTTCGCTTTCAACAAGTCGACCAACAGTACATTTCAAGTGAACTATCGCAGCCAATCGGCCAATGATATCGGTTGGAAAGACTCGGCAAGCGGCATTTTGAGCATACGCACAAGTTCTGGCAACAGAGTGCTTTTTGACTTGCAAAACCACACTGTAAAAAAAGCAGAATGATGATGATAAAAGTTAAGTAATAAAGGTTAGGTAATAAGCTCAAAAACTATCGTCTTAACTACTGTTAACTACTTAACAATTGGAAACATTGTCGTAATACTACTGTATCTCCTGTTAACTATTTCCGGATTTTTTGTTTTGACGCTAAAAAATCTCATCGATCGCAAGCACATCACACCGCGTGTGCTCACCCTCATGCAACAACCGGCTGTTGAGGCTGTTGTCATGGCTTTTAACGAGAATAGAGTAGGAGCAATAGACACCACTTCCTTTGTGTTCAGCGAAAACCTGCATAAATTGCACATTATTCCTGCAAACGATGACAGCATTGATGAGAAAAGTGCAATTCGTGCCTATGGTCATGCGCTCATGGCATGCATCACCTCTTCACACACTCAACCCAAACGCCTCATCAAAATAGCAACCGACTGCATCAATGGGCACATCGACAACTTCAACGACTTGCATCTTGCCCTTGAACGCCGCATGAGCAACACCATCTACATTCCGCTCATCATCATCCTTGCATTGCTTTTTGCATTGCTGTGGTGGCTTAATAGCACTTATGGTGCATAAAAACAAGCGGCTTTTTACAATTTATTTGTACCTTTGTGGGCTAAACTTAATAATTTACAACACTATTATGGCTGTAGAAATAAAATTAATTGAACCAACCAAAAGCAGCTTACTCAAGTTTGTTAAATATCCCATAGATATTCTTTATAAAAATCACTCATGCTATGTTCCTGCCCTTGTCACCGATGAGGTCAACACCTTGCTACCGAGCAAAAATCCGGCTTTTGAGTTTTGCGAGAGCATCTACTACATGGCCTATCGCAACGACAAGCCGGTGGGGCGTATAGCAGGCATCATCAACAAAGTGGTGAACAAGCGCGTGAACAAGCAAGAAGCACGATTTGGTTTCATCGACTTCATCGACGACGCAGAGGTGGTCGATGCACTCATGGGGGCAGTTACAAAGTGGGCCAAAGAAAAAGGCATGACACACCTCACAGGGCCTTTGAGCTTCACCGACATGGATCAAGAAGGTTGCCTCATAGAAGGTTTCGACGAACTGAGCACGCAAGCCACAATCTACAACTATCCTTACTATGGCAAGCATTTTGAACGACTCGGATTTGTAAAAGACACCGATTGGGTAGAATTTAAAGTGTTTGTTCCCGATGGAATTCCCGAAAAAATGACCCGCATTGCCGAGATCGTGCGAAACCGATGCAAAGTGCACACCTTGCGAGTGACCAATCGCAAAACGCTGGTAGCCCAATATGGCGATGCCATTTTCAAGCTCATTAATGAAGCCTACGACAGCTTGTTCGGCTATTCTCCACTCACCAAGGCACAAATTCAGCACTACATCAAAATTTATCTCCCGTTCTTGCCACTCGACCACATTTCACTCATCGTGAAAGACGAAGACGAGTCGCTCGTGGGCGTGGGCATCTCAATTCCGTCGCTGAGCCATGCACTCATCAAGAGTCGAGGCCGTTATATGCCATTTGGTTGGTATCACCTGTTGCGAGCCATCAAAGGCAACACCAACATTGTAGATCTCATGCTGGTGGCCGTGAAACCCGAAATGCAGAAAATGGGAGTAAATTCTCTCCTTTTCAACGATTTGATACCGGTTTTCATTAAGCATGGATATGAGTATGCCGAAACCAATGTAGAATTGGAAGACAACAAAAACGTGCAGCAACAATGGGCCTATTTCAACTATGTGCAACACAAGCGTCGTCGCGCGTTCACCAAAAAAATTTAACAACAAAACGGGACTATTGAGTTTATTTTTCACCGGTTAGCAATTCATCAAAATGAACCCACCCCGTTTTAAAGAAGAATAATAAAAAATAATACAAAAACTCTATGTCACAAATTAAAGTTAGCAATGTGACTGCCCTTGGCAACGCCATCAACGTTGCCGAGATCGACAGTCTGCGCCCGGCAGCCGAAGCTGCTGCATCTAAACTTGAGAAAGGCACAGGATTGGGCAATGATTTCCTGGGCTGGTTGCACTTGCCAAGCAGCATCACCTCCGATTTTTTGGACAATGTAGAAGCAACCGCACAAGCCTTGCGCCAAAAATGCCAATTTGTAATCGCCATTGGCATTGGTGGCAGCTATTTAGGAGCCAAAGCCGTTATCGAGGCTTTGAGCGATAGTTTTGCTTGCTACAAACAGGCAGGCACACAAGTGCTCTTTGCCGGCAACAATATTGGCGAAGATTATCTGCACGATCTCATCAACTTGGTTAAAGGAAGAGATTTCGGTATTATCAACATTTCCAAGTCGGGAACAACCACCGAGCCGGCCATTGCATTCCGATTGTTCAAAGACTTGCTGGAAAAACAAGTGGGTAAGGAAGAAGCCGCCAAGCGCATTGTTGCCATCACCGATGCCGACAAAGGTGCCTTGCGCAACTTAGCCAACCAAGAGGGCTATAAATCCTACATCGTTCCCGACAATGTGGGCGGTCGTTTCTCGGTGCTCACTCCCGTGGGGCTATTGCCCATTGCAGTGGCAGGTTTCGACATCAAGGCTCTCGTTGCAGGTGCTGTAGAAATAGAAAATAGCAACAATGAGGCTGTTTTCACCTATGCGCAAACGCGCAACGCCCTGTATCAATCCGGAAAAAAAATTGAGATGCTCGTGAACTTCTGTCCACGCCTGCACTACTTGGCCGAGTGGTGGAAACAACTCTATGGCGAAAGTGAAGGCAAAGACCATAAAGGAATTTTCCCGGCAGCGGCCGACTTCACCGCCGACCTACACTCAATGGGACAATGGATTCAAGAAGGCGAACGCACCATTTTCGAAACCGTGCTCTCTGTCGAAACACAAGCGCATGAGGTGACTGTTCCAAGCGATGATGCCAATCTTGACGGCCTGAATTACTTGGCAGGCAAACGCATCGACGAAGTGAACAAAATGGCCGAACTGGGCACACGCTTGGCTCATGTTGACGGCGGTGTCCCCAATATCATCATCACCATTCCGGCTCTCACCGAACGATACTTGGGGCAACTCATCTATTTCTTTGAAAAAGCATGTGGTGTAAGTGGCTATATGTTGGGGGTTAATCCATTTAACCAACCCGGTGTAGAAGCCTATAAGAAAAATATGTTTGCCTTGCTCGACAAACCGGGATACGAAGCCGAGAGTCAAGCCATTAAAGCTAAACTATAATGTAATTTATCATCTCTAAAAACGGTGTCTTGGAAACAACATTAAGTCCAAGACACCGTTTTTATTTTTTAGTGAATAGTATTTAACCCAAATTATCAATGCATAACCTTAATGACAATTTCACCTTGACGAATGATAACAAGCCCTGCTTGGGGCAATGGTATTGCAAATTTACCTTCTGTGGTAGCCGGGCTTTGCACAAGCAACTTTCCTGCCACATCATAAGCTTGACACACTTCACCTGCCTTCAAGCCGCTCACAAGCACATTTGTGCCATCTTTAACCACAGAAACTCGGCCGGCACTTACATCGCCTGCACTGCTCGAAGATTCATAAACAGCGGCCAACAGACCATATTGTTCTGCTTTAAAAGCACCATTTTTCACCTCTTTTCCATCAAGCAACAATTTCACTAAGCTAAACCCACTGCCGGCAGTCGCATTTACACTCACAATCTTCCCCTTTTCCACAGGAGTCCATTCGGGAAGTGGCTGTCCGTCTACCTTGGTTTCAATCGTGCCTTTTTCGCTGGGTTCAAAGCAATATCTCACAGTAGAACAACCTGTTCCATCACCGGCGAAGTTTACTTTCCAGTTTTTACCTTCAAGCAAAGTATTGTCGCATGTCGATGCTCCGGGATTTCCCATCATGCGAAGCGTTGCATCGTCTTGCGCTTCGGCTTGTGGCAGACGATATAGAACATCGTTCATGCTGCAGGCATCAAACAGGTTGCCATCTAAGTCAATCGTGCGAAGAAGAGAATTTTGAGTTAAATCGATAGAAACGAGTTTATTTCCCGAAAGATCCAAGTTATTGAGTTTAGGCAGCATCGACACATCAATGTCAGTCACACCTGCATTTTCAAGATCAAGAGAAAATAATGCCTTGTTGAGCGAAACATCGGGAATTGTCACATAAGGATTATTTCCGGCTTTGAGTATTTCGAGAGCTGTGTTTTGCGACAAGTCAAGCTCCTTTAATCCCATGCCTATGCATGACAACACATTTAAATTCTTGTTCATCGTTGTACGCAATTCGCCCACTTCGTTATAACTGCCGTAAAATTCTTTCAATTTCGCCAAATTGCTCAAATCAATCGATGTGATTTTATTGTTGGTGAGCCACAATTCACGCAAAGAAGGCAAATTGGTCAAATTAATTGTCTGCAACTTATTTTGGAGCAAATTGAGTACCTCGAGTTTCTCGTTTTTGCCCAATTCCACCTTGCTTATTTGGTTAGAAGATGCATTGAGCAACGAAAGTTCGCCATAAATCTTAATCACATCGCCTGGTTCAACCTCGAGCGAGAGTTTCTTGGGCGACATCGAACCAAGCGAATAAGGAGTTTTTCCGTAGCCATCGTCAATCTCTATGGTTTGGTTTTCCTGCACTCCCATGAGTTCCAAGTTCATCATGAGACCATCTTCATCATCTTCGTCCAAAACGATAGAGGGGTCTACCGTCAAAGCGATGTTAGGCACTTTGTTCTGGGTGTTGCCGTTGGGTTCAGGATCGCCATTTTTCACACAATATATCATACCTTTCCAGCCCGGCTTGTCTGAGAAGCAATAAAAAGCCACCGAGAGTGCTCCATCAGCCGATTTTGAACTCACAGTAAACGGCATACTGCTTGGCGTGCCTTTTGTTTCAAACACAGGAGTTAAATTCTTGGGCCAACCATATTCATATTCTCCATCTTCATTAGGCTCATTATTGAGCACCACCAAGCCATTGTAGATGCGCATTTCATCTAAATCATCAATATCCATTTCATTGAAAACGATAGTGATGTGAGAGTTGGCGTCCTTGGGTTTAAGCTGCAACATAGTGTAAGCCAAATTGCCATACATACCTTTATTGGCTCCACCGGCATCGTAGTATTCCTTGGGCTGACCTTGTGCCACTTCATAATCAAAGACGGGGCCTTCGCTTCCCGGTTGCATAATGATGCCTGAACTCTGTGCCATGACTGCCGAAACTGCCATAATCAGCAGCAACATTGTAAATGATAGTTTTTTTCTCATTTTTTATAGTTTTATTTTTTTTACGATATTGCTCTTCATTAAAAAACGTACTATTTGGCTTGTTCTAGTCAGGAATTAGCCCCTTGAAGAACTTCGCCATTGTGCACAATCTCGGCCTCATGGGTCTTGCGACGGCGTATTTGCCCATCAATGCCATCAATCACGTTGATAATATAGTCACCCAGCTTCTCGGCTTCGCAAATGATGTCCATGTAGAAAATTCCTGCCTGATAGGGGTAAATCTTTTGATTGATATTTTCGATGTTCTCAGTGCGCAACATGTTGCGAAAGTTGTTTATTTCACGCTCTTTGTTGTAGTTGCGCATCAAGTCTTGATTGGTCACATTATCGGTGTCGATGAGCACGGCAATCATGTTGCTCATAGCCTCGCTCACATACACAAGCATTGTGTCGATGTTCTTGTAGTTATATTCAGAGAAATGGGCATTGGCCTCCTCTTTGCGCACAAGCGTTTTAGCAATGTTGTTGCAGCTGTCGGCTATGCTTTCTATTTCACTCACAAAACTCAACATCGACGAAACACGCAACTTCGCATCCCAGCTCAACCGCCCGTCTACAACAGTGTTCAGGTATTTGGCGATTTCAATTTCCATGCGGTCGCTAATGTCTTCATACTTCTCGATGCGAGTGAAAATCTTGTTGAATTCTTCTGTTCCCACCTTGGTATGCAACAGTGTTTTCACCATGCCAAGCATGCGCTCCACACGCTCGGCGTAGACCACGATTTCACGCTGTGCCTGCGCAATGTTCAATTCGCTGGCACTGAGCAAACCGCCCGAAATGTACTTGAGTTGGAACTCTCCCTCGCTCTTGGCATGAGGCTTGACAAGCATGTTCACAATGTTCACGTAGGTCTTGGTGAACCAAATCATTACACTCAAATTAATGAGGTTGAAAATCGTGTGGAACATCGACATGCCAAACGACATGGAGAATTGCATTTGAGCTATGGTTTGTGCATCGGTTCCTTGCTGAACGTTCACATAGTTGTAGAGTGCTGTGGGATCGCCCTGCATAAACACATCTTTGGTGACCCAAATGTTGAGCCTGATAAACAGGAAAAACACACACAAAGTCCATATCGTGCCGAAAATATTGAACAACAAATGTCCGAGTGCGGCTTTCTTGGCCGCGGCATTACCGCCCAGCGATGCAAGCAACGGCGTGATGCAGGTGCCAATGTTACTGCCAAGAATTAAAGCGCAAGCCATGTCGAACTGTATCCATCCCTTGGTAGCCATGATCAAAGCAATGGCAAAGGTGGCCGCACTCGATTGAATGACCATGGTGAGAATTAAGCCCACCGACAAAAAAATGAACACCGACATGTAGCCCATGGTGGTGTAGTTTTGCAAAGTGGCAAAAAGCTCGGGCGATTTGCTCAAATCGGGCACATTGCTACTAATGGCGGCAAGCCCCATGAACAAGAATGAAAAACCTATGAGAAACTCGCCTATCGACTTCCAGTTCCCTTTTTTAATGAACAACATGGGAACCGCAATGGCAAGCAACGGCAACAACATCACCGACATATCGACCTTGAACCCAAAAATCGCTACAATCCACGCCGTGAACGTCGTACCCACGTTGGCACCAAAAATCACAGCCATTGATTGCACAAGCGACATTAAACCGGCATTTACAAAGCTCACGACAAGCACCGTCGAAGCCGAAGAACTCTGAATGAGAGCCGTGATGACAATACCTGTTAATACTCCAAAAATACGGTTACGAGTCATCACATCGAGGATTGAGCGCAAGCGATCGCCGGCAGCCTTTTGCAATCCTTCACTCATTACCTTCATACCATAAAGGAAAAGCCCCACTGCACCAAGCAGTGACAAAAAATCAAAAAAGGAATAATCCATCTACATTTAAGGATTTATTGAAAAAAAATCTATCTTATTTCCGGTGACAAAGTTACATAAAATATTTAATGAAAATATTGACCTTTTTAAAAAAATCTATAACTTTGTAAACCTACTTATTTTAACAACTTAAAAACAAAAGAAATGAAACAAATTACAATTTTATTTGCATTTGCCTTAATGGCAATTGGAATGACGGGACAAAACTTTGCAAAAAAATCTCAAAACAGCAATGTAAACGATGAAAATCGCTACTACATGGGATTTGAAGACAAAAAACAGCTGAAAGAATGGAAGGAGTATCGCATTGCTACAAAAGAAGGTGCCGGCTGGTCGGTAAATCCAAGACTTTCGCACGACTATCTGCCTGGTTATGCCAACTTGAAAAATAAAAAAGCCGACGACTGGTATGTTTCGCCGAAATTTGAAATAAAACAAGACGCAAAGATAGACACAATAAAGTATAAAAGCACTGGAATGATGCCAAGAATCCTGGAAGGCGACACCATAGGCATATATCTTCTTCGTGGCAATCAAGACCCAACAAAAGCAAAAGAGCGCATTTTGCTGTTAGACGTCAGAGGCGAGAACTATCCTTATATGAAATCAGAATACACGATAAAGACAAATATCGAGTTAGCTCCATCGAAAGAACCAAGCTACATTGCTTTCAGATACAAAAACGACGTTATTGATCAGAGATGGTACACTCTGTATTTCGACGACCTGTGGTTAAGCGGTGTGAAAGCATCGTCAGGCATGAGCAACATTGAATTAGACAATGAGCATATCGACGTATATCCCAACGTCATCAACCTGCATGGCTTAAATGGAATTTCAAGCATAAGTCTGTATTCCATGGCAGGAAATTTGGTTTATTCGGCTCACAACGTGAACGGAGAACACAGCATCGAAATTGCAGACCTTGCCGACGGTATCTATGTGCTTGAAGTTGCAAGTAGCAACCAAAAACTACAAAAGAAAATAGTAAAACAATAACAAAAAATCAATTAATCATGAACAAGATTTTAGCACTCCTTTGCGTGGGCACAACCACTCTTGCAGTTCACGCCGGTAACTACACCACAGCCGGCAACGGTACCACTCACACCCTAAGTTCACTGGCAGCCATCAACGGCTCGGGCGTAATCAAAGCCGGTAATGTGATTAAGATAACCGACTCACTGACAATAGCCAAAGGCGACAAATTTCAAGTTGAAGACGGCCTTGAAGTGCAATTAGGCAACAAAGTTGTTTTTCGCATCAATGGACAAGCTCTCTTTGAGGCAGCTAACGGCACCAAATTTACCGCCATCGAAGGAGCAACTCCGTTTTCAATCACCGTTGGCGACCCCAACAATGTAACCAAACTCAAAAACATCACTTTCGACCAAGTGGGATTTCGTGGTGCAGGCATGAGTTTTGAAATTGATAAATGCACTTTCATCAACTTTAACGGAGCCAATCGCTCGCACGGAGCCTTTACAATGAACAGCAATGGCTCGCACTACAAGTTCACCAACTGCACGTTCAAGAATAACCAATATTCGGCTATCATAGGGGCAGCCAACTACAATACGCCCGTAGTCATCGAAAACTGCACATTCTTGAACAATGGCACCAACAACTCGCTCTATCCTCAACTCAACATCACCGTTGCTGACACCGTTATCATACGCAACAACATCATCACCGGCGATCCTGCCTACATGCGTGTGGGTGGTATTGCAGTGAGTAATCTTCTTGGTTCGGCAGGCAAGTTCTACACCCTCATCGAGGGCAACAAGGTCACCGACAACAGCTACGGCATGACCCTTGCAGGACCTCAAATGTGTGTTATCAAGAACAACGTATTTGCCAACAACAGTCACATTGCCAATGCCATGATGGGGGGCAGTGGCATCAGCATCAGCAACACCGGGGGCAACAACACCATCATGATCGAAGGCAACATCATCGAAAACAACCTGTGGGGCATTACATTGATTGGTGGCAAACAACACGTGAACGTGAATATGGGTAAAGTGACAGATCCCACCGCCGATGACTATAATCCCGGCAAGAACATCTTTGTGAACAACGGTAACAACGGTGTGTTTTATGATCTGTATAACAATTCAAGCGATAAAGTCTATGCACAAGGCAACAAGTGGAATGTAGCAGTTCAAGACAGTGCCAGCATCGAAACTGTTGTCACCCACTATGCCGACAATCAAAAACTTGGTCTGGTTATCTTCATGCCGGCATTCAACGAATTGACCGGTGTTGACAATGTGAAATCCAACACACAAGCCATGACCGTAGAAACACGCTACTACAATCTCACCGGTGCTTCATCAAGCCAACCGTTTGACGGTGTGAACATTGTGGTTACACGCTACAGCGACGGAACCATAACCAACAAGAAAATTTTGCAATAAACAACCAATGATCGATTGGGGGTTAAAAAAACTCAGGTGTGGCGATAATGCCACACCTGAGTTTTTTTTCGTCGATAACATGCATGCTTTTTATCTCACATACACTTTTTTAGTTGTGCCGTTAGAATAGGTAATGATATTCAAGCCGGGTTCCACATCATTTAGTTTGCGACCCGAAACATCATGTATGGCACTCACTTGGGCATCATCGTCAACAATTGTGCAGCAACCCGAATCTTCACTGCCTTCATAGTCAAACCACACTAGTTTACCGTTGGAGTTCAATTTTCTTTCTTTGGCAGTCCAATTTTTTTCAGCAAGTTTTTTCACCTGCTTCTTTGTGCACACATTTTGCTCATCGCCATCGGTATTGTTAAACACGCCAAAAAATCCTTTTGTTTCGCCACTGTTATTTTTGGTGATGCTCTCGATGAGTTGATCCATCGCCACACCGGCAATGTGATTTTTGGTGCAAGTGAGCCTTGTTAACGACGGGCAACGGCTCACATCAAGCCTTGTGAGTTTATTGCCATCACATTCAAATCGCGAGAGCACCGACATTTGCGAAGTGAAATTGATTTCTTCCAGCATGTTGCCGTTGCAAGAAAACCAAGTGAGAGCCGTGTTGGCCGACAAGTCGATGTTGCTTATCTTGTTGTAGTCGCATTGCAAGCGAGTGAGTTTCTTGTTGTTAGCTAAGTTGAGCTGAGAAATTCCGTTGTTGTAGCACAGCACGCGATCCATGTTTTCACACATCGAAAAATCAAGTTCGGTGAGTTTCATGTTGTTGCACAACACACCGGTAATTTTCTTATTGTTGCTGAAATCGAGTTTTTCAATGGGATTGTGGTGACAGTTGAGCCAGTCGAGATTGGGAGCATTGTGCAAGTCGAGAACTTGAATGTTATTGTTGTTACATTCAATCCATTTAATCTTGCCACACATAGTCACATCAAGGGCATTGAGCTTGTTGTTTCCCACTGCAAGATGCTCTAAATTCACGTTATTTTCGCCTATCACCAGTTTTTCAATAACATTATAGTTGGCCACAAGCTTTTTCAATCTCGAACAAGCACTGATATCAATGGCAGTAATGCCACAATCCTTACAATTGATTTGTTTTATGTCACCTTTCAGTGTAAAAGTAGGCTTTACAACTGTGTATTCCACTGTCTGGTCGTTCATCCACGTTCCTTCCAATCCTTCAATCTCGATAATACCGTCATCGGCCGCAGTAATGGCCATGAACTTAATGGTTTCGCCCGGCTTTTTTGAAGTAGTAATGGTCACTGTTTCGGCATCGTCGGCCCATGCACTCGAAAATGCACCGCTCACACACATACACACAAACAGTAAAAAAACTTTAAGTAAATTTGTTTTCATCTTCTTTTTCGTTTTTTAGAATTTTAATTTGTTTTAAAAAAATAGTAGTAATCAATCAACAGCAAATTTCGCAATAAACCTTATAATATGCAACAATAGTCCGTTAAATTTTTGTGGTTTGTGAAACTTTCGCCCTAAATCCAACAGGAATTGTGTCATAAAACAAACACGATAAGGCTTTGAAAAAGAATGGATTAGATAACGAAACATAACATAATAAAATCGGCTATCTCGCTGATTTTCAGTAACTTTATAGGTTGAAAAAGACAAAATAAAG
>JBGYAB010000022.1:0-81507 GCA_041815985.1 Sodaliphilus sp. | reverse complement strand
CACAATTTTATGATGAACCTATGCTCGGCCCTCACAGCGTACTGCTTCTTTGACAACAAGCCCGAGGCCCTGCCTGTGCATGTGGAAAAGACAAGGCAATTGGAACTGTTTGCATACTAATCTTATCCCGAACTCGCGTATTTCATTCAGTCGGCAAAATGCATCTCCTCTATTTCATTAATAAAAAATCAAGAGCAATCTGCATGGAGACTGCTCTTGATTGTGTGGAGAAAGAAGTGTGTTATTTGGTGAGCGGACTGTAATCGCGACTATAACGCAACATTTGATCAATATAACCTTCGCCGTAAGAAATTTTAATGTCGATAATGCGTCCTCCTTTGTCGTAGACCGGAGTGTAAACCGGATTTACAAAGCCCTTGTAGGGAGCAACACTAAGCTTGTCGTAACGGGCAAGAATTTCTTTGTGCAATTTTTGGTCAACTTTCACACCATAGGTTTCAACCAGTTTGCGTCCGGCTTCAAAGTCGCCTGTGGATTTGATGCGTTGTACCTCGGCAAGAAGTTGCCCAAACATGTCACGCAGTTTTTCATAATTGTTGACTTTCACATAGGTTTTTCCTCCCTTTTTCACAAGTTGTATTACCTTGTCTTTCTTGCCATGCTGATAGCACCATTCGCTGATGAACTTGCGGTTGCGCATGTGGCTTTCTTCAATATCTTTTCCTGGTTGAACACGAGTGAGCTGTGTGAGCATACCGTTCATAATATACTTGTAATACTCTGCCTTGTAAGCGTCTTTACTATCAAAGATGCCCAACTCTATGAGTTTGGGATCGGCAAGATAATAGAGGGCAAAGAGGTCGGCACGCCCTTCTTCAAGAGTAGAGCCGTAAACTCCCAATGCATCTTGGTCAACACCGGGTAACAATTGTCCCGAAGCATGGCCAAGACATTCGTGCAAGTCGGTGTGCAATTTGTCGGCAAGAGTGAGATGTTTGTTCATCAAGTCAATTTCAACATCGCTATAAGCAAACTCCTTGCTCATTCCCGACCCCTTAGCCGCTTCGTCGTAGGCATCGGTAATGTTTTCGAGAGTAACCGATTTTGAGCCATGAGCCGCACGAATCCAGTTGCTGTTTGGCAAGTTAATGCCTATTGGAGTTGACGGATAGCTGTCGCCGGCAAGAATTGCGGCTGTAATTACTTTGGCCGAAACTCCTTTCACATTTTTCTTTTTGAAGCGTGAATCAACAGGAGAGTTGTCTTCAAAATATTGAGCATTGCCACTGATGATAGAGGTGCGGCGAGAAGCTGCCTTATTCTTGAAATTCACCATAGCTTCCCACGATGCAGTCATACCCAGAGGATCGCCATAGCTTTCAATGAAACCATTGATAAAATCGACATCACTCTTGGTTTCTTCGGCCCACATGATGCTATATTCATCAAATGTTTTCAAGGAGCCGGTTTCGTAAAATTCGATCAGCTTGTTAATGTAGCCTCGTTGTGCATCATTCTCTGCCACTTCGGCGGCCTTTTGCAACCAGTATACAATATTCACGATGGCTTTGCTGTACAGTCCGCCCACTTTATAAGGTTTCTCTACGACTTTGCCGTTTTCTTTCACAACCTTAGAATTCAAGCCATACATAATGGGAGTTTTGTCGTTGGGATCTTTCAACGCATTGAAGTAGTCTTCCACCTCCTTTTGCGTCACACCTTCATAAAGGTTGTTGGCCGATGTTAAAATCAAGTCTTGTCCGTCGGCTTGATTTACACGTTTTGCCATGAAATCGGGATCAAAAATCACACGGTCGATCACTTTGAGGAAAGCGTCAACATCTTGATTTTTGCACAAAGGCAATTTCTCCTTTGGCAGAGCTTTCACCTGAGTATCAAAGAAAGCCTGACTAAACTCCGGTTTGAATTTATCCATAGAATAGTGATGGTGTATGCCATTGGCAAACCACACTTGCTTCAAATAGAGCATAAATCCCTTGTAGTCGGCGGAATTTTTGTCGCCGTTGTAGTTTAAATAAATTTGTTCAAGAGTTTGCCTAATTTGCAAGTTATACTTTCCATCTTGGTCAAAAAGGATGTCGCGACCTTGCAAAGCGGCCTCTTGCAGGTAGTAAACCAATTTCTTCTGGTTGAGCGAGAGTTCGTTAAAACCAGGCACTTGGTAGGCCAGCACTTCGATATCGGCAAAGCGGTCTACATTATAGTTAAAATTACTTTCTTGTGCCATAACTGTTGTTGATGATGTCAATGCCACTAAAGCGGCAGCAATGATTGATTTCTTCATGTGGTTATTGCTTTAATTAAAGTGAAAAAAATTATTCTACATAGAGCACCAGCCCTTTCAAATACTCACCTTCGGGGTGGTAAATGTTAATGGGGTGATCGGCCGGTTGAGTGAGTTGATGCAAAATGCGTATTTTCTTGCGCGAGATAGCCGCTGCACTGAAAACTGCTAAACGGAACTGTTCTCTGTTCACAGCTTGAGAACACGAAAATGTGAACAGAATGCCTCCTGACTTTATTTTTTCAAAAGCCTTGGCGTTGAGCTTGCGATAGCCAATGAGTGCATTGCGCAATGCGCTCTTGTGCTTGGCAAATGCCGGCGGATCGAGAACGATGAGGTCATAGTCATCTTTTTTCATGTCTTCGAGATACTTAAACGCATCTTCGGCAAAAGCTCTGTGGTTGTCGCATTCGGGGAAATTGAGCGAAACATTGTCGTTGGTCAGCGCAATGGCTTTGGCCGAGCTGTCGACCGAGTGAACCAATTTTGCTCCACCTCGCAAAGCATAGAACGAAAAGCCACCGGTATAGCAAAACATGTTGAGCACCTTGCGTCCGTGTGCATATTTTTCAAGCAAACTGCGATTTTCACGCTGGTCAACAAAAAATCCCGTCTTTTGCCCTTTGAGCCAGTCGACATGAAATTTCAACCCGTTTTCAATAGCGACATCGGTGTCATACTTGCCAATGATGTATTCGTTTTGCGGATCGAGTTGGGCTTTGAAAGGCAAAGTGGTCTCACTCTTGTAATAAACGCTCTGCACAACTCCATTGGGCAACTTGGTCAACGCAGCTGCAATCGTGTTGCGTGCAAAGTGCATGCCCGGCGAATGTGCCTGCATAACTGCCGTGTGCCCATAAATGTCGACAACAAGTCCCGGCAAGAAATCTCCCTCGCCATGAACAAGACGAAAAGCATTGTTATCTTCTCGCATCAATCCAAGCGACTTGCGCATCTTGTAGGCTTCGGTCAGACGATTGACAAAGAACTCCGCATCGATTTCACTGTCGTCAAAAGAAAGAATGCGCACCGCAATGCTGCCTATTTGGTAATGTCCGTTGCCAAGCAAAGTTCCTTCATGAGCATAGACACTCACCAATTCTCCTTCATCTACATTATCCATTCGGGCAATAGCACCCGAAAAGACCCAAGGATGAAAGCGATTGAGCGATTCTTCTTTACCGCGTTTTAAAATAACACGCTTATATATCATAAATAATTATTTAATCAAAAAACGATAGATGTCATTACCAAAGGCATAAACCATCAGCAACAAAAGCAAGAACATGCCCACATACTGTGCACGTTGCATGAAATTGACGCTCGGCGGGCGACGGAAAACCATTTCATAAAGCAAAAACATCACATGACCGCCATCGAGTGCAGGAATGGGGAGAATATTCATCACGGCAAGAATAATCGACAAAAATGCCGTAATATTCCAAAAACTAAGCCAGTTCCACGTTTCGGGGAACATGCTGCCAATGGCACCGAAACTGCCCAAACTCTGTGCGCCTTCTTTGGTAAACACCAGTTTCAGCGACTTTACATAGCTCACCATCGTGTCCCAACCCAACTTCACGCCACGTGGAACGGATTGCAAGAGACTATACTCTATTTTCTCTGTTTCAAACAGTTTAGAGACATCGTTCTGTGCTTGAAAACCAAGTTTGCCGGCTTCGTCGACCATGGCATTTACATCAATCCTCTCACCGCTTCTCATGAGAGTCAATGTCACACTCTTTCCTGCGTTGATCTTTAATTCTTTGGTAAATTTGAGAAAAGTGGGGGTTGGCACGTTGTTAATGGCAACAAGTTTGTCTGCCGGTTTCAATCCGGCCTTTTCTGCTCCTCCGCCATTCATCACTTCTTTTACAACAGCCGGCACCCAGTCGAGAAAAACTTCTTTTTTGTTTTCAATGTCTTTATTGACTTGTAATGCAAAATCGGAAGGCAGCTTGATGCTCACGGTGTCGTTGTCACGAAGAACTTGCACTTCTTTAGCCATGACCATCTTAATTTCATCGCCTCCTATATATTGCAACTCTGCTCCATCGGCCAGCAAGGGTATATCGCCATCGCAAAAGCCGGCCTTGTGAGCGGTTTCGCTGTAATACAGTCCATTACCTTCGGCCGCTTTGCCGTAGCGTACAAACTCTTCTCCATAAGCATATACAATACCGGCATAAATAACAAGAGCAAGCAAGAAGTTATTCAAAACTCCACCAATCATCACAAAAAGGCGTTGCCACGTTGGTTTTGAGCGAAATTCCCACGATTTGGCAGGTTTAGCCAACTTGTCGGCACCTTGTGTTTCATCAATCATGCCGGCAATAGAGCAATATCCACCCAATGGCAACCAACCGAGTCCGTATTCTGTGTCGCGCCAAGTCGATTTTTTTCCGTCGTCCGGTTCTTCATCTTCGGCATTCTCATGTTCTTTGTCATCACTGGCCATTGCTAAGAATTTAGTGGTTTTATCCTTGGGTTTCCATTTCCACAACGTGAGCCAAGGATTAAAAAAGAGATAAAACTTTTCAACTTTAATTCCAAATAGGCGTGCCCAAGAATAATGGCCTAACTCATGGATAAACACCAAAATGCTGAGCGAGGCGAGAAGTTCGGCCGTCTTCACCCAAAAGGATTGACTCAAAAATGTGTCACCCAAATTTTGGAGAAAGGCAGAGATTGTTAACAATAAATCGTTCATCAAGTCAAATTATATGTTTATTATAAGATTGTTTTTGCAAAGTTGCGTGCCTCTTTGTTGGTTTCAACATAATCCTCATAGGTGGGATTGGCAACAAACGAAGCCCTTTCAATTGTTCTGTCAATAATCTTGAAGATGTCGTTGAAATTAATTTTTCCATTCAAAAATTGTGCCACAGCAATTTCGTTGGCGGCATTCATCACGCAGGGCACATTGCCTCCTCGTTCGGCAGCCATATAGGCAACTGTGAGCAATGGAAATTTATCGAAATCGGGACGTTCAAAAGTGAGATTGCAATAGTCGGCAATGGTCATCTTCTTGCAGTCAGAGGGGAGGCGTTCGGGCAAACCGAGAGCATAACGAATGGGCAGGTGCATATCGGGGAAACCCAATTGCGCCTTAATGCTGCCGTCGACAAACTCTACCATCGAATGAATGATTGATTGCGGGTGTACAACAATTTCGATGTCTTTGAGTTCCACATCATAGAGCCATTTAGCCTCTATCATTTCAAAACCTTTATTCATCATTGTTGCGCTGTCGATGGTGATTTTACTACCCATGTTCCAATTGGGGTGATTGAGCGCATCTTTAACAGTTGCTTGTGCAAGGGCATCTTTGCGCCATGTGCGAAATGGTCCTCCGGAGGCCGTCAAAATCAATTTGTTGATGCTTTCATGCCTCTCCCCTACCAAACATTGCCAAAATGCCCCGTGTTCCGAATCGACCGGATAGAGTACCGAACCGGGATTTTCTTTAATTAAGCGAGAAATCAAGTCTCCGGCAACGACAAGCGTTTCCTTGTTGGCAAGGGCAATTTTCTTACCGGCTTTAATGGCCTTGATTGTGGGTTCAAGACCGCTATACCCCACCATAGCAGTAACCACCGTGTCGATTTCGCAGGCAGTAACAGCATCGGCAATGGCGGCAGAGCCTGTCATAACCAGAATGTCATGCCCGGCTAATGCAACCTTAACTTTTTCGTAATGAGCTTCATTGCCAATAACCACCGCATGAGGTAAGAACTTTAATGCTTGCTCAATGAGCAAGTCGGCACTATTGTTGGCCACAAGCAACCAAGCCTTGAATGTGTTAGGATATTCTGCAATAATGTCAAGCGTTTGCCTGCCAATGGAGCCTGTGCTCCCCAAAATTGCGATATTTCTAATTGATTTCACAAAATTATTCTTTATTTTTAACTCACAAAGATACTGTTTTAACCTTGCATGGGAAAACAAAAAAACACAAGATTTTAATATTGCTCTCCGGTTTTCAGCAAAATTGCATGAAATGGCATAAAAAAATTAATCGTTCACGGTCACAATTTGAGTATCATAGGCCAATTGAATGCCGGCCGGCAAATGACGGTTAACCTCGTCATGGAAACCTATTTGATGGCTCATGTGAACAAACAGCGTGCGCCCCGGTTTTATTTTGTCAACCACTTCAAGAGCTTCTCTCACATTCATGTGACTGTGGTGCTCTCGATGATGCAACGCATTAATAACCAGCAAGGGAATGTTCTTGATTTTGTCGATTTGCTCCGGTTCAATGGTTTTGCAATCGGTGATATAGGCCAATGGGCCAATGCGATAACCGTTAATCAACAGTTTTCCGTGCCACACCGGTATGGGTTCAACCAACACATCTCCCACATAGAATGGTGCATCTGCAATTTCTACAAAATTGAGTCTCGGAGCACCCGGATACAAATCTTTTTTGAAGGCATACGGCATTTTGAGATGGAGGTCATGAATAACATCGTTGCGTGCATAGCAGGAGAATATCGATTCAAAGCCATAAGGGCGCAAATCGTCAATACCTCCCACATGGTCGTAGTGAATGTGCGTGATTAAGAGTGCATCGAGATTATCGTTGGAAGCACGCAAAATTTGCTGACGAAAATCGGGGCCACAATCAATCAATAAGTTTTTTCCATGGTAGCGCACAATAGACGAACAACGCAAACGCCGGTCGTGTGGATTGTCAGACATGCACACCGGGCAATGACACCTTATTGACGGAACCCCGGTAGATGTTCCAGTTCCTAAAAATTCAATTTCAAGCATAAGTCATTTTCTGAATTGCCTCAAAAGACCGTCAACAAAAAACAGATAACTGCCACCATCGTAATACCAATATTCTTTCACTCCCGTTTGGTCGGGTAACGATGAGATGGACTTAGGCGCACCCTTGGCTAGTCGACACTCCTCTTTGGTCATGCTTTCTACTACTTGACCATTGATGATGAGTGACCAATGCTCGTTGGAGATTGAAGGGTAATTCAAGTGCAGGTCTTTCCATGAAAACAATGAATCAAAATCACGCGAATGAATGGCCGAATTTCCGGTCGACATTAAAATTGCAGCCTGTTCACGACTGTCAAGTGCAGTAAACAAAATTTTCAACGGCAACACTTTGTTGCCGGGAGCAACACTGTCGATGCGCACTTTAATAAATTGACGACCAACAGTTACCTGTTCATCTGTCGGCTTATACCATATTGCGGTTTTAATGTACACCTCTTTGCCCACGAGCTTGTGTGCAGTTCGTTTAACCAAATCTTCTTCAACGAAAAACGGGATTTCAAATGTTGCTCCCAATTCGTCAATGCCCTTATTGGTCGTGTAGGAATATTGATTGACACCATCAGAAAAATTCAGCGCAACAACCTGCCGATTGTCCAAGGTTGCAGCGTTGCTATAACCAAAGTATGTTAAATATTTACCTTTCAGGTGGATGGAATCGGTATTATATTGAGAACTGTTGTTGAACAGAAGAATACTGCGGTCATCGGTCACATAGAACCGCTTTCCCGATTTCCATGCCGCCACAGAGTCACGCTCAATCTCAAAGGTAGGTTGTTTTGCATTTTCGACATAGCCTGCCAGAATTTTCCGAGCATCTTTGTCGGTTACCGCTTTTGTGCTCTCAATGCCTGTGCCACAACTTGAAAGAAGAACAGAAAAGAGGAATAATATGCTATAATAATTCTTCATAATCAAGAGACAAAGTTACAAAAAATAGTGACAAGTGAAAAAAAGGGCAAAACGTTCTTGAAAAATTGCACAAAACAGCCTTGCCTAATGCCGTTTATTTCCTTTGAAAAGCGTAACTTTGCACCATGATTTATCCGGAGAATTTTGAGAACAGAATTGGCTTTGATGTGGTAAGACGTGAAATAGAAAAACGTTGCATCAGTCCATTGGGCATTACTTGCTGTCGTGACATGCACTTTTCGGGCAACATCAACGAAGTTACCGTGTGGCTCAATCAAACCAACGAGTTTCTTGCCATAGAACAAGCGAAAAAAGAGTTTCCGTTAAACCATTTCTTCGATCTGCGAAGCCCGTTAAAGACAATTGGTGCACCCGGGTCGTGGATTTCGGCCGAAAATCTCTTCAATCTGCAACGTTCTCTCACCACCATTGGCGACATCATTGCCTTTTTCAAACCCGATGGCGAAGGCAATTCACCCTATCCCAATCTGGAAAAGCTCACGAGTGGCATGCAGTGTTTTCCTGAAATTATATCAGAGGCAAACCGCATTCTCGATAAATTTGGCAACGTGAAAGACAATGCCTCCCCCTTGTTGCGAGAGTTGAGGAGCATTGTTGCCTCTACAACGGCCGGCATCAACGGCATCATGCGTCGCATCATCGGGCAAGGAAAGCAAAACGGCATTCTCGACAGCGACACAACTCCATCGGTGCGCGACGGGCGACTCGTCTTGCCGGTTTCTCCCATGAACAAGCGAAAATTAAAAGGAATTGTGCATGATGAATCGGCATCGGGCAAAACGGTTTTTATTGAACCGGAGGAGATTGTCGAAGCAAACAACAAAATACGCGAAACAGAATCAGAAATTAAGCGTGAAATCATCAGAATTCTTGTTGAAGTCACCGATTTAATCAGGCCACATGTTGCAGAACTGCTCGACACCTATGCCGTTTTGGGTGAGATTGATTTTATCAGGGCAAAGGCAGGTTTTGCACTCGACGTAGATGCACACTTGCCGCATCTCCACAAGCAACCATTACTCGAATGGTATCATGCACAGCACCCGGCATTATTCCTATCGTTAAAAGGACAAGGGAAAAATGTGGTTCCGCTCAACATCGAATTGAACAACACAAACAGAATTCTCATCATATCAGGTCCTAATGCCGGAGGCAAATCGGTTTGTTTGAAAACCGTGGGAGTGGTTCAATACATGATGCAATGCGGAGTGCTGCCCACCCTATACGACAATTCTCACATGGGAATGTTTAAAAGCATTTTCATCGACATCGGCGACCAACAATCGATTGAAGACGACTTGAGCACCTATAGTTCACATCTGCAAAACATGAAGATGTTTTTGAGCAGAGGCGATAAAAACTCTATTATTCTGATTGATGAGTTTGGCAGTGGCACAGAGCCTCAAATTGGTGCAGCCATAGCGCAAGCCATTTTGGAACAACTCAACAAAAGGCAAATGTATGGTGTGATTACGACACATTACCAAAATCTCAAACATTTTGCCGACGATACCGAGGGATTGATTAATGGTGCAATGCTCTATGACCGACAAAAGATGCAACCGCTATTCCAGCTCTCCATTGGCTATCCCGGCAGCTCGTTTGCCATTGAAATTGCCAGGAAAATAGGACTTCCGCAAGATGTAATCGACCATGCCGGTGAACTGGTGGGTAGTGACTACATCAACATGGACAAGTATTTGCTCGACATCGTGAGAGATCGAAAATACTGGGAAAATAAACGCTACGACATTCATCAAAAAGAAAAAAAACTCGACAAGATCGCAGCCGACTACAACGAGCGACTCGAAAAAATTTCACAAGAGCACAAAATCATCATCAAGGAGGCAAAAAATGAGGCTCTTGACCTACTCAAGCAAAGTAATGCGCAAATCGAACGCACCATACGCGCAATCAAAGAAACGCAAGCCGACAAGGAAAAAACTCGGAAAATGAGGCAGCAACTCAACGACTTCAAGCAACGCATAAGTGAAGCCGACGAAGGTCCAGGAGAACAACAGCTCAAACGATTGCAACCCAACAAAGCAATAAAACCACAAAAAAAAGGTAAAACAAGCACTCCGCAAGAGACCAAAGACCGCCCTTTGCAAGCCGGTGATAACGTAGTGTTGAAAGGCTCAAACAGCGTAGGAAACATTTTGAGCATTGACGGCAAATGTGCCATTGTGGCCTTTGGCAACCTCAAAACCAAGGTTAAAACAGACAAGCTCGAAAGAACGTTGCGACAAGGCAAAGCAGTTAAAGAAACGGCATCGATGAGCCGTTCAACGTCCGACGAAATACGCTCCCGGCAATTGCATTTCAAACCCGAGATTGACGTGCGAGGAATGCGTGGCGACGAAGCCATTCAAGCCATTACCTATTTTATCGATGATGCCATTCAATTTAACCAAAAGCGTGTGAGAATTCTCCACGGTACGGGAACCGGTATTTTAAAAACGCTCATCAGACAATATCTGAATGCTGTGAGAGGAGTGAAGAGCTATCGCGACGAACATGTGCAATTGGGAGGAGCCGGCATCACGGTAGTGGATTTTGAATGAGAACACCACATGCGATGCTTTTCTAAATAAACTTAAAGCAAGGCACAATAATTTCTCAAAAGAATGAATGATGTATAAGAAAAACATAACTTTGTTTTTCAAAATTTTATTTGAAATATGAAAAAAGTAACATTACTTGCGACATTGTTGTTGCCATTCTTGGCTCATGCACAAAACGCATACGAGTATACCGGCGATAAAATCAATTTGGAAACTCACTATTTCCAAAGCCAAAATCTGGGCAAACTTGAAGGAGACAAGAAACTCACCTATCAAGGAATGGACATCTATGGCAACTATATGTTGAGTTGCCAACACACGGGGGTAGCTACAATTTATCTGCTTAATCAAGGCAACTTCGACAAAGAAAAACAATTTAAACTTGCCTCTTTTTCCAAAGCCAATCATGCCAACACGGTATCCTTTGGCGTTGAATTTGCCAATGAAAACGACAAATTGCCATTGGTCTACATCAGTCAATGCTCGACCGAGCGTGTGAACGGAATGAACAATGTTGTGTATGTAGAACGCATTGAAAATAACCTAAAAACGTCAAAATTGATGCAAACCATTTGCTTCAAAGGTACTGAAATTTCATCAAACTCACCGGTAGAATGGGTTGTGGATAGAGAGAACGAATTTCTATATGCTTACAGCAGTACTGCGGCCTGGAATGCACAAGGCGGAAAACACCGGCTCACAAAATTTCATTTACCCAAACTGTCTGCATCAGATGCAGACGGCATTGTCACGCTCACCGACAGAGACGTGCTCGACACCTACACTATTGAAGACCGCTATAAAAGCAGTTTCAACAACACCGTGCAAGGATTGCACATTTGCGACAACCTGCTGTTCGTTCCCTCGGGAAGTGGCACGACAAAAAGTCCTTCGATACTCTATGTGTGGGACTTAGCAACACGTTCCATGCGCAACGTCATCGATCTGTCGGTAGCAACAACGGGCGAACTTGAAGATTGCTCGGTGCACGACGGTATGCTCTATCTTCAAACACAAGGTCAACTCTATAAACTCATTTTCTAAACAGTGTCAATGATGAACAAACAAAAAGTCATTCTTATGGGTCTAATTGTGGCATCATTGTCCGTCAACACCATTGCACAAGACTGTTACAGCTATAACGGTCCTGCACTGGACTTGCAACTACACAAGTTCCGTTACATGAAAATCGGTGATTTGCAAAGCGATACCGACAAGGCAAACACAAGTTTTGAAATGTGGGACGATTATGCCGTATGCATTCAAAATGAAGGAAACGTCGCTATCTATGAGGTTGTGGGTGAAGAAGCAAAGAAAAGAGGACAGTTCTCCATGGCAGGCTACACGAAAAGCAATCGTTTGGGTTCTGCATCATTCGGCACACAATTTTTTGCAAAATCCGACAAATTTCCATTACTATTTATAGGTGAAGCACAGAGCTGCGACCGAGAAAACACGAAAGCAACAATTTTTGTTGAACGGCTGAACAACAACATGCAATCAAGCACCCTTGTGGCAACCATTCATTTCAATTACAGTGAAAAGCAGGGCATCAATACTTTGCTATGGGCCATTGATCGGCAAAACAACTGTCTGTACGGCTTTGCCAACACAAGCTTCAACCAACACAGGGTATTGAAGTTCAAGCTACCTCAAATAAGCACGAAAAAAAGCAAAAAACCACAAACCATCGTTCTCACCAACAAAGATTTAATCGAAAACTATTTGCTCGAAGACACTTGTCCGCATTTCAAAAATAAGACAGGGAAAGGGTTATTGGTGCTCAACGGCTTACTCTTCATTGTTTCCAATCAACCGTTATCAATGCTCCATGTGTGGGATTTAAATCGCCATGTCATGCGCAATTCCATCGACTTGGGCGAAATAATGCAAAACTCAGCCACCGATTGTGCCGGCTATTACGGCAACCTCATGATACAATCGCAAAACGGGTTTTATAAAATCATATTTGACGAATGAAACAACAAGTAATTTTAGAAAATATTAAAACCAAACTAGGTATTGAAAAACTCAATTCAATGCAGCAGGAGGTTCTTGAAAAATCGACCAACAATGGCGACCTCATCATCTACTCTCCCACCGGCACCGGCAAAACTCTTGCCTATGCCATCACGGTGTTGAAGTCGCTCAAAAACTTCACGCCTGAAAAGTTGCAGGCCGTGGTGCTCGCACCATCAAGAGAATTGGCTGTGCAAATATATCACGTCATGAGAGACATTTGCACCGAAGGGAAAGTTACATGTGTTTATGGAGGGCACAGCGTTGTCGATGAAAAGCAATCATTGCTTGTGCCACCCACAATTCTCATTGCTACACCGGGACGTTTGCTCGATCATGTGAAACGGAGACACATTTCAATCACCAACGTGCGACAACTCATCATCGACGAGTTTGACAAATGCCTTGAACTGGGCTTTGAAGATGAAATGAAGAAATTGAGCAGGTTCATGCCCAACTTGTCAAGGCGTATTCTCACCTCGGCCACAACACTCGAGCAAGTGCCAAGCTATGTGAAAATGCACAATACCATTGTTCTCGATTTTCTTGAAAAAGAAAACAGTCCTCAGACACGTCTCAAAACTTTCTGTGTGAAATCGGACAATAAAGACAAACTCGAGACTTTAAAACAACTGCTATTTTCTCTGCCTCACGGAAAAATCATCGTTTTCGCCAATTTCAGAGAAGCGGTAGGCCGAATATATACTTATCTGCAAAAGCACAGTATCTCATCGGGAATATATCATGGTGCACTCGAACAGATAGACAGAGAAAAAGCCATCGCCATGTTCAACAACGGCTCTTTTCAAGTGCTTGTTGCGACCGACTTGGGAGCAAGAGGGCTTGACATAGACAACGTGCAACACATCATTCACTATCACCTGCCTCTCAGCCCCGAGTCTTACACCCATCGCAACGGGCGTACAGCCAGAGTAGATGCACAAGGCAACGCCTATGTCATTCAAGGCCCCGAGGAGCAATTGCCCAACTTTGTAAAAAGCAACGAAATCTATGATCTTGAAGAGAAAAAACTCAATTCAAGCATCAACAGCCCAATGGCTACACTTTATTTCAAGGGAGGGAAAAAAGAAAAAATATCAAGAGGCGACATTGTGGGCTTCATCGCCGGTCATGGTGGAATCGATGCCAAGGAAATAGGACAAATTTACCTAAGTGATCACTATGCACTCGTTGCTGTGCCAGCAAGTAAGGCGCAAAGTGTGCTCAACAACATTCAGCAACACAAAATCAAAGGCAAGAAAGTGAGAATAAGCCTTGCCAAGCCGGAATCTGAATAGGGCTTGTTTTCAGATTTAAAGGGAGAATTCTCCCTTGCCTTCACGTGCGATTTCAAAACTTCCGCTTGTGCAATCAATGACCGTAGAAGGAATTGTTCCTCCCCGGCCGGCATCAATCACAATGTCGACGTCATGCCCATAGGTCTCGGCCAGTAATTCAGGTTCGCACATATAATCAACATCACGCCCCTCAACCGATGTTGATAAAATGGGATGCCCCAATTCTTTCACAATTCGGCACGCGATTTCATTGTCGGGAATCCTAATTCCTACCGTACGTCGTCCTTTAAACGCTTTGGGCAACTTCGATAATGCCGGAAAAATAAAAGTGAAAGCTCCCGGCAAATGAGCCTTCATTGCCTTGAATTCACGATTGCCAAATTTTGCATACTGCGTAACTTCAGCAATTTCATGGCAAATAATCGTGAAATTTGTCTTCGCCGATTTCATTTGCTTTATAGAGCAAATTTTTTCTATCGCCTGATTGTTCAAAGCATCGCAACCAATGGCATAGACCGTGTCGGTGGGATAAATGATAATTCCACCATTTCGCAAAGTGTCCACAATTTGCAAAATGTGGCGTTCATTCAAGTTATCGGGCATAAGTTGGAGTATAGCAGCCATGGAAATCTTTAAAAATGGTTGATGACAGATGTTTCAACATTGGTTGCCGAAGCATATTTCACAAGCAAGCCAACCATCATGTCAACAGCCTCTTGCATGGGCATTTCGGGGGCAAAGCCATTAATGTTGATTTGAACATTTTTAGTATCTGATGTAAATTTCGTGCGTTCTTCATCGCTTGTCGGGGTTGCAATACCGCCAACGGCATCGCGATAGACCGGCAGTCCCTCAATGTTGAGTAAACCGCGACCAATGCCATAATATTCCTCTTCGTGCTCTCCCACTCCCATTGTCAGCGTGTCGCCAACAATGCAATCGGCATCTAATCCGCTAATGGAATAACCACTCTTGATTGAAACCAAATTAACCACATCGATGAGTGTAGTTAGGCGATAAATGCCCAAGTCGCGCACAATGCGACGGCATAAAGCCTCGCTCGACACACGATAGCGTCCGGGGTCTTTACCCAACGATTTATACAGACGACGTGCCGCTGCTATTGCAGGACGTTTGTTAATTTCGAGCAGTTCATATTTGGTTTTGATTTCATCGGCGGCATCTTCAATTTCAGCCCAAAGCTCATCGCAAGTATCAGGATTGACAACAGAGGCACGAATGAGACCGATGCACACCTCGGGACATGCTTCTATAATGCGTTTGTCTAACGTTACATGAATCATTGCAAATCAGTTATTTTATACAAAGGTACACAATAAAGCCCAAACAAAACTGTTTAACGCTCTCATTTTTGTTCAAGCGGCATTTTTTGATTAATTTTGGAAAAAAAACGAGAACAGACTGATTATGAAAATAGGTATCATTGTTGCAATGAAAAAGGAACTGGCATTGCTCAAGCCACTCTTGCGCAATCCGGTCATTCAAGAATTTGACGGACAAATTTTCCACTCCGGCTACATTGGCAACCACGAAGTCACTGCCATGCAATGCGGTATTGGCAAGGTGAACGCAGCTATTGGCACCGTTGCGCTCATAGGCCGTTTCAATCCCGAATTGGTGATCAACACCGGTGTTGCAGGAGGTGCCGACAAAACGGTGAACGTGATGGATCTTGTGGTGGGTGAGCGTGTGGCCTATCACGATGTGTGGTGTGGCCCCGAAAGCCCTTGGGGAATGGTGCAAGGATTGCCTTTATTTTATTCCGGCGACACCCGCCTCATCAACCTGTTGCCCAAGCGCGACGACATCAAAGTAGGGCTCATTGCATCGGGCGACCGGTTTGTCGACAGCATTGAGGCTGTTCAAAAAATCAAAAAAAACTTTTCACAGGCACTGGCAGTCGACATGGAATCGGGAGCAATTGCTCAAACGTGTGAAATCAAAAAAACTCCGTTTTTGAGCATGCGTGTGATTAGTGATTCTCCCGGAGCAAGCCACAACAACACACAACAATACATCGACTTTTGGGAAGAAGCCCCTCAACACACGTTTGAATTGCTTCATCGGCTTTTATTAACGCTTTAATTCAAGGATATGGAAAAAATAGCAAGTTTTACAATCAATCACATTAAATTGCAACGAGGAATTTTCGTCTCGCGCAAAGACATTCTTGATGGTGGCGATATCATCACCACTTTTGACATTCGCATGAAACAGCCCAACCGAGAACCGGCAGTGAGCATCTCGGCTTTGCACACCATCGAACACCTGGCCGCGACATTTCTGCGCAATCATCCCACATGGAGCTCTAAAATCATCTATTGGGGGCCAATGGGTTGTTGCACGGGTAATTATTTACTTGTCAAGGGTGATTTTTGTTCGAGCGACATTGTTGAATTGATGCGAGAGACTTTCAATTTTATTGCAGAATATGAAGGCGACATTCCCGGAGCCAACGCTCACGATTGCGGCAACTACATGCTCAACAACTTGCCCATGGCCAAATGGGAAGCTCGCAAATTCCTCTTTGAAGTGTTGAATAACCTCACAGAGGAAAATTTAAACTACCCCACAGAAGATTGAGCACAATTTCGACTTCACTGCTAAAATCGCATTACTTCAAAACTTAAAAACAAATTAAAAGGCATTTTAATTGCTTTTTGATTTTATCTTTCTTAATTTTGTAAAAAATTCAAGGATATTTATATTATGGAAGAACCACAAAACTTAAACAAGGACGTGAGATACTTGAAATTACTGTCGCGCAATTTTCCAAACATTGCTACCGCCAGTACCGAGATTATCAATCTTGAAGCCATTCTCAATCTGCCCAAAGGCACCGAACACTTTTTGGCCGATTTGCACGGAGAATATGAAGCATTCCAGCATGTGTTGCGCAATGCGTCGGGCACCATCAAGCGCAAAGTAAAAGAAATTTTCAACGAAACGCTGAGTACACGAGAACAAAAAGAACTGTGCACGCTCATTTACTATCCCGAAAGAAAATTGGAGATAGAAAAGGCATTGATCAACGACGATGTTGATTTAAACGACTGGTATTTCATTACCATCAATCGCTTGGTGAAAGTGTGTCGCAACGTGTCGTCGAAATATACACGGTCAAAAGTGCACAAGGCTTTGCCACAAGATTTCTCCTACATTATTCAAGAATTGTTGCACGAAAACGCTTCGGACCACAACAAGCAAGCCTATGTTGACGTGATTGTGCGTACCATCATTTCAACCGGACGTGCCGACTCGTTCATCATCGCCATGTGCTACCTCATTCAACAATTAACAATCGACGTGTTGCACATTCTTGGCGACGTGTACGACCGAGGACCAAGCCCCGATAAAATTATGGACATTTTGTGCAACTATCACAACTTCGACATTCAGTGGGGCAATCACGACATTTTGTGGATGGGAGCCGCCAGTGGCAACGATGCCAGCATTGCCAATGTGATACGCATTGCATTGAGGTATGGCAACCAAAGTGCCATTGAAGATGGCTACGGCATCAACTTGCTGCCTCTTGCCACCTTTGCGCTTGAACAATACAAGCACGATGAATGTCAGCGTTTTTTGCCCAAAGACGGCAGTGCCGATGATCCTGAACGAGAAAGATTTGCAAAACTGTGTGCCAAGATGCACAAAGCTATTGCCATTATTCAATTTAAGGTCGAGGCGGCCGCAATCAAGCGTCATCCGGAATTTGAAATGAATGATCGGTTGCTGTTGGATAAAATAGACTACAAGCGAAATATCATTAAAATAGATGGTAAGGAATATGAATTGATCGACAAAAACTTCCCCACTATCGATCGCAAAAATCCATTTAAATTGAGTGCTGAGGAACAAGAAGTTGTTGAAAAACTGCACAATTCATTCGTTCATAGCGAAAAATTGAAACGTCACATGGAGTGCATGTTCCGCAACGGTTGCATTTACAGCGTGACCAATGGCAACTTGCTTTATCACGCATCAATTCCGCTAAACGAGAACGGCACATTGAAAGATATTGAAATTTTAGGGAAGAAATATCACGGTCGTTCTTTGCTCAACCGAGTTGGCATGCTCATTCGTGCGGCCTACTTTGGTTGTGAAGATCCCGCAGAGGCAGATTTTGCCAAAGACTACATCTGGTACTTGTGGTGTGGTAAAGATTCTCCGGTCTTCGACAAAGAAAAAATGGCGACTTTCGAACGCTATTTCCTTGCCGAAAAAGAAACTCACAAAGAGGTGAAAGGAGCTTACTACACTTTGCGCAACGAAGAAAAGATTTGCGATATGATTTTGGCAGAGTTTGGTGTAACCGGTAAATTTTGCCACATCATCAACGGTCATGTTCCCGTGAAAACCATTAAAGGAGAAAATCCGGTGAAAGGTAACGGCAAACTCATGGTGATTGATGGTGGTTTCTCAAAGGCATATCAACCCGAAACCGGCATTGCCGGCTACACGCTCGTATATCACAGCAGAGGTTTGCAATTGGTTCAACATCAACCGTTCACATCAATTGACACTGCTGTTGAAGAAGGGCAAGACATCAAGTCAACCATTCAACTTGTGGAGATGGCCGATCACAGAATGATGGTGAAAGACACCGATATAGGCATGGAACTTTGCAGCCAAATCGCCGATCTCAAACAGTTGCTCAAAGCTTACAGGAATGGCGATATCAAAGAACGTGCATGGAGACCCATCACCAACAAGCAATAATTTCTTCACGCATCGTGCATTTTTAAGAGGCAAACACACAAGAGAGACGTGCCACATTGCAAAAGTGTCGCACGCCTCTCTTGCATTAAATCCAAATCGCTCGTTAGAGATCCCACAGATTTTGTTTAAATGTTGCACAAAAGCAGTCGGGAAGCAACGCGATGAGCCGAAAAATGTAAATCTTAGTCGTCTAATAGCCGATTTGAGTTAAATAAATTCGCCTTTGGTAAACACGCAATGCCCATTGTGATAATTGAGCTTAATAACACCCATTTCACACAGTTTGAGCATACTTTCTTCTGCAGAACGGCGTGAAATATGAACAAGTTTCATATAGCCGTTTAAAGAAATACCGCCATGTGTATTCAAATAGTCGATAAGCGTTTTTTCTCTATCAGAAAAGCTAATGACAGCATTGCCACAATCGGCATTTTGTTGTTGCATCACTTTCACATGCATGCCACTTGCAAGCACGTTTTCATCGGCAACACGGTAGTAGGCTTTCCATCGCCCGGTTTCATCAAGGGCTTTTACCGGCTTGTCGCAAGCCTCGGCAATGTCGACTTTCAAAACGCTTTTCCCTTCAATCTTAAAAATAGAGAACTCTACCCTTTGCTCGGGACGACAACACAATGTTGCTGCCTGTTCTATCATGTAGATTTCTTCTTCGCTACGCACTCCGGCAATGTGCCCGTTGTCTTTCACGCCCACCAACAGGTGTCCTCCCGAGTTGTTGGCAAACGCCGAAATGCTTCGTGCGATTTTCTTGGCATCGGTGATTTGATATTTAAAATCTTGATGCTCATGTTCGCCTTCGGCAATGAGTTGTTCTATGTATCCTTTTTCTTTCAATTCAACCATTATTTTGTCCACGTGTAATCATCGGGATTGGGAATTTCGGGATAAGGCAAATCAACCTTCTCTTGAAAAGGCACCTTAGCACCATTGAGTATTGCTTGCAAATAAGGCTTCAACTTTTGAGCATACCAATAAAATCCCACATCGGTGAGATGTATGCCATCGACAGTACCCTCATTGTCAGGCCCATAGATATTTTTGCAATCTATATAATAAAGATTACGAGCATCTTCGGCTTTCAATTTCAAGTAATTCTTGTGAAATTCGTAGTTTTTCTGACGCAAATACTTATTGTAATAACTGCTGTACTTCGCATAAGAATACATCAATCCTTCTACCATGAAAATGGGGACTTCTGGGCGTGCCTCTCGCAGAATTTTTATAAAATTATAGGTTAAAGTGTCGCATTGCAATTTTGTGCAATTGGGGACAGGATCGATAATGAATGCCTTAACGGAAGAAATCTTAGCCATAGCATGAGCCAAAGCAGAAACCATCTTGCCTTCACCACTGATGCCAAGGTTAACACACTCGGCATTGAGTTCACGTTGTAGAATGTTGGTCGCCGCCATGCCCGGGCGTGTTGCACAACCGCCTTGCATAATGCTTGTGCCATAGAACACAAAACTAATTTCTTGTCGCGGATTGTTGATCTTGGGCATTTCAATCACAGCGTCTTTTTCAATCCCTATCTCCATTCGGTTCACGCCATCATAAAGCGGAAGATAAAGCATGAACTCATGCATGGTGCCATCAAGCTTGTCGATATACACTTTGCATTGAACAGAGTCTTTGCACGGACGGTTGCAGTTGAGAAAACGCCACTTTCCCTCATCAAGAATGTAGAGGTCGGCTCCCTTGATGCCTGTATCGGCCATGTGAGCCATGTGCATGTTGGTCAACAAGCGGTATCGCACCGCTACACAATGCGAATTGGTGCGAAACCTAATCCCTTCGCCGGCCGTACATTTTGAACGTTCATAAAGAGTTGTATTTACACTATCTTTAATGGTGGCAGGAATGCGGAAATAAGGAGTTTCACTGTCATGAAAACCTTTGTTGATTAACTTAAAGTCAAGGGCATTATAGAATTTTAGCGTATCGACACTCGTAAAATCTTGTGCCATAGCACAAAACAACGATGCAGTAAAGCACATAATGCTCAAACACAGATATTTAGTTTTGCATGAAAACATCATTTGAAACTTGTTGTTAAAAAATGGACATCATGAAATATAGGGCCATGCGCCAAAGTTGAAGCAACCGATTGAAAACCACAAAAAAGCCCTCTCAACCATTTCTGTGCAATCTCTAATGCCCGATTTGGGTTAATGCAAAAGTAACTGTTTTTTTGCGTTCACACAACATGTTGCAGTGCAATCGAAGAGAGAACTCGAAAACAATTGCAGCCAATGAAAAAAAACATCATTGGCTGCAATGGTCTATTTTATTAATGCTTTGTCAGCTCAATTACTTGAGTGTTCCGGCATTGGCCTGTTGAATCATCTGCTCGTTGGCAGTGATGTAGATTTCAACACGACGATTTTGAGCACGTCCGGCTTCGGTGTCGTTGCTGGCAACAGGATTGTCCCATGCATAGCCTGCACTTGTCATGCGGTTGCTGCTCACACCGGCATTATTCAAATACGTTTTCACTACCGATGCACGCTCTGCACTGATGCGATCGTTTACTTCGCGACTGCCCTTATTGTCGGTGAAGCCCCAAATTTGCACATTGGTTTGAGGATTGTTTTTCAAAGAAGCTGCAAACTTGTTCAAAGAAGTTTTTGCACTTGCACTCAAATTGGTTTTATTGAAACCGAAAAGAATACCGTTATCAAATGTCACCTTAATTGCAGTAAGATTGTTTTGATCGGTAACAGTGTCGACTTGTGCACCTTCAATTTCAGCCAACTCACGCGCCTGTTTATCCATTTTCTTGCCAATGAGCGTTCCGGCTGTTCCACCGGCAACGGCACCAATGGCGGCACCAATGGCGGCACCTTTACCTTTTCCAATCAATGCACCAATTCCGGCACCAACAGCGGCACCAACGCCACCGCCACCCAGTCCAAACTTTGTTGCATTGTTCATCGAACCACATCCCGAGAAACCAAGCATCATGGCGGCACTCAGGAAAACACACATAAATTTCTTCATAATAATGACAATATTACTTTGTTAATACAATTGCATATAGATGACAAAAATACTATTTTTCGAGCAAAAAACATAAAAGAAATAGCAATTATTAATTAGCATTAACATTTAAAGAACAAGTAAAAACATTTTTTTATTTTTGAACATACAAAAATGCCTCATGCAGTATTTTCAATTCCATTTGCATTAATGGGCTGGCACGAGATCGTGAAAAATGTTGTAAATCTTAGAGTTTATTGCTATATTTGCACACCAAATAAAACAGATACTCAAGAATATTCATTAATACATTTTTTTAAGAAACATGAAGTATTTCGTATGCAGTCTTTTGGCATTTGGATTGACATTCAACGCCATGGCCGATGACAAAGTTGTGAACCCTGACAGTACAGGCTTCAAATTCAAAGACATTAAAGTTGTGAAAACAACACCGGTAAAAGATCAAAACAAATCGGGAACTTGCTGGTGCTATTCGACCAACACCTTTTTTGAAAATGAACTTTTGCGTAAAACCGGCAAAGAGTTTCATTTGAGCGAAGGATTTGTAGTAAATCACTGCTACTACGACAAAGCTCAAAAATTCATCAGAATGGATGGCAAAATCAACTTTGCCGAAGGCGGAGCCGCCGAAGACGTGAGATACGTTTGGGAAAAATATGGTGCCATGCCCAACGAGGTTTACACCGGCATGACCTATGGCGACAAGAAGTTCGACACCGGCGAATTAACAGCCACTCTCGAAGCATACGTGGGTGTTATCAATCAAAAAAAGCTCAAAAAACTCACTCCTGCATGGCTCAAAGGTTACAAAGGCATTATTGACGCTTACATGGGCGAAATTCCCGAAACATTCACTTGGGAAGGCAAAACCTACACTCCACAATCTTATGCGGCCTCTCTTCCTCTCAATATGGACGATTACATTGGCATCGCATCATTCACCCATCACCCATTCTACAAGCCATTCATTCTCGAAGTTGCCGACAACTGGTTGTGGTCGACCTATCAGAATGTTAAAATCGATGAACTTGTTGAAATCGTAAACAATGCTATTGACAAGGGTTACACTGTTGCATGGGGTGCCGATGTGAGCGAAAAGGGCTTCAAGTGGCGCAAAGGTTATGCTGTGCTTCCTGCCGAGAAAGAGGTGCCCGATTTGAAGGGTAGCGACATGGATCGCTGGACCAAAATGAGCGACAAAGATCAAGAAGAAGAAAAGAACAAAATCACCGGTCCCGTTGAAGAAATGGTAATTACTCAAGAAATTCGCCAAGAAATGTTTGACAACAAAGAAACCACCGACGACCACGGTATGGTAATCGTTGGCAAAGCTGTTGACCAAAAAGGTAACAAATATTTCAAAGTTCAAAACAGCTGGAACACCAACCAACTCTATGATGGTTTCTTCTACGTGAGCGAAACGTTCTTTAAAGCAAAAACAATGGACATTCTCGTGAACAAAGAAGCTGTACCCAAGGCAATTGCCAAGAAAATGGGATTTTAATCTTAAACAAACATAAAAACAAGAAAGTCGCTTTTGCACAAGGCGACTTTCTTGCTTTTGTTCCCTAAATATGTGTAAAAAAACTCTCAAAAAACCTAAGCAGTTCAATCCCAATCGGTCATTAAAATCCGTATTGATTTTGTTTGAATGTTGAACAAACTGATTGGCTTTTTTTGAAGATGTAGCGGGCTATGTCAAGAAAAAACGGCAACCAAGATGCCGGCAAGCAGACAAAAGCAGTCGGGAAGCAACACGATGAATCAATAATTGTAAGCCTTAGCGGACTCTAATGACCGTTTTGGGTTTAATGATCAACTGAGGCTAAAAATCGAGTGACGGCCGGTTGTGCTCATCATTCCATTTCTTAATCAACGAAGTGAATTGACGCCAATAGAGTTCGGTTTTGCGCTCTCCCACTCCATAGAGCGTCCCGAATTGAATGCGTGTTGTGGGTTTCTCGGTGGCAATCACATGCAAAACCTTATCGCTGAAAACAATGTAAGGGAATACCCCTTGTGCTTTGGCAATGGCTCGGCGCAAATCTTTCAATTGGCTTAATAAAGAGGCATTCATTTCGGAGCGAACTTCATTGTTGGTCTTCTCCTTTGTCTTTGAAAGTCGCTTGCCATATTCATATTTGGCAAGCAATACCTTGATGCCATTGAACAGCACATCTCGCCCATAGTTTGTTACTTTCAAGTGATTTCCTTCTTGATAGGCAATGTCGAAAAGTCCTAACTGCAACATTTGCAACATGTAGTTGCTCCATGTGGCAAAAGAGAGGTCGTGTCCCACGCCGTGCGTCTTCAACTTGTCCCAACCGGCAGCAATGAGTTCGGCCTTTTTTGAACCACGCAAAATGTCGATAATCGAAATCATTCCTGCCTGCTCACCGGTGCGCATGATCGCACTCAAAGCCATTTGTGCCAAAATAGTTGCATCGAAACGTTCCGGCGGATTGTTGCACACGTCGCAATTGCCACAATCATGCTCATAACGTTCGTTGAAATAACTAAGCAAAATGCGACGTCGACAAACTGTGGACTCGGCATATTGCTGCATTCGGCGCAATTTTTCCATGTTCACAACACTTTGTCCCGAATCCTTGGCAAAACTCATGAGCGTGACAACATCGCCATAGGAATAGAACATCAATGCATCGGCCCTCAGTCCATCGCGTCCGGCACGACCTATTTCCTGATAATAACCTTCGATGTTTTTAGGCATGTTGTTGTGAATGACCCATCGCACATTGCTTTTGTCAATGCCCATGCCAAAGGCGATGGTTGCACATATCACCTGCACATCATCGTTGATGAAACGTTGTTGAATGTCGATTTTAGTGTCGGTGGGCAAACCTGCGTGGAATGCCTCGGCATTAATTCCAAGCCCTTTCAGCTTAGAGGCAAGAGCTTCTGTCGACTTGCGTGCCGTGCAATAGATGATTCCACTTTGGCCGGCATGACGCTCAATGAAACCGGCAATCATGTTCACTTTCTTTCGTCCCGAAATTTCGCTTTGCACATTCAGCGAAATGTTTGGGCGGTCAAAAGACGTGATAAACATCTTCGCATCAGGAATGTTGAGTTGTTTCTTAATGTCGTCACGAGTAAGCCGGTCGGCAGTAGCGGTGAGTGCCATAACGGGAATATCGGGATAAAGTCGCTTTAAAGTCGTGAGTTGGGTGTATTCGGGTCTGAAGTCATGCCCCCACTGCGAGATACAATGTGCCTCATCAATCGCAATAAGTCCGATTCTTCCTGCCAGCGACCATTCATTAACCTCGGTCAACAGTCGCTCCGGTGAAATGTAAATCAACTTGATGATACCTTTATAGGCATTTTCGATGATTTCACGATTTTGATTTTCAGATTGCTGACTGTTCACAGCTGCCGCAGGAATGCCCATCGAGAGCAAGGCATCAACCTGATCTTTCATCAAAGAAAGCAAAGGCGAAACTACAATCGTGCACTTGCCACGGAGCAACAAGGCCGGAATTTGATAACAAATCGATTTTCCTCCTCCTGTGGGCATGAGCACAACCGCATCGCCTCCATTCATCACATGTTCAATAATTTGATATTGCATGGGGCGAAAGTTGGTGTAGCCATAAAACTTGCGTAGAATGCCCGAAGCACGCAAATAGAGGTCTGTTGGGGCGTTTTCCATGAACAAGAGAAGTTTTTAAAAAGCGTTTTTCTCGCCTTTGAGAGCATTGAACACCGTGAGGAAAATGATTTTCATGTCGAGCATGAAATTCCAGTTTTCGGCATACCACACATCATGTTCTATGCGTTTTTCCATTTTCCACAACTTGTCGGTAGGCCCCCGAAAACCGTTGACTTGTGCCCAGCCGGTTATACCGGGCTTGATGGTGTGACGAAGCATATATTTGTCGATCAATGCTCGATAAGCCTGTGTGTGTGTCACCATGTGAGGACGAGGCCCAACAATAGACATGTCACCTCTCCACACATTAAAGAATTGCGGCAACTCGTCGATGCTCGTTTTACGCAAGAAATTGCCAAACTTGGTTTTTCTCGGATCGTTCTTGGTTGCTTGCAACGTGTCGCTGTCTTTGTTTACACGCATGGTGCGAAACTTGTAGCAATAAAATTCTTCTCCACGCAATCCCGTGCGCTTTTGCTTGAAAAAAACAGGCCCCGGCGAAGACAGTTTGGTGCCAATAAGAACAGGAATTAAAACAATTGGCGATAAAATCAACATGACAGTAGACACAATCAAATCGAACAACCGCTTGAGCAAAGCATTAAAAGGATTGCTTAACGGATTGGAGCGTATCGACATAACCGGCACTTTGCCAATGGAAAGCAATTCAAACCGGCGGGTGACACGTCGGCCAAATTGGGGTACATAGTAGAAATCAACAGCCGTATTATCGGCAATGTTAACCAAGGTAGCCACCCATTCGTCGTCGGTGTCGGGAATGGCACAATACATTTCATCAACCAAATTCTCTTTGCAAAACGAAGCCACTTTGTCAAGTCCCCCTTTATAGTTCTTGACCCCGGTTTTGCGATCATTGTCAAAAACTCCTATAATGCGATAGCCATAGCCCATGTCGGCTTGCAGTTCTTGAATAAGTCGCACCCCTACCGTGCCACCGCCAATAACGATCACTCGCTTGTAGTTGTGTCCCGATGTGCGATAAATTTTCAACACTTTTCTCGACACAATCCACCATGCCGACAGACAGACAAAAAACATGCCATAGAACTTGGTCAATGTAATCCACGAGGTTTTTTCAAGCTCAATGAAGAAAAATTCGAGAGAAAGAAAAAGCACTGCATGCAAAGCCACTGCCTTGATGACTTGCAAAAAAACATGATCGGCATAGACAACCCGACGATAGTGAATATCGGAGAAAAAATAGCTGACAGCAACAAATGAGATGTTGGCCATCAACCACACTTTGCGGTTAAAAAAACCTTCAACCTCCGGCGTGAAGAAACAAATTATTAAATAAACAATGTTCAAAATAAGGAAATCTACGCTTGAAAAAATCCAACGCAGAAATGGTCCATATCTTCCTTTTGTCCTCATTCAGCTATTTATTACATATCAACACTCTCTGCAACTTTTTGTGTTGCAGAGAGTGTGCTCATTCATCATGTAGATTTTCAAATTTTATTGTCAATCATTTTTATCTTTTGTTCGAGAACAGCGATGTCTTCCTTAATGTTGGCAATCTTGCGTTCCATTTCCTTCACAAGTGAATTGCCCGTTTTCGATTGAGCATTAAAGAAGCCCATGTTATTCTCATAGGTCTTCAACTCTTGCGTTTTGCGCTCATATTCACGCACAAGACGTTCTCTTTCACGATAAACCTTATCGGAACCCGACATTTGATTGATGGCTGTTTCAAAGTTTGCCATGCGAGCCCGAGTCGCCTTCATGTCGAGAACTTCAAACGCTTGATCAACCACTGCCTTATAGTCGGCATAGACTTTATCTTTTTCTTTGTAAGGCACATGACCTACCGATTGCCACTGTTGCATCAATTCTCTGACTTGTGCCGGACCTTCATCGGGATTATTGGCTTCGACAATCGCCTTAATCTTGGCGATAATCTCTTTTTTAGTCTTTAAATTCTCGTGCTCAACAGCATGCACACTGCCTGTTTGTTTCTTTTTTTCTTCAAAAAATTCGTCACAAGCGGCAATAAAGCGTTTCCACACGGCATCACTGTGTTTCTTAACCACCGGGCCGATTGTTTTCCATTCCTTTTGCAAAGCAACGAAAGCATCGGCTGTCTTTTTCCATTCGGTCGATGATTTCAAGGCTTCGGCCTTTTCACAAAGAGCTGTTTTTTTAGCCAAATTGGCTGCCAACTCTTCTTTCATCGATTTAAAGAAAGCTGCCTTTTGTGCAAAAAACTCATCGCACGACTTGCGAAAACGCGCAAACAACTCGCTATTCAACTTGCGTGAAGTGAAACCCAGTTTTTTCCATTCGGCTTGAAGGTTAATAATACCCTTAGTTGCTTCGTCCCAATCGGCATAGGTTTTAAGCCCTTCGGTAGAAACGGTCTCAATCTTTTCACAAAGGGCAATCTTGGCATCGGCATTTTCTTTTTCCTTGGCCTTGCGTTCTTCAAAGAACGATTGATGCTTTTTGTTTATGACCGAAGAAGCATTTTTAAAGCGTGTCCAAAGTTCTTCGCGAATGTCTTTGGCTACCGGTCCTGTTTCGCGCCACGTGTTGTGCAGTTCTTGCAGTTTCTTGAAAGCTGCCACAACGTCATTTTCATCGTCGAGAGCCTCGGCTTCGATGCACAATTGCTGCTTGATTTCAAGATTTTTCTTGAAGTCGTAGTCGCGCAACTCTTTGTTCATCTTGAGCAAGTCATAGAATTTTTCAACAGCCAACTGATAGCTTTTCCACAAATCGGTAACATGAGTTGCAGGAACTTCGCCTATCGCCTTAAAATCTTGTTGCAACTGTTGAATGCGGTTGTATTCGCGATTTACATTATCGGGGTCGGCAACAATGGTATTGATGTCGTCAATAATTTTTTGTTTCTTTTCAAGATTTTCGGCTCGTTGGGCATCTTGAGCCGCATTGAACTCTGCTTTTTTCTCTTTAAGTTCATTCAAGAGTTCTTTGATTTTGTTTTCTTCGACATCTTCCATGGCAGCAAAAGCTGCTTCTTCATTGCCTTTGGCCAAAAACTCTTCTTTTTCTTTAGCAAGTTCTTCTTTGCGAATGGCAAAGAAAGCCGACTTGATTTGAGCAACATCGTCCTTCACGCCTTCGATGGGCTTTTCTTTCAACTCTTCAAGGGCGGCCACAAGCTCTGTTTTTGTCATTGAAGCATAGTTTACCATGGCTTCGGCGACAGTAGGAGCAGGCTCAGCCATTTCTGTGGCAGGGTTAACGACTTCTGGAGTTGCAACCTTGGCAACTTCAGGTTGATTGGCAGAGTCTGTATTTTGCTCTTTTGCAGACTCAGGATTAAGGGTTACATCCTTTTCGAAATCTTTGTTCGATTGGGATTGTTCACGCGATTCCATATTAATTATTTTTAAGTGGCACAATCAAAATTAAAGTGTGCCATTGATTTTAACTCCAAATATACAAAAAAAAAAAATCTGGTCAAAAAATAAATGTTTTTTTTAGAATAAGTGCATTAAAAAAGCTTTTTAAAAGCAAGATTAAAGCATGAAACTTCGTGATTTAAGCGTTTGGACCATAATAAAGTGTGGAACAATTGCGCTCGTCAAACAATTTTGTCGCCACAGTGCCGATGCGTTCGGGTGTTAATGCTCGATATTTATCTATCTCGAAGTTAATGTCCTCTGCTTTGTTCAACAGTTCATATTTAGACAGTTTCACCGCTTTTTCGGCATAGCCCACAGTTTCAAACAAAGAGGAAGATTGGAATTTGTTAGAGCATTTTTCCAGTTCATGTTCCGTTACTCCATGGTCAAGCAGATGCCTGAGTTCCAATGCAACAGCGGCTTTGGCTTCGTCAAAGCCTACACCCTCGGCAAGGCGACCTCTAATCAAGAATAAACCGGGGTCGTAAGTTCCCGTTATTGAAGCATCAAGTTCGGTAAACAATCCTGTCTTCACCAATATGTTGCGATAGAAACGCGAAGACGTTCCATTCGACAAGATGTCACTCAACTGATCACAAGCTTGATAATCGGCATCGCCACGTCCACACATGTGATAAATCATGTAAATTAAGTCTTGCGGAACTTCAGCGTTCCCTATCTGCATAAAACGCGGTTCTTGTTGCCGTGGTTCCACGGGCAATCTCCTTGGATTGAGCGCACGTGGCTGTATGGAGCCAAACCATTTTTGTGCTAAAGAAACAGTTTGTTCAAAGTCGATATGACCCGACACACACAAAATGAGGTTATTCACCGCATAATGTCGATGAAAGAAATCTAAAATTTCTTGTGAAGACACATTTTCAATGTCTTCGATTTTTGCCCCTATCGTTGGCCAGCGATAGGGGTGGTTGGTGAATGCCAAACGATTTACAATGTGCACCAAGTCGCCGTAGGGCACATTCAGGCAACGCTGTTTAAACTCCTCTATTACCACACTCTTTTGTGTGGTAATGCTCTCGTGCGAAAGCGACAAGTTGAGCAATCGATCAGATTCCAGCCAAAAGGCTGTTTCCACATTGTGAGCCGGAAGGGTTTCGTAGAAGTTGGTCATGTCAACATTGGTCCAAGCATTGCTCTCGCCTCCTGCCGCTTGTAATGCGGCATCGAAGCCGGGTGCATTCGTTGAACCGGTGAACATCAAGTGTTCCATGAGGTGGGCAAGTCCGGTTTTACCCGGTTGTTCATCACGGGAACCAACATCATATAGAAGGTTGACGGCCACCATTTGAGTAGCATCATCGTAGTGGTGCAACAAACGGAGGCCATTTTTTAGTTTATGAGTGTTTACAGAAATCATCTGTTGTTTGATTGTCGGTCAAAGACAAAGCGCATTCTGCTGAAAAATCAGAATGGTTTATGCTCACTTAACAATGGTTGCCTTGACGATTTTCACATCTTCAATGGGGCGATCGGCATTGCCGGTGGCAACTTGCTGAATGCGATCCACCACGTCCATACCTTCCAGCACTTCACCAAAAACAGTGTACCGGGCATCAAGGAAAGGAGTACCACCAACTGTAGTGTAGATTTTTTTCATCTCATCGGTGTAGCGAGCAGGTTTCATCGAATATTCGGCTTCGGTTTGAGCAACGATGTCGTTTTGCAAATCTTCGACAGCAGCTGTGTCATTTTTTGCAATTAATGCCTGTACTAAATCCTTTTTCAAGTCTACTAAACGAGTGAAAATATTCTGCTTCATGGCAGATGCCAGCTTCATTTCGGTCATGCCGATGTCTTGATGGGAGTAAACGCGACCCGTTACGATATAGAACTGCGAACCGCTACTCCTGCGACCGGGATTTACTTGATCGGAGGTGCGGGCAGCTGCTAGTGCACCACGTTTGTGATAGCATTCGGGAAACTTGATTTCGGCAGGAATGGTGTAACCGGGATCGCCCTCGCCAAGCATTGCCGTAGAGTCGGCAGTTTTTGAATTGGGATCCCCAGTTTGGATCATAAAATCCTTGATGACACGATGAAAAAGCACGCCATCGTAGTATCCCTCGTTGACCAACTTAACAAAATTATCACGATGCAACGGTGTCTCGTTGTAGAGAGCAACAGTGATGTTGCCCATAGAAGTCTCGAGCAAGACTTTAGTGTTCTGTTCCAATTTATTACTTAATTTAGTGTTTTGTGCCGATGCCGAAAGGCAAGCTACCGAAGTAAGAGATAGCAACAAAACGATTATACGTGTAAGATTATGCATATAACAAAAAAAGATAATGTTCGGTGATGAATTTAAAAAACGGTGTCAAATTCCAACAGGATAAAGACGCTTGTAGATGCGGCGAAAATTATCGTCTTGAGCACTCAACTCAACTGCCCGTTCTTTGTAATCTTGCCCCCATATTGTGGCGGCAAGATCTCCCAAATAAACATGCTCGCGATCACGAGCTATGGCTGCCTTGATGAGCGCATCGATGCAAGTGGCATATTTCTTTGGGTCAATGGCATGAAGATAACGTGCAGTGCTGACCACAAATTGCCCGGTGGAGTCGACTGCAATAATATTGTCAACCAGCTCGGGCATTTCTTGATCGATGTGGCCTATATTGTTTGCAATATACTCATAGGTCATTAAACCGTTAGGGTCTTTCCTCAACTTCTTCATTAAAATTTCATCCATTTTTCTGATGTTTTGGTTAATAGAAAGTCATGAGACATGCTGCCTCCTAAAATCATGCAAATATAACAAAATTATAGGAAAAAAAATTGTTTCATCGCAACAACTTATATGGGGTCATTACAAAAAACAGCCTCAAGCATCAACAAGTGGCATCACTTGGCAAGGTTCATGTTAAAAGAGAGACCAAAGTTACTGCTTGTCGTGGGATAGGCACTTGTAGAAACCAATGGTGTATTGACCTGATGGTCAAAGAATGCACCGATGGTCACACGCTTACTCATCACATAATTTGCAGTAAAATTAAAGCTCAATGTGCGTGTACCACTTGTTGCCTGTGCCGTGTTGGTCTCAATTTTTCGTATTAATGCCGTGTTGTTGCTCAACTGGAAGTCGAGATTTAACGTGAGATCATTGCTCACGCCTTGCTGTTTTTTCCTGATTTTCAAAACAGAATTAAAATCGGCAATCTTGTAGCCGGCACCCATCACAAACGATTTGGACAATGCTTCAACAAGCTGACCGGCCGAAGAGTTCAACGAAAGAGTGCGACTGTCGCGATACTCACAATTAAACGTCATGTTGTTACTTAGCGTTGCATTCAAGCCTATCAATGGTGCAAACTTCTCGGTGATGGTGACCGATGAAATGTTGTAGGGCGAAGAAGGCACCGGGTTGCCCGTCAAAGCATCTTGGGTAAATCCAAGCCCTTGCCCGATTGCCACCCAATCGCTATAGCTTGAGAAAGAACCAACAGAATAGGTGCACTGATAGGCATGATTGAGCGTAAAGCTCTTGAAATGCTTTTTGAAGAATGGAATTTTTGTCAAGCCATCGTAGGTTACTCGCCAGTTTGGCATGATATCTTTCAATCCCGGAAAAGGACTTAGAGAAACGTTTTTGGCACTCTTGCCCGAATAGGCTGCCAAGAAAGCCGGAATGAGCACATCGCTACTGGTGGAGCTGACCGAACCGTTGGTGTCGCTAAATGGTTGCCCGGCATAGACCGTACCGGCAATAAATCCTGCATTAGGATAATTACGCCCATGATACTGCGATTGTATTCTGCCGGCAACAATGGGAATATTGGTCAAAAATTGAGCGAAAGCCGCACTTTCATAATTGTTGTCGCTACTCACCCTGCGCAAGGCCGTTTTAATGGCCATGTGCGTTTTGGTATAGCTGCCGGAATAAAGTGTAGTCATGTCGTCGAACATGAACTGCACTTGATTGGTGCGATTGTCGGTGCGGTTGCCGGTCAAGGTGATTTTAAGCCCGCGAATCGGTTCGAGCTGCACCTCGGCGTTGAACTCTTGCGTTCGGCTGAAAATGGCAGGACTGGTCATGTTTTCATCACGCAACAACCACCCTCGGTCGCGTGCTTTTTCAATGTAGCTTTCATCGGTCAAACCAAAAGCAAAGTCAAGTCCCGGAGCCATCACATCGTAGTGATTATTTTGCCCGAAGACATCGCCCACATTGGGAATGAATTGTGGCAATGAAAGTTGCCGAGTGTTGCGAAATCTCACGCTCACGCTCCTTGTGCTCATCACAAAACGAGCCGCATATTGTGCAAATTCATCAAGGAAAGTCTTCTTTTCAATCTTCTGGATTTCGGTGATGACAAACTTGATGTTTTGGTCTCCCCTATTTTCAATTTCAATGCTATTTTTATCTTTCACCTTGAATTTCACAGGGAAACGTTTTCCATCGGTTGTGGTAGCTGTGACACGCACTTTATCCACATTCATGTTGTGACTGATGACGATAGATGAGTCGTTGGACAGCTTGAATGTGCGATCAAACTTTTTGGGTTTCTTCTTGGGTTCCTTGCTGTTTTGGTTTTGCCCCTGACGCTTGCTGCCGCTGTTGGAGAAACGCTTGTTCACCTCTCTTAAATACGGAATTTTGTTGTAGAGTTGCTCCATGCTCAGGCGGGTATCAAAATTGAACGAAGCTTGATTGGCAATCGTGTTTCCGGCAAACACATCGTCTACCGTTGTTCCACGATCCCAATTATAGGTTGCATTGTAGGTTGCATTGGCCGAAATAAAACTCAAAATCGGAATACTGTTGAAAGGTGCCCTATAAGAAGCCGTAAACGTTTGGTTGTAGGCCCACGGCGTGCCCAAATGTTTTATGCTGGTCAACACCGAGTCTTTCCAATCACGATAAGCATCGGGGAAAAGTTGCTTGTTCACCTGCCCCACCGGTTCGAGAATGTGAGCCGTGGTGTTGGTGTTCAGTGAAACCGATAATGATTTCGTAAAGTTCCACGACAATGCAAACTGACGATCCCACAAGAAATTCTTACTCACCGACACCGGCAACTCAATGTTGACATCGGTAGAATTGCGAGTTTGCTGTTCGTAGTAGTAGCGCGAGATGTTGCTGTTAAATGCAATAGAGGCCGGCAACCAAAGAAATTCCCATTCTCTGAAAAATTTCATGTGCTTGTTCTTTTCCTTAATCAATTTTTTGAACGGCCTGAACGGTTTGGCATAGGGCGTCCAACTGTATTGAAAACTACCGCGATAATCGTTGGTGTTCTCATACACATTATTAGGGTCACTCGTGTGCTGCTTGTTAAACGAATAGCTGAACGTGAAATTGGCAGGATCCCAAGGCATGGGATTTTTACTCTTTACATCAAACTTCAACCCCGATACAGAGAAACTTTGAACCGTGTGGCGCACTAAGGCATAATCGTTGATTGAATCTTTTTGCGCCTTGGTGTTGCAAGCCTCAATGGCATCTTTCAACAGCACGTCTTGATCGAGCGGATTGTATTTTGGCGTAGTCTTTTCGTTTGTATAAGAATAATAGACCGGAGCTTTCAACTTCACTTTCTCGGGAAGGAAACGTCCCATGTCTACCTGCACGGCGACGTTCACTTGATCGTAGTTGTCGAGGCGGCGTTGTGTCAAACTCTGGTCGACAGAACCAAATCCTGTGGTTTCTTTGTGGAAACCGAAGTTCACCGTGCCAATGTCGCTCAAATTCAAGTTAGCATTGACCTTTGCCGCCCAACCGCCTTCTTGGTCAAAGTCGGTCACACGTAGTTCGTCGACCCACACCACGCAATTCTTGGTGGCATTGGAGTTGTTTCTCACACCAATCATCATCACCCTCACATCGCTCAACGATGGGTTGCCCCTCACGGTTATCCTGTCGTTGGGGTGAGAAGGATCTTGTTCGGTATATCGAGAGCCGTAAGACACATCGGCTTGGCCTGCCATCTTGGCGGCATTGCGGTTTTTCTTCACTCCGGTGAGAACTCCCAGGTCAATATCAAGCATGTTTTCTTCCGGCCACACCTTCAACCGGTCGGCCGAGCTGTTGGTGCTATAATGACTGTTGGGCGCAGTTACCGTCAATGGAATTTCATATTCGTAGTAATTGTTCTTGATATCTGTACCCAATCGCACAAACACCGAAACGTCACCATTGCTCAGTGAGGTTGCATCGTCGATAAATGCCTCGTTGTGTACAAACATTTGCAAGCGTTTATAGGTGCGCAGGTCAAGACTTGTGTTGCGATATACGCCACGAGCATCGCCCGAGAGCAAGCCCTCGACTTTCATTTGCATCGACTGTTCGTTGAGTTGGGTAATTTGCGATTGTCCCGAGTCGACAATGCGATTCACACCGGGAGGAAGCACATAGTTCACCGGCTCGCGACTGGCATTTTCTTCAATATTAACCGCATTCACCGTGATTGCACCTCGGGCAGGAACATTGCCGTTTTGATTTAAGTCATAACCATAATTACGCCACTCGCCACGCACAAGTTCAAGTGTTGCAAAACGCAGGTGAGTGGGTTTCTTGAAGTTGGTCATGAACATGCGAATAAAGCGGATTGTAGAGAAATCGCTCAACGAACCAACCACTTTTTCATATTCACTCAACGGAATGCTGAACTGATACCACGTTACTTCTTTATTTTGCCCATTGCGAGTAGAAAGTTTTGTGGTGTGCTTATCGACAATGTAGTTTTTGCCAACAACCAAGTCTTCGGGACGAATGGAAATGCGATATTGGAAATAGCGTTCATACTCGTTCAACGTGTTGTCCTGATTGATGTCTTCGACATCGGGCACACTACGTGCCGACTGGTAGAGTGCTTCTCGTGCATCGTCTTGTGAGAGAGAGTTGCCCTCTGTTCCATTATAATGCTTGTATCGGTCGAGAATGGACATTTTTTGTTCATCATAGTCATAGCCACGATAGAAATGATAGTTATCGCCGGCCGGGTCGTTGATTGGCGAGAACGGATTGGCTTCCATTTCTGCAATGGTTGTCGAAGGCAAGGTTTGACGCAGGCGGTCAACAAAGTTTTTATAGGTCGAAAAGTTTTTCTCTTCTTCGGTCGACAAGCCATTCAAGCCCACGTCTTGCACAATGCGAGAGCCCGAAGAGGTGTCGAAAGCATAGGTTAAGGACGTTTGTGACGACACCTTGCCCCATGTCGTATTCTTGATATAGGAGGAACTGCCATCGGTGGGCAATCCGTTTTCATAGGCTTTCAATCCATCTTTCAAAATATCTTCACTCACTTCACCCAAGTTGATGTAGAAATCACCGCCTTCTTTATTATCGGCCGTTTCATCAAGAAATGGATCGAGTAGCCAAAACTGGATATATTCAATATTAGATGACTCAAAATTGGTGTTATCGAGTTTGCGCATGATGCCTCCCCATCGTTTCTCGGGATTTAAGAGGTTGCCATCGGGAGCAATGTTGGCAGCATCGAGGTTATAAGGGCCGCGTTCCGAAGGGTAATACGACAGGTTTAGGGTTTGAATCATCGAAGATTCGCCATAGTTCAATTCGCGTCCGGGAAAAACTTCACTGTAAGGAATTTCACGAACATACGGGTTCGACAGTTGGTCAAGATCATTCTTAATGTAGCCGGGAGCATAAGAAGAATTGCGCTGAGTAAACAAACGATCGATATAGTACCATGAAAGCAGAGCACGATTTTTACCATAATCAATGTTGTCTGAAAGTGCAGCTTCGGGAAACAAAGCGTTGGCACTGCCATCATAGGGTGTCGATGCTAAAAACCATGAATAAGGAGAACGGAGGTCGATGCCCGATTGTGTCGATTCAAAATCATCGATGTAGGAACTGCCGGCATTAGAGCCGGTAGAAGCCTGATGCGGAATTAATTGTGCAAACTCCCCGGTAAAGTTCAACGAAGAGGGGGCAGTTGCATTTACTGTGGGAATTTTGTTGAGCAAATTGGTGAGCCACATGAAATTGGAATTATAGGATACGTTAGCTCCCCAAATGGTGTTGTTCACAAGTTCATCGCCAATCGACACTTTTTCGGTCAAAGCTTTTTCGCCATAGTGCATGATAGTTCCGCCAACATGAAAATTCTTGTTGAAAGCATAGTTCAAGTCCAATCCCATCAAAGTTTTGCGTTGGGTGTTGAACATCGATTGATTTTCCATCGACACGCTGATGCTGGTGCCGGCATCGATGATGCTTTGGTTGGTAATCGTCACCGTTCCCATGCTGTAATCGACGGTATAGTCGCTATTCTCGGTCAAAGTCACACCGCCGGCAGTCACCACAACCGAACCTCGTGGCACATTCATGGCATTGAGCTTGATGACATTGCCCGATGATGCCTGATACTCGCCTTCGAGCACAAACTTGTTCTTGTCGGAATACAACCGAGCTACGGTCAAGGTAGAATCATAAAGTTCTTGAAAAACATAACGGTCAGCAATAGCCCCTCCTCCCATCTTGCTGTAAAGGTGCGAACCAAATGGTTCTACAACAGGGAATATCACTTTACCTTTTGAGCTGTTGACGGTGTAATTTTCAATATAGTCAAAGCGACCGTCGATGTTTCGTTCGTTATTGGCATCTAACCGATCGAGATTCATGACTTGGAGCAATGGTGTGCCATTGATGTTGCCGGCAGGAACATAGTTTAACTCGGTGCCGGTGGTATCGCTCAAATACTTGATATTCAGTTTAAAATTAGTTTTAGACACTTGATAGGCTCCTAAGGAATAAACGTTTTTCATCATCAAGTCCCACATGGGCTTTGCAGGCGAAGCGGTTGTGCCTTTCAGCATTTTCACATAAAGAGATTGCGAAGTGCTGTCGATGTCGCCCGAGAACTCACCCACTTGATAGGTTTTGCCACGATAGGTGTATTGGTAGGCAACTGCAAGAACTTCATCGGCATTCAGTGCCGTGTTAAGCGAAATATAGCCTAACGCACTGTTCAAGGTGTACTCCGAAGACGACAACAAGCGCGCACTCTCCACCTTTTCATAATCCTGACCTCCTTGAATGCCATAGGCTTCGAGCGGTTGCAAAGCTGTAGCAACCTTGTCGATATAACGAGCCTCGGGATAGTTGGTTTTTATTTCTTCCAATTCATTGTTTGAGGAGTTCGATGGGTTGTCGGCTGCAAGGTTGGGCACCCAATGGTCGCTTGCAAGCCGCTTGTTCTCTCCTGCGTCCATAAAAGCTAAAATATTGCGCGATTCGTTAAAGTTGCCACGCTTGTTGGTTACCCAAACTTCCAATCGATTAATATTCACTCCCGAAGACACCAACGGTAGGCGTGAGCACCAATTGTCGTAGTTGTCGCGGAAAAAATGTGACAAGAAAAAGTGACGGTTTTGGTCATAATTGTCAGCGGTCACATAGAATGGAGTCGTTTGAGAACCACCTTTGGTATTAACAGTTTGTGATTCTGAATTTTGTTGAGAAACCAATGCTGTTGCGGTGAGTTTGCCGAATTGCAACTTGGTCTTGATGCCAAACAGTGCCGCACTACCCCTAATGAGTGATGACCCGGTGGTCATGCTCACGTTGCCGGCCTCGATGTTTTTGATGATTTCATCTTCCTTGCCTTCGTAGGCAAGTTTAAGGTTCTTGTTATCAAATTCAAAAGTAGCATCGGTGTTATAAGTCATGTTAAACTTCATTTTGTCGCCAACCGATGCGGCAACTGTTGCTTGAATTTTCTGGTCGAAATCGAAATAGGTTTTACGGCGGGCGGCAACCGACAATGCCGGGTTGTCTGTTTTATTGCTTTTAACTCCCATGTTGATGGTTACAGAACCTTGAGTCTTGAGCTGTACGCCACCGGGGCCAAACACCGACTCCAAAGGGCCTAAGCCAAATTGCATATCCAAGAAATTGAAAGGTTCGTCTTTCTTTTTCTCAATAGATTCCGACATTTTTTGCCGATAATATTCTTGCATAGACTGCCTAAGGGCAATGTCGTTATACTCTTGCGGAGAAAGCAAAAATGGAGTTATGATGTCGTTGTCGCCTATGCGGGTGTGTATGATATAATAACCCGTTTCGGGGTCAAACTCGGCTGTGGTTGTGACATTGCCGGGATTTTTCAAATCGGTGGCATCATTCACCAATCGAATGTCTCCGTAGGCATTTGACAACTTGTCCTTAACGCCGTAGGGCAACTTGATGGTGTCATTGCCATTTCCTTTTCTAATATCGGGAACCGAAGGTGGAGGAGTTATTTTTGTTTCAAACTTCTTGTCTTGAGCATAAGAAGAAACAGACGTTGCAAAATAGAAACCTATTAAGCAAGCAAACAGAGTAAATGATATTTTACTATAATTCCGTCTAATCGACATCTATTAATTCAATATAGTTTCTAAATGAAGCATCGAAACATAATTACATCATTTTCAATGCTTTTCTCACAGCATCTTCAACCGTTAATAATGGTTCTCGGGCAAAAAGCCGTTTCAAGGCCTTTTGCGACATTTGCTGCGTGAAACCAAGCATGACAAGAGCGGCAAGAGCTTCTTCGTACACCTCTCCTGCGGTTTGGCTCTTATCTATTAACGCACCGGCAGGTGCTTTTATTTTATCTTTGAGATCAACAATTATGCGTTGAGCCGTTTTTGCCCCTATCCCTTTCACCGCTTTAAGAACACCCACATTGCCAGTTGCAATGCTTTGTTCCAAGTCGGCAGGAGGTAACGCCGACAAAATCATGCGTGCGGTATTAGGCCCCACACCCGATACACTGATCAACAACAAAAAAACTTCGCGTTCTCGCTTGGCATGAAATCCATAAAGCACATGGGCATCTTCGCGAATAGCTTCGTGCACATAGAGTCTCACTTCGCCTTTAAGAAGTTGAAGTTCATTGTAGGTGGTTAAAGAAATATTAATCATGTACCCCATTCCATGATTGTCGACGACTGCATAGGCAGGAGTAAGCTCGGCAATAGAACCTGAAATATAGTCAAACATTGCTTTTTTCGTCTTTTAAAAGAGTTGCAGAATTTTATTAAATCCTTTTATTTAAATAATTTAGCGGTTTTACTATATTGTTGTGTGTCGAGTTTGACGAAATACAGTCCTGCCGGATAATCAAGCATATTCACTCTAAAAGCATTGCTCTCACCGGAGAGACCAACGCGGCTCATCAGCTGTCCATACACATTGTAAACCGAAACAACAGAACCTGCAAGAGCTGTGCCTGCTACATGGACACAATCGCTCTCTCGGTCATAGAAAACAGAAACTTCACGGCTATCACTCGCATTTTCATCAATTCCCGAAGTAAGAGCCTTTTGCAAGCCGGCATAGGCATCGATTTTTCCTGCTCCCCATTCAATACCGCCACTCGTGACAAAGGCATCTTTCATTGAAGTTGTGCGAATAATTTCCTTCACGGCTTCAATATCGAGCTTGGGGTTGGCTTGCAACCAAAGTGCAATGATGCCGGCAACACAAGGAGTTGCCATAGATGTTCCATTCTTAGCCCCCCAACTATTTTTTCGTCCCTCGAGATTGTTTGCTGTCATGGCAGGCGAACCGCTGTAAGGTCCGTAACTATTCAATGCCGAAATCACTCCCACTCCCGGGGCAGTAACCAGCGGATAGAGCTTGCCGTTGAGGGCTTTGCCGTAGCTGGAAAATGGAGCAATTGAGCCTATGGGCAAACGAGTTACAGAGACTGTTGAACCATAGGCATTTTCATAAGACTGCCGTGACACATAGGCTCCTGCCGAAACCGTTCGTTCGCCGGTGGCCATGTCGCTGATAGAACATTCGTTGCTGCCGTCCACAAAGCCTTTGACCGATGAAGACACAAAATTGTTTTGTCCGGACGTTTCCCAAACATCAATTTCCTGCCCGGGCATTCCTTTATAACTAAAACCAAGAATATAGGAAGAAGACAAGAGATTTATATCAGTATCAAAAAGTAATTCCATTCTATTGTTTATGGTACTTTTTGCCGTGCCCACCGCAATGGTTCCTGTTGCATAGTCTTTCAAAGCATCGACATCGGCAAAATTAAGCACCGTGTCGGTGGCAACGAAATCTGTGCTGCAAAGCACCTTGTGCCTTGAACGGTCTACCACATGAAATTGTACCGCAATCGGGGCATCGTTGCGACTCCAAGCATCTACTTCCACTTGTACATCGCCGTTAGAGCTCATGGCATCGACACAAGAGCTAAGCAACAAGTCGCCATCGGTGAACTTTTTGTTCATGTATATATGATTATTTCCCTCGTTCCCGGCAGCAAGCACCACAATGGCATTGCTTTGCTTTGAAATTTCATCGAAAGCTCGAGCCGACAATCCGGTTCCGTCATGCGGTCCATCGTGATTGCCAAGACTTAAACTGATTACACAAGCCTTGCCCTTGCTCTTGGCATAGTTGGCAACATACATCGTCGAATTAATTACATTGGCATCGGTCAAAGAAGAATCACTCATGCCACAAAGCACAATGTCGGCCTCCGGTGCCATTCCGCCATAATTCCCCACAGTAGACCCCACTGCAATTCCTGCCGTGTGGCTACCATGCGATTGCCGGCCGTTGTCGGTGGTGAGCGCAAGAATATCTTCCGGTGCAGTGTATTCAGAACCGGGCAAAGTGTTGCCATCGATCACCGGAGAATTTCCATTCATGTCATCGGGCAGATAAACCGCTTTTATGCGTGTGGTGCCATCACTTGCCCGAAACGCCAAATGACTGAAATCAAATCCACAGTCAACAATGCCCACGACTACTCCCTTGCCGGTATAAGCAGAACTGAGGCCGGTTCCATTGAGCACTTGTTCCACATGAGTGAGATTGCGTGCTGCATCGGTGAGCAAATGAATGCGGTGCGCACGGTCTACATACTTGATGTGAGGCATTTCGCCAATTGATTGTAATTGACGGTCGGAAACCGTGGCTATCACAGCATCGCCAACAGCACTTTCTACATTGATGCCGGCGACTTTTAACGCTTTCAGTCCTTCGTCGCCATCAACCACAATGATGGTTTGCGTTGTGCATTGCGAAGCGACTTTGTGCAGCTTGCCACTTTTAAGTTGTTGCATGTAGATGCGTGATGCAGGCGAGAGAACATTGCTCCCATTCATCAGGAGAAAACCCAATAAGACTGCACACAGGAATGTGATTTTTTTCATATTCTCGACTTTAAATTTTCAACTACAAAAATAAGTAAAAAGGCTCAATGGCACAATCGAAATCGAATGTAATCGTTTTAAACCAACATCAAAGGATTGACCCCAAATTGATCATTAGACAGCAAAGACTTACGCTTTTGGGGGTGTATCGTCTTCTCATTTGGGTTAAAAGAAAAAACTCCGGTTCTGCAATCGATGACAAAACCGGAGTTTAAAGAGCGACAGTTCATGTTTTACAGAACTCGTCTATTCTTTTCTCATTATTTAGAGAGTTGCTTGATTGCGTCGAGCACACCTTGGTTGTTGGGTTCAATCTCACGCCAAGCCTGGAAATATTCAAGGGCTTTGCTGTAATCCTTCTGTCCAAAGTAGTAAAGTGCCACATAGCTATAAGCATAGGTCAAAGTGCCATAGTAGGGCTTTTGGTCTTCCTGTTTCTTGATTTCGGCAATCAGCTGATTCATTGTGTTGAGGGCGGCACCATTGTTCTTGGTTTCGCCTGCTGCTTGAAGATTGGCCTTGTAGTACAAGAAAGTCATGTTTGAAGGATTGGTTTGCAAAGCTTTTTCCACAGCGGCAAGACCAGAGGCAAGATCGGCAGCCTTAGAGGCTTCGGTTGCACTGGAATCAACAGCTTTTTGATAGTATATGCTTGCAAGCGTTGCATAGTCGGCACCCGATGCGTTGCCGGCGTCAATCACCTTGTTGGCATAAAGAAGGGCTTTGTCAAAATTCTTCGCACCAAGATATTGTGTTGCAAGGCTGTGAGCCAACTCAGTGTTCTCGGGATTCATTTCGATGGCCTTATCGTAGTAGATAACAGCCTCTTCGGGTTTCTTGGCTTCTTCAAGCACCTTGGCAAACATCACATAGTCTTTGTAGTTGTAGTTCTCGGCGTTTGTCGCATTTTTGAGACCAAACATTTCGCGTCCCACTTCGGCAGCTTCTTCAAATTTACCAAGATTGGCCAAGCTGTAAAGCAACAGTCGATCGGCAACAATGTAGTAAGGATTACTCGAATCGATTGATTTTTTCAATTTAACAGCCTGATCATAGCTGGCCTGAAACTCGTTGGCAAAATAGAGCAATTGCGAGTAGCGTGCTTCATCTTTGGGGAAGTGATTTTGCGAATTGCCGATATACTTACCGTAGGTCGTGGCAGCCTCGGCAAAGTCGCCATGGTCGTAGAGTTTCTCGGCAAGCTGACGTTGCACCAAAGCAGAATTTGGGTTAGCGGCCGAAATGCCTTTGAGGCGATCGAGTGCCAAATCGGGATTAACACGATAGTAAGTGTCGGCATATTTGACGGTAGACTCAATGTTGGCAGGGTCATATGTCATGGCCATTTCATACTTTCCTTGTGCGTTGCCCCAGTCTTCAACAGTTTCGCTCATGTCGCCCTCAAAGATGTAGGCATCCGGATCATTGGGAGCCCATTTGCGTGCATTTTTAATGCACTTTTGAATTTCTTTGTCGTTAGCAGTGGGATTGGCGGCAAAATATGCTCTTGCAATGGCAATTTCGAGCTTTGCATCTTTTTTCGTCAATTTGCGTGCAGCTTTAAAAATCATTTCAGCTCCCGATTTGTCACCTTTCTTCAAGAGCACCGCACCATTGCCCACCAGGTTATACGGATAGTTTGCATCGGTGGCCAAGCCCATGTCGAAGTATTTCTTGGCTTCATCAAGTTTGCCCTCTAAGAAAGCAATCTGCCCATAGTAGTAATAGGCTTCGGCTTTGTTAGATGCAGTGTTAATGTTACGGTCAAGAATGGTTTTGGCATTCTCGTAATCACCAATCTTGTAAAAGTCGATACCATCTTTGTAGCCTTGCGCAAAGGCAGTGATGGATGCTCCCACGAGAAGAGATGCGATTAAGAATTTAGCTTTCATTTTTTCAGTAAAATTTAAATTATTATTTTTAATATTATAATCAATGTTTGAGTGTAACAAATCACTAACATTCGAGGCAAAAAAGAGTTCTATGCCGTTGGCATTTATTCTACCTCTACCGCTCTCACAGGTTCGGCACCGGGCATGATGCCCGTTTGCAAAATAATCTTTTGTCCTATCGTTCCAGTAAGGAAAGTGAAAAAACTATGATCGATTGTACCAAGAGGAGCGGCATCGATTGCAAAAATTTTGCGAAACAGCGGATAGGTGCCATCGTTGATGTAGGCTTGATAGGGCTTGCAACCTTTGAGCAAGTCGTTGCGTCGCACTTTGAGCACTTTCACCCGACCGGTGAAATCGATGAGCGAAGCCTCCTTTTGCTCTTGATTCAATTCCTTGTAGCGTTCACCGGCTTCTTTTTGACTGGCTCCCATGTCATCGGCAATCCAGCTCACGCCAATGAACCCTACGGCATTGCGATTTTTCTCGATGGTCTTGAAAACCTCATCGGTAGAATGTGCCGAAAATACTTGAAACGGAAAATCCTTTCCTCCCAAAAATTTATCCTTGATATAGTGAATAACCCCGGTGGCATTGCCATCGAAAAGCAACTTAATGGAGTCGTTGCGCATGTTGGTGGGCACCAATTGCCCCCATTTGCGATATTTGCCGGTGAACAAGTCCTTTAACTCACTCATCGAGAGTTCGTCAATGTCGCTGTTTTTGTTTACGATAATGGCTACTGCATCAACGGCTATCATGCGCGATCTGTAAGCACGGTCGTGAGTGGCAAGATAGTGTTTTTGCTGCTGAGTGAGGTCGCGCGAAGTGATAATTAGGTCTACCTTGCCCTTCATGAGAGAATCAAGAGCCGCCGATTCGCTCATGTATCGATCTTTGATGAAGGCTTGCGGATACTGAAATTCAAAAACCTGAATTTCCTGTTCAAGCACGTTTTTAAACGATTCATCGCAATAGACCTTTGCCATGCCAACAACAGCCCCATTAGGCCTGTCGCTGTATTTCGAGCACGAAGCAAGCACCGACAAGAGCAGGACAAAACAAAGCTGTATATTAAAAAACTTATTCATCTTTATGTTCTTCTTTAATAAGTTCATCAATGCGGTTGTCGCTTTTTTCGCTTTTGCGGTCATTGTTGAGACGATAGTAATCTATGCCTTTCACCTGACGGTAGCAACGATAGATGCCATAAAGCCCAAATACCAACGCAAAAAACCAACGCAACCAAGTGAAAGGTGCTTGCCTCCAACCGAAAAAATTAATAACCATCAAATAAGCCATTCCGAAGTAAACCAGCACCATGAAAATGCCAAAAAACACCCTTATTCCCCGAAATAGTCCATTACCACTATTGTTCATTAAATCGTAATTTTCTTACTTAGACGAAAAGATAAAACAAAGGTTTATCGTCGCCGAGCTTTTAATATGGATAAAAGTAGTTATTTTAATTGGTAAAGGTAATTATTTTTACCAAAATAATCATTGAAAATCCCATGTAATTATAAAATCTTAACAAAGATAAGATCGCGCACACACGCACACAAGAATATAAACGGATTTCCTGTCTCTTTCACATAGACATCAAAATCTTTTCATGAGGAGTTTAGGCTTTTTATGTTCAATTTGCTTGGCACAACATGCCGATAACCCCCAATCGGTCATTAGACCGCTAAGGGTTACATTTTTCAATTCATCGTGTTGCTTCCCGACAGTTTTTGTTCAACATTCAAACAAAATCAGTGCAAACGCTAATGACCGATTGGGGATTAATCATTCTTTTGACAGAGATTATCACCGAATCGTCGATTTGAAGCAACAACGCATGCTTTGGCAAAAAAACAACATAAGTCGCAAGCCTTAAAAAGACCTGCGACTTATTGTTATGATAAATCCCTCTAAGGGAATTTATGCAAGAGATTAATATTACTTCTGCAACTTGAAGGTGATGGGCAAGGTGTACCACACATTCACCGCTTGACCGTTTTGACGGCCGGGAGTGAACTTAGGCAAGCCCTTGCACACGCGTTTTGCCTCGGCATCGCAATCGGGGCTTAATGAGCGAGCAACTTTTACTTCGCCTACAGAGCCATTCTTGGTTACAACGAATTGCACAACGCAGCGACCTTCGATACCTTGCTCGGCAGCCATAGCCGGATATTGCAAGTGAGAAGCGATGTACTTCAACAGTGCAGCTTCGCCACCGGGGAATTGAGGCATTTGCTCAACCGAAGTGAAGACTTCATTTTTTTCTTCCTTCTTTTCTTCAACCGGTTTAATTGCAATGGTTGTTTCAACCTTTGCAACGGGGGCTGCTGTTGGAGGAGGCGTATTAAGACCACCAATAGCTCCTTCGATGTTTTGCGTACCAATTGCAGCTTCATTTTCCTTGATTTCATCGACTGTTGGAGGAGGAGTTGTTACCTTGTCGTCGGGCACAATCTTCAATTCCGTTACAGCCTGTTGAGCAACTTCTTCAACTTCGGGTTCAGGAGTTTCCTCCTTTTGTTCAATCATCTCTTGTTCTTCTTCCGATTCCTCTTCCGAAGCTCCAAAGTCGATTGCAGTTGTTTCTTGCTCTACATTGTTGGCGGCTTCACGCTCGGCTTCCCATGCCTGATAGGTATTCCAAGCATAAGCCAAGAGAACTACCGCAATGAAACCAATAATTGTATAGAGAACGGCTTTGTTATGGCGTTGCGTAGAGGTTTGACGCAAGACATAAGCACCGAAATCTTTATTCTTACCTTCAAAAATAAGGTCACACCATTCTTTTGATGAAAGATCTACTTCATTTGACATGATAATCTTAATTTTTAAAATTCAACATATTTAAATCTGACACCAAAATCACTTCTTGGGAACAGGAGGCAAATTAACGCCTTTGCTCCTTAAAGCGGTAGAATCGTCTTTGCTAAGCGTCTCAATTTGGAAGCGACTAATGTTATTAATCTGCATTTCATCGAGGATAGCAACAACATCACTGTAGCTTGCGCGACCTGAAGGCTTGATCATGACAATGGGTGGGTGCAAGTCGTTGCGAGAACGAATTTGGGCGGTTGCCAACTGATAGAGAGAGTCGTTGGCGGCCTCAATCTTGCTGTACTCATGATTTTGCCATTTTACCTTTTCGGCAGCAATAAGCTTCAAAGCTTCCTTGTTCTTGTCTTGAAGAATTGAACGCAAATATCCCATGTCTTTGCTGTCGGCAAGCGAGATGCCTTTTGCCTCTTTGAAAGAGTTGGGGTCTTGCAGGTTCAATTGACCTTCATAGTAGTAGAACTTAGCGTCCATAGGACTGGAAACGTTTCCGTTGGGGTTTTCAACTTCCTTTCCATCGATGATGATGGTGATAGCTTGAGATTCGGCAGCTTGGTTTTGATTTTTCTCAATCTTACTATCGTCACTGTTGGTGGGAAGTGCAATTTTCAAAGTCTGTGACTTCAACATAGTGGTACACAACATGAAGAAAGTAATGAGAAGCATGTTCATGTCGACCATAGGTGTAAAGTCGATTCGGGTATCGAATTTTTTCTGACGACTTAAATCCTTTGACATTGTATTATTCTCCTTCCTTCTTTAATGCAGTCATCAACGTAAACTTATTACGGTTGATAGATTGCAAGTTGTTCATCACTAATTCGACCAAGCGGTATGGCGTAGAGGCGTCGGCCTTTACTGCAATACCTTTACCGTCTCTGATATCATTGGCTTCACCAACGCTTTCCATCACTTCACTGACGGCCTGAACCCATTCTTGGAATTCAGTTTTCTTGCCTTGATACTCAGTGTATGCGATGGGTATGCCCGGTCCCTCCTTCAATGCTTTGTCGCGTTCGTCGGCATCGAGTGCAAGCCATTCTTTCAGCTTGTTCATCGGCACGCCAAAGGCAACGGTTTTTGAAAATTCTTCGGCTTCTTTTTGCGTCAATTGCACATTGTGTTTTTGACACATGATGCCGAGAACATTCTTTCGCAGGTTTTCAGAAGACATCACTGTTGTGTCGACAGTACCAAACAGCTCCATGTAAACTTGACCTTTGGGGCTAATCAAGATAGTCATAAGCTTTGAGTCGGGCACTTTTTCCTCAGAAACCGACTGAGGAGTGATAACGGTAACAGGTTCCTTCTGAAGGAAGGTTGAAGTCAACAAGAAGAAGATCAGCAGAAGAACGGTAACGTCGCTCATCGCAGTCATGTCGATGCGCGTGTCTTTTTTCTTTACTTTAACTTTTCCCATTGATTTTATTTCTTATATAATTAATAAACTGAAAATCTATAGAAATAACTGATTATTTCTCGTGATTAGCAGCATAAGCATTCACGATAGCGAAACCAAGCTCATCAACGGCGTAGGTGAGGTTATCGATCTTGTTTGTGAAGTAGTTATAAGAAATAAGAGCGAGAGAAGCGGTAGCAATACCGGAGGCTGTGTTCACAAGAGCCTCAGAAATACCGGTTGAAAGTGCAGTAGAGTCGGGAGCACCCGATTGAGAAAGAGCAGAGAAAGAGCGAATCATACCGATTACTGTACCGAACAGACCGAGCAGCGTACCCAGTGTTGTGAGCGTAGCACAGATGGGGAGATTTTGTTGCAAAGAAGGCATTTCAAGAGCAGTGGCTTCTTCGAGTTGCTGTTGAATGATGCCGAGCTTTTGCTCTTTTGGCAAGTTTGAGCTCTCCATTTCTTTGTATTTTTGAAGAGTTGAGTAAACAATTGCGCCTACGGTGCCTTGTTGCTTGCGGCAAAGTTCTTCGGCTTCGGCAACGTTCTTGTTGTTGAGGGCTTTCTTCACGTTAGCAACAAACTTGGTTTGGCTACCTTTGCCGGCTGCCTTGCCGAGAGCGATGAAGCGTTCTACCGAAAGAACAATTACTGTGAACAAGCAAGTGAGAATGAAAGGTACAACGAAACCACCCATGTACATGGTACCGGGAAGGTTTTGTGGTGTGCTCACTACAGCGTCCGGCTTAACCCAGTGAATGAAATAGTTCTGAGCATCGCTGAACTTGAAGTTTGCGCCCTGTCCGAGAACGAAAAGATAGAAAAGTTCTGCAAGGATGAAGCAAAGGATGATTACCCAGATCGCATTCTTAATACCCTTTACATTGCTGCTAACAGTTTTGGTGTCAGCCTTTTTAAAGTCAGCTTTTTTAACTTCAGGTTTAGCCTGTGCGTTAGGTTGCTGAGGAGCATTTGGTTTTGTAGCTTCCATAATTTAAAATAAATAAATTGTTAAAAAATTAAATAATTAAAAGTTATTAATCGTTTTGTTTTAATTCTCAATCGCTGTTGCCAAGGCAATATGACATTGGCTTAAAAGAAAAAGCTTCTTTATGATCCGAACGAACGGGTGGCAGTTTTATTATTTCTGCCACGCAAACTAATTAATATGTGATTTAAGTACACCAATTTAACGTGACATTCACAGCCAGCATGCTGACTAAACGCGAACCTAATCCACGAAATCATTCGCAAATGTATTACAATTATTTTAATAATACAACGACATGCAATCAAAAAATGCTTTTTTAAAGTTTTTTTTACTCGCAAAAAGGTCAAAAATCATCTGTAAAAATCTAAGTCTCGAAAAACGACAAAAAACACAATAATATCAAGGGAAAATTAACCTTATTAAATATATTTTACCTACCTTTGCATCGTAAAAATGTACAATTATTTTTTATCCATGGCGACAATTAAACTGAAAAAAGGTTATGACCTAAACCTGGAGGGTGAAATTGCCAATGAAAGCGTGAAGCAAGCCAATGCGCCACAGCAATGCGCCATCGTGCCCGACGACTTCAACGGCATCACTCCCCGACTGGACAAGAAAGAGGGCGAGACCGTTGCTGCCGGCGAAGTGGTTTACCATGACAAAACCCACGACAGCATTAAAGTTGTGAGTCCTGTCGGTGGCACCATCAAAGCCATCAATCGCGGCAACCGCCGAAAAATCGAGTCGATTGTCATTGAGTGCGACACCAATGGCAAAGTCAGGGAATTTGACGTAAAAACCTCTCCCAAAGAATTACTACTTGAAAGTGGACTATGGGCCATGTTGCGACAACGCCCATACGACGTGGTTCCTTCGCCCGAAGTAAAACCTCGCGACATCTTTGTTACTTGTTTTGACTCAGCTCCGCTGGCACCCTCGTTCAAAATTGTGCTGGGCGATGACGAGCAATATATTAATAAAGGTGTAGAGATGCTAAGCAAGCTCACCGACGGCAACGTGTACTTGGGTTGCAACCCGACGCATGTGATCGAAGCAAGTGGTGCAATCACCAACGTGTTTGAAGGCCCTCACCCTGCCGGTAACGCCGGAGTGCAGATTGCAAACATTAAACCGGTGAACAAAGGTGAAGTTGTTTGGACATTAAATGTCATTACTTTGGCAAAGATTGGCAAACTGTTTGCGACCGGTAAGGTCGATTTCAGCACAACAGTGGGCATTACCGGTTCTGAGGTTGTGAAGCCGGAATATATCAAGACCATTGCAGGTGTGCCGATGTCGGACCTCGTGAGAGGAAACATCAACGAGAACGGCAAAGCAAAACGCTACATCAGTGGCAATGTACTCACCGGCAAGCAGGTGACTACCGACGGCTACCTTCGCGCCCCCTACTGTCAGCTCACAGTAATTCCCGAAGTAGAGAAAGAAGACGAGTTCATGGGGTGGGCTTCGCTCAGTCCCAAGAAATTCAGTGTGTATCGCGATTTCACAAGCTGGATTTTCGGTAACAAGAAGCCGGTGAAAATGGATGCAAAAATCAATGGCGGCGAGCGTGCAATCGTGATGAGTGGCGAATATGACCGCATGCTTCCCATGGACATTTACTCAGAATTTTTGATTAAGGCCATTATTGCCTTTAACATCGACAAAATGGAGCAATTGGGCATCTACGAAGTGGCTCCCGAAGATTTCGCCCTTGCCGAATATGCCGACACATCGAAACTCGAACTTCAACGCATCGTGCGTGAAGGTCTTGACAAAATGCGCAAAGAAGTTGAGTAAAAATTTTGTTGAAATCAACTAATTAAGTAATAAACTTTAAAGTAAAAATACAACAGTGAAAAGTCTAAGAAATTTCCTGAACAAGATTGGGCCAACGTTTCATGAAGGAGGCAAACTTGCCAAACTTCAATCGGTGTACGATGGTTTTGAAACATTCTTGTTCACGCCGAACACAACATCGCGTTCGGGTGCGCACATTCATGACAGCAACGACATGAAGCGCACAATGATCATGGTGGTGATTGCACTTGTTCCGGCCATGCTGTTTGCCATGTACAACACAGGCTTGCAGCACTACATGGCTATTGGCGAGGCAGCACACACCGGTTGGCTTAACATGTGGCTCTTTGGTTTTCTTGCCATGCTTCCCGTGATTGTGGTCAGCTACGTTGTGGGGCTTGGCATTGAGTTCATCAGCGCACAAATCCACCACAAAGAGATACAAGAAGGGTTTCTCGTGACCGGTTTTCTCATTCCGCTCATTGTGCCCATCAACACTCCGCTGTGGATGACAGCTGTGGCCACGGCATTTGCAGTTATCTTTGCAAAGGAGGTGTTTGGCGGAACAGGCATGAACATCTTCAACGTGGCATTAATCACGCGTGCGTTCCTCTTCTTCAGCTATCCTTCGAAGATGAGTGGCGACTCGGCTTTTGTGAAACTTGATTCGGCCTTTGGTTTTGGAAGCGGCAACGTGGTTGACGGCTTCACCGGCGCAACTCCATTGGGGCAGGTTACTGCCAACATTGGCGACAGTCTTCAGCTCACCGGTGTTACCGGCGACAGCATAGGAACGACAGATGCTTTTTGGGGAACAATTGCAGGCTCTCCCGGCGAAACTTCGATGGTCGCCATCTTGATAGGTGCGGCTATTCTCCTCATTTCGGGCATCGCCTCGTGGCGTGTAATGTGCTCGGTGTTTGCCGGCGGCCTTGCAATGGGCTTCATTGCTCACACCTTTGCCACTCCAACCTATCCGGCATCGTTGCTCGATCCGTTTGCCCAAGTATGCTTTGGCGGCTTTGCCTTTGCCGCGGTGTTCATGGCAACCGATCCTGTGACCGGTGCAAGGACTAAAACCGGACAATATGTATATGGTTTCCTGATTGGCGTATTGGCTATTTTAATTCGCGTTTACAACGGTGGCTACCCCGAAGGTGCAATGCTTGCGGTATTGTTCATGAATGCCTTTGCTCCGCTCATCGACTATTGTGTGGTAAACTCCAACATTAACCGTCGCTTGAAACGCGCCACAAACGCTAAATAATTAAGGAGGGAATGACAATGAACAAAAACAGCAATACATATCAAATTCTCTACTCAGCCATCATGGTCATTGTAGTTGGTGTGCTCTTGGCTTTCGTTTACATGACATTGAAACCCAAGCAAGACATGAATGTGGCTAACGACACACGCAGTCAAATTTTGGGTGCGCTCAACGTGTCGACAGACGATCTTGAAGGCAAAGGCATTGAAGAAAAATTTGGCAAATATATCACCAAGGAATATCTTGTAGATGTTCAAGGCAATGTGGTGGATACCACCAAAAATGTAGCATTTTCGGTGAACTTGAAGCAAAACGTGAAATTAGACGTTGCCAAGCGAAAACTACCCGTGTTTGAAGCAACGCTCGACGATGGCTCGGTGAAATATGTAATACCTTGCTATGGAGCAGGTCTTTGGGGGCCAATTTGGGGTTACGTGGCACTTGATGCCGATGGTAAAACAGTGATTGGCACCAATTTCTCGCACGAAAGCGAAACCCCGGGCTTGGGAGCAAAAATCACTGAAAGTCAGTTCAAAGATGAGTTTAAAGGAAAACACATCTATGTAGAAGGAGCTTTCAAGAGCATTGAAGTCATGAAAAAAGGACAAAAAAGTGTTGATGGTGCCGAAACGGTCGATGCCATTTCGGGTGCAACCATCACCAGTCGCGGTGTGTCTAACATGATCAAAGACTGCCTGGCTCCTTACGACGCATTTTTCAAGAAATTGCAAAGTTCAACCGTTAAATAAATCAGGATTATGTTATCAAAACGAAGCAAAGAAATCTTATTTAACCCGTTCAGTAAGGACAATCCTGTTCTGGTTCAGGTGCTTGGCATCTGCTCTACCCTGGCCGTAACGGTGAGTTTGAAACCTGCTCTTGTCATGAGCATTTCGGTGATTGCGGTGCTGGCATTCAGCAATGTCATCATTTCGCTCATGCGCAAAACAATTCCTCCCACAATCCGCATCATCGTGCAACTTGTGGTTGTTGCCGCACTTGTTATTTTAGTGCAACAGTTTCTCATGGCTTACAGCTACTCAGTGAGCAAGCAAATTTCGGTTTACATCAGTCTCATCATCACCAACTGTATTTTGATGGGCCGTCTCGAAGCGTTTGCCATGAGCAACAAGCCTTGGCCTTCGTTCCTCGACGGCATTGGCAATGGTCTGGGCTATGCCATTGTGCTTGTGATTGTAGCTTTCTTCCGCGAGCTGCTTGGTTCCGGAACATTGCTCGGTTTCAGAATCTATCCCGAGGACTACACCAATGGTTTGATGATTTTACCGCCAATGGCACTCATTGTTGTGGCTTGCATCATTTGGGTGCAACGTGCCCGCAACAAAGATCTTCAAGAAGAACAGTAACAACCAACTAAATATCAAAGAAAATGGAAGAATTAAATCTATTTGTAAAGTCAATATTCATTGACAACATGATATTTGCCTACTTCTTGGGAATGTGCTCTTTCCTTGCGGTTTCCAAGAATGTAAAAACGGCATTTGGCCTTGGGTTGGCTGTTACATTCATGCTAATAGTAACCCTGCCGGTCAACTACCTCCTCGACAAGTATGTGCTTCAAGCCGGAGCTTTGTCGTGGATTAGCGACAGCTTTAAAGATGTTGATCTGAGTTTCTTGGGTCTGATTATGTTTATCGCTGTGATTGCCTCGGGCACACAGCTCGTTGAAATGGCAGTCGAGAAATTCTCGCCAAGCCTCTACAACTCTCTTGGCATTTTCTTGCCACTTATTGCCGTGAACTGCGCCATCTTGGGCGGTGCCCTTTTCATGCAACAAAAGGACTTCGGTTCGGCATGGACAGCAACCGTGTATGGTGCCGGCAGTGGCATTGGCTGGTTCCTTGCCATCGTGGGCTTGGCCGCCATTCGCGAGAAATTGGCTTACAGCGACATTCCCAAGCCATTGAGAGGCATTGGTATCACATTCATTATTACTGGACTTATGGGCATCGCCTTCATGAGCTTCCTGGGCATTAAACTTTGATGACAACATGATATTAGCAGAAACAACAGGGCTAACCATAGCCAGCAGTGCAATCGTTTTTTTAATCATCACATTGTTGCTCGTGATTTTGCTTCTTGTAGCAAGACACTATCTCGTAGCCTCGGGAAAAGTGCACATCAACATTAATGACGGCAAAAGGGAGCTTAAAGTCGCTACCGGCAACACCTTGCTGAACACATTGCATGAAGAGGGCGTGATGCTCTCAAGTGCTTGTGGTGGCAAAGGCAGCTGTGGACAGTGCAAGGTGCAAGTGATTGAGGGTGGCGGTGAAATTTTGCCCACCGAAACCGTTCACTTCACTCGCAAGGAGCAAAAGGCTCATTGGCGTCTCGGTTGCCAAGTGAAAGTGAAAAACGACTTGAAAATTCAAGTTGCCGACTCGGTACTTGAAGTCAAGGAATGGGAATGTACAGTGATTAGCAACAAGAATGTGTCGAGCTTTATCAAGGAATTTAAGGTGGCATTGCCTCCGGGCGAACACATGGACTTTGTTCCGGGCAGCTATGCACAAATCAAGATTCCACAATATGACTGCATTGACTATGACAAGGACTTCGACAAAGACTTGATTGGGCCGGACTACATGGCAACATGGGAAAACTTCAACATTCTCTCGCTCAAAGCGCATAATGCCGAAGAAACAACCCGTGCCTACTCCATGGCCAACTATCCCGACGAAGGCGACATCATCACGCTCACCGTGCGCATTGCCACCACACCTTTCTTACCACGGCCACAAGTAGGATTTCAAGATGTGCCCACCGGCATCGCCTCTTCGTTTATTTTCTCGCTGACACCCGGCGACAAAGTGACCATGAGTGGTCCTTATGGAGACTTCCACCCCAATTTCACTTCGGGAAAAGAAATGATATGGATTGGGGGTGGTGCCGGCATGGCTCCATTGCGCAGTCAAATCATGCACATGTTGAAAACGTTGCACACGCGCGACCGCGAAATGCACTTCTTCTATGGTGCACGCGCTCTCAACGAAGCATTCTTCCTCGAAGACTTTTGGGAGCTGGAAAAGGAATACCCCAATTTCCACTTCCACTTGTCGCTTGACCGCCAAGACCCCATTGCCGACGAACAGGGCGTGAAATACTATACCGGCTTTGCGGTGAACTGTGTGCGCGACACCTATTTCAAGGATCACGAAGCTCCCGAAGATTGCGAATACTACTTGTGCGGTCCTCCAATGCTCATCAAGACGGTTACCGACTATCTCGACAGCATAGGCGTAGATCCGGAAAGCATCATGTATGACAATTTTGGTTAATTTATACTCCACACAAACTAATGAGCCACTCGTTTTTTTGCAAAGTGGCTCATTATTTTTTTGTCTGCATGGTCGCTTTGATGAATTTTTGAAACATTTTAGATAATTTTATGCATCAAAGAAAATTGAAAATTGCAAAAGATGCACTATTTTTGAACAAAATATGTATTCTTCAAATTCCTGAACAATGAAAAGAATGTTATTGACCACAATGCTTGCGATAGTCGCCCTCTCGGTTGCCGCCGGTGGTGACGACGTGATCATGATTCAGCAATATGTTTTGAGCCAACGCAGGCAACTTCCCGAAAAGACCGATGAATTTAAAATGCAAAACTACGCCTTGAACCCGACCGGCGAACAATTTGCACTCGTTGAGCAACTGCAACCTTTAATGGACGAACTAACTCGCGAGGATTACAACCACTTCGTCTACAAACTCGATGTAACAACAGAAAACCAAGCGGTGAAAATAGAAGTGAACAACTTCGACCCCATGAAAGAAGTTGATGAGGCAAGAAAGCAACTCACCGGTGTGTTCAAGCACGGCCGTTGCTACTTTATCTTGCAAGAAACTCCCCAAAATGCCAATTTACTGAAAGGAATGGTAAAAAAAAGCAAAGGCAAAACAAAATTTGTGCGTGTATTTGAAATGGTCACCGACATTATTCTGCGCCAGCCCACAATTGTCAAAGCCACATGGAAAGACCGTCAATTCTCCGTCACAGAAAAAACTATCGCCGGAGAAAACAAATTAAATGCAACAGACAATAACAACACAGAGCAAGGCGAAGAAGCACCGACCACTGAACCTGCAGTTGAAGAAAAGAATGTAATTTTTGGAACTATCAACGAAAATTAGTATATTTGTTAAAACCTAAATGAAAACAACAATGAACAACAACAAAACATATGTGATAGCACTCGGTCGTCAATTTGGGTGCGGAGGCCGTGAAATCGGGCAACTCATAGCCAAAGAACTCAACATAAACTACTACGACAAAGAATTGCTCCACGAAGCTGCCGAAGCAAGCGGAGTGAACAAAGATTTCTTTGAGGCGGCCGATGAGCGAAGCCCACATTTCTTTAGTAGTTTGTGGTCGTTCAATCTAGGATTCAACACGGGTGCCTACTTCATTGGCAATACACCATTGAGCGACGACAGCATCTACAAGGCGCAAAGCGACGTGATGACACAACTTGCCGACCGGGGACCGTGTGTGATTGTGGGACGCACTGCCGATTACATCTTGCGTGACCATTGCACTCTGATTAGCGTGTTTGTACACTCCTCAATCGACGACCGCATTCAACGCATCATGGCGCGAGGCGATGCCTCGACACCAAAGGAGGCACAAGATTTGGCAGAAAAGAAAAATAAACTGCGTGCAGAATACTACAATTTCTACACCGATAAAAAATGGGGCGATGCGGCAAGCTACAATTTGTGTGTCGACATCTCTATCTTGGGAGTTGAAAAGACGGCAAAGCTTATTACTGATTTTGTTAAAAATGCAGTAAACCAATGAAATTAATTTGCAACAATTGTGGCAAGCCTCTGCCCGCCGGTGCAAAAGTGTGTCGGCATTGCAACACTCCCACGGCAAACGCTCCTCAAAAAGATGACAAGAAGTTTTGGGAAGAAACTGCTCCTCTCTCTTCGCAACATAGCGGAACATTCATGTCTCCCCCACCCTTACCGCAACGATCACACAAACGACGCCAATGGCTTATCTATGTGTTGCCTCTTGTTGTAATAGTCGTGGCGGTACTCATTTCTTGGCTGATGCCCGGCAACAATAGCAAAAAGACAAAACAAAAACAAGAGCAAACAACAACACAAATTGTGGCAGTGCCGGGCGGAACAATTCAAATTACAACAAACGGCAATATTTCTTCGACCGATGCCGACTCCATCATGCAGGTTGCCATGACCGAAATGCAACAAACCGACAGCATGATGAATGCCATGATGGAACAAATGATGTCGGGCGGTGCACTTGCAGGAATGTCAACCTCTTCTCTTCCCGATGAAATCGTTGCCTCTCATGCAAGCCCACAGCAACAAAATCGCTCCTTCTCCGGTAACAGCATGGTGAAATTGGTCGGGAAAATGGGAGCAACAGAAATTGTCATGGCACTCAATCTAAAAGATCCGCAAAACGTGAAAGGCACAGCACGCTATGCCGGACATAACAAAGAAAAAACGACAATGCACCTGCTTGGCATTCAAGATGGGCCTAACCTCACAGTTTCGATGTATGACACTCGCAACAATCTCATGGGAACATTTTCAGGAGAATTTAACGGCAGGATTTATCGAGGATACCTAAATCAAAATAACAAACAAACAGAATTTGCGCTTGTGGCAGAATGAGCACACGCTTATTAAAAAAGAAGCTCCATTCTTGGGCGGAACTTCTTTCTATCTTACCATGTCGTTGACAATGCGATCCGAAACCTTGTTGGAAATCTTGCGCCAATCCTTAGAACGCAAATACTCTTTGAGCACCTCGGCATGATTCATGTTGTGCATGTCGCTGCCAAACATGTCGCAAAGCCCATTGTCAATCAACCAAATTGCATTTTCTCGAGCACCTTTGCCATAATAGCCTGCCAAAGAGAGTAAATTGAGTTGGAACTTTACGCCGGAAGTGTGGAGTTTGAAATAACGATCGTGTCGCACATTGTAATAACGATAACGCTCGGGGTGCGCCAAAATTGGGTGATAACCCCTGCATTGAACATCAAAAAGCATGTCGTCAATGCCAATCAACTCTTGTGCAAACGAATTTTCGAGCAAAAGATAGTTTCCCGGCATGGGCACAATGCGCCCTTGTGCATAGAGTTCGTTGTAATACTCATCGATTCTATATTCCGACGAATAATGCAGTTCAATGTCAAGCCCGGCTTCCTTCACGGCTTGTGAAATGACTTTGAACCCTTCGGCAAGCGTTTCGGGCGTGTTTTCAAATGTAATCGCTGTGGTGTGTGACGTTAAAATAACACGACGAATGCCCATGTCAATCTCGGCTTGAAGCATTTCCAAAGACTGCTCTACGCTTTGAGAGCCATGATCCACACCGGGCATGATGTGACAATGAACATCGGTGTGATAGAATAATTTAACGTTTTCTTTATTTCGTTTAAAAAAATTAAACATACTTACTTAACAGTTGATTTTGAAAACAAAATTAATAAAAAATGCGTATCTTTGGCAAGGGAATTTATAAAATTTGCCATTCATGAACAATTATATTCTTCAATAAATCATAGTGCTCACTCTCCTCACTCCGCAAAGGAAAACATGAACGCAGAGTGACAACCAATAAAACATCGAAAAAACAAATGATAGCGCAAGAATTTACCCAACCATATTTTCTCACAGCAAGCGAGGGTAATCCCGAACAAGAAATGCCACTACCCTTGCTGATGAACCGCCTCATCGAAGTCTCGACACTACATGCCAATACTCTCGGCATAGGCTTCGCAAAACTCATTGAAAACAACAACTCATGGGTGCTCACCAGAGTGACCACCGAAATGAAACGATATCCTAAAATCAACGAAAACTACAGCATCACCACATGGATTGAAGATTATAACCGTCATTTTTCGCTCCGCAACATGGAAATTAAGGACAAAGACGGAATAATCATAGGCTATGCACGCACAGTGTGGATGGTGATCAGTTATGAAACACGTCAAAGTGCAGACCTCACCAAACTGGACTACATGAAAGAAATCATTGCCGACAAAGATTGCCCGATAGAACCACAAAGCCACCTGCGCACGGCAAACGGCAAAAGCGAGAACTACACTTTTAAATATGTAGACTGTGACCTAAACCGCCATGTGAACACAGTGCGGTATTTGGAACTGTTTCTCAACCAATTCTCTCTTGAAAAATATGACGAAAATTTTATCAGTCGCATGGAAATCGCTTTTGTGAAAGAAACACGGTTTGGAGAAACTTTACAAATCAATCTTGACGACAGCAACCCGATGGATTGCAAACTGTCGCTCGACAACGGCAAGAATTGCCATTGCAGGGCAAGATTTTTGTTCAATCGGCGATAACGGCAGTTCCGGCTACCGTCAAAATGCTTTCTCTCAATGCCGGAATTTTGTCGGCATCACACTCAACAGTCATTGTGCAATTATTGTCAAACTGTTGATATATAACTCTCAAATCGGAGTTTTTAACGATTTTCATGATGTCGTTCATGCTCAAATAAGGAAAATTAAACATCAGTCGTGCTTGTTCGTGACATTCGAGAATCACAGCGTTTTCAATCGCTTGTCGCGCCGCCTCTCGATAGGCGGCAATAAGTCCCGATGTTCCCAGCTTGATGCCGCCAAAATAGCGCACAACAACAATCACCACATTAGTCAATTCATGTGAATTGATTTGCCCCAAAATGGGTTTTCCTGCTGTACCCGACGGCTCGCCGTTGTCGCTCGTGAGAAACTCATTGCGTTCGGTGCCAATCATGTAGGCCCAACAACAATGGCGGGCATCATGATATTCATTGGCCAGCGATTTCACCACTTGCTTGGCTTCATCGGCCGTGACAACAGGCACTGCAAAAGAGATGAACTTGCTCATTTTCTCTTTATACACCCCTTGCGACTTTGCTTTTATCGTTTTGAAAAAATCACTCATCGTTGTTGCAAAGTTACACTTTGTGGACGAAAAATTGAAATAAATGTTTAACTTTGCAATGAACATTGCCCATCGGTCAATGCTAAACAATACACATTATTATAATATACTTAAAACAAAATCAGCAACTATGTCACAGTGGTTTGAAACAAAAGTAAAATATGACAAAACTCTTGAAACAGGAGCAGTAAAAACGGTAACAGAACCCTACTTGATCGATGCGCTATCATTTACCGAAGCCGAGGCTCGCATTACCGAGGAAATGACACCCTACATTTCGGGAGAATTTACCGTGGCCGCCGTGAAGAAAGTGAAACTCGACGACATTTTTTGGAACGAAGGCGGCGATCGCTGGTATAAGGTAAAAATAAACATGATCACCATTGATGAAAAAACTGCCGCCGAGAAGAAAACCCCTTCATTCTCGTTGGTACAAGCCTGCGATTTCAAGCAAGCTCTCGATGAGTTCTTGAAAGGAATGAAAGAAACTCTGTTCGACTACGAAATCGCTTCAATCACCGAAACTGCACTCATGGACGTGTTCTCGGCCAACTTGAGCGAAACCCTTGCCGACAAAGAAGCCAAAAACAATGCATAAAAAGGCCGAAAAGAGCCGAAAAAATGATGTCGAAAATTGAAGAAAACATAAAAAAAATAACCAAACAGTTACCCGTAGATGTCCGACTGGTAGCTGTTTCGAAATATCACCCCATCGAAAAACTGATGGAAGCCTACGCTGCCGGGCAACGACTCTTTGGTGAAAATCATGTTCAAGAACTGGTTTTTAAAGCTCCTCAAATGCCAACTGACGTGAAATGGCAATTCATAGGACACCTGCAAACCAACAAAGTGCGCATGCTCATGCCACACGTTGCCATGATTCAAAGCATCGACAGCATGAAGTTGCTCAAAACGGTGAATAAAGAAGCCGCCCGCATCAATCGAAGCGTAGACGCACTCATTCAACTGCATGTGGCACAAGAAGAAACAAAGAGCGGTTTCTCCATCGAAGAACTTGTGCAAGAGTTTGAACAAGGCGCATTCGAAGGTTTCGACCATGTGCGCATTTGCGGCCTCATGGCAATGGCCACCAACACCACCAATCGGCATCTTGTGGCACAAGAATTTCATAAGGTAAAAGAAATCTTTAACTTGCTTAAAGACAAATATTTTACCAACGCCCCTCACTTCAAGGAGCTGAGCATGGGAATGAGCCAAGATTGGCCTTTGGCAGTGCAAGAAGGAGCCACTCTGGTGAGAATAGGCACCGACATATTTGGTGAAAGAGAGTATTGAGCAACAAATTCTCTTTGCAGTCAAAACCGTAAAAATGCAGCACAAGCCTCAACTTTGCTCTTTCACTTTCACTATATATAATTGAACAAACAAGTTACAAGTAAAAATAACAACAATGGCACAACAAAAAAAACAATGGGCGGCCATCGTCATGATGTTCTTCCTATTTGCAATGATTGCCTTCGTGACCAACCTGTGCTCACCCATGGCAGTGATTGTTAAAAATCAGTTCGGATCATCTAACTTCGCCGCACAACTCGGCAACTCTGCCAACTTCATCGCCTACCTTGTAATGGGCATTCCAAGCGGTATGCTCCTTAAAAAAACAGGCTATAAAAAAACAGCTTTGCTCGCAATTGCTGTGGGCATCATCGGGGTGTTCATTCAGTACATGTCGGGGTGGGAAAGCATTCAAAGTTTTTGGGTATATCTCATTGGTGCATTCATTTCGGGTTTCACCATGTGCATGCTCAACACTGTTGTCAACCCCATGCTCAACACCCTTGGCGGCGGTGGCAACAAGGGTAATCAGCTCGTGCAGTTTGGTGGCGTGTGCAACTCACTTGCCGCAGTGGCTGTAACCATCATCATGGGAGCACTCATTGGCGATGCGGCCAAGGCTCACATTGCCGATGCAACTCCTGCACTATTCATTGCCCTTGGGGTGTTTATCTTGGCATTTATTGTCCTCTTGTTCACTCACATCGAAGAGCCTGAAGCCAACAAGAAACCAGACAATGCCCAAAAGTCGACCGACACAACAGGCCATTACAGCGCATTCTCATTTCGCCACTTCAACCTTGGTATTATTGCCATTTTCATGTACTTGGGTTTGGAGGTAGGGCCACCAACCTATGTACTCCAGTATCTCACAACCGCCACCAATGCCACCACGCCCGGTCTTGGCATTGATGCCACCATTGCCGGCACCATTGTAGCCGTTTATTGGTTCTTGATGCTGGTGGGTCGTCTCATGGGTGGCATGGTTGCCGGCAAAGTGAGCAGCCGCACGCAAATCATCGCCGTTTCAAGCATCAGCATTGTTTTATTGCTACTCGGCATGTTCTTGCCACAATCGAGCACCGTTTCCATGCCCGGAGTTGACTGGGCAAACTTAAAAGTCATAACTGCCCAAGTTCCCATCGGCGTAATGTGCTTTATCCTCATAGGATTGTTCACTTCGGTGATGTGGGGTGGCATCTTCAACATGGCAGTAGAAGGGCTTGGCAAATACACCAGCATTGCTTCGGGTGCATTCATGACAATGGTGTTTGGTTGCGCAATCCTCATTCCATTACAAGGCTGGATTGCCGACGTTTCTCACTCCTACATGATTAGTTTCGTGAGCGTGATTGGGTGTGCCGCCTACATTTTGTTCTATGCCCTCGTGGGCTACAAGAATGTGAACAAAGACATTCCTACCGAATAAATAAAAAAGTCTTCATTTAAAGGAACAGCAAAGCCAAATGCAACCGTATTTCGTGAGCATTCACGAGATTTACCGAGTTAAATTTGGCTTTGACTGAATTATTTTGTACTTTCGTAGAATATTATCATTGAACATTATATAACCTACAAAAAAACAACCAAATGTTAAACAAAGAAGTGATGAACAAGGCGGCCGACAACATTAGAATTTTGGCTGCAACAATGGTAGAAAAAGCAAAATCGGGGCACCCCGGCGGTGCAATGGGCGGTGCCGACTTTGTCAACGTCCTCTACTCTCGTTATCTCATCCAAGACCCCAACGACCCCACATGGTTTTCACGCGACCGGTTCTATTTAGACCCCGGGCACATGTCGCCCATGCTGTACAGCGTGTTGCATCTCACCGGCAAATATAGCGTTGACGACATCAAGGGTTTCCGCAGCTGGGGCAGCATCACCCCCGGTCACCCCGAATTTGACCCTATACATGGTGTTGAGAACACATCAGGGCCACTGGGGCAAGGACATGTAATGGCCATTGGCAGTGCAATTGCCGAGAGATTCATCGCAACACACTTCAGTGAGGTGTTTGCCCACAAAACCTATGCGTTCATCAGCGACGGTGGCATTCAAGAAGGCATTTCGCAGGAAGCTGGCCGATTGGCCGGCTATCTTGGTTTGAGCAACCTCATCATGTTCTATGACAGCAACGACGTGCAGCTCTCAACCGACTGCAACGAGGTGAGTTGCGAAGACACTGCAATGAAATATCGCGCATGGAACTGGAACGTGATTGAAGTCGACGGTTCAGACCCTGTGGCAATGGCCGAAGCCATCGAAAAAGCACAAAAAGAAACACAACGCCCCACCCTCATCGTTGGTCACACCATCATGGGGCGCGGTTGCGTGACCGAAGACGGCAGCAACTTCGAGGGCAAATGCAGCACTCACGGTAACCCATTGAGCAAATCGGGGGCTAGCTATGAAAAAACCGTCGAAAACTTGGGCGGTAACTTGAACGATCCTTGGGCAACATTCCCCGAAGTCGCACAACTTTACAAGGAGCGTAACGAGGCTCTCGCAAAAATTGCCGCCGAACGCAAAGCCAAAGAGCAAGAATGGCGCAATGAAAACCCAGAAATGGCATCGCGCTTAGACGACTATATTGCCGGGAAAGTCACCGAGATCGACTACGCCACAATCGAGCACAAGCCCAACATTGCAACAAGAGCCGCTTCGGCCGATGTGCTGGCAATCCTTGGCGAACAGCTTGAAAACATGATCGTATCTTCGGCCGATCTTGCCAACAGCGACAAGACCGACGCATTCCTCAAACAAACCGGCGCACTCAAGCCACACGACTTCAGCGGTGCATTCTTGCACGCGGGTGTTTCGGAACTCGCCATGGCCTCTCTCATCAATGGCATGGCACTGCATGGCGGTGTAATTGGGGCTTGTGGCACATTCTTCGTGTTCAGCGACTACATGAAACCCGCCGTCCGCCTCTCGGCATTGATGGAACTTCCGGTGAAATTCATTTGGACACACGATGCCTTCCGCGTTGGTGAAGACGGTCCCACTCATGAGCCGGTTGAGCATGAAGCTCAAATACGCTTAATGGAAGAACTCAAAAACCTGCATGGCAAGAACAGTATGCTCGTGTTGCGTCCGGCCGACGCCGCCGAAACAACTGTGGCTTGGAAAATGGCTATGGAAAATACCGAAACTCCCACAGCCCTCATTCTTTCGCGCCAAAACATTGCCGATATTCCATCGCAAAACGGCGAAGGCTATGCCGCACGCTACAAAGATGCACTCCAAGCCGAAAAAGGCGGATACATTATTAAAAAGGAAAATGAGGCCGACATTATCTTGGTGGGCAACGGTAGCGAAGTGTCAACACTGGTAGAGGTGGCCAAACTTTTGGAAGCCGATGGCATAAAAGCACAAATCGTATCGGTACCTTCAATTGGTCTTTATCTCAACCAAGATCAAGCCTACCGAGAGCAGATTATTCCACAAGGAAAACCATGTTTCGGTCTTACGGCAGGCCTGCCTTCGACCTTGCGCAGTGTTATTCCCAACGGGCACATCTTTGGGCTCGACCACTTTGGAGCATCGGCTCCCTATAAGGTATTGGAGGAAAAATTCGGATTTACCGCCGAAAACATTGCCCAAGAGGTTAAAAAAACGTATAAATGCTGAAAATAATGCATAAAATGGTGTTTTTTTCATCAAGATAGTTTTTTTTAAAAAAAAAGATATATATTTGCACTGTAAATTATACGAGAAATATCTATTTATTAATGTTTAATTACAATAACAAAAACGTAAGTCTATGAAAAAGATTACATTATTAGCATGTGCATGTGCTATGTTGATGGCACCTGTTGCAGCTAACGCTCAAGAGGTGACTTATGTTGAAGATCCGGCTCAAGGCTATCTCTTCAACAGAATGCAAGACAACTGGTTTATCAACGCCGAAGGCGGTGCCGGTGTTATGATGTCTAAATCAGACAAACACGCTGAATTTGGCGATCGTATTGGCTGGAAGGGCAACCTCTACATTGGCAAATGGTTCTCTCCACTGTTGGGTATCCGCATTGGCGGTGAATTCAACCAAATGAAAGGTGCAACAATTTCCAACCAATTTTCTGCACTCGGTTACCGCTACAAAATGTTGAAAGATGGTTACCACCAGCAACAATTCAACAACATTGGCGTAGCCGGTGACGTTATGTTCAACCTCACCAACTGGCTCATGGGTTACAAGCCCGGTCGCTTCTACAATGGTGTTCTCTATGCAGGTTTCGGTACTCACTGGGTATTCTCTCGCGAAGAAAACCAACAAGACAAGGGTGACTGGAAATATGCAGCCAACGAAGGTGGCAAGCACTCACGCAATTTCAGTGCTCGTGCTGGTTTGCTCAACACATTCCGTCTGAGCAACAACTTCGACTTTCTTCTTGACCTTCGTTTCGAAGAAATGCAAGAGCATGTTGACGGTTGGGGTAGCAGAACTTGGACTGAATATCCTTCGGTTCTCCTCGGTTTTGCTTACAAATTCAACAAAACAGAATGGAGTGCTCCTATCGTTCCCGTATGCCCGGAAGTTAAATACAGCGACGCTTATGTTGATGATCTCCGCGCTAAATTGGAAGCTGCTAACCAAAACATTGCCAACCTGAAACAACAACTCGACGAATGCCGCAACCGCAAAGCTCCGGAACCTGAAAAGGCTGCTGAAGCTCCATTGGCAATCGTTTACTTCCCAATCAACGTTTCTAAACTTGTTGGTGTTCAAAAGAATGTTGTAGATGCAGTTTCTGAAGTGATGAAGAACGAAAACGACAACTACACTTTGACAGGTTGGGCTGACAACTGGACCGGTAACGACAAGATCAACACTCGCTTGCGTAAAGCTCGTGTTGCTACTGTTAAGAACCGCCTCACTACTCTCGGTGTTGAAGCCGGTCGCCTCGATGCACAAATCAACGATGGCAACTTGAACAACGTTGGTCCTAAGAGCGCATCTTTGGGTCGTGCCGTAACAATCAATCGCAACAAATAATCTTAACGATTGATTAATTAAGATTTAAAAGCCCTGCAAATGCGGGGCTTTTTTTCGCATCTGCTTTTCTCAAAACAGAAGGCAACATCATTAAACCCAAATTGGTTATTAGAACGCTAAGGTTTACAAAGAACGGTCCATCGCGTTGCTTCCCGACTGCTTTTGTCTGCTTGTTGGCATCTTGGTTGTCGTTTTTTCTTGACGTAGCCCGCTACGTCTTCAAAAAAAAGACAACCAATTTGTTCAACATTCAAACAAAATCAGTACGGGTTCTAATGACCGATTTGGGTTTAACCCAAATTGGTTTCTAATAACTATTGAGATTAAAAATAAAATTTACTTTTTCAACAAAATTTAATACAAGCATTTGAAGCAATCATTTGTATTTGTCGCAAGAAATATCGAATTTTGCACTCTGTTTTCAGAGAGAGTAACACACTTCGTTCACAATGCCAAAATTAAAAAAAGATGAATTGCTTGCTATGATTAGGGAAGGCAAGCCAATGACGGTAAAACAGCAACTGCGTCTTACTGCCTTGTTGAGCGTCCCGGCCATATTAGCACAATTAACATCAATCTTGATGCAATATATCGATGCCTCGATGGTTGGACAGCTTGGAGCCGACGACTCTGCATCAATTGGCTTAGTGTCGACAACCACATGGTTGTTTGGTGGCGTTTGCGCCGCTGTCGCAACGGGCTTTTCGGTTCAAGTCGCACACTTGATTGGAGCGAACAAGCAAGCCGAGAGTCGCTCGGTGTTGCGCCAATCGCTGGTCATGGTACTCATTTTTGGTTTGGCCTTGGGATTGGCAGGGTGCATCATTAGTCCGTTCTTGCCTTTTTGGTTAGGCGGGCATGACGCTATCGCCGGCAATGCTTCAACCTATTTTTTCATCTTTTCGCTTGCCATTCCGGTTCTTGCATTAGACTTCTTGTGCAGTGGCATGTTGCGATGCAGTGGCAATATAAAGGTGCCGAGTATTCTCAACATCATGATGGCGGTGCTTGATGTCGTGTTTAACTACTTCCTCATTTTTCCCGATCATCACTTTAATGTTTTTGGCACAACAATCACGCTGCCCGGTGCCGGACTGCGTGTAGAGGGAGCTGCGATTGGCACTTTGCTTGCCGAGACTGTCACTTGCATTGGCATGCTATCCTACTTGTGCTTCAAGTCAAAGGAATTAAAGCTCACACAAGACAAGGGCAGTTTCAAGCCCACCAAGCAATGCTTGAACAAAGCGGTGAAGATTGGTGCTCCAATGGGGTTGCAACAAGTGGTCATGTGCAGTGCACAAATTGCCATCACAGCAATTGTGGCACCTCTCGGCAGCATTGCCCTTGCCGCCAACTCCTTTGCCATCACGGCCGAGAGTTTGTGCTACATGCCGGGACATGGCATTTCGGATGCGGCTACAACCTTGATTGGGCAAAGCATTGGTGCAAAACGCAAAAAACTCACCAAACAGTTTGCCTATATTACCGTTGCACTGGGCATGATGGTCATGACCCTCATGGGAGTGCTCATGTGGATAGGGGCACCGGTGATGATGAGCATCATGTCGCCGGTGCAAGGCATTGTTGAGCAAGGCGTGACAGCATTGCGCATCGAGGCATGGGCCGAACCCATGTTTGCCGCTGCAATTGTGTGCTATGGCATTTTTGTGGGAGCGGGCGACACGCTGACTCCATGTGGCATGAACATCGTGAGCATGTGGGGAGTGCGACTCACGCTCACTGCCTTTTTTGTACTTTACTCAGACATGGGACTCGCCGGAGCATGGACAGCCATGTGTATCGAACTCATGTTCAGAGGCAGCATTTATTTATATCGGTTGCATTCGGGAAAATGGATTAAGATTAAAGAAGATACATAACCCCGTTGTAGCTCAATCTTGGCAACACACTTGCAAGCTTTTCATTTTCGTTGCAACAATGGTTTTATGACTTTTATTCTTAAAAACCGTGAAACGGACAAATATAAATGTAATATGAGTCATGCAACAGAACAAAAACATGATTATATTTGCAACTTCACAACATATAGAAAAAACACTTTTAACAACATACAGTTATGGAAATTATCAAAGACAAAACTTTTGAGGGCGAACGCCCACTATTTGAAGCACACAACGTGAGACTGGAAAACGTAACCATCGGGCAAGGCGAATCGGGTATAAAGGAGTGTAGCAACATCGAAGCCGACCATTGCCGTTTCGAAGGCAAATATCCGTTTTGGCATGTATATGGCTCCAAGATCACTAATTGTTATTTTGCTCCCGGTTCACGTTCGGCAATATGGTACTCCAACGACATGGTGATGAGCGACACCGTGATTGATGCTCCCAAGCTGTTTCGTGAGATGAAAAATCTTGAACTGAACAATGTGGTCATCAACGATGCCGATGAAACATTTTGGAATATCGACGGATTGACCATCAACAACGTGACCTTGCACAACGGCACTTATCCATTCATGGGTAGCCAAAACATTAAAATCGACGGGTTAAAGAGCGACAGCAAATATGTTTTCCAATATGTGAAAAACGTAGAGATACACAATGCCAAAATCTCGACAAAAGACGCTTTTTGGGAGGTTGAGAATGTAACAATCTACGACTCTGAATTAAACGGTGAATATTTGGGCTGGCATTCCAAGAACTTGAAGCTGGTGCGTTGCCACATTACCGGCGAACAACCTCTGTGCTACGCACATGATCTCGTGATTGAAGATTGCACATTTGGTCCCGACTGCGACCGTGCATTTGAATATTCAACACTTGAAGCCAACATCAAGGGAGCTGTAACCAACATCAAAAACCCTGCAAGCGGCCATATCGTTGCCGATGAGATAGGAAGCATCACTATCGATGAAAACATTAAGCAACCTGCCAACTGCGTGATTGAAACAAGAAAATGAAACACAACTTTGATGAACTGACAGAACGTCGAGGCACAAATTCCCATAAATGGAACATTGCCACCGACAGCGACATCATTCCCATGTGGGTTGCCGACATGGATTTCAAGACTGCACCGGCCATCACACATGCTCTGCAAGAACGCGTGAAACACGGTATCTTTGGCTATGTAGCCGTTCCTGATGCTTTTTACAATGCCACCATCAACTGGTTTGAACGCCGACATCACTGGACAATTGAGCGCGACTGGATTATCTACACAAGCGGTGTTGTTCCGGCTATCTCGGCCATCATCAAAGCGCTCACCAAGCCCGGCGACAAAGTACTGGTGCAAACACCGGTGTTTAACTGTTTTTTCTCTTCTATACGCAACAATAAGTGCGAAATTGTTGAAAGTGCACTCATTGCAAAAGATGACACATTTGTGATCGATTTTGCCGATTTAGAGGAAAAAACAAAAGATGAAGCTGTAAAAATTTTGCTCCTCTGCAACCCTCACAACCCGGCTTGCCGAGTGTGGACTCGTGAAGAGTTGCTGAAAGTGGGAGAAATATGCAACAGAAATCACGTTGTTGTGGTGAGTGATGAAATTCACAATGAATTAACTATGCCGGGCTATGACTACGTGCCGTTTGCTTCATTGGCGCAAGAGATGCTCAACAACTGCATCACCTGCATTTCACCCAGCAAGTCGTTTAACATTGCAGGTTTGCAAGTGGCAAACATCGTCACCAACAATGCTTTGTGGCGTAAAAAAATTGATAAAGCCATCAATGTCAACGAAGTGTGCGATATAAACCCCTTTGGGGTAGAAGCTCTCATCGCCGCCTATAATCAAGGCGAGGAATGGCTCGATGAACTGCGTGAATACATTTGGGGGAATTATCAAGAGCTTAAAAATTTCTTTGAGAAAAATTTGCCTCAATTCAAAGTTACCAAACTCGAAGGCACCTATCTTGCATGGATAAATATTTCTTCTTCGGGCAAAACAAGTGACCGGTTCGCACAAGAGATGCTCGATAAAGCCAAAGTTTGGGTCAACAGCGGTACCATATACGGGCAAAAAGACGGAGAAGGCTATATTCGCATCAACATGGCTTGTCCGCGTGCAAGAATGATGGAAGGATTGCAACGAATTGCTCAAGTTGTGAACACTCTCGGTTAACTCAAAAAGAATTTGACCAACAAGAAACTACCTCCGAAAGTGAAATAACTCTTGGGGGTAGTTTATTTTCATTGTCGATAATATGCGGCCACCGTGTGCCTACTACTTATTCGTCCTTGTCGTTTTTCGAGTGGTTTTTTGTTTTATCTTGCCCTTGTCAAGATCTTCCAAGATCGGAAAATCATCAATCGCACCCTTAACAATGTTATTCCTCAACATTTTCACTTCACGATTGAGATCGCTGATTTCTTTTTCTTGATTGCGAATAGTGAGCAACAAGGCATTCAACTCTTCATTGTCGATTGATTGCGGAAACTGTTCATTAACGCGAATCATGAAATCGCTCAACACGTTCATATAATTGGTAAAAGCCGCATAGGGCGAATCGTAAGGGCTATAATGCGAATGAACCGAACCGTCATTGGCATGCTTGGTACTCATATAGAAAAAATGGTCACTCGCCTGCAAGTAATACCAATCTTGCTTTAAACGACGGTCTTGCGACAATCGCACTCGCTCTGCAACAGAATATAATTTTTTCACTGCCTCTTGCTGCAAGGTATTGCCAAGCCAAGCACTGGTGTCGCGTGCCTCGTCGGCCCATGAAATGGGATAAGGGATTTCGAGGTTGCCTGCCGATTTCATTTTGGCAATCACTTCACTTGGTTTCCAAAACTCAATTTTCTTTTCGGTGGCAAAACGCGGTAATGCTTTCATGAACTCAAAAATTCCGCTTTCTTGCGGTTGCAACTCTCCAAAGGTTTCATAGTTCATGAACAGGTTCACAATTTGTTCATCTTCGGGCAAATCTGCAATCCAGTCGATGAATTTATCGGCCGTCAACGGATAACTCGCCCAACCGGTGTTGCTGAAACGATAAGTGATATCGTCGCTCAATTTAGAGTTTTTCAGAATAAGTTTTAATTGAGGAGCAACCGCAGAATTGTAGACATAATTAGGAGACTTCCAACCCAAAATGTGCTTTACGCCATCGGTCACAATTCCTTTAAACCCCATGGATTGAACCAATGCCGAGATGTCGTCATCATAGATTAACTCGGTATTGCGAAACACCTTGGGGTGTTGCCCAAAAAGAGAGAAAATCTTTTTGTCGTGTTCTTTCACTTGTTCCAAAAACTCTTCGGGAGCTTCAAGCGAACTCAACGAATGGGCATAGGTTTCGCTCAAAAACTCCACATTGCCGGTATTGGCAAGAGTTTTCATCGACTCGATAAACTCCGGCACATATTGCTCCAACTGTTCCAGAGCAGTGCCACTGATAGAAAAAGCTACTTTAAACTTCTTGCCATAGCGTTCAATCATGTCAAGAAGCATGCGATTGGCAGGCAAATAGGAACGTTGTGCCATGCGGGTGATGATTTCATCGTTGGCAAAGTCGTCATAGTAGTAATGATCGTTGCCTATGTCGAAAAATCGATAATTCTTCAGCCTGAATGGTTGATGTATTTGAAAATAAAAACAAATTGCTTTCATCGCTTAATTCCTTTTATCAATACTTGTTAATCAAATCTTTATATATTTTAATGCACTTGGCTCCTGCTTTTTTCCACACAATTTGGTTGACTTCGGCAAGTCCCTCTTCGCGCAATTGGGTGTACATTGCAGGATAGCTAAGAATAGAATAGACAGCATCGGCAATCGCATCAATGTCCCAATAATCGACCTTGATCACATTATTTAAAATCTCGGCGCAACCACTCTGCTTTGAAATGATGGAAGGCACTCCCATCTGCATGGCTTCAAGAGGCGATATGCCAAACGGTTCACTCACCGAGGGCATGATGTAGACATCGCTTGCCTTCAACATTTCATACACCTGCCTGCCCTTCAAAAAACCGGTGAAATGAAATCTGTCGCTGATGTTGCGTTTTGCGGCCAAATTTATCATCTTGTTCATCATATCGCCACTACCGGCCATCACAAACTGCACGTCACCAACTTTGTGGAGCACCTGTGCTGCGGCTTCTACAAAATATTCCGGTCCCTTCTGCATGGTGATGCGTCCCAAGAAAGTCACAATCTTGCCACGTTTGGGAGGTACTTGAATATTGAGTAAATCTTTGCTTAACGGCTCCACGGCATTGTGCACAGTTGTCACCTTTTCGGCAGGAATTCCATATTTTTCAATCACGGTGCGCCGAGTGAGATTACTCACGGTAATAATGTGGTCGGCGTGCGTCATGCCATCGCGCTCAATGTTGAATACCGTGGGATTTACATTGCCACGACTACGGTCAAAATCGGTTGCATGCACATGAATGACAAGCGGTTTTCCTGTCACTTGCTTGGCATGAATGCCGGCCGGATAGGTGAGCCAATCGTGCGAGTGAATGACATCGCAAGGCACTGTGCGAGCAATAACCCCGGCCACAATGGAATAGTTGTTGATTTCTTCCAACAGATTGTCGGGATAATGTCCCGAAAATTCGATACACCCCAAATCGTTGGTGTTCATGTAGTTGAAATCACTGTAAATGTGGTCGCGCAAGTCGAAATACAATTGCGGGTCAACAACATCGCCCAAGCGACCGTGCACATATTGCCAATTCACATCGCGCCATGCAACAGGCGTTGTGTTCGCACCAATAATGCGAGTATATTCTTTTGGCTCATCGCCCCATTGCTTGGGCATCACAAAAGTTATCTCCATGTTGCCATTCTCGGTAATACCCTTGGTAAGCCCATAGCTTGCCGTACCAAGACCGCCCGAAATGTGAGGAGGAAACTCCCAGCCAAACATTAATGCTTTCATAACTATATTTTATAAGTAATTCATGATACAATCTCACTTTACACATCTAAATTCTTGAGCATTCGAAGCACACGCAAAATGCCTCCGACATTGGCGGCAAAACTAACGGCTCCTCGTCCTGTAAAGGGAGGATTTCCGTCGTAAAGTTCCGAGAGCGTACCAATGCCTCCTTGCGACATCTCGTCTTCAAACCCAATCATCATGCGCTCAACAAAAGAAACACCACTCATGCCAAACACCTTAATGTAGGCGTGACAATAAAAATCCATGAGCCACGGTCGTGCAGAGCCGGAATAGTAGGCCTGCTCACGCTGTTCGGGGTTGCCTACGTACCAAGGGTTATAGCCATAACTCTTGGGGCTTAGTGTGCGCAATCCTTTGGGAGTGAGCAATTCTCGTGTGACAATATCGAGTACACGCTTGCACTGACTGCGGTTGAGTGGCGAATGGTCAAGTCCTATGGCTATGACCATGTTGGGACGAACGCTCAAATCGGCATAAGTTCCGTTCACATAGTCATAGAGGTAGCCATGTTCATTCAAGAACATTTCAACAAACGCCTCTCTGCACTTTACGCTCAACTTGTGCCAACAAGCAATTTCATGCTCATAACTTTCGTCATCGGCAAACAGTTCCTGCAAAAACATCAGTGCATTGTACCATAGAGCATTGAATTCAACCAAAAAGCCTGTGCGCGCTATCAAGGGCTTTCCGTCGGATCTCGAAGCATCTATCCACGACATGGGTTTATCTGTTCCATCGGTCCACACAAGTCCGTTGGCGTTCAACGACAAATTAGGGTGTTTACCATTAATCACAAACTTAATTAAACCATACAACAATGCACCATAGCGATTGCGCGTTTTGGTCATACCATTGTAATGGGCATAGCACTGGACTGCCCAAATTGCCCACAATGGCACATCGGGCAAATCAAGGCCTTGCAGTCGGATATCGATTACACCATGGTTAATCCAGTTGTCGAATGCCCGAGAAGCGGTCTCCATTGTTGCTTCAAACTTTTCTTGGCAATGAGTAGAAAGCGTGCAACCGGGGAGTGCAATGAACTGATCGCGAGCTCTTGTCGTGAACCACGGATAACCTGCCAGTACATAGCTATCTTCGCCATTTCTAATACAAAACTGCTTTGCACTGTTTTTCAGGCAATTGTAAAAACTTGTGCGTGGAGTGCGGATACTCAGTTCATACTCATACATCTTTCCGAGGTTTCTCGGCTTTACCTCGCTGGTTCCTGCCGAAAAAATCAAGCTCTCCCCTTTATTAATGTCAATGTCAAAATATCCCGGCACATACAAATCTTCTTTATATGGAATACCTCTTTCCTCGTCTTTAAAATACTCAATGCCTTTGTTCCAATGTGGTTCAAAAACAAACTTGGGTTTACGGCTCAATTGCATGTATAACGAAGGGTAACCATCGTACATGCAAGTGGAAATGCCGTTTGCAACCATTTCGTAACCGGTGCTTGCGACATTATTCTCAACACAAAGCTCATTAACATTGCGAAAAGCAAGAAACGGCTTGAAACGAAGTGTGGTTTTAGAGTGTGCCTCTACAAGCGTGTAGCGAATGAGAATGCGGTTTTCATCGGTGATGAACAATTTTTCGCGCTTCAATATCACTCCTCCCACGCGATAGGTGTGAGTGGGCACCCGTTCGCAATCATACTCGCGAATATATTTGTGTCCGTTGGGACTAAACACATTGCCTGCATATCGGTGCAATCCCAAATTAAACGGTGCACCATGCTGAATAACCGTTTCGTCGAGTGACGACAGCAAAATGTGATGATTGTCGTCAAGTTCAGGAATGGGTATTACCAGCAAACCATGCTGCTTGCGGCTGTTGCTTCCCACGATTGTTGTACAATGATAAGCCCCCAAATGATTGGTGCGCAACATCTCTTTGGGAAGAGATTGCTCAAGATTAATCATCAGGTTCTTGTCAAATTTTAAATAGCTCATTGTGAGTTTGTGTTATATTAGTATGGTTATCTTTTGGTTTCGACACGAATTTACACATTAATTATGAGTTTTGCAAAACAAAATGTAGGAAAAAGTACCGATAAATTAAGGAAAAACTTTATCGGTATAACAGCACGAGCAATTCAAGAAAAAACTATTTCTTTGATGCGACAGCGCATTTGTGTGGCACATTGTTTTCGCCCAAGCCGGGGCTAAACATCTTCAAGCCACCGGGGTGACACTTAACGTGCAAATCGGCAGGCATTTCGACCGGATCTCCATCAATGTGCATCGGGCCGGTTTCTTTGCGGTGAATTTTAATTTCGCTTGCTCTGAAAATTTGCACATAATGGTTTTTATCAATGTTTTTCAAAAAGAGACTCAAGCCCACAAATGGGGCGATAAAGAATGGAAATGGGGTTATCATTGTTACATCGAGCAAACCATCTTGAACACTGGCATGCGGAGCAATGAAGGAGTTGTTGCCATATTGAGCGGCATTGCAGCAGGTGATCACAAAAGCCTTTTCCTCTACTTGCTGCCCATTGAGCTCAATGACATACTTTTGTGGCTCGTAGTGCAGATAGTCTCCAATCGTTTTTTTAAGGTAGGTCGTAAGCCCGCGTTTCCCGTCTTCGGCAAAATCATAGGCGACCTGCGCATCGAAGCCCACTCCGCAAGTGCACATGAAGGGGCGATCATTTACTGTGCAATAGTCAAATTTCTCGATTAAGTTTTTGTTTACAACCATCAAAGCGTCTTCAATCTTCATGGGAATTTTCAGGTGCCGTGCAAGTCCGTTGCCCGAGCCAACCGGCACAATGGCAAGAGCCACATCGGTGCCAATGAGTGCCGAGGCTACGCCATTGATGGTGCCATCGCCTCCCACGGCAATCACACCATAATAGGCATTTTCGACTGCCTCGGTGGCAAACTTAAAAGCATCGCCTTCGGCCGAAACCGTGCGAAAATCAACAAAAAAAACGTCCTTGTCAATGACCTTTTCTATTAAAGTTGCCACATTGGTCTTCTTTCCTGTTCCGGATTTTGGGTTGATGATTGCTAATAGCTTTAACATGTTGTTGAGAAAATTTTGGCAAACTTACAAAATTCCGAGCAAATTCATGCCCTTTTCTTTGAGAAATGTGTAACTTTGAAAAACTTTACAGGTGGCAACGACATGCAAAAGCCGACAGCCCTTCTTTCAACACTCGAGCGCATGTAGAAACCAACAAAAGCTAAAAAATGACAACTCAAATGAAAAAAGCATTCCCGGCCTTGCTCATTAACTTGATATTACTGGCAGCAGGCGTTTTATTCTTGTTTTTCTCCAAAGACAATGGAAATGAACTCATGAAAATTGTAGCTCAAATTCTGGGCATTGTATTCATCATTCCCTCATTGCTGTTTGCCGGAATGGTGTCATTGCAACGGGCAGAACGCAAAATAATCGAATTCATGGGCATCATTCCTGCCATTGGCGGCTTGTGCTTTGGCATCGTTCTCACTCTAAGGCCGGAATTGTTCAAAGGTGCACTCAGCATCATTTTCTCCATCTTAATCATTATTCTCGGCATTTATCACCTGCTCTACATGGTCATGTCGCACAATCGATTGAAGTTCAAGCCGTGGCACTACGCTGCCCCACTCGCCATTGCGATTGCCGGTGTCGTGACCTTGTTTATCACTCAAGAAGACACTACCCTGCTCATTAAAATCACCGGCATGTCGTTCATTTTCGCCGCAATAAGCTGGGGCATAGAATACATGACCGAAATGCAAGTTACACGCCGACTTTCTAAACAAGGAGCTGAAAGTGCAAATGACAAGGAGGAATAAAATAACTTGCCTCAAAAAGCACTTCACACTCCCCCCACCAACAAAAATTCCACAAAAAAAAGTTGCAATCTCATTGGTGAGTTGCAACTCTTTTTTATCTCAAACGCTTAATTGATTAAGCCTCTTTTTTCTTGCGATTACCATAACGGCTCATGAACTTATCAACACGGCCGGCGGTATCAACGAGTTTCTGCTTACCGGTAAAGAATGGGTGAGAAGAACTGGTGATTTCAAGCTTTACCAACGGATAAGTCTTGCCATCAATTTCAATTGTCTCCTTTGAGGACACAGTAGAGCGAGTGATGAATGTTTCTTCATTAGACATGTCTTTGAAGCACACTTCGCGATAATTGTCAGGATGAATACCTTTTTTCATTTTTTATATCTTATCTTTATTAATTTTACACATTAACCGACGCGGTAAACGCCGAAAACTTGTAATGGCATGCAAAATTACTATTTTTTACTGAAATACACAAATATTTGCGTCATCTAATTGTAAAATAATATTAATTGATACCATCGAAGTAAAATATGTTCTGCAAAAATTTGGTCGGATAAAATTATCTTCTTACTTTTGTGTCGTATTTCAAGCGGCTATAACTCTTTCACTCAATCAAATTATAAATGGTTTGTACAAGATATAGCCTCCCACATTTATCATAATAAAATCACTTTAGTAGATATACAACACATCATCTATTGTTAGGCTTATTGGCATTTGTCGTGACCTGTGAGGGACAATAGAAAATCTAACAGAACATTTTATGTATAACATCAATGATTTGCAGTCTATGGCAGAAGATCAACTGAAAGATCTTGCAAAAACCATGGGGCTTAAAAAGGTTGATTCCACCGACAAAGAGGAACTCGTTTATCAAATTCTTGATCAACAAGCGATCCAAGAGGCAGAAAATGCCCCGGGCGGAGGTGTAAAAAAAAGACGCACACGCATCAAGAAAGAAAACGAAAGCCCTGCCAAAACCGGCAAAAAAGCAACTGCAACAAAACCCAAGGAGGAAACAGCAACAGTTGCAGAAACCAAGGTTGAAAAGAAAAGAACAACCAAATCGAAACCTGCAAAAGCTGAAAACCTCAAAGAAAGCGAAGACGACGCTAAAACTGCAACCGAAAAGGCTACGCAAAAAAAGGCAGAAAAAACAAATAACACCACAACCGGGAAAGAAGAGAACAAAACTGCAACCCAAGCAGAGAAAAAAGAAAATCTCCAAGTGGCCGAAAAAACAGAAAAGGCTGTTACCGTCAAAAGCGACATTCAAGAAACCGATGCTAACAAAGAGCCTCAAAAGGCAAAAAGAAAACGCATCGTTAAAGGTGCAGAAGCGCAAGAGCAAGTTGCCGAACAACAACCGCAACTCATGTTTCAAGAAGAACAGCAGGTGGCTAACGCAGTCGACCAACAACTGCAACAGCAACAATCTGCATCGCCACAACAGCCCCAAGACGATAGCAAACAACCTGCCGAAGATGTCACCCAACTGCAAGAGAGCTTTGAGGATGAAATACCACCGGCCTACGGCAACAATACATTCGATGCCCCCCTTTATGAAGCTCCGCAAGAGGGATACGTCCAAGAGTATTACGAAGATCCCTATAACGAAGAACCTATGCAAAACAACGGCGATGACTTCAAGAGTTTCTTTGACACAGGAGGTGGCAACAACTCGGGCAAACAACAGCGACAAGGCATGGGACTTGGCTCTTTTTTCAATACCGGGGCTGTGCATTCATTCAGACCACGCACCCAAGCCGAGAAAGAAGAAGCCGCTCGTCGACGCGAAGAAGAACTGCGCCGTGCCGCCGAAGAAGCCGCAAAGGCTCCGGTTATCATTCAAGAGCCTAAGGCAGAAATGGAGCATCAACAAGGCCGGAACAACAATAAAAAGAAGAATAAAAACAAACAGCCACAACCTCAACAACAAGCTGAGTTTGACAACCCCTACAACGAAAATCCCTACAACTTTGAGGGCATCTTGGAAGGCAACGGACTGCTGGAAATCATGCCCGACGGATATGGCTTTTTGCGTTCGAGCGACTATAACTATTTGACTTCGCCCGACGATATCTATGTGTCGCAAACACAAATAAAAAACAACGGTCTCAAAACCGGCGACGTTGTAGAGGGCACAATTCGCCCACCCAAAGAAGGCGAAAAATATTTTCCGCTTTGCGAAGTAAAACTCATCAACGGACGCACTCCCGGCTTTGTGCGCGACCGTGTGCCTTTTGAGCATCTTGTGCCACTGTTCCCCGACGAAAAATTCGATTTGGAAAATCACAGCCACCCCAATATTTCAACACGCATTGTCGACATGTTTGCCCCCATTGGAAAGGGACAACGTGGCCTTATCGTGGCTCAACCCAAAACCGGCAAAACGATTCTGCTCAAAGACATTGCCAACGCAATCTCCAAAAATCACCCCGACACCTACATGATTATTCTCTTGATCGATGAACGTCCGGAAGAGGTTACCGACATGGCACGCAGCGTGAACGCCGAAGTGATAGCTTCGACATTCGACGAGCCGGCCGAACGGCATGTAAAAATTGCAGAATTGGTGCTGGCCAAAGCAAAACGCATGGTCGAATGCGGTCACGATGTGGTCATTTTACTCGACTCTATCACTCGCCTTGCCCGGGCTTACAACACCAACGCCCCGGCTTCGGGCAAAATTCTCTCGGGTGGTGTCGACGCCAATGCCCTGCAACGCCCCAAGCGTTTCTTTGGTGCGGCACGCAACATTGAAAACGGCGGCAGTCTCACAATCATTGCAACAGCACTCATCGACACCGGTTCTAAGATGGACGAGGTGATTTTTGAAGAATTCAAAGGCACAGGCAACATGGAGTTGCAACTCGACCGCAAACTGGCCAACAAGCGCATCTTCCCTGCCGTTGATATCATGGCATCAAGCACGCGCCGCGACGATTTGTTGCTTAGCCAAGACACACTTAACCGCATGTGGATTTTGCGCCGCTTCTTAGGCGATCGCAACTCGATTGAAGCAATGGAGTTCATCAAAGCTCAAATGTTGAAAACTCGCAACAACGAGGAACTGCTGCTCACAATGAATAGTTAATCTCCACTGTGTAACCCGATGGGACGAATTATCGCAATAGACTATGGACGCAAGCGCACAGGCATTGCAGCGACCGACTCTCTGAAAATTATCGCCAATGCCTTGGGCACCGTCCCAACCCACGAGTTGATGTCGTTTTTAAAAGACTACACAGCGAGAGAAGAGGTTGAGGCGATTGTCATCGGTGAGCCTACACAGCTCAACGGCGAGCCAAGCGAAAGCATGCGCTACATCGCTCCATTCATCAAGCGACTGAAAAAAGAAATGCCTGCAATGCCCATTGTCATGTACGACGAGCGATTCACCTCCACCATCGCCCATCAGGCAATGCTCAACGGAGGAATGAAAAAAAGCGACAGGCAAGACAAAGCCCGTGTCGATGCCATTGCGGCAACGATTATATTAACAGATTACTTAGAAAGCAAACGCACATTATAAACAAACAACATTTATGGTACTACCGGTATATATATATGGTCAGCCCGTTCTGCGCGAAGTTGCGAAAGATGTCGATAAAAGCCATGAAGGGCTTGCCGAACTCATTCAGAACATGAAAGACACAATGTACGATAGCGACGGCATTGGCATCGCCGCCCCACAAGTGGGCGTGAGCCTGCGCCTCATGTACATTGACGTTGATGTGCTGAAAAACGATTTTCCCGAACTCAAAGGCGTGCAAAAGGTTCTCATCAACCCGGTAATGACCGTTGACGAAGAAAGCGAAACCGTGACACGTGAAGAAGGCTGCCTGAGCGTGCCGGGCATCAGCGAAAGCGTGACTCGCCATAGCAAAATACATCTGCATTGGTTCGACGAAAACTGGCAAGAGCACGACGAAGACATACAAGGCTATTTGGCACGAGTTGTTCAACACGAATTCGATCATCTCGACGGTAAACTATTTATCGACCGTATCTCACCGATACGCAAACAGCTGATTCGCGGAAAACTGGCCAACATGCTCAAAGGCAACGTGAGGGTGCGCTATCGTGCAAAATTTGCCAAACCATCGAAACGATAATCCAAAAGCTCCCCACCCCTACCCCACAATGTGTCACAATACATTGTGCCTCAAAAAACAAAGTGGAAGATGTCTCGCGACAGCCTCCACACACTTTTTAAATCTAATACCATGAAAAACACACTTGCAAAAGTAAACATATTTTTCAAATATTCCTATTTTTTACCGTTTTTTCACCATCCCCCAGCGCCGAAAACGAGAATAATCCCAAATCGGTCATTAGAGCCCGCACTGATTTTGTTTGAATGTCGTACATTTGTACGTTGGTTAATAATTCGATAATTTATAACTTTGATATAGGCATGGACAAAGACCGATTAATTGGTGGCTCATGAAGCCGGGTTCAACGTTCAGTCCCCATGCCTTTACATCTGAAATCTGGATAGTT
>JBGYAB010000021.1:0-4778 GCA_041815985.1 Sodaliphilus sp. | reverse complement strand
TGTCTTTTTCAACCTATAAAGTTACTGAAAATCAGCGAGATAGCCGATTTTATTATGTTATATTTTGTTATCTAACTCATTCTTTTTCAAAGCCTTATCGTGTTTGTTTTATGACACAATTCCTGTTGGATTTAGGGCGAGAGTTTCACAAACCACAAAAATTTAACGGACTATTGTTTATAAGGACAATGATGAAATTGTTGTAGAAAACATTGTGGAGCGTTGCACTGTGCAACTCTTCGACTTGCAGGGCAGGCTCCTGCACGAGCGCATGGCCGGTGGCAACGGTTCAACAATGCGCATCAAGGCTTCACAAGGCATATATGTGCTTAAAGTGGGAGAAAAGATCTATAAAATGCAACTATAAGGCATTGAATATAAAGATGGGCGAGTTTCCTTGGATAACAAGGTTGCTTGCCCATTTGTTTTTATCATCTTTGTGAGATGAGGTTATTTTTTCGTTTTCGGAAGCAGCAGATTTAAGATAACGCCGATAATGGCGCAAAGCCCAATACCGCTCATTGAGAAATTGCCAAAATCGAGAATGGCTCCGCCAATGCCCAATGTGAGTGTCACCGAAATGATGATGATGTTGCGAGTGTCGTTGAAATCGACTTTGTGCTGAACCAAATTTTGAATGCCCACAGTGGCAATTGTGCCGAACAAAAGCAACATGATGCCACCTAATACCGGAGTGGGGATCGATTGCAGCAAGGCACTCAATTTGCCCACAACCGAGAACACGATAGCGGTGCCGGCGGCAATGCGAATGACTTGTGGACTGGTTACCTTGGTAATCGACATGGCTCCGGTAACCTCTGAGTAAGTCGTTACCGGAGGGCCGGCAAAAAAGGCCGATGAGAGGCAGGCCAAACCGTCGCCCAACAAAGTGCGGTGCAAGCCGGGTTCTTTCACAAAGTCTTTGTGAGCTACTGCTCCCACAACATAAACGTCGCCAATGTGCTCGATGACCGGTGCAATGGCTACCGGAATCATGAACACAAACGGCTCCCATGCAAATTGCGGCATCTTGAAATGGCTGAGTGAGCCGGGAAGTGCCAGCCAAGGAGCGGCTTTTACTGCACTAAAATCTACTAAGTCCATGAAACAAGCGGCAATATAGCCTACGATAATACCACACACCACGGGAATGAGTTTGAGCATTCCTTTGCCCAACGAAAGCACGAGAATTGCCGTGATGAGGGCGATAAATGCCAGTGTCCAGTTGTCTTTGGCCATGTCTACTGCACTGCTCGACAGCGACAGCCCGATGAGAATGATGACCGGACCAATGACAACAGGCGGAAACAGCTTGTCGAGCAACTTTTTACCTTGCCATTTCACCAATGCACTCATCACAAAGTAAACGAGTGCCACACCAACAAGCCCTGCCAGCGTGCCGGGCATGCCCCATTGCTTGGCCGAGGAGATGATGGGGGCGATGAATGCAAAGCTGCTACCCAAAAAAATGGGAACTTTTCCTTTCGTCACGAGATGAAAGATGAAAGTTCCGATGCCTGCACAAAACAAGGCTGTTGCAGGATCTAAACCCACCAAAAGTGGAACCAGAACCGTTGAACCGAATGCGACGAAAAGAAATTGTACGCCCACAACGCCTTTTCGTAGCGGAGAAAGATTTTCGTTAGTCATTATTTTTTTGTTTTAAAGTCTGTTGCTATTTTCAAAACCTCTGTCACAAATTGCTCATCATCTAAGTCATAGGGAAGCCAGTTGATGGGAGTGCCTCGGCGTTCCATTCCTCTGAACCATGTCATTTGTCGCTTTGCAAAACGGTGTATTGCCGTTTCAAGAGAAGTGAACATTTCTTCGTAGGAGAGTTCGCCTGTCACATGTTGCGTTACGAACTTATATTCCAAGCCGTAGTAAATTAAATCTTCGGCCGGAATGCCGCTTTCAAGCAGTTGGCGCACCTCGTCGATCATGCCGGCATTGAGCCGGGCTTGCAAGCGTTGAGATATGCGTTGACGGCGATTTTCTCGGTCGATTTCTACTCCAATCACTATTGCATCGGTGAGCGGATGAGGTTCTGTGGCCGATTTTAAGGCAGGGTTTTCTTCATAGTACACGCATATCTCTATTGCCCTTATTGCTCGTTGGCAAGTGTCGATATCGCTGTTGTTGCGCAACGTCTTGTGTTGCTTGAGTATTTCGGTAAGCTCGTCGAGTGACTTGTGCGACAACTCTGCACGCAATTCTTGGTTTTGAGGCACAGGCGGCAGTTGAATGCCCTTGACTACGCTTTCCACATACAGGCCGGTGCCGCCACACAACACAACCTGTTTGCCTCGTGCCTCAATGTTGGTGTACGCTTGCCGATAGTCGCGCAAAAATTCATGCAGGTTATATTTGTAGCCGGCAGGACAAATGTCGATTAAGTGATAGGGAATGTCGCCATATTCTTCGAGATCCTTGCCGGTTCCCAAGTCCATGCCGCGATAGACTTGTCGCGAATCGGCACTGATGATTTCACCGTCAATTGCACGAGCCAAAGCCACTGCTTTGCCCGTCTTACCCGATGCCGTAGGACCCGTAATGACAATCATCTAATTTATAAATAACTTAACCCTTACTTCAAGTTTTCCTTATAAAAATCGATCACTCGTTGATAAAGAGGCATGCGTATGTCGCAACCATTGATGCTGTGATTCATGTTGGGATATACCATCATGTCAAATTGATTATGTTGTCCGTGCAATTTGGCAATATACTGCATGGCGTTGATGATGTGCACATTGTCGTCGGCACTGCCAAACATGATGAGTGCTTTGCCTTTCAGCTTGTCCACCGCTTCAAGAGGTGCACTGGTTTTGTAGCCCTCGGGGTTTTCTTGCGGTGTGCGCATGTAACGTTCGGCATAGATGGTGTCATAGTATTTCCACGAAGTGACAGGAGCTATTGCCACGCCACAGGCAAAGTTGTTGCCGGGAGTAGACATAGCCATCAATGCTTCATATCCGCCATAGCTCCACCCCCATATTCCAATGCGATTTTTGTCGACATATGGCAAACTTGCCATGTGATTGGCTGCGGCAATTTGATCGATGCTTTCATAGTGTCCTAAGTTCTTGTAAACTGCACTTTGGAAGGCTTTTCCTCGACCACCGGTGCCTCGTCCGTCAACACAAGCCACAACGAAACCCTCGTTTGCGGCATACTCTTGCCAGTCAAGTCCCCAGCGGTTGAGCACTTGCTGAGAGTTGGGGCCACTGTATTGCACCATGATCACAGGATATTTCTTTGAAGGGTCGAAATTCACCGGTTTAATCATGTAGCCGTTTAGCACATTGCCATCGCTTGTGAAGGTGAAGAGCTCACGCTTGGCCACTTCGGGGGCAGTGAATTTTGCCGCATAGGTTTCATTCATTTGCAGTTCGCGCACCTTTTTGCCCTTGTGGTTGTAGATGACATATTGGTTTGGAGTATTTAAATTGCTGTATGTGCGAATGAAGTAGGAGAAATCGCTACTGAATTTGGCACTGTAAGTTCCATCGGCGGCAGTGACATCGTGTTGCTTGCCGTCTTTGTCCACACACTTGATTTGGCGGTTCAACGGGCCGGCTGTGGTTTGATAGTAAAAACGTTGGCGTTTTTCATCAAAACCATAGTATTTCATCACGTTTTCATTGCCTTTGGTAAACTGAATTTGTTGTTTGCCATCGAGCGAACACCAATAGAGCTGGGTGTAACCGGTTTTCTCGCTTGGAATGATAAACCATGTGTCATAATAGGTTACTTGATTGGCCAATTCACTGTCAATCCAGCTGTCGCTTGTTTCATGATACACCTCGCTTGCCGTTGCATCGGCAGGATTGACTGCATAGATGTGAAAATCGTTTTGAGTGCGATTCAGAGTACTCACCATGAGTTTGCTGTTGTCTTGTGCAAAGGCAATGTGTGGAATGTAGTGATTGTCGGTAATTGGCAAATTCATTTTAGAAACCTTGCCTTTGTCGATATTATAGGCCCACACACTCACTACCGAGTTTTTTTCGCCGGCCACAGGATATTTGTAGTCGTAGCTGCCGGGATAGAGTGCAAAGTTTTCATTGGCTTGACAATCTCCCTCGTAGAGAGTCATTGAGTACATGGGCACTTCGCTCTCGTCGAACCGAATGAAAGCAAGAGTTTTGCTGTCGGGCGACCACGACAATGAGTTTAAAATGCCAAATTCTTCTTGATAAACCCAGTCGGGTACGCCGTTAATGATTTTATTTTTCTCGCCGTCGGTTGTAACCGTGGTTGTAGCCCCGTCGGTAAGATTTTTGATGAAAATATTGTTGTTTTGCACATAGGCAATTTTTTTTCCATCGGGCGACCATGTAGCAATTTCTTCACCTCCGGCTTGGCTTAGTTTGACTGTTTTTTTTGAACTCATGTCGTAGACATAGAAGTTGGCAGTGAATGAGTAGCGATAAATCATGTTTTCCTCGTTCCAGTAGAGAATTTTGCTTTCATCGGGGCTCATGATGTAGCCCTGAATGTTGCCATTGTTCCCGGCCTCAAACACGACGGTCTCGCTTGCATCGGTGCGATAGTTGTGTTTGAATATCAACGAGCCGTCGCTTGCCATTTGATAGTAATGTTTGCCATCAAGTGCCGGCTGAGTGGCCGGAATGCCGTAGGGACGGTTGTGGAGTGTGAAGTCTGAAATATCAAGTGCCTGTGCGGCAAATGGGGTCGATGCCAACGAAAGGGCAAAAAATAGCGATTTCATCAAGTTTTTCATCTTAATTTTTTAATTAATTTTGCGCAAAATT
>JBGYAB010000020.1:0-5584 GCA_041815985.1 Sodaliphilus sp. | reverse complement strand
ATCTTTTCAAGACCGATCCTTTGCTCAAAAACAATCTTGTGGGCAAAGTTCCACAGCAGTCTCACCTCGAAAAACAGCTCAAAGCCCTCATTCAGCAGTACATGCAGCGCATGAATGCCAATCAACTTGTCATGAGGAAATAAGCCAAATCGATCATTGGAGATCGCTAAGGTTTACATTTTTCGGTTCATCGTGTTGTTTTTCGACTGCTTTTGTCTGCTTGTTGGCATCTATCCTTGTTTATAGGTGATTTTGATGAGAAAAAGGCTGCTTCTTTTGTGGGAAGCAGCCTACATTCTATAATCAGTGTTTAGCCCTCATGAAATGAGGCGATTGTTGGTTATTGTTGACGTTATCTTTTCTTCTAAAAAGAAGTTACAAAATGCCTCGAATGCGGTCGTCAAATGCCGAAAGGGCAGCTTTGGCACCTTCGCCCATGGCAATCATGATTTGTTTGTAGGGAACTGTGGTTACATCGCCGGCGGCATAGACTCCGCTTGTCGAGGTGCGGTTGTTGGCATCTACCACAATCTCGTGTCGAGGAGTGAGTTCAACTTCATCTTTAAAGGCTTCGCTGTTGGGCGATAAGCCTATTTGTACAAACACGGCATCGAGTTTGATGTTACGTTCCCGGTTGGTTTTGCGATCTTTTACCGTGATGCCTTCCAATTGTTTGCCGTTGCCAAGCAAGGCGGTGGTTTGTGTAGAGGTGAAGATGTCGATGTTGTTGAGGCTTTGCGCTTTTTGTTGGAGAACATCGTCGGCACGCATGGTGTCGGCAAATTCAAGTACGGTTACATGATTGCAGATGCCTGCCAGGTCGATGGCGGCTTCGATACCCGAGTTGCCTGCACCAATCACCGCCACATTTTTGCCTTTGTAAAATGGTCCGTCGCAGTGAGGACAAAAGTGTTCTCCGTGCCCAATGTATTTGCTCTCATCGGGCAATCCAAGTCGTCGCCAGCTTGCTCCGGTGGCAATCACCACGGCCGGTGCATGAAACTCTTCGCCACCACGCACGGCCACGCTCTTGATTTTTTCTTTGAGGCTCACTTGCATGATTTTGCGATTGTCGTAGATGGCAATGGGATAATCGGCGAGGTGTGAACGCAAGTCGGCCGCCAGTTGCAGGCCGGTGGTCTTGGGAACAGAAATGATGTTTTCGATGCCCACGGTATCGTTCACTTGTCCGCCTATGCGCTCGGCCACAACTGCTACTTGAAGTCCCTTGCGTGCCGAGTAGATGGCTGCGGCAACACCGGCAGGACCGCCACCAAGCACTACCACATCGTAGTCGCGCACAGTTTTGTCGGCAGTGTCGTCATGTGTTGTTCCCACTTTGTCTTCCAGCTTTTCGAGCAACGTGCCCAAGTCGCCGCGTCCCACATGAAATGGCTCGCCGTTGACGTAGACCGATGGAACGCCTTGAATGTTGAGACGTGTAACCTCGGCTTGGTAGAGTGCTCCGTCGATCGTCTCATTGCTCACGTTAGGGTTGATGAGTGACATCACGTTTAATGCTTGCACCACATCGGGGCAATTGGTGCAGGTGAGCGAAACGTAGGTTTGTAATTGCACCTTGCCACGCAATGCCTTGATGCGATGGGCAATGGCTTCGTCGGGCATGTTTTTTCCTTGCCCGTCGGCATTGAGCACTGCCAGCAACAGCGAGGAAAATTCATGTCCGTTGGGAATGCCTCTGAAACTAATGCCGGTGTCTTGCCCATTGTGCAGAACGTTGAAACGAAAATCTGTCCCATCGCAGTACTCAACGTTGAGATGGCTTGAACACGAGGCAATCTCGTCGATGAACGATGAAAACCGGGTAGAATTTTCGTCGTCACTGTTTCGCATGACCTTGAATGTGATGTCGGATTGCAAGTTGGTCAACACGCCTTTCACCTGCTCTAAGATATTGGCATCTAACATTGTGTTTTTGTTTTTGAGAGTAAAAATTATCCTCCCACCCGCTATGGGAAGGGAGGATAACGGTTGTATACTTGAATCTATTAAATCTTTCCGACAAGATCGATGCTCGGTTTCAATGTTTCGCCACCTTTTTTCCATTTTGCGGGGCAAACCTCACCTTCGTGAGTTGCTACAAATTGAGCAGCCTCTATCTTGCGAACGAGTTCATCGGCATTGCGACCAATGCTGTTGTCTTGAATTTCGGCAATCTTGATGCGTCCTTCGGGGTCAACCAAGAATGTTCCGCGATAGGCAACGCCTTCGTCTTCTTTATATACTCCAAAGCCGCGACTCAACACGCCGGTGGGGTCGGCGAGCATGGTGTAGTGTATTTTCTTGATGGTTTCAGATGCGTCGTGCCATGCTTTGTGCACAAAGTGTGTGTCGGTGCTCACCGAGAATACTTCAACTCCCATAACCTTCAATTGCTCGTGCTTGCCGGCCAAGTCTTCAAGCTCGGTAGGGCATACAAAAGTGAAATCGGCAGGATAGAAGAAGAACAAGGCCCACTTGCCTTCAATGTCTTTGTTTGATACAGTTTTGAAATTTCCTTCTTGGAAAGCTTGTACTGTAAATTCGGGTGCTTGTGCGTTGATGATTGGTTCCATATTGCTAAAATTTTTTTATTAACGTTGTTATTGTTTTGTTTTGACGTTGCAAAGTTATGTACATCTTCATCTGCTCTCCAACCGATAAAATTTATGAGACGATAGAAAAAATCTATTAAGGTTCTTTTATCTCTTTGTTCATGGGCGTTCTATGATGATTTTTGCACTTGTTCGATAGTACAAATTCTTTTATAAGCAAAGAAAAATGTTGAGCGATTGTTTGCTAATACATGGAATTATGTTGAAATTTGTAGAAAAATAACTTTAAAATCGTGGCAAACGATCTTGAATGCCACACCCTTTGAATTGTAAATGACGCTGCAACAACTTGAATATGTAATGGCTGTGCATCGGTGCAAGCATTTTGCCAAGGCGGCCGAGTATTGCGATGTGACGCAACCCACCCTCAGTTCGATGATTCAGAAGCTGGAAGAAGAACTTGGCATCAAAATTTTTGACCGTCGCCGGCAACCCATTGAAGCCACTGCCGCCGGAATGCACATCATTGAGCAGGCCATGGAAGTGCTTGCCACTGCCCAACGGTTAAGGGAAACTGTTGAAGAAGAAAAGCACTCGTTGCTTGGAGTGTTCAACATTGGTGTGTTGCCCACGATTGCCCCCTATCTTATTCCTCGTTTTTTTCCGCAACTCATGATGGAATACCCCGAAATGGATTTGCGCATCACCGAAATGCAGACTGCCCACATGAAAAAGGCGTTGTTGCATGGCGACATTGATGCGGGCATTTTGGCGAAAGTCGACGGACTTGACGAAATGGAGTGTCACACGCTTTTCTATGAGCAATTCTATGCCTATGTGGCTCAAGATGAACCTTTGTTCAAAAACAAAACCATTAAGACAGCCGATCTCACGGGCGAATTTTTGTGGTTGCTCGATGAGGGGCATTGTTTTAGAGACCAGTTGGTGAAGTTTTGTCAGCTTAAAGCGGCAAGTGTGAGCAAAAAAGCCTATAACTTGGGCAGTATCGAAACATTCATGCGCATTGTGGAGCACGGCAAGGGAGTGACTTTCATTCCCGAACTTGCCACCATGCAGCTCTCGGAAGAGCAAAAGCAACTTGTGAGACCGTTTGCTCTGCCGGTTCCCACAAGAGAGGTTGTGTTCATGACCACGCCACATTTCATCAGAACTTCCATGCGCGACATGCTTGTTGACAAAGTCAGGCGGTCGATTCCTGCACGAATGCTGTCGCCCCATCAAGGAGTGCAAAGTGTGGTCGTGTAGTTTGCCGAGATAGGTTGGCAAAATGGAGAAATGCGATTGTTTTTGATTTTTTGTCAGAAATCGCTGAAGAATTTGGGCTTAATGAGTAACCCTATGCGCAGGCGTGAATGATATTTGTTGTAGTCGAGCAAATTTTCACCATAACCGTTGTAGAAGTGTAACATTAAAAACTGATTGTCGTTCTTGCGTATGCGCCACCCCAAGTCTATGATTGTGTTGGAGTTGAAAATATTTCCTTTGCGCTTAACAAGCGTGAGTGCCATCACCCAGCGACGGTTGGTCGACATCAACTGAATGCCTCCTTGCATAATGCCCTTGTAATACAGAATGTCGCGATTGTGCTCTCCATCGATGATGGGGATCCAAAACTTGCCGTGCACCATGATGTTGGGATCAACGAAAATGCTGCTGCTCAACGATATTTTATTCCAGCTTCGAGAGTCCAGCTTGTCACGCCCGTTGCTTTCATGTTCAATCATCAAAGTGACCTTGCCAATGAGGCGACCCTTGCTGATGAGCAATTTCGAAAGGCCAAGGCCGGGATTGAAATTGAGGTCGTGCATGGGCATGGAATTTTCAAACACATTCCACATGCACTTTTGAGAGTAGAATAAGAATGCATAGGTGTGAAACGGGAGTGTACTGCGAGTGAGACGTTGCGAAATGCTCACTTGAAATTTTACGTCGCTGTTGGTTGCCGTGGGACTTCCTTCGCCTGCCGAAGTTCCAACGGTGAAGTAATTGTCTTTGTATAATCCAAAGTAAGGGCGGTTGTCATAGTCGCGCCTGATGCTGTCGGTGTTGATTTGCTCTTGGTTGGCTGGAACTACGATTTGTGCCACAGTGTGTTGTGTGCCGGCAAGCAGGCACGCAACTACAAATGCTATTTTATATAAAACATTCATGAGTAGAGGGACATGAGTAGTGCAAATGTAGGAATTTTTTCCGGATATTTCCAGAACAAAATGAGGAGCTTTTGCAGGAAATGGGAAGAAGAATGATAGGTGTCGCAATATCGCCTTTTACGCCCATGAGTTATAAAAAAAGTTAATGAGATGATGTTTTTTTGCCAAAACTATTGCTAATTATCACAAAGTCGCTATATTTGCACCGTGTTTTTCATGGTATTAGATTTAAGGTTAATTAAGATTGGTTGTCGGGAGACAATCAATTTTTTTTACTCTTTGATTAACATGAAAAATAGTCTCTGAAAAAAAACATTGATTCTCCCACCTTGATACTCCACCTGCAAGCTGTGTCGTGGCAAGTGAAGAAGCCGGAGTGTGACATCATATCATTATGATAAAGAAATGAAGGCTTCCAGTAGTCTGTTACTACGGAAAGCCTTCACCTGTCGTCTCTTATTGATTTTACATTCACATGCTACCTCTCTAAGTCAACGACGTAGGGAAATTTAGACTAAATGATTTGTAAAAATGTAACGCGTCAGTGTGCGCTACATCATAAAAGAGTTCACACGCTTTTCATGTGCAAAGATAGTAAAAGTTCTGAAAACTTGGCAAAACAAAAGAGAAAAAAATGCTTTTTCTCAAAAATGATGGCATTTAGAGCTTAATATTGTGTTGTAGAGCATGTTTTAAACCCCAATCGGTCATTAGAGCCCGCACTGATTTTGTTTGAATGTCGTACATTTGTACGTTGGTTAATAATTCGATAATTTATAACTTTGATATAGGTATGGACAAAGACCGATTAATTGGTGGCTCATGAAGCCGGGTTCAACGTTCAGTCCCCATGCCTTT
>JBGYAB010000019.1:0-8980 GCA_041815985.1 Sodaliphilus sp. | reverse complement strand
CGGTATTTGAGCAACGATGGTTTCAAACTCACCACCCAGCTTGCCTGTCGCATTCAGCATCAGTTCCCAACTCATGTTTTTGTCGGCCACACAGCCACTCAAGTGGTCGGCTGTGATGGTGGTCTTGCCATCGTCGGTGCACAGGAGCGAACCGTCGTTTTGAGGAACAAAGTGCTGAACAACGAAATCTTGCTGGGCGGAATCGTCATGCAACACAAGCGGTTTCATGAATGCCAAGCCTCCGTGCGAAATGATGCAGTTGAAGAACTTCACGAGCGAAGGGTCGTCTTTCTCGCCATAGATGCCCATGATTGAAGAAGCACCATCGGTCAACTTATAGCGATAGCCCGAGGGAAGATTGATGTAGGAAATCGGGAAATTGGTATTGAAAAACTTTCCGGTCAATTCTCTGATTTCGTTCATAAAGGTCTGGTCGTCTACATCGGCGGCAACACGGGTCATGATGAATTGCGAGCCATGCTTCTTGCCCTCGATATAGAGGGTGTCGTTGCTATACTTCATGAGGTCGAACTCATAGTCGCCCTTGTGTCCGTCGCCATCGCGATAGGGGTCGGCAAAAATGTGGAACACCGGGTTGAACGAGTTGAGCGAAAGCACCGGTCCGTTGTCGCCAATCACCTCCCACAAAGAAGTGTGGCTGGCAAACTTGCGATCGGTTGCATCGGGGTTGCCCGTGAGCTTCTTGTTGATGTAAACATTGTCGCCCGAGATGGTAACGGTTCCGTCTTTCTTGAAAGTGAACAAATAGACATAGCCCGGTTCTTTCTCGGTAGTGAAATATTGCATTTCCCACTTGCCGCCTTTGTCGGTGAGAATATTGGTGTAATTGACCAACGAGTGCGCAAGTCGGTTAGACGCATTTTCTTCGAAGATGTCGGCTTCCTCATGCTTGCAAGAGGTGGTCATAACACCGGCGAAAAGAATCGCTAAAACCGAAATATTTAAAAATTTCTTCATTGTCGTGTTGAATTTAGAATTAATGTAATGATAACTTGAACACACGCACAGCGTTATTCCATATCTTCAATTTGTTTGCGCAGTTTAACAATGTCGTAGTTGTGCTCACGCTCAATAACAGCCCGGTGGAGCTTGTCGAGGTCGATTTTCCAATCGTCGGCAAACCACTGGCGCACAATAGCGAGCTTTTTGAGAATGGCTTCACGACCATCGATACCGTCGGTATCGGCAACATCGTAGATTTGAAGAGGTATTCTCATGCGGTAGCCGCTTGCATCGAGCAGATAGCCATATTGGTCAACCACACGGTCTTTGGCATCGCGATAGCTGCCATCGTCTTGCTGCGTGTAGGGGGCAGTGCCCATGTACTCGGCAGAAGAGAATTTCAAGGCTTTCGTGCGTGAGTCGCACAGCACCTTGATGCTGTCGCCATCGGGAGTTGTGTAGGCAGTCACTTCGTTTTTGGCGGCATAGGCCTTGTTCTCGTCGCCGGCTACATTATCCTTGTAGTAATAGTAGCAATAGAAGTTGCCCGTGAGCGTTTCTTTTTCCCATCCGCGGCCTGCATCGTCGAGAATCATTGCCCATTCTTCATCGCTCTTAACGATGTAGTTGGCAGTAATCTCGGCATAGTCTTCACGATGCTGGCTCGAAGCATAGGTTGTGACAAAACCCAAAGAGCGCACTTCGCCACTGTTGCGGTTGCCCCAGTTGGTATCGTCGTAGTGACCGTTGCTGATGAGGTTGAAAGCAGAAGGATAGGTTTTCTTTTGGTGCAAAATGTGGGTGAACTCGTGGTGCATGGTCTTGAAGCACAATTCGTTCATCGACTCAATGTCGTTCACGTCCATGTCGTTGATGGCATAGAGAGAGATTTTCACGCCACCCTCGGCAAGACCCATCAAAATGGTACCGTCGCTCTTGTAGGAGGGCGAACCGATGAGGTGAATTACACGAGGAGAATTTTCTTTGAGGAACTTGATGCCGTCGCCCACAATAGCAGGATCGGTGTAGACATCGAACCACAAATATTTGGCAAGCACAGCAACATCAATGGCATTTTGATAGGATGCCGGCACCACATTATAGTTCATGTTGGTGCTGATGTCCTTCATCTTGTAGATGAACTGCAGGTTATAGGGTTGCAGATAGTTTTGATGAAGCCACTTGTCGAACTTGTAGGTCGTGGACGAAGGGTCGAAAGTATCATCAACATCGGGGAAGATGGTTTCACCCAGCTCGTCGTTGCTGCACGATGACAAAGAAAGAGAGCAGGCACCCACCATTAAAAGTGATGATAAATAATATATAAACGATTTCTTCATTTTTCTAATGTTTTAATGTCTTAATCTTTATTGTCGGGAACAATGGTGGTGATTACTGTTGCCTCGGGAAGCGCAGTCAGTTTCAGTGGTTCGCGCGGGGTAGCCTTCAAACCGGCCGCAATGATTTCGGCAGGAATTTGGATAGCGTAGTGAGGATCCATGTACCAAGCATTATCGTCGCCTTGCGAGACACCCACGCTCTTGGCACCCGAAACGCCCACTTGGTGAGTTACAGAAAGCCCCAGACGCTTGATGTCGAACCAGCGCATGCCGGTGTGGACAGTCCAAATGCGACGGAAGTGTTGCACGCACTGCAGGTAAGGCAGAATTTCGGCAGTCACACGATAAGATGCACTTGGGCACACGTCGTCGAGATGAATGTCTTTCATGATGCCATATTGGCGACCACCACTATTAGGCGAACCTTCGAGACTGTAGAATTTTTCTACAAGAGTACGGGTCATGGGCTTGTAGCGGTCGGGGGTAGTTTCGGCATTCGTTTGCATCGACGCGTCGTAGGCTTTGAGGTCTTCGAGCGCTTTGTCGATTTCGCCCAAGAAAAGATAGGCTTCGGCACGGCAAAGGAGAGTCTCCTCGGTGTTGAACTCGCTGCGCACTCCATGCACATAGCCAATACCGGCCAACTTGTCGGTGAATTCAAACTGCTCGAAGCAGGTGCCGGCAAAATATGCACCATAGTCCGAACCGCCTGCTGTGCCAAGAGTTCCTTGGAAGCACGGATTCATCGAGAACTTCTCGCCGGTTGCATTGTTGGTGTAGGCAAAGCCTTCCCAAGACGGGCCGGGGCCTTGGATTGTGGCACGCTTGGCATTGCCATTGCAAGCATAGCGGCTACTCTGTACGAAACGACGCCACCACTTGGAGTAGCTCGACATGATTAACATGTTGTTGGCGCGTTCAACGCTGGTGAAATAGCGACCAATGTCGCTAATGTAGTAGAAATCGGTTTTTGCCCAAATGTCGGAGCAAATTTTAGCCGGGTCGTTGCCCTTGAAAGCGGCTGTTGCGTGTTCCACTACCTTGGGGTAGTTTCTGGTGAACAGATAGAAGCGTGCGGCAAAAGCGTTGGCAGCGGCCTTGTTGAAGTGATATTTGGGAGAGGTGTAGAACTCGTCGCTGACCAGCTTAAGACCGTTTTCCAAGTCGGCTTCCATTTTGGCGTAATCGTCGGCAAGAGTGCCACGCTCATAGGTGGGGTTCACTTCATTTTCAGGAATTGTGATGTAGGGGATACCATCGATCGACTTGCTCAACTCGGGACCGCGATAGGGCAGGCAGAACACGTTGCACAAGATAAAGTGGTGGTAGGCGCGAATCAGATAGGCTTCGCCCATGACTGCATCTAATTTTGCCTTGGTAGTGTTGTCGAGCTGTCCGTTGGCATCGGCACCCTTGGTTTTGAATTCTTCGGCTTTTTCGAGAACGGCATTGGCTGTGGCAATTGCATGGTAGCAACCGCTCCAAATGCCTGACGGAGAATCGTTGTCGATGCTGGTGTTCACATCTTCAAAGGCGAAGAGTTGATCGTCGGCTTGCGAATAGGCCGAGAGATTTTTGCGAGTGCCGTCGGCAGCAGGGGCATTATTGTCAATCACATTATCGCTCGACAGCTCGCACACAGTGGCATAGTTGGTGGTGGAATAGCCTGTCACCAACAAGTCGCGAAGCTGGTCTACCGTTGAGAGGTAAACACGAGTATCGGGCGTGGTGTCGAGGAAGTCGTTACAAGAAGACATGGGCAAGAGCGCAACAAAGGCCAGCACCAAAGATATATAAGAAAATTTCTTCATTGTTTTTCCTTTATTATTAAACATTTCTCAAAATTAAAGTCCAAATCTCAGAGTGAAAGTAATTTGGCGTGGGTTTGGTGAAGCCACACCACCACTGTTGAAGTATTCCGGATCTTGACCATTGAGCTTATCATCGGCATAGAGCAAGCAGATGTTGGTGCAAGCCAGCTTGACAGATGCAGAGTTGAGACGCATCATGTGCAAGAATGTCTTGGGCAGGTCGTAGGTCAAAGAAACCTCTTTCAAGCGAATGAAGTCACCCTTGGCAATGCGTGCAGTAGAGTAGTTGTAGGCACTGTAGGCACGACCCAGATAGATATCGGAATAAACCTGACGACGTGAAGCAATGGCTGGAATAGTGGTTTTGGCCTCATCGCCCGGCATTACCCAGCGATTTTTGAATTCCTTGGGCATGGCAACCTGATCGCTGTAGCCCGAAGCAAACGTTGGGGTAAGACGAAGTTTGTTGCCGGCAGAATAGGTCATGAACACGTTCAAGTGGAAACCTTTCCAAGAGAAGTTGTTGCCAAAACCGCCACTGATAGTGGGGTCGGCAGGACCTTCATATTTCAAGTGTCCCAACTTTTCACGTTCCTGGAAGTTGACATCGGTGGTTGTAACCTCGCCGTTTTCGTTGATAATTTGTGGAATACCATGGCCATCGAGTCCTACAAACTGATAGGAGAAAATGGCACGGTGAGGATAGTTGCGCAAGGCGAAACCTGTGCCGGGCACCAAGTCGATGACGCGTGAACGCGACACGAGCTTAGTGATGTTAGTCTTAGAGTAAGAGAAAGTAAAGTCGGTAGTCCAACCGAAGCCTCCTTCGCGCTTGGGCTGAATGTTAGTAGTACTCAAAGTGAACTCAACACCGTGAGAAGCCATCTCGGCAACGTTGGCATATTTTTCAGAGTCACCACCAACACCGGTTGTGTAAATATGACCAATGAGGTCATAGTTATTACGCTTGTACCAATCGAACACGAGGTTGATGCGGTTGCCAAGGAAACCGAGGTCGAAACCGAGGTCAAGCTCATGCTTTTTCTCATAGGTGAGCTCGCGGTTGGCAAGTGCGCTCAGGTGCAAACCGAGTTCCATTTGGTCGGTTTCCTGACGCCAAGGACGTGTAGAGTAGTAGAGGGCTTCGGCATTGGCAAGGCTTGTGGGGCCACTTTCACCGGTGAGTGAATAGCTTGCACGAAGTTTTGCATGAGTGAGAATTTGTTTTTTGAACAAAGACGACTGAATGAACCATGGCTCTTCGCTGAGCAACCAAGCTCCCGAGATGTTCCATGTGGGCAACCAACGGCTTTGGGTGGTGTGCCCCATCAGGTTGCTACCTTCGTAACGAATGGTTCCGTTGATAATGTAGCGACCGAACAGGTTGTAGTTGGCATTGGCAAAGTAGGCCATGTTGCGACGGTGAGTGCGCTGGTCGCTGAAGTAAGCACCGTTTTCTTCTTGCATTTGCTTGAAGAGACGATAGTCGGTGAAAGGCAAGTTACCGTTTTTGTAGCAGATGCCCCAACCTTCAAATGCTTGATAGTAGCGATCGACACGGCTGGTTTCCATACCACCAAACAATGTGATTGCGTGGTCGTTGCCCCAGTTTTGAGAATATTGGGCAGTGGCACGGAAATCAATTTGAGAGAGTGCATTCTTGCTGTAGAAGAGCATACCGCCCTTTGGCAACACTGTCTCGGGGAGAGCATTGGTGATCTTGGGATCGGTGTAGAGATAAGAGTTGCTTGCACGAATGATGGCATTCTCGGGGTTCACACCGGCACGATAGGCTTGAGCCTGGTTACTGTTGTCGAGCACATAGTGGTTTTGCTCGGCGTTGGTGTAACGATAGGAGCCCAAGAAGTTGAATTCCAAGTTTTGAGATTGTTTCATGATGGGGCGTATGTTAAGTTCGCCCTGGAACTTGAGATCGGCAACCTCAACGTCGATGTAGTTGTTGTCCAACTCATGGAAGATGTTGAAGTCGGTGTAGTTGCGTGTGTAGAACGCTTCGGGCGACATGGTGCGCGCCGTGTTCAAACAGTAGCTGTAAGGGTTGATGTCGAACGAGCGGCTCACTGTACCGTTGACTACATCGGTTTCCTGACTCAATGTGCCCGGTGCCTTTTGCTTGCGGTAGGAGTTGCTGTTCAAGATTTTCACCTTAATCTTATCGGTGATGTTGTAGATGGCATTGGCGTTGAACGTGTAGCGTTCTACATGGCTGTCTTTGTACCAACCCGGGTCGTTCATCAACGACATAGAGGTGTAGAACGAGCCTTTATCGGTACCGCCCGACACGCTCACGGCGTGGTTCATCATCACGTTGCTGTCGAACAGACGGTCGAACCAGTCGGTATTTCTCATTTCGGCCTGACGCAAATAGGCATTGCGGGCTGCCGTGGTGTTGGGCAGACCATATTGGCCGGTTGCAGGATCGTAGGTGTTGATGAGCTTGTACATTGTGCCATATACACCCGAAGAAGAGCCATTGGCCAAGTTGGCAAACTCAAGCCAGCCCTTTTGTTCCATTTCTTTGTAGATACTCATTTGCTCTTGCGAGTTGGCAATGTTGAAGTCGTTGTAGCTGGGCTTCATGCGGTAGGTGAACTCGCCGGTGTAGTTAATAGAGGAGTGTCCCTTGCGACCGGTCTTGGTGGTGATTACGATCACACCGGCATTGGCCTTGGCACCATAGATAGAGGTGGCAGAACCGTCCTTCAAGACTTGGAAGCTGGCGATGTCGTCGGCATTGAGGCCGGCAACAGCACTTGCAATCAGTGTAGTGGCGTCGCCACTCGACAGGTCGTCGGCACTGATTTCGACATTATCTTCGAGGATAACGCCATCGACAACCCACAATGGCTTAGAGCTACCATAGATGGAGGTAGCACCACGCACGCGAATTTTGGGAGCGGTACCAAAAGTTCCGGTCACGTTAGATACCTGAACACCGGCGGCACGGCCTTCGAGACCGCGACTCACGTCGGCCACACCCGAGAGTTTTGCCTTGTCGGCATCAACACTTGCGGCGGCACCGGTAAATGTTCGTTTGTCAACCTTCTGATAACCGGTAACGACAACCCCTTCGAGTTGCACACCACCATTGGGTTTCAGAACAATTTTCATGGGTCCGCTTTGGGCTGCAACCTCCATAGTTTCGAAGCCTACATAAGAAACCACGATTTTAGCATTAGCAGGAACAGTGAGCGTGAACTTACCGTCCATGTCGGTTGCAGTACCATTACCAGGTTTCCCCTTCTGTGCAATAGTAGCACCCATCGCAGGCTCGTTGTGATCATCAAGCACAACACCGGTGACTTTGACCTGAGCGGCCACAGCCAATGTTGTCACAGTGAAGACAAGGAGCAAAAGTAACTTTTTTAAACTCATAAGCACTGATTAATTTTTATTGTTTAATTTCTAATTGCTGTTTACAGTGTTAATATATAATTATTTATCAGTCAACAACTTTAAAATACCTAAAAAAGCATCGACAGCTCACTTCTTTGCTCATGCTCTATCGATTTTCCTTTTAATGATATTACCTTAGTCCTTAAGTTTCTTAACAAATAGTCCTTAGATAGGCAGTGCAAAGAAAAACATTTTTTTTTACTTATACTAATTTTTTATTGTTAAAAGTGGGAAGACGGTCAAAAAAAACATGGAAATCATCAAAAAAAACAAATTTTGATTAAAACTAAAAAACAAGAATGGTGGCGATTGAAACAAAAAAGAATGTTAAAGTTGACAAAAAGAACAAAACAACCGAAAAAAGAACCAACCGAGCGTGGGCAAGAGATGGCAGGCAAGAAAAAAAGAAGAACATGCAAGACACAGAGCGATTGAACGAGAAAAAAACACTACTTTTGCCACACATTATATAAAAAACAGGAGTTATTGCATCATGGAAGTAGTGTATGAAGACAATCACATCGTTGTTGTTAACAAGGCTTGCGGCGAAATTGTGCAAGGCGATAAAACCGGCGACGAACCGCTCGTGGAAGCAGTGAAGAAATGGATTAAGGAAAAATGCGGCAAACCGGGAAATGTGTTTTGCGGCGTTATTCACCGCATCGATCGCCCCACTTGCGGCCTGGTGGCCTTTGCAAGAACAAGCAAGGGACTATCGCGCATGAACGAGCTGCTGAAAACCGGTGGTGTGCACAAGACTTACCGTGCTATCGTGAAAAATCGTCCGCCACAAGATGCCGGCACACTCACCGGCTACCTCACAAGCGTGGAGAAAAACAACAAGACCTACGTGAGCGACACGCCCAAAACCGGCGCAAAGAAAGCGGTGTTGAAATATCGGGTGATTGCTCAAAGCAACAACTACTATCTGCTGGAAGTGGACTTGATCACGGGCAGAAAACATCAAATAAGGGCACAACTGGCACACATGGGCTGCCCCATTAAAGGTGACTTGAAGTATGGGGCTCCACGAAGCAACCCCGATGGAGGCATTTCGCTGCAAAGCCATCGCATGAGGTTTGAACACCCGGTTTCGCACATTGAAGTGGACGTGACCGCACCGGTGCCCAACGACACGCTGTGGCAAGCGTTGTCATGTGATGAGGGTTAAGTGACAAGGGGTAAATTTGTAAGCTCGAAAAACTATTGTCTTAGCTACTGCAACTCCCTTTAACCCAAAGCAACTACTCAAAACTATCGTTCCTTCACTCCTCTTTCAATTCCTTTTCAATTCTCTCTTCTTACATTCAATACTCCGTTAATTTTTATGCTGCGTCGGCAGCGAAACTAAATATCTCATTCACACTTTCTTTATTTAATGGCATGTTCGGGTTTCTCTCGAACACGTCAATAATTCGTTGGGCATAGTAGGCATTGACCATCTGCGCT
>JBGYAB010000018.1:0-25619 GCA_041815985.1 Sodaliphilus sp. | reverse complement strand
TAGTCTAATAAAAACAAACGTTTTTATAATGCTTACTATTTGTAACTGAAATACAAGCCCCCATAGAGTAAAAGTGCCTGTATTGCCCATATACAAACGGATTGCAGACTTTCAATTTGTTTTTACCGGACAGCAATAATATGTTATGTTACCCTCAAATTCAGTTGGCATCGGCAACGTTTTCCTCGAAGTTTACATCTTCGTCGCCATCAACCTTGCGTATGGTCACATTGCCATTGCGAAAACCGCTCACATTGCTTCTGTGCATGAGAAAATCGATTTTCTTGCGACCACCCATTTTGTCCTTCACAACCCAGTATCCATTCACCGTGGGATTGTTGGTGCTGTTCACATAGATGGTGTCGTTGATGCTGAAGCCATAACGTTTGAACATGTCATTTGAAAGAGCCACCCAGCGATGTTCACCGGTCTTTACCTTAGAGGCGTTAATGCGATCGCCACTCGCCGTGTGACTGCCATAGCTCGGATAGTAAAATGTGCCGTAGAGTGTGTATTCATTTTCGCCTGCCATGGTGGTCAGTGCAGCAATTGTTATCAAAAGGAATAATACTAACTTCTTCATTGTTCTAACTTTTTTTCGGTAGAGAAATGCCTTTTTCTCTGCCCATACGGTACAAAGTTAAGCTATATGGTTGACTATGAATACCGTTATCCTTTTTTTAACTTTTCGCATAAAAAATGTTATCTAATTTTTTGGTCACTTTTTAAGGGAAAAAACATTGTGTAAATGCCTATTAACACAGCATTTTCGTATAATTTTCGTATGTGTTAATTATTGTAATTCAGATTCCCATTTACAAGTACAAATTGTTAATAATTTTAACACCCACTCTCTTTTGAGACTTTCCTCCACATGCTCTCCGAATGGTTATACCCTATATGGACGATGACCTATGCAATAATAATTGAGCCCTGCACGATTCACTTCAACCGGGTCGTAGATGTTTCGCCCATCGATAATCGTGTTGCCGCGCATGTGGGCAGCGATGGTTTCCCACGAAGGCACGCGAAATGTTTTCCACTCGGTGACAATGACGAGAGCATCGGCATTTTTCACGCAATCATATTGGTTTTTGCCATATTCAATGCTTGGATTGTCGCCAAGGCGACGTTTTGCTTCGTTGATAGCAATGGGGTCATAAGCCCGAATGCATGCTCCGGCTTCGAGCAGTTTGTTGATGAGCACGAGTGCTGGCGCCTCACGCATGTCGTCGGTTTCGGGTTTGAACGAAAGTCCCCATAGGGCAATGTTTTTGCCTTTCAAGGCTTGAACAGAGCCAAAATGCTCTACCAATTTGGAAAACAAAATGTGTTTTTGCTGTTCATTCACGCTTTCTACCGCTTCGACCAGCCTAACCGGGCTTCCACACTCTTGTGCAGTGTGTATGAGAGCCTTAACATCTTTGGGGAAACAGCTTCCGCCATAACCACAGCCGGGATACATGAACTTAGAACCAATGCGAGTGTCGCTTGTGACACCGGCTCGCACCATGCGCACGTCGGCTCCCACTTTTTCACACAAGTTGGCAATTTCGTTCATGAAACTGATGCGGGTCGCCAACATGGCATTGGCTGCATATTTTGTCATTTCGGCCGAAGGCACATCCATAAAAATCACCCTGAAACTATTCAACATGAATGGTTTATATAACGTTTCCATCAACCCCTTGGCTCGTTCTGAATTGGTTCCCACCACCACACGGTCGGGACTCATAAAGTCTTTCAATGCAGCACCTTCTTTAAGAAATTCAGGATTGCTGGCAACATCAAATTCAATGTCAACGCCTCGTTTCTTTTGTTCTTCGACGATGGTTTGCTTCACCTTTTGGGCAGTACCCACAGGTACGGTGCTCTTGGTGACCACAAGCACATAGTTGCGCATGTTTTGCCCTATGGTTTTAGCCACATCAAGCACATAACTCAAGTCGGCACTCCCGTCTTCATCGGCAGGCGTTCCCACTGCCGAAAACACAATTTCAACATCATCGAGCACCTGCGACAAATCGGTAGAAAAGTGCAACCGGCCCTCTCTCATGTTACGCTCCACCATTTCTTCGAGCCCGGGTTCATATATGGGCATAATGCACCGATTAAGCCTGTCGATTTTTCCTGCATCAATGTCAATGCAAGTGACATCAATTCCCGTCTCGGCAAAGCATGTGCCACTCACAAGCCCCACATAGCCGGTGCCAACAATAGCTATTTTCATCGTCTTTTTATTTGTTTTTGCCTAATCGGCAACAAATTTTCCTCTATTAAACGGCCTATCCTCTTGCAGGTTTACTTCCCTTCAACTTCACCATAACCATAACCGTAACCATAGCCGTAACCATAGCCATAGCCATATTTTTTGGATTTGAGCTTGATGTCATTGAGCAAAATTGTCATATTCTTGATTTTTTTGTCATCATTCATCTTCTGCAAGTCGGCAAGATAACGCACATCAATTTTTCCTTCTCTAATCACATAGATGGTGAGATCGGCATAACGGTTGATGAGCGTAGCATCTACAATGATGCCAAATGGCACAGTGTCGAGAATAATATAGTCATAACGTTTCTTCAACTCGGCAATCAAGAGCTTAAACCGGTCGGACAATAGCAAGTTGGTTGGGTTGGGCGGAATGGCTCCGATTGCGATAAAGTCCATGTTTTCGTGATGCACAGCCGGCGTAACAATGTTGTCGATCGAATCGGTATTTCCTGAAAGGAACGAGCTAAGTCCCATTCCATTTGGACTTTTAACGCCCACATATTCAGTAAATCGCCCTTTGCGCAAGTCAAGATCTATGGCAATTACTTTTTTGCCGGCATGAGCGCAAGTGAGTGCCAAGTTAATGGCGACAAAACTCTTACCCTCTCCGGCCATTGTTGAGGTCATTTGTATCACAATTCCTTCGTCGTCGGCGGTCTTAGGCATCACAAAATCGAGATTGCTGCGCACAATGCGCATAGCTTCGGTAATGCGGTCTTTGCCATTCTCTTCGACAATGACTTCCTTGCCCTTTTGGTCTTTTCGTTTCTCGGGCAAGTCGCCAATGATGGGAATATTGCAATTATCTTCAATGTCTTTTCTGCTGTGAATCATGGTGTCGAGCGAGCGATACCAGAAGATTATGAAAATAACGAGACTCGGCAAAATCAATCCGCCAAGCACACCCAGTCCCACAATCTTTTCTTGTTGCGGAGCCATCAGTCCCAAGCTCGTGGCTTTCTCGACCACCTTGGCATTAGACTCGGTGATGGCGAGTTGCAAAGCGTTTTCTTCTCGCTTGTTCAGCAAGTAGAGATATAGTTGTTCCTTGATTTGCTGTTGACGTGTGACTTCGGTAATGGCTTTTTCTTGCGAAGGAATAGCCGCCATGCTGCCGGTGGCCATACCCTGTTGCAAATGCGCATTGGATTGCTTGACTTTGAGTTGGTTTACATATCCGTTGATTGAGCGCAAAATAGTAATTTTCATGGTGCGCAACTGCTTGGAGAGGTCGGCCATCACCGGATTTTCTTCGCTCGACGAAGCCGCAATCTTTTGATATTTCAGCATGGCCTCGTTGTATTGGGCAATTTGCCCTTCTACGCCGGCATCGCTAATTCCGGTATTGCTCGGAATAAGTTCATTATCGCCCATTTTGCTCACATGACTCGACACTTGACTGGCAAGGCTTATCTGCATGTCGGCATCATTGGCGTTTTCAACATACCTCACGCTGGTGGCAGGATCACTGAACATCGTTGCATTCACTGTGTTCACCTTGAGTTGTGCAATTTGGCTGTCCACTCCGTTCAAGTCTTTTGAGAGCGACACAATGCGGTCGGCAATAAAGGCTTCGGTGCTTCGTGCCACACGATTCTTGTCGTTGATGGCATCTTGGTTGTAAACGGCGATGAGCGCATTCAATATGTCGGTTCCCATCCGGGCATTGTCGCACGAGAAAGTAAGCTCAATGATATCGGAATATTTATCAGGATTTTCGGCCTTCAACATTCCGGCCAATTCCTTGGCGGCACCTTGAATGGTGTTGATGCGAGCGATAACTTTATAATCCTTGTATGTTTCAGCAAAAACGTGTGTTTTGGTGATGGCGATAGGGCCAAATTGCGAATTGACCTTGTTGCCGAATTTTGCCTTTTTCATAGGACCATCGTTCACCTGAAACTCAAAGTCTTCTCCTCCCTTGGGAATGACTGTGACAGAAAATGGAGTGGTAACTGTGTTGAGCGGTGTGATTTGAACCGGATTGGTCTTGTAGCTGTTCACGTCACGCAAAAACACGTGTCCGTAGTACTGAATGTTCAGCCCAAGCTGTTCAACCACGTTTTCCATCAAATTTGATGAACGGATTTTATAGATTTCATTGGCCAACACATTGTTTCCGGGCGACATGCCTAAGTCGGCAAACATTTGCGCTTGGCTGCCCGTGGATTTATTGCTGTTGGTTGTAACAACGATTGTTGCCGTTGAACCATAGATTTGGCGTTGCGACTTGGCATAGAGAAACGCCAAGCATGAACAGGCGATCATTGAAATCACAAACCAATACCAATTATTGACACACGCCATGAAAAATTCTTTAATAGAAATGGCGTCAGAGTTTTTTTTCCCTTCTTTTACAATACTTTCTTCTACTATTTCTTGCATAATTGCCTTAATATTAGGAACTGATGACGGCACACCAATGGTTTAAGTCGTCATTATAATTGTGCACACTCGAAATGCGATGCAAATTTAGTTATAATTTTTTGAAATACAGTAACGAAGCAATCACTATATATTCGACGTCGCAAAAACAATGCAAACAATGCAAAACAATCCTCAATAAGCATTGCCCGCGTTGAACGTATGTTCACAAGCTCATCAGCTCTTCGAGAGAAGAAATGATGCCGGGACGTGTAGTTGTTTGTTCGTCGTCGGTCCAGCCTCGTGCTTTAATCCAGCGAGTGTGGCAACCGAGTTTTTCGGACGGAAAAATGTCTTTTTTCAAACTATCGCCCACAACCATCACTTCGTGTGCCTCCATCTCCAAAGCATCAATGCCAAGTTTAAACAACGTGGGATTGGGCTTGCGTATGCCCACCACCGAGCTTTCGATGATACCTTTAAAATATTTTCTCAAATCGAAATCACGCAACACACTGTCGATATTGCCATAAAAGTTACTCACGAGCATCATGGGATATTTCGCACTCAAAGCCTCCAACACCGGGCGTGCTTCTTCCACACACTCTCTTGCCCGATTGTAGCAATAGTGAGCCACCCGTTCGGCCTGTTCGATGCAATCGGTGTGCCCCTGCTCGACAAGGCGGGCAAACTCAATGTTCATCTTTTTGTTAAGCAAATCGAGAAAATTGTCATTGGGCAAAACGTGGCGCACTCGTGCCAATTCACGCTCGGCAAACACATAGGCTTCTCTGAATTGCTCCAACGTAACATTCACTCCTGCCTCGCGATAGCCGTCCCAAATGATCCAACTCCAATGCACTCCTCGGCTGTCGATGGTGCCGCCATAGTCAAATATAATGCCTTTTATCATATCGTTGTGGATTGTGATTGATATTTTCCTGCTTGAAGGTCAACGGTCAACTCCTTGCATCGCCTTTCATGGGTCAAAATCATGTAAACCAGCATGGAATTGAGAACAACAAGCTCAAACACGAAGTAGAGCCACGGCATGTTGATGATGACCGAGATGAACATGGCAATGATGCGTGTGTTGAACGACAGCATATTGGTGTATTTCATCAAAGGCAATGATTTCGCACGAAACGCATTGCGAAACGATTGGGCAACATTGCCATCGGGGAAACGCTTGCTCAACTCTCGTCGCAACTTTTGCATGTTGGGGGTGAAGGCTTCTTGTTGAGCTGTGTAGTTGCGGTAAAAGAGCATAGTGAACTTTTTAACAAAGTTTTTTCTCCATGTGAGCTTGGCGTTGTCTCTATCGAGCTGTGCCGTGCTGTCGAGTTCGCTGTGATCTTTCCCCTTCAAAAAAAGGAGATGGAACTGTCGGTAGTAATCGGCCACGGCAGCTTGTTTGGCATGACAAAGTCCGGCTCCCCATGCAAGCGTCCACAACAACCAGTTGTGATGATGCCCATAGCAAAAATAATTGCCCAACAAGCTGTCGCCAAACTGAAATTGTCTGAAAACGAGCGAAAAATAAATAGCGAAAAACCACAAGTCGCCACTCAAGCCATCGAGAATGCGCCCTATGCGAGAATGTTGCCCGGTGAGACGCGCCAATTGACCATCGGCACTGTCGTAGGTGTTTGCCCAAACGATGAGCGCAATTCCCACCCAGTTGATCCATGCCTGCTCCGGTCGGCCATAGTAGAGCAAAATGCCACCTGCCACACCAAGAAAAATCGATGCAATGGTCACAGCATTGGGGGTGATGTGCAATTTTTGGAAAAGCTTAGCCCATACAAAGCCCAGAGGACGATAAAAATAGAGGTCGATGTGCTCCTCGGTGTCCATCGATTTGAGCGATGCGTTGTATTCTTCTCTTAATCCTTTAAAACTCATGTGTTGTAATGTGTATGTTGCAAGCACCCCGACAGCATCGGGTTGTGCCAAAAGCTTTCTCGTTGATATTTTTTTTATTTTTCTTGCCGCTCTTTGACGATGGCCATCACACGCTTGGCAATGTGAGGGGCGGCCTTGTCGCGACAAGGAGCAAAACTGGGCCAATCGTTGAAATCGATGATTTTAATGTCGCCGGCAGACGAAACGATGCAATCTCCTCCATAAATTTCAACATTGAGTTCCTCTGAAGCACGCTGGCAAATGCGCTTCAAATCCTTAACATCAAACTTGATACCCGTTGATTTCCCGTTGATTTCTTCTAAGCCATACTTGCTGTGCCCGGTATCGAACGGATAGAACCAAAAGAAAAAAGAAGTGCCATTCACGCCATAGAATTTCACAAGGTCGCCTTCAAGATGTTCATTAATCACGGCACGCTTAATGCCACGCAAGAAATATTCTTGCAACACCTCTTGGGCTTCGTCGACGTTGCGCACATACGACACATCTTCTTTGTGCATGGCATGAAAATCGCCTCGTTTAATCCAGCACGACTTGAAACCGCAATCTTTGAGTTGTCGCTTAACGTTCTCATTGGTGTTCACAACAAGACTTTTGGGATAGGAAATGCCGTTGCCAAGCAAAATGCGGGTCATGCGCTCACGGGTGCAATTTTCAATGCCGTAACCCGAATTGACAACGATTTTTCCATTGTCTTCGGCCTTTTGCAAATTTTCAATCGATGTGCTTTCGCGACACATGTTCAAAATGACCTTTTCTTCGACATCATCGCTGTTAAACTGTTCTTCACTATAGATGTTCACTTGGCATCCACGCTTGCGCAACTGGTCGGCCGTGCCATTGAAGATGGCCGCATCATTGCCAATGTGGTTAGGCGAATAGGCACCTGCACGCATGATTCCTGCTATTGTAATTTCAGCCATGTTGTGGTTATGAATTATTGAAGAGTTATTGACTTTTTTATTCAGAAATAAATTTTTGTGCCACAGCAATGTCACTTGCGTGATCAACATCGATGATTTTGCCCATGTTGTGTGCCTGCAAGTTAAAGCCGGCATCAATCAATGCACGCTGGAAGTTGCGCATTCTCGACACTCCGTTTTCAATGCAACTGTTGAGCACCGAAAACGCTTTATCGCTCATGGCATAAATACCACCCGAAACAAATTTCGCACCATTGTCGCCACTATCGCTAAAAGCACAAATGCGCATCGTGGTTTCATCATCGATGAGCACATAGAGCGGTTTTTCGTCTTCGACAAATGGAGTTACCGCCCACATGCCATCGTGGGTGCTGTCGGCTTCAAATGCTGCAATATACTTGGCAAAGTCGGCTTCTTTGAAAATGGTGTCTACCGTAGTCAGGCAAAATTTGCCCGGTTGCATCACTTTGCTCAATTCCCAAAAGCTGTGCATCGAGCTGGGAGTGGTTTTCACGATCACATTCAATGGAATATTGAGTTTGAGGGTGTTAAGAAACTGTTGCACATCGGTCATGTGTTCGTTCACAATAACACTGATGCTCTCAGCATTGCAGCGACAAAAGATGTTGATGAGGCGTTGAATCATGGGTTCTCCATTCAACTCAACCAGTGGCTTGGGTTTTGCGACTCCCTCCTGCGCCAAACGCGAACCTTCGCCTGCTGCTATAATCGCATAATTCATATTCTCATGCAGTCTTTGATTTAATAATGGATTATTTTCATTTCACATCGGCATCTTTGGTCAAGTCGAGCACCACATTGTCCTTGCCACGGTCAAAATACTGCCGGCGCAACGGATTGCGATGGATTTCGCTCCACGATGCACGATTGCGAAACACGTCGATTGCCGTGTAGATGGCCTGACGCATGGAATTTTCGTTGGCCACTCCTCGCCCGGCAATGTCATAGCCGGTACCGTGGTCGGGACTGGTGCGCACAATGGGAAGACCTGCCGTGAAGTAAACTCCATCGTTCATAGCCAATGTCTTGAATGGAATGTTGGCTTGGTCGTAATACATGGCCAAAACACCATCGAAGTGGCGATACATTTCGTTGCCAAAGAACGCATCGGGTGCGTACGGGCCGAAACACAATATTTTCTCTTCATCATAGGCTTGGCGTATGACTGGTGTGATAATTTCCTGTTCCTCTTTGCCAAACATGCCATTCTCGCCTGCACGAGGATTGAGCGACAACACCGCAATGCGAGGACCTTGCTTGCCAAAATCGTGTTTAAGCGAGTGGTTGAACACACGCACCTTGCTCATGACTAATTCTTTGGTAATAGCTGCCGAAACTTCTGAAATGGGCAGATGAGAAGTAACAAGACCCACACGCAAACTGTCGCAGCTGAGCATCATCATGGCTTCATTGCCATCGCCAACACTTGCTTCAAGATATTCGGTGTGACCGGGAAAGCTGAACTCCGGACTTTGAATATTTTCTTTACTGATGGGGGCGGTGACCATAACGTCGATTTTTCCCTCTTTCAAGTCGCTCAATGCGGCTTCGAGAGCAAGAAATGCGGCACGACCGGCCTGCTTGTCGGCTTTGCCAAGGTCAATCTTAATGTCTTCGTTGATAATTTCGACCAAATTAGGCATCGTATCTTTGATGTAATCTGCCGATTTGGTATAATTGATTTGATAAGGTTGCATTTCAAACGCCTTGCGATGATAATTCATGATTTTGCTTGAACCGTAGATAACGGGAATGCAGAGTTCAAGCATTTGAGGGTTGGACAAGGCTTTCAAAATTACTTCATATCCAATTCCGTTGGTGTCTCCTTGGGTAATGCCAACGCGTATTTTCTTATTATTTGCCATGAATAGTCAAAATGTTATTTTAGGAAAGATTGCAAGTGAGCAAATCTTTCTCACCATATAAAATAGGTGTCAAAGTTACAAAAAAAACGCCAATTCGCCAAGTTGTGCTTTCATGTGCACCTGCAACAGCCATTCTTACAAGAAAAAGTTCCCAACAAGAGAACACAAAACTCTGTCACACTGCGCAATGCAGTGCAACAGCATCATTTCTCCCGTCATGCTCCATAAAAACGAAACAGGCGCATCGTTCAAGAAAAACTTGCCATGCGCCTGCTGCTATTTCATTACACTTTCAAATAGTGTCTTCTACATTCCTTTCAATTATTCAAAATGAGGTTGATGAGAGCCGTTACATCACTCACATCTATTTTCCCGTCATTATCGATGTCGCAAAGGTTATCGGCATAATTCTCAGTGTCTAAGATTTTATTGATGAGTGTCGCAACATCGTTCATATCAACTTTTTCATCTTGATTAACATCGCCTTGCAACTGAACGATGTTGCGGAGCTTAACTTCAATCACATTAGAAGCCGCCGTTTCTTCATTGCCACGCACAGCCTTCACATAGTATTCAAACGCTCCGTTCTCGGTGAGATCACTCACTACATAACCGGTTGCCGTGATACCCGTAATCACACGCTTGGTTGCATCGCCGGTTTCAGTCGACTTGTGTGCAGGTGCATTGACACCGGCTTCGCCGGCATAAACTTTAATGCCTTTGAGCAAAATGCGCTTTTTGTTGACAACATTCTCTATTTTGATGCGATTGTCGGCAGAAGCATTGCCGGTGAGAACGGCAACATACTCGGCATTGCTACCGGCGACTTCAAACGTCTTTGAATCAAGCACATCGCCACCGGCATTCACAACGCTCACTTTCATTTTGGCACCTTTATCGTTACCATAGTATTTTGCCACAGTTTTCACTGTCACCTTACCATTGCTCGATGCAAGATTAAGGGCAGGACTAATCACCGAACCTGTGCCACCGGCAGTGCCAAGTCGCAAACAATCGCTCTCGTTGTAAGTTTTGCCTTCGGTGGTCCAAGTGGTCGCTCCATTGCTCATGTCTTCATCAAGCAACATTTCGCCGGGTTGAGGTTCTGCTCCCTTGGCATTCACATAGAGCGTATAGCTTTCGGCTCCATTCACCCCATTCCAATTGGCTTGGAACGACGTTGCGGTTAGTTGTGTTGCAGGAGTTGCCACAGGTGTGTGCAACGCAACCAAAGAAGAGGTTGCCCTAAGCGTGACCTCGGTGGCAGCTTCGCTGCCGGCGATAGATAGTTTGCCGGTTGCAGTCTTCACCTCGTCGTTGCTGAATGTTATGCTAATGGTTGTGCCGGCAACAGCTTGCGCGGCAGTAATGGTGCTCGTCGAGCAACTGAAACCCTCACCCGTCACAGTCACCGTTAAATCTTGGGTGAGCAAAACTCCCTTTACATACACATTTTTAACCAATGGCATGCCCACCGACGTTGTTCCGAAGTCGATTACCGAACCGTTGGCAGGAGAACCAATGGCAGGGCTTGTCGCTCCTTGCTCATACCAGAGATTTCCCATTTGATCGCCCCACACATATTCGGCCAACTCGGGGTGGTCGATGTAGGGGTTGCGGTTGTGCTGAATGTCGTAGGCTGCATTGTTGCGCAAAATTTCTTTGTCGCTCACTTTGTCTTGACGATGCCACTTGAGCATGAGGTCAATATACCATTTCTTATAAACCAGACAATTGTTGCCTTCAAGCACTTCGCCGGCATTGCTATTGTGTGACCAACCGGCAATGGCATCGTTATAGCAGATTGCCATATAAAAACAGGTGCGTACAAAGTCGCCTTTATACTATCGGGTTCCCACACTTTGCCATAGTAGCCGGGAATGGTGCTTGCACCCAGTTTTCATCTGCCATAGAACTTTCCGTTTTTGAGACGAGTGCCGTTGGCACATTCGCCATAGGGAAAGTTGTTGCGCTGGTTGTTGACATATCCATCGGTGGGATAAACATGAAACAAGTCAGACTTCATGGGCGAGTTCTTTTTGAACCAACTTTGCGGAAAAGAATGTTCACGATTAATTCCATCACCAATTTTGTGATACTCCCGATTTTCTTTCTCCCCCACCTTATATTTGTAGTTGGAATACATGTCAAGGTAATATCCGTTTTCCACATCGGTCGACTTGTAGGCGTCCCACAAGTCGTCATAGCTCAAATGCGTGTGATTGGCGATAATGTCGTAGAGCGCACGGAGCAACTCTTTTTCCGTTTTTCCTTCGGCTCTGCCATAATAGCCGGCCGGCTGCTCTTTGGCTTGCAGTGCAAAGGCAACCAGCAACAGCAACAGCAACAGCATGAAGGGTGTGAATTTCCTTTTCATATAAATTATAATTGATTCTTTTCTTTACGCAGCTTTATTGAGTTCTCTGCCTGTCTCCTGGCTTAGTCCTATTTTCTTTTATCGCGTCTTTCACCTTGCCGGCCAGCATGCCACAAGCCGCCGAAATGTCTTCGCCACGACTGCGGCGTATGGTGCAGGTGATGCCATGCCCGTTGAGGTAGTCACGAAATTGTGTCATGCGCTCATCGCTGCTGGTGCGCAACTTGGGCACATCGGGAATCATGTGGTAGCGAATGAGATTTACACGCACATGTTCATTAGGAATAATTTCTCTGAGAGCTTCGGCATGCTTAATGTCGTCGTTGAGCCACTGCCACATGATGTATTCAACCGAGAGACGGCGTTGATGAGCAAAGTCGTATTCATCGAGCATCTGCATCACATCTTTAATGGAGTAGATGCGTTCAATGGGCATCATCGATTGCCTTTCTTCTTTCACAGCATTGTGAACACTCACCGCAATGTGCACTTGCGTTTGTGCCGCCAGCTGTCGCAAAGCAGGTTTCACGCCCACGGTCGACACCGTGATGCGCTTAGGACTCCACGCCAGTCCCCATTCCGATGTGAGAATTTCAATCACCTTGAGCACCTCGTCGATGTTGTCGAGCGGTTCGCCCATGCCCATGAACACCACATTGGTGAGCCTCTCGCTTTGCGGCACGCTCAACACCTGATTAATGATTTGATTGGCAGTGAGATTGCCATGAAAGCCTTGGCGACCGGTCATGCAAAAGTAGCAATTCATGCGACACCCCTTTTGGCTCGAAATGCACAACGTAGCCCGGTCGTCGTCGGGAATATAAACACTCTCTATCGACTTGCCGTCGTCGGTTGCAAAAAGATATTTCACCGTGCCATCTTCGCTTTGTTGAGCGTCTTGCGGTGCATATAAGCCTACACGGTAGCTCTCCTGCAACTTTTGACGATTGACCTTTGAAATGTTGAGCATGTCGTCGAAGCCGGTCACTCGCTTGCCGTAGATCCATTCTGCCAATTGCTTGGCAGTGAATTTGGGCATTCCGAGCGATGCGACTACTTGGCGCAATTCAGCAAGCGTCATGCCAGCTAATGGCTTGTATTGTTTGGTTTTAAATTCCATGTGTGAATTGTTATTATCGAAAAGGGTTACAAATGTAGACATTAATTTTGACAAATAACCTATTAATAAGGTGGAAATATGTTTTTTAACCCAAATCGGTCATTCGAGAACGCATTGCTTTCGCCTGCATGTTGAGCATTAACATCATGCACAGTTCGTTCACAACCCGTTAAAAACAATCATCACACAACAAGCCCTGCTCTCGCTAGCGGAGGCAGGACTTGCATCAATCGATGTGCCACAAGAGTTTCTCACACAAAACTCCGTTGCAACATTTTATTTCAATTAAAAAATCACTTGGTGCTTTCGGCAACCGATTTCAAGATTTCAACAGTGAAATCCCAGCTCTTTTGAACGGCCGGAATGTGGCAACGCTCTTGCGGAGAGTGCACATTTTCCAAAGTCGGGCCGTATGAAATCATGTCCATGTGAGGGCACACTTTGAGGAACAAACCGCATTCCAAACCGGCATGAATAGCTTCAACAACCGGCTCAACACCATAGAGTTTCTTCCATTGTTCAACGGCAATTTTAAGGATTTTGTTGTCGAGATTGGGTGCCCAACCTTGGTAGCTGCCTTCTGAAATCACCTCGCGTGCACCGGCCAGTTTAAACACGGCTTCGATTTGATGCATGAGTTCAAACTTGCGACTTTCGAGCGACGAACGAGTGAACAATTCCACATAGATGGTCTTTTTGTCTTCCAGTGTCTTGATGCTGGCAAAGTTAGTTGAGGTTTCAACCAAACCATCGATTTCCATGCTCATGGAGTAAACACCGTGTTGAGCAATAAACGCTGCGCTGATGATGCGGTGAGCGGTGTCTTGATCGATCACGCAAGCAGGAGCGGCAACAGCCTCGCAAGTCACCTCCAAGTTGGGTTCGGTGCGCTTGTATTCTTCTTTAATGTCGGCTTCAAATTCACGCACAACGGCCATGAAATCGTCTTTGCAAGCAGCCTTAACGCCAACGATGGCAGTAGCATCGCGGGCAATGGCATTGTGCAAATTGCCGGCATTCACGCTGGCCAAACGATAGTCCATTTTTTGTTCAAGACGCCACAAGAAACGTGCGATTTGCTTGGTTGCGCTGGCAAAGCCGCGGTTAATGTCACTGCCGGAGTGTCCGCCATGCAGTTTACCAATCTTAACGGCGCAATATTCCAAGTCCTTTGGAGCCTCTTCGGGCTTATAGTCGAAGTAAACCAACGATTCAACACCGCCTGCACAACCCATCGTGATAACGCCATCGTCTTCACTGTCGAGGTTGAGCAAATAATCACCCACGAGCATGTCGGGCTGAATGTTGGCGGCACCGGTCAAGCCGGTTTCTTCGTCAACAGTAGCAAGAGCCTCGATGGCACCGCATTTCAAGTCGGGGTCGATGAGCGCGGCCAGTGCCATGGCAAGGCCGATGCCGTCGTCGGCACCCAGCGTGGTGTCGTTGGCATACACCCAGTCGTCCTCAATGCGTGTTTCGATGGGGTCGTTGTCGAAGTCGTGATTGCTCGAAGGCATTTTCTCGGCCACCATGTCCATGTGACCTTGCAACACAATCTTCTTGGCGTTTTCATAGCCGGGAGCGGCAGGGCGGAACATAGCCACATTGCCCACTGCATCTACCTTGTATTCAAAGTTATGCTCTTTGGCAAAATTAACGAGCCACTCGCGAATTTTGTCGAGACGGCCTGATGGACGGGGCACTTGGGTGATCTGATCAAAGATTGACCATACGATTGTCGGTTTTAATTCTTTTACTGTCATTTTAATGTCAATTTTGAAATATAATTTGTTAGTTAAAGTTTCGTCAGACAAATTTATGTTAAATCATCTACATTACAAACGTAAAGATACAAAAATTATTTGATTTTAAGGCAAAATCTCGCAAACCTTTTCTATATTTGCACAATAATTATTGAAGCACAGTGGAAATTATTATCGCAGCCATTGTTTTAGTGGCAATTGCAGTAGTACTGCTCGGAATAAAAATCTTTTTTGTGAAAGGCGGAAAATTCCCCAACACTCACATTCACGGCAACAAAGAGATGCGTCGCCGGGGTATCACTTGTGCCCAAGACGAAGAATTTTATAACTCATAAATATAACAAAATACAAAGGAATGAACTTTTTAAGATTTTCAAAGTTTGCCGTTGTTGCGATCTTGCTCGCAATAGTCGCTTCTTGTGGCCAAAAGGACGAAAAACCATCACAACCTGCACTACCCAAGCAGGCCAATGAACAAACGGCCATCAGATACGTCGACTACGACTCGTTGAGTGCGAAATATAACTTGGCAAAAGACTTCAACGAAGCCAGCATTCGCTTGCAAAACAACCTTGAAGCCAAGCAAAAAAACTTGAACGAAGGCATACAGGCCATGCAAAGGCAATTTGCGCAAAAGGAGAAAAACAATGTTTATGCCTCCAATCCTCAACAAGCTCAAGCCGACCAAGCCAAGTTGCAAAAGGCTTACAGCGATGCACAGGTGCAAATGGAGAATGAGCAGGCCAAAATTCAACGCGAGCTGCAAGGCTATCAAAAGACGCTCAACGACTCGGTAGACAACTTTTGCAAGAGCTATGCCAAGGAAAAGGGTTATGAAATTATCCTCAACAAGCAGGCTGCTCTCTACATCGACCCAAAATATGATGTAACCGACGAAATCGTTAAGGGTCTTAACAAGCGATACACCAAGGTTGCCAAACCTAAAAAATAAAACAAAGGAGGAACGCACAGTCGCCCTTCATGAGTAAAACACAAGCCGCAATTCCTCGTGCAGGAGTTGTGGCTTACTGTTTTTTTTGTGAAAGAAAAATCGACCAGCTCGTGCGTGCTGTTGCCCATTCACACTCTCTGCCCCTTCCTATGCTTCGGGAGTATCAAAGTTTTCGTAGGTGTGATAGAGGAAGTCGTTGTAAGGAAAACGTTGCATGTGAATGGCCTTGGCTTTCTCATAGAGCAGGTGTTTAAGCTCCTCTACATTCTGTTTTTTCTTGGCCGAAATGAATACGCAACTTTCACCCATACGCGACATCCAACTCTCTTTCAATTCTTCCAGCGGAATATTTTCGCGCAAGCGCGGCGTGAGGTCATCCTCGTCTTTGGGCACATGGGTGAATTGGTCTATTTTGTTGAACACCATAATCATTTGCTTGTTGCCGGCATCACACACTTCTTGCAACGTTTTGTTGACAACTTCAATTTGTTCTTCAAACTGAGGGTGCGAAATGTCAACCACATGCACCAAGATGTCGCTGTCGCGCACTTCATCGAGTGTGGTTTTAAACGAGTCGACCAAGTGAGTGGGCAGCTTGCGTATAAAGCCAACGGTGTCGGTGAGCAGGAACGGCAAGTTTTGAATAACCACTTTGCGCACCGTGGTATCGAGCGTGGCAAAGAGTTTGTTCTCGGCAAACACGTCGCTTTTCGACAGTACATTCATGAGGGTCGATTTGCCCACATTGGTATATCCCACCAGTGCAATGCGCGTGAGTTTTCCACGGTTTTTGCGTTGTATTACTTTTTGCTTGTCCCAGTCCACGAGTTTTTCTTTGAGCAACGATATTTTTTTCTTCACAATGCGGCGGTCGGTCTCAATTTGAGCCTCACCCGGGCCACGCATTCCAATACCACCCCGCTGGCGTTCCAAGTGCGTCCACATGCCCGTGAGGCGTGGCAACAAGTATTGATATTGTGCCAATTCCACCTGCATTTTGGCATTGGCCGTTTGGGCACGACGAGCAAAAATGTCGAGAATGAGCGTGGTGCGATCCAGCACTTTCACACGCGTTTCCTTGCCGATATTCACAATTTGCTTGGGTGTCAAGTCGTCGTCAAAGACTACCAACCCCACTTCGTGTTCTTCGACATATTGAGCGATTTCGGCCAACTTTCCTTTGCCCACATAGGTCGTGGAGTTGGGCGATTCGCATCGTTGCACAAAGCGTTTCACCGTCTCGGCACCGGCAGTTTCGGCAAGAAATGCCAGTTCGTCGAGATATTCGTTGGCTTTGGCTTCGTTTTGGGCAGGAGTAATCAAGCCCACCAAAACAGCTTTTTCCTGTTCCGGTTCATTAATTCGTTTGATATCGTCAAGTAAACCCATTTTGCTAAAATCTCTTAATCCGTCAAATGAGAAGTGATGAAAAAATACAGGTGCAAAATTACGCAATAATTTCCATTTACCCCAAATCGGCCATTAGAGTCCGCATTGATTTAGCCTGTATGTTGAGCAGATTGGTTGCCGTTTTTTTTTTGAAAGCGTAGCGGGCTGCGTCAAGAAAAAACGGTAATCAAGATGCCGACATGCAGATGCAAGCAAGTGGAAAGTTGCACAATGAACCAAAACTGTAACCTCCTCGATCTAATGACCGATTTGGGTTTACTCGCAGTTCATCATCAAAAAGGAAAAGGACAACGAGAGCAATAAAACTATCGTTCTTCATTCAAATTCGGCTCAAAATGAGGCTGCCAATGGCATTGCCAACTATCCAAATGAGCAAATTCCAATGAAAAAATGTGCCATTCATTGCCATGTAGCCAAAGTTGGCAATGCAGTGCTCAAAACCGCACAAAATGAAAAACATGATGGGCATGATTACCGCCAAGTAGTTTTTGGTCTTTTTGTAGCCGTCAACCGCAATATACATCATCACACCACAACCCATTGAGAGCATCAGTGCCTCATACCATGCACGCGAAAATTTCTTGCTCACAAGCTCGGCCGTGTCGATATCAAGCCCGGAATATTGGGCAAACAGCCAGCAAGTAATGCCTATGCCCACGAGATTGAAAATGAGCATCAACAGCATTTCCAACCAATTGGTGTTGCGGTTTACGTAGCCTATTTTGCCGGTATAAAGCCTTTTTTCTTGAATAACAACCGTGAGCAAACCTAAACTAAAAAGAAATGCGCCCAGCACTTTGGGAGCGCACACCACATAGGCTATGCAACCAAAACCAATTAAAACGCCGGCCATCAACGACTGGCGTACATGAAAAACGAGGTCTTTCATCATATTGCTCTTTTTTGTTTAAAAATTTTGGCAAAAATAGCAATTTTTCGCCATTTTTCAAAACAAAAGCAACAACGATTAACGCGGTCTGTATTATGAGATAAGGCGATAAGCTCGAAAACTATCGCCTAAACTACCGCAACTCCCTCTAACATCTTAACTACTGAAAACAACACTCCCCAAGGGGTTAACCTTGAGGAGTGCCATTATCATTTAAATTCGGTTTTCAGAATTTATTTTTCATTCTTGTCGATTGTGCAAACCGATACACGGTTCCAATCGGGTTCAGAGAACATGTTGCCGATGCCTTGTCCTTGTGCGTTGATGCGGCTTGCTGCAATTTTATATTTGTTCACGAGCAAGTTCTTCACTTCGGTGGCACGGTTGTTGGCGAGCTTCATGTTGAGGTCTTGTGGGCCTTCGGGCGAAGCATAGCCTTTGATCACAACAGTTGCGTTCTTGTGATTTTTCAAGAATGTAGCCACACGTTCAACGTTTGGCATTTGTTCACGGGCAACAACCGATTTGCCGACTTTAAAGAATACGTTGGTCTCGAGCGATTCGGTTTCGGTGTTTTCAACAACTTTCACCACTTTGTTTTTTTGAGCCTTGCATGCTTCGAGGTCGCGAGCGAGTTGAGCCGAGCGATCTTTGCATGCGTTCAAGTCGGCATCTTTTTGGTTGAGCTGGTTGCGCAAGTTGTTCACTTGTCCGTTAAGCTCGTCAATGTCGGCTTGTGAGTATTTGTAGGGGCACAAAGTCATGTAGTGCTCGCCATTGCTGTTGCCAAAGTGATAAGTGAGACCCACTTGGAGTTCAAGAGCGGCATTGTGGGCATTGTAACGCACCACATCGTTCTTAGCTCCGTTGTTCATGTCCCACAGCACGGCAGGCTTCAAAGCCACTGTCCAAGCCTTGCTTTCGCCAAGGTTGAAGTTGATGTTCATGCCATATTTTGTGTACCACGAGTTGTAGTCGTCAGAGGCTTCATGTTGCTTGTAGCCGTGCAACCAACCTGCACCGGCAACAGCCTCAAACTCAAGAGTGCGTGGAGTGCCTTTGTAACCGCCAAAGAGGTTCGACAAGTTGAATGCGGCGAAACCGCCGGCAAACTGATGGTCGATGATAGTGTTGCTGTGCACGCCCCAAGATGGAGTGCGTGGATCGAGCCAGCTCGAAGTGTTCACTGTCCACTCGCCTTCAAGACCCAAGCCCAACACAGGAGTAACCTGCTTGCGGAGTTCGGCACCAAAGATGCCACGGGCGTTCTTAACAACACTGTAGTCTTGGAAAGGTGCAACTGCACCGCCCTTGAGAGTGAATGACCAATTGTCGGTAGCTTTACTGCCTTGAACTGTGGTCTGTGCTTGCGCACCTGCGATGCCGACCAATGCGGCAGCCAACAGAATAATCTTTTTCATAGTCTAAATAAAAATTAAAACTTTATACTCTATTTGAAAAACTTGTCAAAAGTAGTTGTTTTTTTCAACTTGGCAAAAAATTAACTAAATTTTATAAAGAAAAAAGCCCATAAACAGGGGAAATTTCCGTTTTATACTCCAAAAAACGAAAAAAAGACCAGAGCAAAATTTGATTGCTTCGTTGAATTTCTACGCCGAAAGGTGCACTCCATGCCGGGCGAACATGAAAAAAGTCATCTCTCCATTTTGGAGAAATGACTTTTTAGCATGATGAGAATTTCTTTTTATTCGGCTACAAATACTTTTTCAACCTTTCCGTTAGAGTAGCGAACAATGTTCACGCCACGTTGGAGAGTCGAAAGACGTTGACCGGTTACGGTGTAAACTTCAACAATCTTCACATCGGTGGCACTGTTCACATCGTTAATTCCGCTTGGTCCAATCTTCACGTCGGCAGCCTCGCAGTTGTCAACAGCCATTTTCTTCATATCGTTTCCTTTGGCTTTGGCAATAGGAGCAACAAAAGCAATCACGCGCATTTTCTTCACGTCGGGAGTGTGAGTTTTACCTTGGTCGGCCTTGTAGGTTGCGGGAACGGTGTAGGTGAATTGCTTGGTATAGGCATTGCCGTTCCAGTCAATCTTGTCGCCATATTCCGAAGTAAGAACTTCACGCAACACATGATTGTGAGTGTATTTCTGTACCCATGAACCGGCTTTGTATTGACGGTCAATCACGCCATCTTCGGTGAGATAAACATAGAGACCGTAGTCTTTGAGAATCGAAGCAACATCGGTCACGCCATTGAGCTGTACGTCAACAGTGATGTTGCGACTCTTTTCGTCGTAAACGGGTGCTACGGTGATGTGGCTGAATGCAGGATTCACTTCTACCATTGGCTTGATGACATCGTCGTTAACAATTTTTGCGACCTTAGCAGGTTCTCTGTAACCAATTCCATAGATAATGGTGTTGAGAATATTTCCATTTTGGTCTTGCGCCAATTCTTCGACAAACGTACGATTGTAGCTTGCACCGGGGAAGCCCTTGAGACCACCATAATTCATGATGTTGTCACACTTGGGTGTATTGAACGGATCTGTTGCTGACATGTTACCGTGAATAGACACCCATGCCATGTCGTCGCGCAACTTGTTGAGCTCGGTGAGGAATTCATCACCCAAGTAGCAATAAGTGCAAGTGTGGCTGGTGTAGTGTTCAATGAGGAATTTTTGACGATCTTTTACTTCGGCAAACACGCTAAGATCGGCCTCGGCTTTGTCGTCGTTGACATTGGCAGCAGGAGCCTGACCGTTCACTTCGGTCAGTTGAACCGTTACCTTGTGTGAGCCTGAAGCTGTGCCTTCGGGAACCATGATTTTGTCTTCGATCTTAATCTCTGAATTACCCTTGATGGCTGTTGTGCCATTGATGGTCTTCACCACCTTGTTGCCAAAGAGAACATTCAGCTTGTAGGAAGTAGCGGTTTCGGTACCGTTCTGACGCAACGTGAATGAGAAAGGAACTTCTTTTCCGGACTGTGCGAAAGGCACAGCCAGCACCAGTTTTTTCACTTGCAAATCTTGTGGAGCAAGATTGTCGAGTTCAACAATGGCTTGAACGCTCAAGTCGCCAAGGAGCTTGCCACCACTTGCACTGATGTTGTACCATGCCACCCCTGATTGTCCCAAATCGCCGTAGGCCATGAGACCATCGGCATGAGGATCGTTTTGATTGCCCACCGATATGGAATATTTTCCACCCGTGAGCGTTGCATCATAACCAATGAAGAGCGCAGTGTTGCCATCGGCAATGGTCCATGGGGTGTCAAACATGACTGTATTCCAACCCACATTGCAAGTTCCGGTGAGGTCTTTTGAAACCGCATCGGTGGTTTCGCCTTCTTTTTGCACAAACACCTTGGTCACTTTCTCGGCATAGCACATTGCGTAGCGAATGCCCACTACTCGACCATTCACAAAGTTGGCAAGCATGTCGGGGGTGATTTTTGCACCCATGCGAAGCGTCATTGTCTTCCCGAAGCCCACACCACCATTGCTACTCCACTCATCGGAGGTGTAATAACCCATCAAGCGTTGATTGACTTTTAATTCGTCTTTCACCGCCGGTGCCTTGTGGTTCTGAACAAAGGAGCCGACCGGAGCCTTCTCCAAATTGATTGTTGCATATCGCTGGGCATAGGCACCAAAACCTAATGCCAGTGACATGACTAAAAGTAAAAACTTTTTCATGTGTTACAATTTTTAGTTAGAAATTTATTAATAAATATTAAATCTTATTTGTTGTAAGATTCACGAGAATCGCATTAGAACGACACGTGTCGCTTAATGGTTTTGCCGTTGGAGAGTTTCACAATGTTGACTCCCGGCACAAACTTGTCAACACGCTGTCCGGTCACAGTGTATATAGCCTCAATCGAAGCATCGCCGGCCTCGATGTCACGCACTGCTCCGGCTCCGTATTTGTAGTTGACGGTTACCTTGGCACCCTCACCAAGCACATCGTAAGTTCCGGTGACGAAGTTGGTGATTTTCACCGGCACTATCGTGTAGATAACCGTGCACTTGCCATAGGCTTTTTCGGCGACAGGAAACCATTCGCTTGCAAGCGACTGAGTGATACTGCCGGCCATTTCGCCGGGTGAGGTGCTATACTCGCCAACTGCAGTTTGATAACTACAAGAACTGGGGAAGCATACTTCAACCTTCCCGTTGTCGAGTTGTGTGATATTGTACTTGATCACCAGCGAGGCGGCCGAAGCCGTGTTGTTTTTCACCCAGAGCCCGCTGTTGAGTTGCACGTCACCAAAGTCGCTGACTTCGGCTTTGGTTACAGTGAGGACAGCTCTGTCGGCAATCACTTTTCCGTCCTTGTCGACAAAGCCGAAGGTGCGGTCAACCTCGGCCTGCACCGTGCCGCAAACGGTTGCGGCAATCATTAAAAAGCAAAAAGCAATAAACTTTTTCATCGTTTTGTTTCTTTTATCAATTATAATGTTATTTCTTTTGAATTACAGCCGCCTTGCTCACTTGATGCACACCCTTGTCGTTATAGACAAATGCCACAATCGACACGTTGCCGGGTTTCCACGCTTTGTCGAGCGCAAGGCTGAACTTGTTTGTTTTCCGCTCACCCTCGGCAATGGTAAAATCTTCGCCCCAGTCGCCATTCACGGCGGCACGCAACACGTGATTGTGCACGTATTGCTTGTTGTTGGTGCCATCGGGCATCTTTTGCAAAGCAGTAATGCTGTCTTCAACCACCCAGAGTTGCAGTTTTCCTGTTGTTGTGCCATTGATACCCAGTGTATTGACGGTGATGTCGGCACGTTGTCCGTCGGCATGGTAATTGGTCATGATTTCCAAATCGAGCGGAGCTTTGAGCTGAATTTCTTCATAAACTAGCCCTTTCCATGCCTGATGCAGGTAGAGCCCGTGGCGGTTGATCATGCCCATGGGCTGCTGGTCGACTTTGAAGGCATTGTAATAGGTATCGCCCAAGTCGGTGGCAAGCGCACCGGCATCGCCCGTTTTTTTAAAGCCCAGCGGCCCGCTGTGAATAGCCACGGCAATAATCGTGTCGCCACCATACTGCTCGCTGAGTTCATGAACCACATCGTTGGCCAGCGGACAATTCAGGCACTTTTGTCCCGTGAAGTCTTCTACAAGCACTTTGCGGCCTTTTTCGGCAGGTTTCACATAGATGTAGCGGTCGGCCTCGTCGATGTCGTTGCACGAAACCGCAACAAGTGCCATGACACCTAATAATGTAAATATGATTTTTTTCATTGAATATTTCATGATGTTAAAAAAATGCACACATTTATTTATCAGAAGTTGTAGTTATATGAAACCGAGAAACCGCGTGTGGCAGGCACATAGCGACACACGCCACCCGAGCAGTTGTAGCCGGCGCGCGTGCGTCCGTAACCCACCGAGAGCCGGTGCGACTTGTGGGTGCCGGTGACCATGACCTGATAGTAGTGCACATTGGTCACTCCGCTGTTGTACATGTCGCTCACGGTGAACATGAGGTGTGGCACAACCGAAAGTTCGAGCAGACCAAAAATCCAGTCGCCGTTGTCGTTCTTGGTTGCGAGATATTGCACCTCGCCACGCAACTTGAGCTTGGGCGAGAAAGTGTATAGCCCGTCGAACACAAAAATGTTGGAACGCACCATGCCGCCCGAACCTTCAACAATGGTTTTGTTGTAGTGTTGGTTCATGTACATGAAGCTCAACTTAAAGTCCTTGCTCATGCGGCGTTCGAGTTGAACGTTGATGTCTTGATAAAACTTTTCGTCGCCCCATTTCCAAAACGACGACTTGTAGCCGTCGCTACCCTTGCGCAAAGCCTTGCCGGCAGCATCTAACTGCACGTCGTGGCGATCGATGGCGTTCACATAGGAGTAATTTACTTTGAGTGTCATGCCATATTTGCCACCAAGCAGCGTTTTGCGCTTGAACGTGTAGCCGAATTGCGCCTGATAGGCCCACTCGCCACCGGGGTTGGTGGCATAGGGGTACATTGCCGCAAGAGCGTAGGTTTGATCTTGTGTGAATGCCGGCAAATGATTGATGAACGATGAAGAACCGGTCATCGAGCGACGGCTGCGAAATGCAAAGTTGTCGCTGCGCTTGGCTTGCGCCAAGAAGCTCATGCCTTTTTGAGAATAAGAGGCCGAGAGCATTGCCACATTGCCATGACGATAGATGTAGCCGTTGTCAAACGATGGGTCTTGGGTCTTGTGGGCATACTCGGCCAACACATTGAAACCGGCCTTTTGCAACTGCACTCTGGCATCGAAAGCTCGCACGGTGCCGGGCAGGTTGAGACGGTGTGTTTCATCGACCATGATGTTGTCGTCTTCGGGTTTTTCGCGCTTGCTCACCAACGATGCTCCTATCATGAGGAAGGTGTTGCTCTCGCGCATGCGAGGCAACCACTCATCGACGTTGAGTTCCAAGTCGGCACCACTCACCCACGAGTGGTTTTGCTTCCAATAGCGACGTTGCTTGCCGGTGAGTGCCTTGATGTGCACGCCCTTGAAAGGGTTGAGCTTCAAACGCACACCGTTCAAGTGGTTGTCGATGCCCAGGCTGCGCTCTTCGTAGGTGCGTAACACAAAACCCGACCCAAACTGCTCGTAGAAGCTACCCAAGGTGAGTTCTGCTTTATCTTTATATTTTCCTTTTACAAACAAATAGGGTACGCCCCAGCCGGCAAAATCCTTTTCAAATCCGGGAAGAGGATATTTGTTGAACTCAAAACGCACACCACCGTCTACAAACCTGCTCATCACGTTCAGGTCGGCATAGGTGTTGGTTGCGCCCCAATGCTCGGGCTTGGAGGCACCAATGTCCTCATCGGCTTGGGGAATGAGAATGTCGGATTGCACACTGCCGTTAACAGTCACCTGCTTGCCGTCTTGGGCGAAGCCTGTGCCCGAAGCTGCCAGCAGCAAGGCAGTGCATGCAACAAATGGCTTGATTTTTTTCATTATGGCCAAGCGTTTTTTTATTGTTTCACTAATTCTCTCACTTTCTCAATCAGTTCATTCTCGGCTCCGTCGGTGTAGCCATTGTGCTTGTACACAATGTTGCCTTTGCCGTCGCAAATGATCACATAGGGGATCATTTGAATGCCCAAAGCGCGTTTGAAATCAGAATTGGGGTCGAGCAACACATCAAATTCCCAGCCGTTTTCATCGACCATGGGTTTCACCTTATTAATGTTTTGAGCCTGATCAATAGAAACCGCAAAGAGTTTAACGCCGGTTTCCTCAACCCAGTCGGCATAGACTTCGTTGATGGCTTTGAGCTCACGGTTGCACGGGTGGCACCATGTGGCAAAAAAGTCGATGATAAAGGGTTTGCCTCCATTAGAGAGTTCGGCAGTGTTCACGGTGTTGCCGTGAATATCCTTTAACATGGTTGATGGCAACTGTGCAGAGGCATAACCCACTGCTGAAAGCAATGCAAGCGTTAGTGCTATTAATCTGATTTTCATACGGTTTATAATTAAATTAGTTTAGAATATCTTCTTTCAACATTTTAAGAGCCAAACTTCAAGAAACACGTTTCGCAAGCTCACCGGCTCGTTGGACAGGTTTGTTGTGGAGCATAAAATATGATGGTTCACAACATTAACGAAGCGCAAAAGCACAACTTCGGTACAAATATTGTAAAAAAAAAAGAAATATGCAAGAAGATGATAGAAAAAACGTCAGAATTTAACCCAAATCGGTCATTAGACCGCTAAGGTTTACAATGAGCGGTTCATCGCGTTGCTTC
>JBGYAB010000017.1:0-11106 GCA_041815985.1 Sodaliphilus sp. | reverse complement strand
GAAAAAGCATTTCCATGACGTTTGTTCGAATACTTTTATTTAACTTTGCTCCACCTCCAGCGTTAAATGCCGCTTTGCAGAGCTTCATATATCGGCTAATCAAGTTGGTTATCAGCATAAACTTTATTTTGTCTTTCAACCTATAAAGTTGCTGAAAATCAGCGAGATAGCCGATTTTATTATGTTATATTTCGTTATCTAATCCATTCTTTTTCAGATACCTGTCAGATTTATTTTCTGCACCAATTTCTGTTGGATTTGGGGCGAAAGCTTCGCAAACCACAAAAATTTAACGGACTATTGTAATTTAATTAGTGTTTGGTTATTAATGGTTTTCAATAATATTACAAATATAAATAATTCAAAACACAACAAATAAAAAAAACGTTAAATAAATTTAAGAAACTAAAGAAAGGGGGAGGGGAGGTATATTTTTGCAAATATTCTCAATCAAATTCTAAAAAACAATGCTTGCAAAACAGTTGCTCAGCCTTTTATTCCGTACACTTCGCTCATGAGCAATGTGGTGGCATTTTTCACTTCTTCGGCCGTTGCAAATCCTCGTGTCATGAGTTTCAAGGGCAAGGGATGGCGTGTTGGGTCGTATGGCGGTTGTGTGTAGTCGATTTCATGCCACAGCTTGAAACCGTTGCGTTCGTAAAACCTCACGCGGCGTGCCGCTTCTTGATTGTCGGGTATTTCTACTTCCAAAATGCAAGGCGTGTTGTGCATTTCGACGAATTGTTTCAATATGTCACTGCCGGCTCCATGATTTCGATGCTCTTGTGCAACGGCAAAGTGCTCCACATAGCGAAATGTGACAAAATCCCAGTATGACAGAAAACCTATCAAATTGAAATTGTGGAGTGCTCCCAGCAAAACGAAATGCTCGTTTTCTTCAAAAATTCTCTCAAAATCAGCCCAATTCCTGCGTTCATCGGCAGGAAAGGCGACGTGATAAATTTGCTTGATTTTGTGAAAATATGTAGAATTTTTCGATTTTTCGTTATAAATTAATGCCATTTCAGTTTTTATTCTTACATTTGCGTGGCAATTTGGAAACAAAAAGGAGGATTGAGGATAATCCTAAATTTGAAAACGCTGTGCAAATTTACGAAAAATTAAGCGGATTAATAATAATTAAATTGATATAAATGATATGGCAAATCAGAAATTAGACTCTCTTGATTACAAGATTTTGAAAATGTTATCGATAAATGCTCGCAAGCCCTACTTGGAGATTGCTCGTGCTTGCAATGTGAGCGGTGCCGCCATTCACCAAAGAATTCAAAAGCTACACAACATGGGCATTATAAAAGGTTCCATCTCCTTGATAGAACCATCTTCGGTGGGCTACGACACGTGTGCCTACGTTGGAATTTTCTTGAACGATGCTTCAAAGTTTGAAAAAGTTGTCGATCACCTCATGGAAATGCCCGAAGTGGTAGAATGCTATTTCACAACAGGCAAGTACGACATGTTTGTAAAGCTCTACGCTAAAAACAACGACCATCTGCTCAATCTCATTCACAACGATTTCTTGCAATTGGGGCTTGGACGCACCGAGACGTTGATCACGTTTAAAGAAGTGTTCAAACGTCAAATTCCCATTATTGAAGAAGATTGAACAACAGTAAATCCTGTGGTTGCAGGTTTCAATGTGTGTGTTCTCTCCTTTATCATTTCAACCAAGCACACGAAGCAGGCAAGGCTCTCCGCTTGCCTACTTCTTTGTAAATGCCACCATGAAAAAAACATTTGCCATGAAAACGTTTTGTTGAGCCCAAATCGGTCATCAGCTCACCGAGATTTACATTTTCGGTTCTTCGATTTGCTGTGCCAAGGTGCGATTTGGATAGAAAAATGCCTTTTTGTATCTTTGTAAACCCTATCAGCAAATACACATTTAATCAAAAAAATAAATAGAATGAACCACAGTTTTAAAGGAATTACATTTGCCTTGTGCTTAGCCTCGGCATTGTCTCTTTCGGCTCAAAAGAATCCACAAGGCGGAATCGACGCTTCGATGTTGCGACAAATGCAACAAGGTGCCCACTCTACCGCCAACAAGGCTCTGGCCAATGCCATTGCCGCCAATTCTATCGACAATTTGGCAAAGAACTACAAAAACTCAATCGTGGCCGACACGCATTTCAGTGTCGAAACACCCAAGCAGAACATTCACAATCAACGTTCATCGGGTCGTTGCTGGATGTTCTCGGGCTTGAATGTGCTTCGTGCCAATTTCGCTCGCAATCATCGCGACACGATGGCGGTGGAATATTCTCATGCCTATCTGTTTTTCTACGATCAGCTCGAAAAGGCCAATTTAATGTTGCAAGGCGTGATCGACTGCGCCGGCATGCCCATCGACGATACGCGTGTTCAGTTTTTCTTTAAAAACCCGGTGAACGATGGTGGCACATTTTGCGGAGTGGCCGATCTCACCGAGAAATATGGCCTTGTGCCCATGGAGGTACAACGCGAAACCGTTACTGCCGAAAAAACTTCGACCATGCGCATGTTGCTATCTTCTAAGTTGCGAGAATTTGGTTTGGAACTCCGTGCCATGGTGGCAGGCAAGAAATCGGCAGGTGCAATCAAGCAACGCAAAACCGAGATGCTGGGCGAAGTGTACAACATGCTGAGCCTCACACTTGGCGAACCGGTCAAGCAGTTTTCTTATGCATTCAAGAACAAAAAAGGCGAAACCGTGACTCCGGCAAAGCTCTACACTCCGCAAGAGTTTTACCGTGAAACCCAAGGCAAGACGCTCAAAGGCACATTCATCATGGCCATGAACGATCCACGCCGCCCCTACTATAAGACCTACGAAGTGGAATGGGATCGCCACACCTACGATGGCACCAACTGGCGTTATGTGAACTTGCCCATGAACGACATTGCCAACATGGCGATCGCTTCTCTCAAAGACTCTACCAAGCTCTACTCGAGCTACGATGTGGGCAAGCAACTCAATCGTCCTTTGGGCTATGCGGCCCTCGACAACTACGACTATGCAACGCTGTTCAACACAAACTTTGGCATGAACAAGGCCGAGCGTATATCTACCTTCGACAGCGGTTCTACTCATGCCATGACGCTCACAGCCGTAGACCTCGACAAAAACGGCAAGCCCGTCAAGTGGAAAGTTGAAAACTCATGGGGTGACGACACCGGCCAAAAAGGCTACCTCATCATGACCGATGACTGGTTCAATGAATACACGTTCCGCTTGGTTGTCGACAAAAAATATGTCCCCGAAAACATCATGCGTGCCTACGATTCCAAGCCCATCATGGTTATGCCCGAAGACCCGCTTTTCGGCTCCGACGATTAACATCTTCTCTCCTATCACTTAACCCTTATCATTTATAAAAACATGTTCAAGAAAATATTATCGATTGTGACAGTTGCTTTGATGATTCAGAGCCAGAGCAACGCCTGCACCAGCATCATCGTGACCAAAGGAGCCAGCAAAGACGGCAGCGTCATGACTTCATACAATTGCGACTCGTTTGGCGCATTTCACCCACTCTATCATTTCAAACCCGGCAAACATGCCAAGGGCGAAATGCTCAAAATTTATGATCGCGACACACGCGTTTATCATGGCGTGATTGCCCAAGTGCCCGAAACCTACAATGTGATAGGAAACATCAATGAGTTTCAGGTTGCCATTAGCGAAACGACATTTGGAGGTCGCTTAGAGCTCATGGACTCCACAGGCGTACTCGACTATGGTTCGCTCATGAATGTGGCTTTGCAACGCAGCAAAACCGCTCGTGAGGCAATCAACGTAATGGCTTCGCTGGTGGCCGAATATGGCTATAACAGCGAGGGCGAGAGCTTCAGCGTGTGCGACCCCAACGAAGCATGGATTATGGAAATGATAGGCAAAGGCCCGGGCAATAAAGGAGCCGTTTGGGTGGCAATTCGCATTCCCGATGGAGCTGTGAGTGCTCATGCCAATCAAAGTCGCATTCGCCAATTCGATCAAAAAGACAAAAACAACGTGCTTTTCAGCAAAGATGTCATCAAGTTTGCTCGCGAAAAAGGTTATTTCAAGGGCAAAGACAAAGACTTTAGCTTTGCCGATGCCTATTGCCCGGCCGGTTTCGGCGAATTGCGCTATTGCGAAGCCCGTGTGTGGGCATTCTTCAACATGTATGCCGGTGGCATGGACAAATACCTGCCATACGCCATGGGCACCAATCCCAAGTCGGAGCCAATGCCGTTGTGGATCATTCCCAAACGCAAACTCAGCGTGGCCGACGTAGAGGTTGTGCTTCGCGACCACTACGATGGCACCCCAATGGACATGAATAGCGACTGGGGGCAGGGCGTCTACGAAACTCCTTATCGTCAAACTCCTTTGGCATTTGAGTACAAAGGCAAAAAGTACTTTAACGAGCGTCCCATTTCTACTCAACAAACAGCTTTCACATGGATTTCTCAAAGTCGCTCATGGTTACCCAATGAAGTGGGCGGTGTGTTTTGGTTTGGAAACGATGATGGCAACATGGTAGCCTACACGCCTGTGTATTGTGGCAACAACGATGTGCCCAATTGCTACAAGGAAAATGAAGCCGATGCCGTCACATTCAGCGACAAAAATGCCTTTTGGGTGTGTAACTGGGTGAGCAACATGGTGTATCCGCGTTATAGCATGCTCATGCCCGAATTGGCCGCAGTGCGCGATTCGCTCGAACGTTCTTATTTCGCAGCTCAACCGGCAACCGAAACTCGCGCACTTGAATTATACAAAACCAATGCCGGCAGTGCCATTGCCTACCTTACCTCTTACAGCAACGCCAAAGGCGAACAAATGCTCGCCGAATGGAAAAAACTGGCCACAAAGCTGATTGTGAAGTACAACGATGGTGTTATCCACACCGAAAAAGACGGCAAGTATGAAATGAACGAGAGTGGCTTCCGCCCCAACATTGTGCGTCCGGGTTATTCCGAAAAAGTAAAAGAAATGCTCATCGAGTCCACCGGCGACCGCTATCTCATTCCCGATCAAAAAAGAGATGAATAATATCGTTTTAAATTTAAGAAAATGAAATCTCAACAACATTTATCTCCCGAAAAATTTATCAGGACAAAAGCTCGAACTTTGCCCTTGGGCGACTGCTACATTTCTGAAGATATTGAACAAGCCGGCGAAGCCAACATTGTGGTTTCGCGCCGGCATCAAGGAGGAAAAGTGAGCTTTGCTTTTTATTTAGTTGATATTTTCTGCTTGGGGGTGAAAGATGCCAACTATATGCTTCGCATCAATGAATATGACTGGGAATCTTATAAGACCAAATTCCTTGAATATAGAATGAGACAGTGTTCCTATGAAGAAGCACATAATTGGATTTATGGAGCCATTGCTTTTGCCGATGAGGTTGGCATACAGCCAAGCAAAACATTTGAGCTCGCGCAGTATATGCTTGAAGAAGATACCGACAAGATTCCTCTTATCGAATATGAATTTGGAAAGAACGGGAAATACTGTTTGATCGTAAAAAATTCTTTAGAGGCATCTAAATACATACCTTTGCTTCAAAAAAATTTGGGAAAAGGCAATTTTGACTGTATGCTCATGGATAACGATGAAGACCGGGAGTAATTTCAACAAAAATATCTTCTTTTGAGAGATAAAAAAATCGCCAGAACTCAACAGTTCGGCGATTTTAATTTTTATTTAAGTAAACTTTGTGTTGAAATTACCAAGCAAACATTGGGAAATCCTTCATGATACCGTTCACCTTTTCACGAACAGCCTTGATGGTGGCTTCGCATTCGGGTTTTTGAAGAACGGTGTCGATGAGTTCAACAATTTCGGGCATCATGTCTTCTTTGGCTCCACGAGTGGTCATGGCAGGAGTACCAATACGCAAACCGCTGGTTTGGAATGCACTGCGGTCGTCGTAAGGAACCATGTTCTTGTTCACAGTGATGTCGGCGGCAACAAGGGCGTTTTCTGCCACTTTACCGGTCAATTCGGGGAACTTGGGACGTAAATCGATGAGCATGCTGTGGTTTTCTGTTCCACCGGTGCAAATCTTGTAACCCTTGTCAACAAATGCTTGCGCCATTGTAGCCGCATTTTTCTTCACTTGGGTTTGATATTCCTTAAATTCGGGTTGCAGAGCTTCGCCAAAGGCAACAGCCTTGGCTGCAATCACATGCTCGAGAGGACCGCCTTGAACTCCGGGGAACACGGCAGAGTCGAGCAACGACGACATTTTGCGCACAACGCCCTTCTTGGTAGTCTTGCCCCAAGGGTTATCGAAATCTTTACCCAGCAAAATGATGCCACCACGAGGTCCACGCAAAGTCTTGTGGGTGGTAGAGGTTACAAAGTGAGCATATTTCAATGGGTTATTGAGCAAGCCTGCGGCGATGAGACCGGCAGGGTGAGCCATGTCGATCATAAGCAATGCGCCAACTTTGTCGGCAATCTTGCGCATGCGTTCATAGTCCCAGTCGCGACTGTAGGCACTTGCACCACCCACAATCAACTTGGGTTTTTCACGCATTGCCACTTCTTCCATCATGTCGTAGTCAACAATGCCGGTTTCCTTGTCCACGTCATACTCGCAGTCTTGGAACATCATACCCGAGAAGTTCACCGGGCTGCCATGCGACAAGTGTCCACCCATGCTCAGATTCAGCCCCATGAATTTGTCACCGGGTTTCAAGCAAGCCATGAACACGGCCATGTTGGCTTGTGCGCCACTGTGGGGCTGTACGTTGGCATACTCTGCTCCAAACAATTTCTTGATGCGGTCGATAGCAATGTTTTCGCTCTCATCAACAAATTGGCAACCACCGTAGTAGCGGTGTGCAGGGTATCCCTCTGCATATTTGTTGGTTAAGCAGCTACCCATAGCTTGCATTACTTGTTCGCTGACGAAGTTTTCGCTGGCGATGAGTTCCATACCCATCTTTTGGCGATTGTGTTCCTTCTCAATGATGTTGAAAATTTCAATGTCTTTCTTCATTGTGAGATGTTTATTAAGAGGTTGTTTTTTGTTTGTTTACATATTTGGGGTTTATTTGGTCGCTAAATTAGCAATAAATTTTGACAAAACGAGCCTTTTTTCAATAAAATTAATCCACTTTGATGCAATGTACACTCAATGGGTGGCTATTGCGTTGAGCGTGGGAGGACATGAGCGTGGTTTTGCAGTCTTGGAATGTTTAGTCCAAATTGGTCATCAGACCGCTAAGACTTACTTTTCGGAGGCATCATGTTTCTTCTCACCTGCATTCGCTTGCCTGTCGAGATCTTTTGTTCGGGTTAAAATCTTAAATCATTTGCGTTTTTTCCAAAAGTTAAGTAATTTTGAACTTTGACAAGTGTGTTGTCGTTATTTTACTTGAAAAATTCTAAGAAATGATACATTAACCTGTCGATAAGTATATTTTTGTTAAATAGTTAAATAGTTAAAAAGTTAAAAACTAAATTATGAGAAAGAACATCTTGTTAATGCTCGCATTCTTGTTGAGCGCAATTTCTCAGACTTTGGCCACCCCTGTGACAATCACGGTCAATACACCGGGGACGGGCGAAAGTCAATTTGAGGCCAATTCCACGGCCAAGGAAATCGTTTTGAAAGGAACCATCGATCAGCGCGATTTGCTCACGTTGAAACAACATTGCCGTGTGCTGGAGACGCTTGACATGAGAGATGCCGTGATTGCGGCCTATTCCGACGAAGAAAGCTACACCGACTACAAGGAGGGAGAATTCACCGGTGCACTTGCCTATTCTTCGGCATTAAAGAACGTGGTGTTGCCAAGCACGGTCAAGTCGATAGCCCCCAAAGCTCTTGCCAAGTGCAACGCTTTGGAGAGCATCACAATTCCGGGCACATCAATTCCTACTACCGACGGCAAAATTTTCATTGAATCGAAATTGATGACGACAGTAAAGCTCTATGTTCCCGAAAATTTAGTTGATAATTACAAGAAATCTAAGCTCAAATCGTGGACCTTCACCAACATTTTGCCCATTGCTTCACAAGAAGAAAAGCCCTTTGCCGGTCTTGAACTCGACGATTTCTACGGCCCTAATTTCTTCCCTTACACTGTCGGGCAAGAAGATGCCCCCATTTTCTATGCTTTTTACTTGAACAACGGGTCGACAGAAACGGTTAACACCATTGAGTTTGAATATTGGTTCGACAACGATCGCAAAACAGTTAAAACGTTCTCATGCAACGACATTCAGCTTGCCCCCGGCCAAAACATGAACCAACAGACCGAAGTGATAGGGCTTGATGCACCCGTCGACACCCGCTCTCACATCGTTACCATTAAGCCCATCAAGGTCAATGGAGTAGAGGTTGACCTCGGTTTCAGGGTAAAGCCCTATCGGCGCTACTATGTCGAGGGCACCTATCGCCGCCCAACGCATCTTGTAGAGGTATTTTTTGACCCAACCGATCCTGCATCTTACGAAAAATATCGCACGCTCGTTACCAGCATGGCTACAATGGAAGGCAAGACCAAGCAAGAAAACCGCTATGAAATCGTGTCGTTTGTGAGCAAGGCCGGTGAAAACCTCTTTGTGGGTGGTGATGCAAAGCAAAACGACTTGGCGCAAGCCTATCGCATCGACAGCATTCCGCGTGTGATGGTCAACCGCAACCTTTTCACCCCCTATGGCACTTTGAACAATCATCAAGAATTGGAAGACCTTGGCCACTATACGCCTGCCATGAAAATTGGCGATTTGCTCGATGTACACACCTACTTGTTCCAAAGGGGCTTTAATGTGCCCGGTTTTGCGCAAATGACTCCGGAGGTGGCTCGCAACACCGACGGCAGTTTTGCATTCAAGGTCAAAGGGCGCATTTCTTCGCAAGAAACTCATGAGAACCTGCTGCTCAATCTCTATTTGGTTGAGAATGTGCCTATGCCCAAGATGAACGAAGATGAACAAGTGCTCATGAACGATGGCGATGTGTTCCGGCGATTGGTAAAAATGGTAAGCCCTCTCGAAGGTTTTGCTCTTGAAATCAATGCCGACAGCACCTACTGCTTTACTTGCGATACGATAAAAATCGATGATTTTGCCGAAGGAAAATATCGCTTGGTGGCTTCAATCTACAATTTCGACGAACAAGCGCCTTATCGCAGCTCGGTGTTGCAGTCGTGCGGAGTTGCGGTGAGTGATGCAAAACCCGGCTTGTTGTCGATGACTACCATTCAGGAAAGTGGCTCCATGAGTTTTGCTTTGGCCGCCGCAACCGATAACACACCCGTGAGCATCGACTGGGGTGACGGTAATTTTGTGGATTACACGATTGGAAAAGATTTCTCGGAGTTACGTTCGGAACTCAAAGGTAAAAACCTCGTTATCAAAGGCGATGTCACTAAGCTGAATTGCATTTCCAACAAGCTCACCTCGCTCGACATCACCGCCTGCCCCATGTTGCAAGTGTTGCAGGCAGAGTATAACTATCTTTATGACTTAGACCTGTCGAAGTCGCCCGAACTGCTCAATGTCGAGATCTTCGGCAATTCGTTGAAGTCTATTGATCTTTCGGCATGCACCAAGCTCATTCGCTTTGTGGGCAGTGGCAACTATTTCGACAAGATTGAACTTGCCAATTGTCCCAACCTTGAATATTTTGATTGTGCAAGAATGGGATTGATCACAAGTTTAGACTTGTCGCATGCCCACAAGTTGAAGAACCTGATTGCTACCGACTGCTCGATTTCAGATCTTAAAATCGCACAAGATGCGCCACTGATCGAGTTGCTGTGTGCCGGCAACAAGTTGAGTTCTTTTGACTTTAGCCCATTCAACATGCTTGTTGATTTGGATTGCTCTAAAAACCTCCTCTCCGAGGTGAATGTAAAATCCAATAGTTTGAAGTCACTCATGGCCATGAACAATAAACTCACATCGATCGACTTAAAGAATGTGCCCAACTTAGAATATCTCATGCTCACCGGCAATGCCGGCCTTGCTTCGCTTGATGTTGCGCTCAACACTCACATCACCGACCTTGGAGTGAGCTCGTGCAACTTATCGCAGCTCAATCTTTCCGCTCAAAGCAATCTTGCACGCTTGTGGTGCACGAGCAACAAACTGCAATCGCTCGATTTGTCGAAGTGTGAAAAACTCGCTCAAATCAAAGCCGGTTCCAACTTGCTGACGAGCATTGTATTCCCGATGAAAACCGATTCGTTAACAACGATTTCATTGCCTTCCAACCGGTTTGTGACAATCGATCTCAAAGGGCTTTCAAACACGCTTTCACTCGACTTAGGCAAAAATCAACTCCACGAGATCGACCTGAGCGAAATGACAGCACTGAAGTTGCTTAATTTGCGAGCAAACGGCATTCATGCGTTTGATTTGAGCCACAACAAGAATTTGAGCGAAATAGGGCTTGTGGGCAACGATATGACTGCATGTGAATTAAATGCTATCTACAAGCAATTGCCAAAGCTTGCCGAGATGCCCAAGGCCGCCAATCTGCACAATGGAACAAAAAATGATGCCGGAGCAAAAACCAGCAACACCGATATTGCTGTGCAACTGAACTGGAAACCCGATGTGCAAGGCGATGGCTCGGGTTGTACCGACGGCATTGAAGACGTGACGCAGGCAATCACCATGACCGTGTGGAAAGAAGACGACCTGCTCATCTTGCACAGTCCCTATGCCGAAGCACAAATCAGCATTTACACAGCCGATGGCAAACTCGTGAAGCGGCATACCCTACTGACCAATGAATGGTCTGCAACTTTGCCACAACCAGGAGTTTACATTGTCAAGTGCACCGACATGAACTCCGGAGCATCGCAAAGCATGAGAATTGTATATTGAATAACTTTATTCATGCAAAACAAATGGCCGGCCTCATCGCGCGAGACCGGCCATCTGTTTTTCTTTTCTGTGGAATAGAGAGATAGGAGTTTTGCTTTTTAATCCAAATCGGTCATTAGAGGCCACACTGATTTTGTTTGAACGTCGTACATTTGTACGTTGGTTAATAATTCGATAATTTATAACTTTGATATAGGTATGGACAAAGACCGATTAATTGGTGGCTCATGAAGCCGGGTTCAACGTTCAGTCCCCATGCCTTT
>JBGYAB010000016.1:0-23109 GCA_041815985.1 Sodaliphilus sp. | reverse complement strand
AGGATAGAGATTTTTTTTCTCTTCCTTTGTCCGATAAAATCATTTCTTTAATATTTCACTAATAGTTGCATTTGCTAATTGAATTTACGTTTTTCTCGTTTTTTGTGGGTTTTATAGAGAAACGTGTAGGTGTTGCTCATGAATGGTTGCACCTGTGTTTGCGATGCTGCCACAGTTCGATACTGTTCACAATGTTTTGCCACAAGATATAGCACCCCGGTGCTACCGACGACAATGGATTGAGATAGGCACTCGACACCCAAATGGCAAATGACGAATTTTTTTGTCCCATGCCTTGTCCGCTTTCAATCACGCTGTTGAAGTGTCGCCCCATGTTGCGTCCCAAGACAAATTGTGCAATACACACGGCAAGGCTCACAGCGGCAATGATGAGCAAGAAGCCGGCCGACGTTTGTGCATGTGTGATGTTTTTGAAGGTGATGCCGGTGACAATGGCCAGCAACACAGCCCATAGATAAAAACCGAGATCGGTGATGCTCACAATGCGCCGGTGCAGTGGTTTCATGAAGTGCTTGACCATATAGGCGAGTACCATGGGTACTACAAGAATTACGAAAACTTTGATGAGAATTTTGAAAAATGCGTCGAAAAAATTTATTTCAACACCACTTTCAACAAATGGAAAAATCACGGGAATGGTGATGGCGGCAAGCAGGTTGCTCATGCAAGTGAAAGTTGTCATACTCTCGAGATTGCCACCCAACTTTGCTGTTACTACCGACGAAGCCGCGGCACAAGGGCAAATCACGCAAGTGAGCACACACTCCATGAGCAGGAGTGAGTTGCCGGTGAGGTTGAAATAGCCAATGATGCCCACTATCATGAGCAACAAAGCGACTTGTGCAAACGCTAAACACACATGCCACCACGCAGGACGCATTTTGTGAAAATCGATTTTGCAGAAGGTTACAAAAAGTATCATGAAAAGCGACCAAGGCAACACTTCGTCAAAAAACGAGCTCATTACTGTTGCAACTTTATCGAGTGCCGGAATGAAGGCAAAAATGCAATAAACAATAGCACCGGTGGCAATTGCCACCGGCAAAGTCCAGTTTTTGAAAAATTCAATTGCTTTACTCATATTTGATGTTGCAAAATTACTCATTTCATATCACAATCTATGCCAAAATGCAAAAGATATTTTTTATGCCAAAGTAGCGAAGGAGCTGTGAATTGGCATGAAAATTGCATTGGTTGGTGGATATATCGTAAATTTTGAGTAAATTCGCACCCTACATTTAGTTTAATGACACATTATGGGATTATTAAGTAAAACCACTGATAGAGATAACGATAAAAAGGAGAATGAGCTTCCTGTGAAGCAAACCGGCAGTTTGAACGAACGGTTGGCGCGTGTAAAAAAAACGCGTTGGGTGCGTTTTGGCATTGTTTCGGTTCTTTTCTTTGCATGGGTTGCATGGCTTGGCAGCTGGTGGGTTGCCATCTTTTGGCTGTTGCTTGCCGACATCTACATCACACAGTTCATTCCGTGGAATGGCTGGAAATTCAGTGACAACAAAGTATTGAAAAAAGTGATGAGTTGGGTAGATGCCATTGTCTATGCCCTTGTTTTGGTCTATTTTCTGTTTCTTTTTGTGGGACAAAATTACCAAATCCCATCATCTTCACTTGAAAAAACATTGCTCACCGGCGACTACTTGTGGGTGAACAAAATGGTGTATGGCCCCCGAGTGCCACAAACTCCATTGCATTTCCCCTTGGCGCAAAACACTCTTCTCGGTGGCATTAAGAGTTATATCGAGAACCCTCAATGGGAATATCACCGCCTTAAAGGTTTTCGTGACATAGAGTTCTATGACATTGTGGTGTTTAACTATCCTTGTGGCGACACGGTAACAACCCAAATGAACAATCCCGACTACTATCACTTGGTGAGCATGCTTCAAGCGCAAGCCATGGGCAGCATCGATGTGAGAGAATACATCAGGAGCAATGCCGCTCAATTTGGCGATGTGATTTGGCGACCTGTCGACCGTCGCGACGCTTTTGTGAAACGTTGTGTGGGGTTGCCGGGCAACTACATGAAGATTGTGAACGGTAAAATATACATCAACGGCAAACTGCTTGCCGAGCCTGCCAATGTGCAACGCAACTACAACGTGATGACCGATGGCACCGAAATTTCCGACGACTATTTCGACCGGCTCGACATCAGCTACGAAGGACGTTCAAAGCCGGGTGAAGGTGGTGAAAATATTCATCAGCGTCCTCCGTTCTACAATTTACCCCTCACACATGCCATGGTAAAATCTTTCAAAAGCCAGCCTTGGCTCAAAAGCATGGAAATTGCTCCCGACGATGAAGTAAACGATTTCATGGCCATCTATCCCAATGTGTTCAACTATGGCTATAAAACTTATCGCTGGACGCACAACAACTATGCTGCCGAGCTGAATGGCGGCAAAGGTTTGTGGATTCCTAAAAAGGGAGTGAGTGTAGCTCTCAATCTCGACAACATCGCCCTTTACATGCGTTGCATCAAAAATTATGAGGGCAATCGGGTGGAAGTTAAAGGTGGCACCATTTACATCAATGGTAAGCCTGTCACAAGCTACACATTCAAGATGAATTACTATTGGATGATGGGCGATAATCGCGACAATTCGAGTGACTCGCGCTATTGGGGATTTGTTCCTGAAGATCACGTAATTGGCACTCCCATGTTTGTGATAGCTTCTTTCGACAAAGATAAGTCGTTCTTGAATGGCATACGCTGGAAGCGTGTGTTCATCAATGCAAACCCCGACAAATGATGTTGCGACAAGGTTGCCCCATTGTCATGGGCAGCATGACGGCCGGCAGTGTGCGTTGCTATGCGGCAATGCTCGTTGCCGGGCGGGTTTATATCGACCCCGAAGAGTGTCGTTTGCCCTTGCGTCACAGTCACCATCGCTACTTGATCGAAGGCCCCAACGGAGTGCAAAAGCTCACAATTGCTCTTGCAAAAGAGAGCAACGCAATGCTTGTGCCCATGAAAGATGTGCGCATTTCGGAACATGGCAACTGGCGGCACTTGCACTGGGGAGCACTCTATTCGGCCTATGGCAAATCGCCTTATTTCGACTATGTTGCCGATGACTTGAAAGCTGTGCTCGACGGTTCGCAAAGCTTGTTGCTCGATTTTAACACGCAGTTGCAACAACTCATCATTTCGTTCATGGATTTGCCCATTGAGGTGAACACAACGTCCATTACGTCCGAAATCATGAAATCGTGTATCGATTTGAGAGGGAGAATGGGCGGGAAAAGACCCGATTCGCTTGTGATAGCCAACACCCCTTATTATCAACTCTGGGCAACCAGACATGGTTTTCAGCCTAACCTGAGTATCCTCGACCTGCTCATGAACTGTGGTCGCGAGGGAATATACACATTGCTCGATATGGCCGACGGTTTGAGAAGCTGAAAAGATGAAAATGAATGAATTGTTTTTTCATTCGGCTAATGAGCTTGTCACTCGCAACTTTTTATTATTTTTGCATTGATGAAACTGGATAGCATTTCGATACTCAATTACAAGAATATTGCCGATGCACAGCTCACTTTTTCGCCAAAGGTGAATTGCTTGATTGGCAATAACGGCATGGGGAAGACCAACATTCTCGATGCAATATATTTTTTGAGCTTCTGCAAAAGCTATACCAATCAAGCCGACTCCGGAGTTATCAACCACGATGCCGATTTCATGCTCATTCAAGGTCACTACACCCGACGTGATGTGAGTGAGAACATTTCGCTGGCAATGCAGCGTGGAAAACGCAAGCAGGTGCGCCGTGGCGACAAAGAATACAAGCGGTTGAGCCAACACATAGGCTTGTTGCCACTGGTGATGATTTCGCCCATGGATACCGACCTGATTAGGGGAGCCGGCGAAGAACGTCGCAAACTCATGGATCAAATCATTTCGCAAGGCAACAAGGAATATCTTGCTTCGCTCATACGCTACAACAAGAGCGTCGAGCAACGCAATGCGATGATTAGGCAGCAATTCACCGACGTGATGCTCTATGAAACGGTAGAACGACAAATGTGTGAAGATGCTGCGATCATTCATGATACACGCAGGCAGTGGGTTGAAAAATTCAGCCCCATTTTCATGCGCTACTACAATGCGATTGCCGGTGGCAGTGAACAAGTGAAAATTTCCTACAAAAGTCAATTGAACGACTGCTCCATGCAAGAGTTGCTGAACATGAACCGCAATCGCGACAACGCAATAGGCTACACAACCCGAGGAGCGCATCGCGACGATATTGAGCTGTTGCTCGGTAAGCACTCCATGCGCAAAACCGGCAGTCAGGGACAGTGCAAAACCTACACCATCGCTTTGCGGTTGGCACAATTCGACTTTTTGAGAGAGACTGCCGGCATCACCCCCATACTCCTGCTCGACGATATTTTCGATAAACTTGACGCAAGCCGTGTGGAAAGCATCGTCAATGTGGTGAGCAGCGACCGTTTTGACCAAATTTTCATTACCGACACCAACCGCACCCATCTCGACGAAATCATCGCAAAGGTGAGTGGAGACTTTGCAATGTTCAAGGTCGAAAACGGCTCGTGTGTGCCCATGAGTAGTAGTGCTGAAGGAGGTGACGCATGAAACGCAGAGAAGCCCTCTCGGTGGGCGAAATCATTAATCAGGTGCTCAAAAAAGAGCGGCTCGACGTGAAAATCGATGAACACCGAGCCTTGGCGATGTGGCCCGAAATTGTGGGCCCCGGTATCAACCGCTACACCGTGAGTCGTAGTGTAAAAAACGGTGTGATGATGGTGAACATTTCAAGTGCCCCATTGCGCAATGAGCTTATGCTCACTCGCTCATCGATCATTACTAAAATTAATGAATCGCTTGGTAGCGAGGTGATTAAAGAGATTATTTTTAGATAAAAACAATATATTCGGTTCACTCACACACAACACATTGGTGTGATTTTTTTTATGATAATGACGGCTATGGCTGAACAACAAAACAACATTGCTAAGAAACAGCGTGGAGCCGGCGCATCGGCTCCTTTTCATTGCATAACTCCTGTGCAGATGCGCTATACCGATTTTGACATGCACGGACATGTCAATAACTCGGTATATCTCAATTTTTTCGATATTGCCAAGATCGACTATTTTGAAAAAGTGCGCAGCGAGAACTTGGATTGGGAAAATGTAAATCTGGTGATTGCAAGTATGCACATCGATTTCTTGTCACAAACCACCTATATCGACAATGTGGCTGTGCAGACGCAGACACTAAGGCTGGGCAACAAAAGTTTGACTTTGTTGCACGAGCTTTTCAACACCGACACCCGTGAGGTGAAATGCTCATGCACCACGGTGCTCGTCTATTTAGACACCAAGACCCATGCACCTGCCCCCATTCCGCAAGCCTGGCGCGATGCACTCACCGCCTACGAGGGATATGACATGAGCAAATGACGATGAAAGCAGTAAATGCCTGCTTTTTTCATACCTTTTTCAAGCCGGAAAGTAAAATAGACAGAGCTTTATCTTTCAATATCGGGGCTAAATAGCTAACTTTGCAAGATTAAATGACAGTTAATTTTTTAACGTAATGGACATCAAGCAATCGATGAGAGAAATTCTCGAGGCCGAAAGCCGTGCCATCAGCAACATTCCTGTTACCGATGGCTATGAAAAGGCTGTCAACCTCATTGTAGAAGCCCGCAACCGAGGAGGTAAACTCGTGACTTCGGGAATGGGCAAGTGCGGTCAAATCGCCGAGAACATCGCCACAACATTCTGTTCTACCGGTATTCCGGCAGTATTTTTGCACCCCAGCGAGGCGCAGCATGGCGACCTTGGAATTTTGCAACCCAATGATGTAATGTTGCTGCTTTCCAACTCCGGCAAGACCAGCGAAATTGTGGCTCTTGTTTCATTGGCTCAAAATCTCTATCCACAGCTCAAGTTCATTGTGATTACGGGCAATGCCAACAGCGAGTTGGCTCAATTGTCCGACGTTTGCCTGCACACCGGCGGCACTCCCGAGGTGTGCCCTTTGGGGCTGACCCCCACAACCTCTACCACAATGATGACCGTGATGGGCGATGTGCTGGTGGTGAACACCATGCTGTCAACCGGCTTCACGCGCGAGGAATATGCCAAGCGGCATCATGGAGGCTATTTGGGCGTGAAGAGCCGTCAAAAGGCTGTGAAATAAAAAAGAACATCAACGCTTTCATCTATGCGCAAAATCATTGCAATCGGAGAATCGGTAGTTGACATTGTTTTCAAGCACAGCAAAGCCGAGAAAACAATGGTGGGTGGACGCATTGCCTGCTCGGCGGCATCGCTCGGTGCCATTCGGTTGCCGGTGGCCATGACCAGTGAGTGCGCAACCGACAGTGTGGGCGACATTGTGATCGATTTTCTCACCAAGCATCATGTCGATGTGCGCTCAATCGATCGCTTCACCGATGGCACAACTGCTTTGTCCGCCATATTCCTGCAAGACGACGGCACCGGCACGATTGTGAACTATGGAAAATATCCTGCCGACCGATTCAGTGTTGTGTGGCCGCGCATCGACGAAAACGATGTGGTCATCTTTGGGTCGCTCTATGCCATCGACACGCCACAGCGTGAACGCTTGTTTGAGCTGCTGTCCTATTGTGTTGAGCGCAAGGCAATTCTTGTCTATTTGCCGGGATTTCAGCATGGCATCGGGTTTCGCATCACTCGTGTAATGCCGGCAATTCTTGAGAATTTCGAGATTTCAAATGTTGTGATTGCACATGAGCGCGACATGAACGATATTTTCCCCGGTGAGCAACCGCAAGCATCCTATCACAACCACATTGAGTTTTTTTGCTCAACATTTTTTCTCATCAATCAAGATTTGAGTGTGAGCTTCTTTGCCGGCAAGAAACGCAAAGATTTTGCCTGCATCACGCCTTCCACAACCAATTTGCTTGGCTGGCAAGCCGGTTTCACGGCAGGCATTGTGTTTGAACTGTTGAGGCAGGGGCTTGGGCGCATTGAGCTGTCGTCGTTGAGCGACGATGCGCTGGAGTTGATTGTAAAATCGGGCTATGAGTTTGCCGCGCAATCGGCGGCATCGCTCAGCAATTGCGTTCCGGCCGATTTTGCCGCGTTGAAAAAAACAGCGTTCGATGTGGCCGAGGCTCAAAGAAAGACATTATAAGAGACATTATTTTTTTGAAAGAAGGTAAGAAAAATGAAACAACTGCTGATTGAACAATCTGTCCCCGAATTGAAGAGCGACATCACGCTCTACCGAAAGGAGATTGAATTTTCGGGCAAAATACCATCGATGCACGATATTCCTGCTGCGGTTGCCAACGACCTGCGTGTGTGGTGTGCCCAGCATTTAATGTTGAAGAACAAATGCAAAGAAGCGGCCACATTTATCGATTCGGTTATCTTCGACGACAGCATCATGGCAGAGATGCCGGTTTTGCACAACGCTTGGTTGTGGCTGGCACGCATGACGCTCTTCACCGCCAAAGGCGACAACATGCTGGCACTAAGTTGTGCCGAGAATGCATTGAATGCACTTGTCAACATCACCAACAAGCGTAGCGAGGATTTTCTGGCGATAGTGGCCTCACTGCTCTACTGCTTGGCGAGCGTGCACTCGGCCACTGGCGACAATAGCCGGGCTGTGAAAGAACTCACCAAGGCACAAAAGACTTTTGAACGCTTGGTCAAGCGCGACAATGCTCGCTTTTCGCCCATGTTGCTCTATTCGGTAGAGGCTTCAACTTCAATTTTCAAGTCGCGTGTCAAGCAGATGAACATTTTTGCTCACTACCAAACTACGACCGAACTCTACACTGCCGAGTTGGCCGATGAAGGCGACAAAGACAGTGAAAAGACACTCAAAGCACTCACCAATCTTGTCGACTCACTCAAAAACGAGGGCGACTTGATGTTGCTGTTGGGCAATGCACGCAATGCAGTCAAGTTCTACACCAAGGCATTGCGCTATCAAAAGAAAGTGAGCGACACCATGGGGCTCAAAGAGCTTGACTTGTCGATTGGGCTTTCAAGAGCCTTGTTGCGTCTTGCCAATAGGCGCAAAGCCGCCGAACAACTGTTAAATTCCTTGTTGCCACTGGCTCAACGTCTCGAAGCTCACGAGCAAAGCAAGGAAATCGAACAGTTGCTCAACAATCGCAACAAGAACTACAACATCATGACGATGCTCAAAGGGCTTTAACCCCAATCGGCCATTAGAAAACCTCATACAGATTTTTTGATGTTCATCTGTTCAAGTCGGCAAATTGAGGTAAGGATATTTTGAAAGCGACATGAAACGAGCCAACTAATTTGTAATAAATTAGTTGGCTCGTTTCATGTCGTTTAAGCAGGGAGTTTTACTGCATATCCCTGTCTCAGACGTTTTTTTATAATACTACTTTCTTGCCATTTACAATATAGATGCCATGTTGTGGATTTTTTACTTCGCATCCTTGCAAATTGTAAATTTTTTGTTTGCCGTTCTTGTTGATTACAGCCTTATCAATGGCACTAACGATATCTTTTTTTCCATTGAAAACAAAATACAGGCCATTGGGTTCATTGTTTTGGTCGATGAAGAATGCCAACGTCATTTCTATTTCTCCAAGTTGAGTTTTCTCTTTATCGATGGTGATGGGGAAATCAGTAGCCGGGTTGTTGTTTACAATTAATTTAACCGGACGCTTGATATAATCATCGATGGTAGCAGTAGCGGCATTGCCTTACTTTTCTACCAATTTGAGGTCATCTAATGTAAAGTCGGGAATTCTGTGCCCACTTGCTTGTGCCAAAGCAAGCCCTTTAACGGTAGCCTTGTACAGCGAATTTTCGTCTTTTTTATCAAGCACAACAATTCCATCTTCAATCACGTCTACGACAGTGTTCGGGTCGCTCCTGTGGTAAAGGCTGAATTTCCCGCGGAAGGAGCCTGTCAGTTTAGAGAAATCTTTGTCTGCTGCCTGTTGACCGGTAAATATAATTGCGATATTGTTTTGTTTTCCGGCTTGATTGGTGTAGATCAATTCTAAATACAACGATAAGTTGCCGTTGGGTTCTACCACACTCAGTTCATCGTTAATTCTAACGATGGGAGTGATTGTGCCGTTGGGAAGAACAATCTCGGTGTTGGCGTCATTTAACATCTTGATGAACCAGCCTTTTGGAGCTTTTGAAAAAATAATATTGCTTGGCAAATTAAAATCTTTTACTTGTTTTCCGCCCACAGTGAGGCCTTTTACGGTGATTTTAACACTTTGTGCACCTTCCAACATTGCACCTTCGGCCAATTCAAGTGTCAGTGTTTCTTTGCGTTCGTTGGTTTTTTGTGTGTCTGTATAAACTTCTACTTTTGTTTCTCCTTTATATTCGCCATATATCGACTTGGGAGGAGTGCTTTGCCCCCCATGCAGAGAGCGTAAACAACGAAAACATAAATACCAATACTAAGCTTTGAGTAACTCTTTTTCTCATTTTTTTTAAATTTTACGGGTTTATTTTATTGTCCTTTTAATTTGTTGTCCTAATTTCCTTACAAAATCGACTACAAAATTATTTCAAATATTGAAATGCTTGCAAAAAATGCATTGTTTTTAACCTTTATTTGTGTTTTTTTGAGCTTATGGAGATAAAAACGAGATTGACAGAAAAATAACAGTCGGTGCACTGTTGCATAGCGGCAACGCACCGACCAATAGCGTGCATAGCAACTGCCATCGCCGTTCATGTGCTCAGGTGTTGCACATTTTGAAGAGGTGAAGGGAGATTTTCTTGTCAATATTGGAACGATGATCCTCCCAAGAACTCACGCAACAGGCTGGTTTGCGGAATGTCTTTTTCGGGCAGTGACTCAAAATATTCAAGGAAACGCAGCAGGCGGTAGGCCTCTTCATACTGGGCTACATTGTTGGGCACCTGTTGCAGAATTTTTTCGGCATAGGGTTTCATCACCGCCAGTTCAAAGAGCAGTGATGAGTTGAACATGGCATCGGCATTTTCTTGAAATGGGAAAATCCACTTTTCTTCGCCTCGGCGCACGCTCGGCCATCGGGCAATGGTATCTTGCGCACTGGCTCCTCTGTATTTATAGTCGCGCACAATGCGTCGCAACAGGCGGTTGTCGCTGGTCGAAATCCAGTTGTGGTCGTCGATGTTGAGCGTGGTGAGTGCCGATACGTAGACCCTGTATTTTTGTTCCTCGGGAATGAGCGTGGTCAGCTCGGGATTCAGGCCGTGAATGCCTTCCATGAGCAAGATGTTGTCTTCTTCGAGTTTCAGAGTGTCGCCTTTGTATTCGCGCATGCCGGTTTCGAAGTTATAGGTGGGCATTTTCACTTCCTTGCCTGCAATCAGGTTGGTCATGTCTTTGTTGAACTGTTCCAAGTCGAGTGCATAGAGGCTTTCGTAGTCGTAGTCGCCATTTTCGTCGCGAGGAGTGCGTGAGCGGTCTACGAAGTAGTTGTCGAGCGAAATTACTTTGGGTTTAATGAGGTTGGTCATCAGTTGAATGGCAAGCCGTTTGCTCGATGTGGTTTTGCCACTCGACGACGGGCCGGCAATGAGCACCACACGCGCACCGCCCTTGTTGAAGCGGTCGGTGATTTGGTCGGCCATTTTCGAGAACCGCTTGTTGTGCATCGCTTCGGCCACGTTGATGAGCATCGATGCCTGTTTCGATTTCACGGCAAGGTTCAGTTCGCCCACATCGGCCACCTTAATCACGCAATTAAAGGTTTCATATTCTTCAAAGGCTTGAAACAATTTTTGGTGGTTTTCGGTTTTTGCCGGTGTGTCGAAGTCGTCTTTGCTCGGTCCGTAGAGCATCATGCCTTTTTTGTGCGTCTTCAAGTCAAAGGTCTTGATGTAGCCGGTGCTTGGTGCCAAGGGGCCATAGTAGCTGTCGATGATGTCATCGAGCTTATAGTAGATCGAGTAAAGTTCATTGGTGGTTTCAAGCAGTCGCACTTTGTCGCGAAGCCCTTGCTTGCGAAACATCTCAATCACGTCGGTGGTGAGGCGTTCGCGTCGCACGAATGGCAAATTTTGAGCCACAATTTCTTCCATGCGTTTTTTGATGGCTTTCACCACTTGGGCATTCACAGTGTTTTCGTCGTGCTTGAAGGTGCAATAATAGCCGGAGCCAATGGCATGTTCCACAATGAGCCTGCGGCCGGGATACAGGTCGTTGATAGCTTTATAGAGAATCATGCACAGGGAGTTCACATACACGCGCTTGCCACTTGCCGAACGATAGTCGAGATACTCCACTTGTTTGTGGGCAAAAATGGGGTAGCACAAGTCTTCGGTCTTGTTGTTCACCCTTGCACAAATGGCATCGATGCCCAGTCGCGGCTTGATGGTTTCATACACGTCGAGCAGTGTTTCGCCACCGGTCACGTCGATATACTCTTGGGTATTTTGGCAAAAAATCTTCAAATTGATGTTCATAGTAAAAAAATGTTTTGACTCGCTAAGTTACAAAAAAATGAACAATGGAGGCATGGTTGATGACTTGTTATTTGCAAAACGATGGCATATACACCGGCAGGCAGAGCGTCGCTCCGTCTTTTTGCAAATCTTTGGTATGTAGGAGATATTTGTTTTGTACTCGGTTTGAGTATTCCCGGCAAAATGCGTCCAATGAAGCGTGTGTTTTGTTGCCCGACGATTTAACTTCTATGGGACAAACTTTTGCTCCCTGTTTTTCCTGTTGAGCATGCGCTCATACAGTTTTCTCTTGAATACCCTTGCCATTCTGTAAGTCGACTAAGTTTCTAATACAAATCTAATGTTTATTTTTCATTTCCCCGAATTTTTTTAATGCATTTTTCTCATTTCCCCAAAATGTTTGGGCACAAACAAGAAACTAAAAGGGTGGAAACAATGCGTCTCCACCCTTCAAGTATTAATCTAAATGTTTATGAGAGCTCTCCTTGCTCAAGGAGCTTTGGGATCGTTGATTGTGCCGTAACCGTCGTTAAAGTCACTTTCACCGAGAGGCGTTTCCCATATCCAGTTATTGGCATCATCAGGCTTAATTGTTATGGCAACACTGGGGTGGGCATTACCACCTTCCTTGAAGCTGTGGCGCACAACAGGCAGATTCCAACGTTTGTAGTCGCTCCATGCAAAGCCTTCGCCCCACAGTTCAACCTCGCGGTAGTCTTTGATTTCGTCAAAGAGTTCTTGCCCGGTCTTGGTGCAAGTGTAGCCGGGGTTGCGTCCCGAGCCGGCATTGAGTTTCACGAGAGCCTCTTGGGCAAGGTCGGTTTTATTCAAGAAGTAGGCGGCTTCGGCCTCGATGAGCACCATTTCGCTGGTGCGAATGAATGGCAGATAGCCTACGCCGGGATTGTCGAACACATAGAACTTGAGGTGTGCACCGAGATGATAGAATGATGCCACTTTACCATTGGGATCGGTGTAAGGAGCCGCAAGCCCCTTGGCCGCATGTTCTTTAACATATTGAGCGGCTTTTTCATATACCTCTTTGTTGAAGATGTCTAAGTTACCCTCGGAGTCTCCTACGCCACCAATGAAACCATAGGTTTGTTCAACTTGTGTTGCATCACTGCCATCGATGCCCAGAGCACTCTCGGTGAGGAACAGCGACTTGCGGAAGTCGGCGTCGGGAATGCGGTTGATGAGCTCGCGACCTATGGTGCCGGCACCGTTGGCGCTTTTACTGGCCTGATATCCGTTGCAGGCAAACTGTACGCCATAGCTCCAGTACCAGTTATTCTCGTCCGATGCTCCGTAGCTGCCAAACAGCCATTCCGACGTGGGCTTGCAGAAGCCGGCGGCATACTCTTCGTTGCTCATGAGTTTATAGCCTTCTTGTGCCAACTTGGCATGATCGTAGGCGGTTTGATAGTCTTGCTTGTAGAGTGCCGCACGGGCATAGACTGCATGGGCCACATTCAGGTTGGGAATCCACACCGACCCTGCTTTGCGGTCGATCTTGCTCTCGCCAAACAGGCCGATTGCATCGTCGAGGTCTTTGTAGATTTGAGTGTAGACTTGCTCCATTGTAGAGGGTGCCAAGTCGCCGGTCGACTCATCAAGGCGCAACGGAAATGCCCGGGCGGCACCGTTGTTGGAGTCTTGCCAGCGTGGGCAGTAGTAATGGAGCAACTTCTCGTAGCCGTAGGCACGGAATGTGAGTGCCGAAGCCTTGATAAACTTCTTGTCGGCATCGTTGCCGGTGGCGTTGTCGATGCGATTGATGAGCACGTTGGTCTGTGTAATGATTTGATAATAGTAGTACCAGGCGTAGTGGTTGTAGATTGTGGTGCGATTGGTGTGCATCGTTTGGTTGTGAATATCGGCCCAGCCACCGGCATACACGTTGTAGTTGTAGTTTTGGCTCGGGTAGTTTTCATAGAGACGCATGATGGCATTTTCTCCACAAAATCCTTGACGGTAGGCAGAGTGTTGTATGGTCATGGTCCTGGCCACGCCATTGAGCGTTTTGTAGGCATTGTCAACCGATACAACGGCGGTTGCATCGCTCACCGACTCGGTTGGGTCGGTGTCGAGATAATCTTCTGCGCAAGAAGTGGTGAGCAATGCTGACCCCACAAGCATACTGGCGAGAATGTATTTATTGATGTATTTTTTCATAATTAATTCTTTTAAATATATCTGTTATTTATTTTAAAAGTCGTCGGTTACACCGGGTTAGAAATTGAGCTGCAAGCCAAAGTTAAACACGCGTGCGGTAACGTAGGTGTCGTCGAAGTCGCCCGTGAAGCTGTACTGTGGATTCATACCCTTGCGGGCTGTGCAAGTGAGCAGGTTTTCAACACCGGTCGAGAGTGTGACGCCTTCCAAACCCAAACGTTGCATGAGATTCTTGGGCAGTGCATAAGACAGTGTGATGTTCTTGATTACAAAGTAAGATGCACTGGTGAGCCAGCGGTCGCTGGTGGCGTTGTTGTAGTTGCTGCGGTTGAAGTTGAGTGCAGGGAGCGTGTTGGCAATGCGGTTGCTCGAAGTTTCGGTCATGCCCTCGGGTGTGCCGTTCCATGAATTGAGCAAGTCGCTGTGGTTGGCACCGGCCGATGAAGCCGAAGCGGTCGACATCAATGATTGGTAAGAGCCGTCGTAGACCTTGCCACCGAGGCTGTAGGTGAAGAGCATGTTCAAGCCAAAGCCTTTGTAGGTGAGATTGGAGCTTAGCGAACCATACATCCACGGGTGAGCAGAGCCTGCCCAGTCGCGCTTGCCAAATGATGCGGCATCGGTTGTGTAGTCAACACCGTTGATGGTCATGAGTTCGCCGGCTTTTTGTGCCTTTTCTTTGAGATCGGGGTCGAGGGTGTAGAGTGAGTTGCCGGTGAGCTGATCAACACCCACAAAGTGGTAGGTGAAGAATTCATAGGGGTCGTGACCCTCCGAGAACTTGCGTATAGAACCGTTCATGATGTCTTTGCCCTTAGGCAATTTCTTGATTTCGCTCTTCATGAAGGTGGCTTCGGTGCCCAGGTTCCACACGAGATCTTTGGTGCGGATAACGTCGGCGTTGAGCGAGATTTCGATACCTCGGTTGGAAATGGTGCCGATGTTGCGATATTGCGTCAGGTTGTAGGCGGTTTGTTCACTCCACACAAACGAGCCGGCCGAGAGTGGCTTGCGTTCCTCGAAGAGGAGGTCTTTGTTGCGCTTGTCAAATAGCACGATGTTGAAGTTCAAGCGATCGAAGAGCTGACCCTCGATGCCGAAGTCGATTGTTTGAGCAGTTTCCCACTTGATGTCGTTGGCGGCAAGACTTTGCTTCATGAAGGCGGCCGAACCGGCGTTCTTCTCGATGTAGTAGAGTGCTTTGTAGGCATATAAAGTAACGGCAGAGTTGTTGCCCACTTCGCCATACGAAGCTCTCACGCGCAATTGGTCAACCCAGTTTACGTCGGCCAGGAAGTTTTCTTTCTTCATGTTCCAGTTTACACCAAATGAGAAGAAGTTGCCCCAGCGATTGTCCTTGTGGAAACGTGAAGACCCGTCGCGACGGAAAGAGAGGTCGGCAAAGTATTTTTCGTTGTAGTTGTAGCGTGCACGGCCAAGGTAGGATTCGGTGCGGTCGATGTCGTTGAAACCGCTGAAGTAAGAGTTGTTTTGGAAATTACCCACGGCAAAGTTGTCGGGAACGGCCATGCCGGTGTTCATGCCCTCGGCGCGACGAGTTTTCAACTCATAGTTTTCATGAGCCAGCATCACGTCGATGTGATGGCGGTTGAACGATTGAGCCCAGTTCACGATTTCTTGTGCAGTGCGAGAGTTGTACTCATAGGCATAGCTGTGCAGACGTCCGTTGTTGGTGGCGCCGTCGCCAATGTTGGGATTGCCGTAGCGAGTGCGATTGGTGTTGGAGCGGTTGAAGTCGGCCTTCAATGTCACCGAGAAACCATAGGGCAGGGTGAATGTTCCAAACACTTGACCATCGACCACCGAGCGGCGAGAACGGTCGAAGTCGGTGCGCAACTCGTAGGCGATGTTGCGGTTGTTCAAGTAGGCCGATGTGGTGTCGTATTGCTTTTCTCCGTTGGAATCGAGCAAATAGGAACCATCGGTGTTGTGCAGATAAATGGGATAAACCGGAGCCATGTAGCGCGCAGTGTTGAACGGGTTGGCATAGGCATTGCCTTTGGCATTGTCGTTGAAGTTGCGGTTGGCATAGGTTCCGCTCAGGTTAATACCGGTTTTGAACCACTTGGTGGGAGTGAAAGTAGAGTTGAGGCGACCGGTGAAACGCTCGTAGGCGCTACCCACCACATAACCTTTTTCGTTGGTGTAACCGGCCGAAGCATAGACATTGTATTTTTCGCCGCCACTGCTACCCGAAATGGTGTAGTCTTGGCGGTGTCCTGTGCGTTCCACATTTTTCATCCAGTCGAGGTCATCGTAGCCGGGGCGAACGTTGGCGATGAGCTTGCCGTTGGCATCGAACAGAGCGGTGTCGTCGGCATCGTAGATGTTGCGCTTTACATAGTCGCCCACAAGATGCTCGGTGGCATATTTTGCCGCATCGGTGGCGTTGAGACCGAGTTTGCTTGTCATGGCATAGTTTTTCATGGCTTGCCATGAAACTTCCATCCACTGATTGGCGTTCAGACGGTCATACTCCTTGATACCGCGATTGTAGAAACCTTGGTTGATTTTTACCGATACGCGAGGTTTGGCACTCATTGAACCGCGCTTGGTGGTGATGATGACCACACCGTTGGCGGCACGGTTGCCATAGAGGGCTGCCGAAGCGGCATCTTTGAGCACGCTCATGCTCTCGATGTCGCCGGGATTGATTTCGGCAATGTTGCCGTCGAAGGCTACGCCGTCGACTACATAGAGTGGAGACGATGCATCGTTCACCAAAGAGCCGATACCGCGAATGCGAATGGTGGGTGAAGCACCCGGTTCGCCGTAGGAGTTGTTCACCTGCACACCTGCCACAGTACCCTCGAGGGCGGCAGTACCGGTAGATGAAATGCGGTTTTTCATTTTCACCTCGTCTACAACGGCAATGGAGCCGGTGATTGATTGACGCTTGGCGGTGCCATAGGCCACAACAACCACTTCGTCGAGGTTTTGACCGCTTGCGGTCATCTTAATCGTCATTTTGTCTTGGACCTCGAGTTGAAGGGTTGCATAGCCCACATAGGTCACGTTGATTGATTTAACACTGTTGTCGATTTTGAGACTGAAATTTCCGTCAATGTCGGTTGCGGTTCCATTTCCACCTCCGGCAGGCTGAATTGTTGCGCCAATGAGAGGTTCTCCGTTGGCAGCGTCCATTACATGACCTGTAATCACACGCTGTGCCGAAGCGCCTAATGATAGTGCGCAAACTGCAATGAGCAATAAAAAGAGTTTCTTCATACAGTAAACAATTTTAAAATAATACTTATTATTATGTTATTAATCAAGTTGTTCTGTTGGTTTTAGATTTCTCTTGTCGGCCTTATCAATTCGGGTATATTTCAATGAATTCTTAGTTTCGTCGTTAAGCGATAGCGTAGCTTGTTGAATTCATGTGCCTCCGGTTTGTCAGGCCTTGTTTAGCTATTAGTTAAAATCCTCATATTTAACTGTAAAACAGAGAATAAAATATAAGGAATAAATTCTTCTCGAATTAAATTAACAAAACAGCAACAAAAATCTTTTTTTTCGCTTTTTGGTTATGTAAAAGTAGTTATTATTTCATTTTGTTACCAAATTTGTTGCTGACTTTAACATAAAGTGCGTTTTTAGAAGCAAACAGTTACTTTTAGATTGATGAAAAATGTTAAATATCGCAGTTGTTTAACAAATTACTTTTAACTAAAAAAGATAATATTCATTCTTTTTGAGAGGAGAAAGTCAATATTTTTGCGAAATTGAGATGAAATACCATTGCAACACTCCTGTCCATGGCGGTTGAAGACTCTTTGCATTGCAACTAATTTTTATTCAACCTCTGTTGTCGCCGTCTTTCTGTTGTTCATTGCAAAAACAACAACCAATCGCTCAACTGCCCGATTGGGGTTAAAAAAGCGAATTGATGTTCAATGTGAGAAATTCTTCGGCTTTCATTCCGCCATCGCCCACAACCAATGCGACTTTGGGATTAAAAAGTTTTTTGAATTTGTCTAACCCCTCTGTCTTCTTTCAGTCTGGATTTAATTGTGTGGTATTCAGCTCTTTTATACATGGTGTTACATTTTGTTCAATACATTGAGTAATTTTGTTCAATGCATTGAGTAATTATTACTTCATCCAAAATTAATGAAAAAAATGACTTTGTGTCAAGATGTACAATAAAAACAAATGTGTATCTTTGAAAGTGTTAACGAACATGGTACCGGTGAGCTTTCGGAGGCGAAAGTATGCCGATGCCGGTAATTGCGAAAGGAGAAACATTGATGAAAGAAATTGTGTTTGCTACCAACAATGCCCACAAGTTGCAAGAATTGCGTGAAATGGTGGGCAATGAGTTTAAAATCATGGGATTAGCCGAGATTGGTTGCCATGATGATATTCCCGAAACTGCCACCACCATCGAGGGCAATGCGGTGATCAAGGCTCGCTATGTGAAGGAGCGTTTTGGATATGACTGTTTTAGCGACGACACCGGGCTTGAAATAGATGTTTTGGGCGGTGAACCGGGAGTGTTTAGTGCCCGGTATGCCGGGCCGGAGCATGACAGTGAGGCCAACATCGACAAAGTGCTCGACAAGATGAAAGAAGTGCCTGCCGAACGACGCACGGCGCGTTTTCGCACAGCTGTGGCATTGATTGTGGGTGAAGAATTGTACATGTTTGAAGGCAAAGTCGAGGGACATATTTTGACTGAACGTTGTGGAATGGGTGGATTTGGCTACGATAGCATTTTTAGCCCTGTTGAAGGCGATGGCCGCACTTTTGCACAAATGAATGGCGACGAGAAAAACAGCATCAGCCATCGTGGCCGGGCTGTGAAAAAACTCGTGGAACACTTGGTGAAGTGTTAAGTGATAGGTGATAAGGGGGAAGAATTGAGGATAAAATGTAAAATTCTCGGTTATAATCGCAAAATTTACGTTAAAAATGCGATTGTAATCGCAAAATTACCGTTTTGTTTCTGCTATTCTCTCTCTTTGCCCTTCGTTGGCTTCTTTCTTGTGATTTGGGTTAAAAAATAGATTGAGCTGTTTCGGTGGTGAGCAATTCAAGGGCTTTCATGCCCATGATTGAATTTCCTTTTTCGTTGAGACGAGGACTCCACACCGCCACCGAATATTGGCCGGGATAGACTGCGACAATGCCGCCTCCCACGCCACTCTTGCCCGGCAACCCCACCCGATAGGCAAACTCTCCTGCTTCGTCGTAAAAACCGCAAGTCTGCATGATGGCATTGATGCGCTTGATGTTGGAGGCTGTGAGCCGGATGCCGGCGTAGTCAAAAGGTTTTTGATGGTTGGCAAACGCCATGAAGGTTTGTGCCAGTTCGTTGCAACTCATTTCAATTGAACACAGCATGAAATAGAGATGCAACACCTCTTCGATATCGTTTTTGATGTTGCCATGATATTTGAGCAAGTTGGCGATAGCGGCATTCATGTAGCCATTGGAGCGTTCAGAGGCGGCAAGTTGGGGATTATAGTCAATCGTGTTGTTGCCACACAGTGCATGAACAAAGTTGAGATAGGCTTTTTCGGGATTGTTGAGATGCGAGATCAGAATGTCGGCCATCACAATGGCACCGGCGTTGATGAAGGGGTTGCGCGGAATGCCTTTTTCCAGTTCGAGCAACACGATGGAATTGAATGCACTGCCCGATGGTTCACGCCCCATGCGCTTCCACAGGTCTTGCCCTTCAAGTCCCAGACACATGGCCAGTGCCGGCACCTTGGTGATGCTTTGAATGGAAAACCGAGTGTCGGCCTTTTCGAGCGAATAGATGTGCCCGTTCACGGTGTGCAGGCTAATTCCGAACTGGTCGGGGTCGACCTCGGCAAGCATGGGAATGTAGTCGGCCTGGTGCCCTTCGTGGGCAAAAGGCTTGATTTCTTGATAGATGTGTTGCAGTATTTTTTGATAGTCCATTCTAATCAGTTTTTTATTGAGGTCTACAAAGATAATGATTTTTTCAAATTCCTTCTTTACAACGTTCTCTAATGGTCGGTTTGGGTTTAAAAAACGTTTAAAAACATGCCGGATTATTTTCTCGGTGCGTTTCTTTTGTTTAAATCCGTGGATTTTATCTACATTTGTAAAAAGAATTGCACCGATGATTGATTTTACACCACTTGTACGACGATATTTCGTTGCACGGCTTCACGAGCAATTGCGCTACAAGAGCCATGCCGACGCCATTCAGCAAGGCCAGTTGGTGAAGCTCGTTGAGAAGGCCGCCCTCACCGAGATAGGGCGGAAATATGATTTCTCGACCATGCGCACCTATGAGCAGTTTGCAAGCCGTGTGCCCTTGTACCGCTATGAAGATTTGCAACCGCAAATCATGCGCATGGTGCAAGGTGAGGCCAATGTGCTGTGGCCGGGCAAGACATTCAACTTTGCCCAGTCGTCGGGGACGAGCGACGGCAAGAGCAAGTACATTCCCATTACTGCCGATGCCCTCAAAAAAAATCATTATCAAGGTGCGAGCGATGTGGTTTCACACTACATGAACTTGAACCCCAAGAGTCGCATTTGGAGTGGTAAGGCTCTCATTTTGGGAGGCAGTTTTGCCAACGATCTTCATCTCAAGTCGGGAACTCGTGTGGGCGACTTGAGTGCGACGCTCATCGACAACATCAATCCGCTTGCCAATTTGTTTCGAGTGCCCGGCAAGAAAATCGCCCTGATGGAAGATTGGCACGAAAAGTTGCCGGCGTTGGTTGAAGCCGCTATCGGGCAGAACATCACCAACCTTTCGGGGGTGCCCTCGTGGTTCCTAACGCTCATTAAGGAAGTGTTGCAACGCAAGGGTGTGAATTGCATTCACGAGGTTTGGCCTAATTTGGAGGTGTTTTTCCATGGTGGCATTTCGTTTGAGCCTTATCGCAAGCAATACGAGAAAGTGTGCGACATGAGCAAGATGCACTTTGTCGACACCTACAATGCCAGTGAGGGCTTCTTTGCCGTGCAGAGCGATTGGAGCACCACAGCCATGTTGCTGTTGCTCGATGTGGGTGTGTTCTATGAGTTTATTCCCATTGAAGACATCGACAGCAACAATCCCGAGGTGTATCCTGTGTGGGAGGTGGAAAGTGGCAAAACTTATGAACTGGTGATTACTGCCTGCAACGGTTTGTGGCGTTATCGCATTGGCGACACGGTGACAATTGAACAGACCAATCCGGTGAAAATAAAGATTGCCGGCCGAACCAAGAGCTTTATCAACGCCTTTGGCGAAGAATTGATGGTGCACAATGCCGATGCTGCCATTGCCTATGCCGCCGTCGAGACCGGAGCACATGTGCTCAACTACACCGTTGCGCCGGTCTATGCCGGCGACCACAGTCGCGGCCGGCATGAATGGCTGGTGGAGTTTGAGCGTGAGCCAAACGACCGGCAAGCCTTTGTTGTGGCTCTTGATCGACGGCTCAAGCAGGTGAACAGCGACTACGAAGCCAAGCGCAATGGCGACATTTTTCTTGATGCACCCACGCTCGTGGTGGCAAAACGCGGACTGTTTGACCGGTGGCTTGCATCTACCGGCAAGTTGGGAGGTCAGCGCAAAGTGCCACGATTGAGCAATGGACGCGAGGTGATAGATGCCATGCTCGCATTTAACAGATGAGGAAAAAACTAAGGATAATATATTAGCATTTTATAAGGAAAAAATGTCGGGAAAGAAATTCAAAATAATTACAGTGCTCACGATGCTTCCGGTGGTGTTGTGGCCATTCTTGTTCACCCGGGTTGAACATTTTGAGTCGGCAACCGAAAAGTTTTTGTTGCTCGCCATGCCGGTGTTTGCCATTGCGGCAGGCTATTTTGCCCAAAGCAGCTACAAGGAACGCCCCGAGATTGCATGGGTGGTTGTGATTGTTGCCTGGCTCACCTATTTTGCATTTCTGGGACTTGTATTCCTGTAAAAACAACGTTTATTCAATATGTATTTTAAAAAAGTATTTCGCACCAACATTGGTGCCGCAATGTTGAACATGCTCATCGCCTATGGAGTATTCATGCTTACTCGTGTGGTTTTCTTCTTGGCCAATTGGGCGACTTTTGCGCCCTACATGTCGTGGCCGTTGGCCGGCAGCATGTTGAAGGGGGCTTTGGTGTTCGATACCTCGGCCTTGCTCTACATCAATTCGCTTTACCTGTTCTTGACTTTGCTGCCTATTGCCTTCAAGGAACGAGCCGGTTTTCATCGAGGCATGAAATGGCTCTATGTGGTGACTAATGCAATGGGGGTGGCTTCAAACCTTATCGACTCGGTTTATGTTCAATTTACAGGGCGTCGCACCACCATGACGGTGTTCAACGAGTTTGGCAACGAGAACAATATTGCATCTATCCTGTTCGACGAAACTGTCAATCATTGGTATTTGTTGTTTGTTTTCATCTTTTGTGTAGGGCTTTTGTGGTATGGTTTCGTGAAACCCGACAGGCAGGTTTGGACCAAACGATGGCACTACTATACCGTTCAAACAGCGAGTGTTGTGTTGTTGGTTCCCATGGCCGTTATTGGCATTCGAGGCAGTGCGGCGGTGGGAACGAAACCCATTGCAATCAACAACGTTAACCAGTATGTGAACCGCCCCATTGAAGGCACTGTGGTGCTCAACACGCCGTTCACCATTATTCGCACCATTGGCAAGAAACCGCTGGTCAACCCCGGCTATATGTCGCAGGCCGAAATGGAACGCATCTACACCCCGGTGCACTATCCCAAACCCGACTCGCTCACTCTGGGCAAGAAAAATGTGGTGATACTCATTGTTGAGAGCATGGGCAAGGAATATATAGGAGCCTATAATCGCCAACTTGAAGGCGGAAAATACAAGGGCTACATGCCGTTTATCGACTCCTTGGTGCCCAAGAGTTTGACATTTTGCTACAGCTATGCCAACGGGCGTAAATCGATTGATGCCATGCCTTCGGTGCTGTCGGGCATTCCCATGATGGTTGAACCGTTTTTTGTGATGCCTACTGCATTCAACGATGTTGACGGTGTGGCATCGATGCTTGCCCCGATGGGCTATCAAACGGCATTTTTTCATGGAGGGCACAACATCTCAATGGGTTTTTCGGCATTTGCCAAGACCATAGGTTATCAACAATATGTGGGACTGGACCAGTATTGCCAATCGAAAAATCCTGCTTATCACGGCATGGACGACTTCGACGGCAAATGGGCTATTTATGACGAACCTTTTTTGCAATTCATGCTTGAAAACATCAATGGCATGAAACAGCCGTTTGTGGCATCGGCATTCACCGCATCGTCGCATGAGCCATTTCACATTCCGGAGCAATACAAGCATGTGTTTAAGGACAAGCCCGGTGCTCTGCCCATCTACAAAACTATTTCCTATACCGACATGGCACTACGCAAATTCTTTGAAACGGCGAGCAAGCAACCTTGGTACAACAACACCATTT
>JBGYAB010000015.1:0-22253 GCA_041815985.1 Sodaliphilus sp. | reverse complement strand
GGGCGAAATGGCAAACTCGGTCAGCTCGTTGTTTGATGCGTTTACACCGTAGGTTTGATCATTATCGGGCAAACTCATTTTAGTGAGTTTTTGGTTGTGGCAATCAAGTGTCATCAGTCCGCGCGAGTAGTATTTGATTTCGGGTTGACGCACTGCATGCACAAGCGCGTATGGCTTTGCTTGCAAGAAGCTGCTCCACCAATTGCCCCAATCAACCCAGAATGGGTCGTAGAAGTTTTCAACATTGAGTGTGATGTCTTCGCCGTTGGGAATGTTGGTGGTGAGCACTAAGCAGGGATTCTTTGGACCTACCGACCAAGCTTCTTCAAGTGCATCGATTTTCCAACCCTTGGCTTGTGCGCCGACAAGATCAACTTGCTTGGCAGTTACGTCGGGAATGTCCGACACTTCGAGTTGCTTTTTCCACACTCGCTCGTTGGCATAAACTTTGAGGGCGTTCACATCGGGCAATGCTGCCAAGAAGGCGGTGAGTTGCGCCTTTGTCAAAATGGTCTTTGCCAAGTAGCAGCTTTGCAACTTGTTCAGCGACGAGAATTTAATGGCAGCCAAAGACTTGCAACCGGCCAGGTTGAGACGGCGCAATTGCATGTTTTGAGTGATGTCAAGCTCGGCAATGGGGAGCTTGCTAGCAAAAAACTCTTCGAGTGCCGGCACCTTGCCAAGGTCAATGTTGGCTATGCCGTTGTTGCCCGACACATCAAGAATGCTAAGTTTTGAAACCGGTGTTAAATCGAGCGTGGTGAGTGCGTTGGTGGCTACATACAGTTGTTTGAGTTCATTCAAATTAGTCAAATTAAGTTCACTAATGTAGAAATTCTTTGACAATGACACATATTTCAGTTTAGGACACTTGGTCAAGTCAATTGTTTCTATTCTGTTGCTCACGGCGTTGAGGTGTTCGAGTTCGGGCATGCCTTCGAGCGAAAGTTCGGTGAGCTTGTTGAAACCCAATTCAAGTGTTTTGAGTTTTTCCATTCCGGCAAACTTCACTGCCTTAATCATGTGATCCGATGCTCTGAAGTTTGTTACACCTTTGGCGTAGATGTTGATTTGAGTGCCTTTGGAGGTGCCGGTTATCGCCCCTTGTGTTTCTGTAAGATTAATGCCCACGCGTTGCCCGTCGCCAAAGTCCACTTCAATGTTTTGCGGTCCTGCCATCATCATGTCTATCGCAACATTGTTTTTGTTCAATTCCATCGAAATTTGTGCATCGGCAGAAATTGGGTCTTCCGGTTGATTGCTGTTGTCTTTAAAGCATCGCAGGCAATAGCGAGAGGTCGATACCCACGGATAGACCATCACGAAATCGGCATCAAAGCCAAATCCCCATGCACCGGTTTCCTCGGCATTGCGTGCAGTGCTTGTCCAGTAGCGACCGCGCGAGTTTTGGTCCATCACGGTGCCATCTTCGGTGTAGTTGCCATAGCCACAGGCCGGGAAGTAGCGCACCACGTCATTGGCATTGTTGCTTGTCCAATAATTTGCCTTGGCCAGTTCTTTTACTTCGATATTGGCACCGGCTTGTCCCAAGAGGCGGCAGGTGACTTTGAGACCTTTAATTTTGGTCTTGTCGGTGTCATCGTCGGTAAAAATGGGTTCCCAACGATAGGCCGACAGGTATTTGTTGTCTTCGCCCATGAAACGAAGTGCATAGCACACATATTTTCCTTCGCCATAGTAGTGTGCGTTTAATGTCTTGGTTTCACCAAAGAGTGTAACGGTTTCTTCACCGGTTTTGTCGATTTTCCAGCTCAAGTCGGGATAAGGCGATTGAGTGGTTTCATCGGGCGGATAAATACCCGAAATCACGAGCATCTCTTCTTTGGTTGGGAGATGATAACCTTGTGGTGGAGTTACGTTTTTTACTTCAACCCATTTGAAAAAGGCACCTTTAAGGTCGAGTTTATCACCGGTGACAAAGGCTCCATTTTCATCGAGATTGTACTCTGCCACTACCGAAAGCGGATTTTTTGTCTCGTCACTCCAAGCATGCACAAAACCAAGTGCAACAAAGAGTAGCAAAAGAAGGTAGTTTTTTTTCATCATGTAGTTTTTTATGTTTATAAATATATGGTAATTTGGAGATTGGATATTTTTTGGGGGGCATCAAAAAAGAATTGAATGGAATTGAGGAGGGGGTGAAAGTGAATTGAAAGGAACGATAGTTCCGGGAGTTAGGGAGTTAAAGGGAGTTGCAGGAGTTAAGACGATAGTTTTCGAGCTAATTACTTTACTCTTATCACTTGATAACCCTTATTTTCTTTCCTTGTCCGTTCACTTCAACAAAGTATATGCCATTGGGCAGGTGAGCAGTGCCAAGGGTACAGTTGCTTTCTGTTGCTTTTTGTTTCATGACACATGTCCCCGAGATGTTAAACAGCTTTATTGCGTCTCCTGCCACAATGCCATTCACATGCACCATGCCGGTCGATGGGCTAAAATAGGCTGCAAAATTTTGCATGTTGTTCAAAGTTTGTTGAACGCCTGTGTTTTCTGTCACATTTTTAAAACACCGCACATTGTAGGCCGAACTGGCAATCCAATAGTACACAATCACAATGTTGGAGTCGAATCCAAAGCCCCACGCTCCTTGCTTTGTTTCGTTGCGCGGTGTGAGCGACCAATAACGCCCCAGTTGATTGCGATCCATTTGAGCGCCATCGGTGTAGTTGCCATAACCGGCTGTGGGGAAATATCGCACGACATCATTTTCATTGCCGGTTATCCAATAGTCGGCAGTAGCTATCGATTTCACGTCAACATCGGCTCCGGCGGCACCCAGCAGGCGACAAGTCACCTTCAATGCCCGGCTCATGGTCTTGTCACCCTCCATGGGCACAAGTTCCCATTTATAAGCCGATAAATATTTGTTGTCGCCTCCTTTAAAGCGTAGAGCAAAGCACTCGTTCTTGCCCAAACCGTAGTAATGCGAATTTAATGTCATTTTTTCGCCAAAGAGCATCACTTCCTCATCGCCCTCTTTGTCCATTTTCCACGACAAGAAAGGGTAGGGTGGTCGTGGAACGTCGTCCATCGAGAATCGCCCGGTAATAACCATGAGTTCGGCTTTTTCGGGCACATGATAACCTTCGGGCACATTGAGAGTTTCCACATCGGCCCACTTGAAATATGCTCCGTAGGCATCAATGACATCGCCTTGGGCAAACGTACCGTCGGCATTGAGGTTGTATTCTGCCACTACCGAAAGCGGATTTTTTGTTTCGTTGCTCCAAGCATTGCTCGTGCAAAGCACAGCAAAGAGTAATAGAAAAAGGTAGGTTTTTCTCTTCATGTAGTTTTATTTATAAAATTAATAATTAAGGATATTCATCGATATTGGTTTTGTTCAAAAATGCAAGCATTCACAGCTTTGGGGCAAAATTAAGATTTATTTTCAGAATTTCAAAATATTTTCCTATACTTTTTCATAAAATAGTATGTTTTCTTGTCATCATGTAAAATGTTATTGTCGGTTGAAAAAGAATGGGGAAAAATGTTTTTTATACATTTTCCCTCATTCTGTTTTTAATAAGTCAAGCCAATTCGGCATGAGAAGGCCGATTAAACATTGAATCCTTAGCGTTCTAATGACCGATTTGGGTTAAAAGTCTTCTTCGGCATGGCGTGAGACTGCCACAATGTTGAGATCGTGCTCCTCGATGAACTTGATGATGCACTCCTTTTCCTTGCTGTCTTCCACATCGGCCTTAATGCGCTTGACGGCGTTGAACACCGATGTGTTGCATTCATAGACATGGCGATAGGCTTTGGCCACATTGTCGATTGCGTGTTCCGAGAGCCCTACGCCGCGCATGGTCACGGCATTAATGCCCGAATAGGAGGCCGGATTGTGAGCCAGCACAATGTAGGGCGGAACATTGCCTCCCACGCGACAACCGCCTTTGATCATGCAAAACCGGCCTACCTCGCTGTGAGAGTGCAACATGGAGTTGGACGAGAGTATTACAAACGAATGTACCTTGCTGCATCCGGCAATCTGCACTCCGTTGCCAATCACCACTTTGTCCGAAATTTCGGCATCGTGGCTAATGTGAGTTTCGGCCATGATAAAGCACTTGTTGCCAATGCGTGTGCCACTATTGTGCTGACTGCCACGGTTGATGATGGTATGCTCCCGAATGACATTGTTGTCGCCTATGTAGCAAAACGATGGTTCGCCGTGCCAGTGAAAATCTTGTGGCTCGGCACCAATGATGGCACCATTATAGATTTTGTTGTTCTTGCCAATGCGTGCTCCCGTGAGGATACTCACATAGGGATATATGGTACATCCGTCGCCAATTTCGGTGTTCTTGCTGATGAATGCAAATGGGTGTATGGTCACGTTGTCGCCTATTTTGGCTTCGGGATCGACGTGAGCCAATGGACTGATTAAACTGCTCATAGTTCAAAACTGTTTTTTTTTACGGTTAGGATAACAGTGCCGTCAACGCCCTCCGCCAAGGGCTTGATAAAGCGTGATGACACCCAAATTGTTGTTTAATTTCACGTTTTCGAGTGTGATTTGAGAAGCGAGCAACGATTGTTGTGCCGAAATCACATCGAGATAGGTGGTAGTGGCAAGACTCAAGAGGTCTTTGTTATATTCAACCGCCTTTTCAAGAGCCTGCTCCTGTTGTTCAACGCTCACCTGCTTGGTGCGATAGGCATCAATGTTGACGAGGGCGTTCGACACCTCTTTGGAAGCGTTGAGAATGCTGTATTGAAAACTGTTGAGAGCCTGCTCTTGCGAGAGTTTTGCCGCTTTGAGGGTGGCTTTGTTGCGTCCGCGATCGAAGATGGGAGCTGTGAGCGAGCCTGCGAGATTGAGCAAGAATTTTGCAGGGTCCACAACCGTGCTGCCAAGCAAAGTGCCATAGGTGCCACTTGCAGTAATGGAGAGTTGCGGATAGAAGTTGGCGCGGGCAATGTTGGTCGCATAGTAGGCTTGTGCAAAGCTCTGTTCTGCCGAGCGCACATCGGGACGCGTAGCCAAGTAGCTCATGGGTACTCCTGAATTGAATTTAGCCGGGAGCAAGAGTTGCGACTTCGTGTTCACCGGCCACTCTTGTGGCGTGGTGTTCAGCAGTAGCGACATGGTGTTGCACGCTTGTGCCAAGCCCAATTTCACGTCGGGCACATTGGCCATGATGCTGTGATATTGTGCTTGCGATTGCACAACGGCCACCTCGGTGTAGCCGGCACTTTCTTTCATGTCTTTCATTGTGTTCACGGTTTCGTGAGCGAGCTTGGCGTTCTTTTCAAGAATTTCAAGCTGATTTTTGAGTGAAACCATGTTGTAGTAGCAGGAGGCTACTGCGGCAATGATTTGCGATTGCACGGCCTGCTTGTAGGCTTCGGTCTGTATCACGGCACTCTTGGCCGAACGTTGATTGTTCTTCGTTTGACCGTAGATGTCGGCTTGCCAACTCACGGTGAGGGGCAATTGCCATCCCCACGACATGTCGTTCTTGTCTGGTTTGGTGCCGGCTCTGCCGGGCGAGAATGTAACTGCCGGATAATAGGCCAATTTTGCTCCGTTGAGACGAGCTTCGGCAATGTCGATGTTGAGTTTTGCATTTTTGAGATCGGTGTTGTTGGTCAATGCACGCTCAATGTAGCTTTGCAGAGTAGGATCGGTGAACACTTCACGCCAGTTCAGGTTGCCAAGCGAGGTGGAGTCGGTCGGCAGTTCCTTTGCCTTGGCATATTCATCGATAATGGCGACATCGGTTGGAGTTTTATATTCGCTCCATAGGTTTTTATAGGATTTGCAGCCACTCATCATGGTGGCGGCAACCACCATGACCAGTGCTAACGTTAGATGTTTTCTTTTCATTGTTTCTCCTCTTTATTATAGTCAGACTTATCAAACTCGGGGGTGTATTGAGCGATTTCTCGTTCAATCTCAGAGTTGTCGGTATCTTTCCAGCGCAGGGGCTTGATTTTCTCTTGAATGGTTTGGAAAACCACAAAGAGAGCCGGAACCACAAGCACTTGAAGCAGTGTACCAATCAGCATGCCACCAATGGCCGAAGTGCCCAATGTTTGATTACCATTGGCTCCTACACCATTGGCAAACATCAAAGGCAGCAAGCCGATGATCATGGCCAATGAAGTCATCAAGATGGGGCGCAGGCGAGCGGCGGCTCCGGCAACAGCCGAGCCAACGATGCTCATGCCGGTGCGACGGCGTTCGAGAGCGAACTGAATGATTAAGATGGCATTCTTTGCCAGCAACCCAATCAGCATGATTAATGCGATTTTCATGTAGATGTTGTTGTCTACGCCAAAGACCCATGCAAAGGCAAATGTGCCAAACAAGCCAAACGGAATGGAAAGAATGACTGCAAGGGGGAGTACATAGCTCTCGTAGAGCGCGGCGAGAATGAGGAACACAAAGAGCAAGCAAAGGCCGAAAATGATTTCGGTAGAGTGCGTTGCGTTGGCCTCTTCGCGAGCAAGTCCCGAATACTCATAACCATAGCCTTGGGGCAATACCTGCTCGGCAACTTCCTTGACTGCGGCGAGGGCTTCGCCCGAGGAGTAGCCGGCATTGGCTGAGCCGTTGATGGTGATTGAGCTGTACAGGTTGAAGCGTGACAGCGAAGTGGGAGCATAGACGCGTTCGAGTGTCACAAAATCGGTGATGGGTGTCATGCCGGTTGCGGTGCGTATTTGAATTTGTGACAATGAGGCAGGGCTTACGCGTGATTCGGGAGAAGCCTGTAACATCACACGATAGATTTTGCCAAAACGGTTGAAGTTTGATACATACATGCCTCCAAAGTAACCTTGCAGTGCGCTCAACACACCCGAAGTCCCCACACCGGCCTTGGCTGCCTTGGCTTGATCGACGTTTACCATGTATTGTGGAAACGAAGGGTTAAAGCCTGAATAAGCCATTTGAATTTCGGGACGCTGCATGAGTGCGGCAATGAATTGTTGTTCGATTTGGAAGAAACTGTTCACGTCGCCACCGGTTTTGTCTTGCAACTCAATGGTGAAGCCGTTTGATGCGCCGTAGCCCGAAATCATGGGAGGAGCAAAGAGCATGATTGTTCCATCTTTAATTTTCATGCCGGTCTTCATGTAGAGTTCCTTGATGATTTCATCGCTGGAGCGTTCACGTTCGTCCCATGGTTTTAGCTTAATCATCGACATACCTTGATCATTGCCTTGACCACCCATGAGTGAGTAGCCGGTGACCACGGTGCGGTTTTGAATTTCGGGAATTGTTTTCAAAATGGCATCAACAGAGTCCATCACGGCTTGTGTGCGGTCTTGTCCGGTGGCCGGAGGCATCGACACCGAGAGTAGAATGGTGCCGGTGTCTTCATTGGGAACAAAGCCGCCGGCCGAGGTGCGCATGAGCACCACGAGGAGCAAGATGGCTACAACCACGATGCTGCCGGCAAGCAGTTTGAATTTGATAAAAAACTGAACGATCTTGCGATACACGTTAAGCACTTGTTCATAGACTTTGTTGAAGCCGTCGTGGAATTTCTTGACAGGCGATGTGCTAGTTTTCTTTACATTGCTGTTTTCATCGGATTCTGCTTTTTTATGAGGTTTCAAGAACACTGCACACAAGGCCGGAGAGAGAGTCAGAGCATTAATGGCCGAAATGCCTATGGCGAAAGCCATGGTAAGACCAAATTGCTTGTAGAAGGTGCCTTCAACACCCGGCATGAACGACACGGGAATGAACACAAGCATCATCACGAGTGTGATTGAAATGATGGCACTGCCAATTTCGCCCATGGCATCGATAGAAGCGGCTCGTGCACTTTGGTAGCCTTCGTCGAGCTTGGCGTGCACCGCCTCTACCACCACAATGGCATCATCGACCACAATGGCGATGGCAAGCACCAGTGCCGACAAGGTGAGCAAATTCACCGAGAAGCCCATGATATAGAGCAAAGCAAATGTGCCTACCAATGCAACCGGAATGGCGATTGCCGGGATAATGGTCGAGCGCAAGTCTTGCAAGAAAATGTACACGACCAAGAATACGAGAATAAACGCCTCTAAGAGGGTTTTCTCAACTTCGGAAATCGATGCATCGAGGAAGGTGCTCGTGTCCATGGGCACGGTGAAGGTCAATCCCTTGGGAAGGTCTTTCTTCATTTGCTCCATCTTTTCTTTGATGCTGGTGATAACTGCCGATGCGTTGCTGCCGGCACTTTGCATGATCATCATGGTGGTAGCCTTGTGACCATTGCCCTTGCTGCTGAAACCATAGCTGAGCCTGCCGAGTTCAACATCAGCAATATCCTTTAGATAGAGCACGTCGCTGCCACTGGTGCGCACAATAATGCTGTCGAACTGTTCGGGCGTGGCCAAACGACCTTTATAGCGCAAGGTATATTCAAAGCTTTGGTGTCCGCTTTCGCCCAATGCTCCGGGGGCGGCTTCGATATTTTGATCGGCCAGTGCGGTGCGCACGTCGCTTGGCATCAAGTTGTAGAGTGCCATTTTTTCGGGTTTGAGCCAAATGCGCATGGAGTAGTCGGCACCCATTTGGAATGCTTCGCCCACGCCGGTCACACGCTTGATTTCGGGAACTACATTAATGCTCATGTAGTTGTCGATAAATTCGTTGTCATAGGTGTCGGTTGTGTCAACCAATGTGATACCCATGAGCATGGAAGTTTGTCGTTTTGTTGTGGTCACACCCACTTGGGTAACTTCGCTTGGCAACAAACCCTGAGCCTGGCTCACACGGTTTTGAACGTTTACCGCATCCATGTCGGGGTCGGTGTCTTGATCAAAATATACCGTGATGCTTGCACTACCGGCCGATGCAGTCGAGGTCATGTAGCTCATGCCTTCAACACCGTTGATGGCCTCTTCAAGAGGTTGCACCACGGCATTCATCACAGTTTGAGCATTGGCTCCGGTGTAGGAAGCACGCACCATGATGGTGGGAGGAGCGATGTTGGGGTATTGCTCAACAGGCAGGCTGAATAGTCCGATTGCACCCAAAATTACGATGAAAATCGAAATCACCGTTGAGAGTACCGGACGATTAATAAATGTTTTTAAATTCATAGTCAATTTTTTTGTTTGCACAATGTTTGGCAAGCCGGCTCCGCAACGTTTTAAAAAAAAAGTTTTGCAGGAGCATGCTTTTGCCCGAACATGATCGTCAATTTCCCTTAGATTTATTTCTTTGCTTGCTCTTTGGCGGCAGCCGCAGCCATTTGTGTGGCTTCTTGTGCAGTCAGTATTTGAGTGCCTTCTTTCACCTTGGTGCCCACTCCTTCGAGTGCAATCACGTCACCTTGTTTCAATCCTTGAGTAACCACATAATTTTGCCCGTCGTTTTGTTTGAGCACCTTAATGGGAGTTGCGATGGCTTTGTGGTCGGCTCCAATGAGATACACATACTTTTGGTCTTGAACCTCGTAGGTGCACTTTTGCGGAATGATGAGCACATTGTCGGTTTTGGCCGGAATAAGCACTTCGCCGCTTGCTCCGCTGCGAAGCATGCCGTTTTGATTGGGGAACAATGCACGCACGCTTGCCGTTCCTGTGGTTTGATTGAGAACTCCGGCAACAGTCGACACGTGTCCTGCGTGAGCATAGGTGCTGCCATCACTCAAGCGTAGCTTCACCGATGGCATTTGCCCGATGGCTGCATTAAGCGATATTTTTCCTCCCTTGGTAAGCTCGATAATTTGTTTTTCGTTCAATGAAAAATAAGCGTAAACCGAAGAGTTGTCTGAAATGGTGGTCAAGGCCGCTCCCGATGGGCTAGCAAGCGAACCCTCACGATTGGGAATGGTGCCTACTACGCCTGCACTGGGAGCAGTTACACGCGAGTAAGAAAGATTTTTCTTGGCTTGTGTAACGCCGGCTTGAGCCTGACTGAGTGCCGAACGTGCTTGGTTGAGCTGTTCCTGAGCCGCTCGCAGTTGGAGTGTGGCCGTTTCATACTGATAGTTGCTGATGATGCCCTTGTCGAGCAATTTCTTTTGATTGTTGGCTGTGAGTTGGGCAGTAGCGACCGACGATTGAGCAGCCGCTATGCCGGCTCTTGCACTCACCACGCCGGCCTCGGCACTGCGCACGGCGGCTTGCAAGGTCACTTCGTCAATCAAGAACAGAACTTGCCCTTTGTTCACGTGTTGACCTTCGTCTACACACACTTTGGTGATTGTGCCTGAAATCATTGGTCTCACTTCAATGTCGGTTTTGCCTTTGATAGTGGCAGGGTAGCTGTCGTCTACATTCAGGTCGCCCACCTTCACTGTGTAGGTTGCTACTTGTGCGACATTGGCTTGTTGTTGCTGTTGTTGAGCTTTGTCGTTGCCCGAACATGCAGTGAAGCATGCCACTGTACCCAAGGTGAGCAGGGACATTGACACTGCCTTGAACTTCATTTTCTCAAACATAATTGATAGTTGTATTTGTAGATTTTTTAATATTTGTTGCTGTAATCTTTTTTCATCGAAAACCGGTGGCAAAATTACTGCTGTCGGCAATGAAAAAAAACATATCTTTTACGCCTAAATTTGTCCATTTTTCTGTCTTGTCTTAATTTTAATTAAATTTTATTCTTCTTTGTGGTCAAAAAGGGAAATTCGTTTTTCATCTGCCGTCATGTCTCTAAAAACATGATTGGAGATGTTTCGCTTTTCTAATGCAACAAAAGTAGAGACAAAAATAAAGTTGGAGAAATTCGATAGACGAACCTCTCCATTTTATCGACTAAAATCTGTTATTGGTTAATCGCTTCGCTTCCTGCCCCAGTCGGCATCTTTTATTTTGCCCATGAGGTCTACAATGGAATTGCCGCGCCTAATCATTTTGCCCGTGGGGTTGCCGGAGTCGCGCTCGCGTGGATTGGGTAACGAGGCGGCGATGAGAGCGGCATCGCGCTTGCTCAGCGCATGCGGCTCTTTATTGAAGTGTTCGTGCGACACGGCTTTCACGCCATAGATGCCATTGCCCATTTCAATGGAGTTGAGATATACTTCCATGATGCGTTTTTTACCCCAAATGTTCTCGATGAGCACAGTGAAATAGGCTTCAAGCCCCTTGCGCACCCAGCTGTGTCCGGGCCATAAGAATACGTTTTTGGCAGTTTGCTGGCTGATGGTGCTGGCTCCTCGTTCACGCCCTCCGTCCATTGCTTCGAGCCGAGCTTTGTAAATTTCTCTGAAATCAAAGCCGTTGTGTTCGAGAAAACGGTTGTCTTCACTCGCCATCACGGCTTGTGGCATGCTGTGTGGCATGGAATCGAGCGGCATCCATTCGTGTTCAATTTTGGGAGTGTCTCCATCGGCAATTTGCTCGCCGCACCTGATGAGCATGAGTGGGGTGTAGTACACCGGCATAAACTTTAGCACAACCACCGATGCTATGGACGAGACAAAGAAGAATGTGAGTATATACCCAATCCAGCGAAATATGGTTTTAAGAGGATTCAAAGCAATTGTCAATTAATTTAGATAATTCCTGCCGACAAAGATACATAATTTATTTGTTTTCCAATAAAACTTGTTTTTTTACAGTCTAACCCAAATCGGTCATGAGGACCTGCACTGATTTTGTTTGCATGTTGAGCATATCGGTTGTCTTTTTTGAAGACATATCGAGCAGTGTCAAAACGGCAACCAAGATGCCGACAAGCAAATGGTAAACAACACGATGAGCCGAAATGTAAACCTTTACGCTTTCATAACCGGTTTGAGTTTAATGTGTACAAAAAAAAGTTGCTGAAACGAGGCAGATGTTGTAATTTTGTTCAACCCAAATCGATTGAAGAGCAACACGTGTAAAACCTTAGCGGTCTCATGATTGATTTGAGGGCAACAACCTGCTATAATTTTTTTCATGATGAAAGTTAAAGAAATTACAGGAGCAATCGAGGCGTTTGCTCCGCTATATTTGCAAGAGAGTTGGGACAATGCCGGAATGCAAGTGGGTAATCTCGAAGATGAGGTTACCGGCATTGTGCTGTGTACCGACGTGCGTGAAGACATTGTAGACGAAGCCATTGAAAAGGGAGCAAACATGATCATCTCGCATCACCCGCTATTGTTTAGAGGGCTTAAAAAAATTGTGGGACGAACCTATCAAGAACGCATTGTAGTTAAGGCCGTCAAGCACGATATCAACATTTATTGTGCTCACACCAACATGGACAGTGCGCGTGGAGGGGTGAACTTTAAAATAGCAGAGAAACTTGGCATGAAAAACGTGGAGGTGCTTGATTGTCAAAAGGGTACTCAACGCAAAGTGGTGGTATTTGTGCCCACAGCCCATGCCACCGAGGTTGAAAATGCAATGTGCAATGCAGGAGCAGGCAAGCTCGGAGACTATGATCGATGCACCTACCGCCTTGCCGGTGAAGGTCGCTATCGTGCCCTCGATGGAGCCAAGCCTCATGCCGGTCAAGTGGGGGAGCGGCATGTTGAGCCCGAAGCACGCATCGAAGTGCTTGTGCATCAGGCATTGTGTGGCAAGGTGATTGCCGCCATGATCAAGGCACACCCCTACGAAGAACCTGCTTTCGACATCATTCCGCTTGACAATGAGGACAAATATGCCGGATTGGGCGTGATTGGCGATATTGAAGCCGAAGATGCCAAGCTGTTTTTGCAACGCGTGAAAAACGCATTTGATGTCGACACCGTGCGCTATAGTGGCAATCTCAACAAGATGGTTTCACGCATTGCCCTGTGTGGCGGTGCAGGAGCGGAATTCATGGGCAAAGCTCTTGCTCTTGGAGCCGATGTTTATATCACCGGCGACATGAAGTATCATGAATTTCAAGGTAATGAAGAACGTATCATCTTGGCAGATATTGGACATTATGAAAGCGAACACTACACAAAAGAGATTTTTTTAGATATTATTCGTGAAAAATTTCCTAACTTTGCAGTTACTTTTGCAACAAAAGAAAAAAACCAGATTAAATATTTGTAGTCAATGGCAACATCAAAAGACAAAGAACTCACAGTAGAAGACCGTCTGAAAGCGATTTATCAATTGCAAACCATTCTCTCTGAAGTTGATCGAATTAAAACTTTGCGTGGTGAACTTCCTTTGGAAGTAAGAGACCTTGAAGACGAAGTGCAAGGACTTCAAACCCGCCTGACCAACTTTCAAGAGGAAATCGCCGAGTTGAACAAGGAAATTCTCCACCTGAATGCAACCAAAGAGGAGGCAAAGGCCCTTATCGAAAAGTATACCAACGATCAAAACAATGTTCACAACAACCGTGAATATGACTACTTGTCGAAGGAAATAGAGTATCAAACTCTGAACATTGAGTTGGCCGAGAAGAAGACTCGTGAAGCCAAGAGCCACATTGAGGCCATCAACGCCAATGTTGCCGGTGCCAACGAACAGCTTCAAGATGCCGAGCATCTGCTGGGCGAGAAAAAGGGAGAACTCGATGAAATTGTTTCTGAAACCAAAGATCAGGAAGAAAAACTCCGCGACAAGGCCAAGAAACTTGAAGGTAAAATTGACGATCAACGTTTGCTCTCGGCATTCAAGCGCATTCGCAAGAATGCACGCAACGGCCTTGGTGTGGTGTATGTGCAACGCAACGCTTGTGGCGGTTGCTTCAATCGCATTCCGGCTCAACGCCAACAAGAAATCAAGATGCACAAAAAAATCATCGTGTGCGAATATTGTGGTCGCATTCTCATCGACCCTGAATTGGCAGGAATTAACGCCCAAGAAGCCAAGAACGACAATTAGGCAACAGGCGGGCGCATTGCCGTAAGGCTTCATGCACTTAGTCGGTCAAGAGGGGACTATTGCATTAAGCTGTTTTTCAAGATATCAAGCCAGGTAACTCTGTTTTGCCCGGCTTTTATTTTTTCATTGAAAAAGGCTTGCTGACACGATGTGCGGCTCATGGAGAGTGATGGCACGGTTGCTGTTAATAACTTTTTATTGCCGGCTCATGAAATTTTGCCTAAATTTGTGGGAGATGAAACTAACGACATGAACGGAATAGGAAAACTATATTTTCGCTATGGCACAATGGGCTCGGCAAAGACTGCTTTGCTGCTCACGCAAGCCTATAACTTCGAGGAGCGTCACATGCAATATTTGTGCATGAAACCCGTGATCGACAATCGTGAGAAAGAAAATGTAATACGTTCACGCATCGGCATAGAACGCCGTTGCGAGTGGATATATCCCGAAACCGACCTTTACCGGTATCTCAAGGAGCTGTTTGAAAAAACACTTGTTGTGAAAGACTGGATACTCATCGATGAGGTGCAATTTCTCTCGGAGGCTCAAATCGACCAACTTTCGCGCATCGTCGACGACTATGGCGTGAATGTTGTGTGCTACGGTTTGCGCACCGACTTTCAGTCGCACATGTTCGAAGGCTCTCGCCGACTTTTTGAGTTGGCCGACTCGGTAGAGGAGATTAAGTCGACATGTTCCTGTGGACGCAAAACCATTATCAATGCACGCATCGACAGCCGTGGCAATGTGGTGAGCGATGGCAATCAGGTGGAAATTGGTGGCGACGACAAGTATGTGGCACTTTGCCGACGTTGTTGGCGCAACAAGCGGCTCGAAAGCGAAGACCGCAACGCCCTAAAATTTTCTGACAACTGAAAATCGAGTTGAACATATTATCACACATGAAAAAGAGGAAGCGCACTTCCTCTTTTTCATGTGTGTGAAATGGAGTTAACGGTTGAACACCAGTTGCAACAGCCATGTGATGACCGACAGCACAAGACTGTAAAGAAAAGCCCAACCAAAATTGGTAACTTGGAAATAATCAGAAAGCACCCACGAGCCCAATTGCACCATGAGAGCATTAATCACCAAGATGAACAGGCCCAGTGTGAGCAGAGTGACCGGCAAGGTAAGGATTTTGACGATGGGGCGCACGATAGCGTTGATGATGCCCAGCACCACAGCCACAATAATGGCTGCCCACCACGGTTCAATTGTTACGCCTGGCAGCATATATGCTGCAAGCCATGCGGCTATTGCCGACAAAATCAATGTTGTAATCATACTTAGTTATATATTATCTGCAAAAGTAAGGAAAACATTTTAATTTTTTTGTATCAATTGCAATACTGTTTTATTTCTTTTATGCACGCACATCTGCAATAATCGTTACTGTTGTTTGTTTACCCCAAATCGGTCATTAGCTTCTTGTTTCTCTCTTCCAATGCCCGGTTTGAGTTAAAAATGTGGTTATGAATTGAGCATTTTTCAAGCCAAATGCTTAATTTCGCAGAAAAATTATAAAAATAAGATATGACCGAAACAACAAAGAAAGTATTGATGCAAAGCAAAGATTATTTTGCTATTATTTTGGGATTGCTCATGGTGGCTTTTGGCTACTCGGCGTTCATTCTCCCCAACCATGTAGTCACCGGTGGTGTTACCGGTCTTGCGACAATTATCTATTTCGCTTGCAACAAAGCAATTAACCTTGCTATTCCCAACTATGCGATCAATGTCATTTTGCTCCTCATTGCCTTTCGCACGGTAGGCAGGCAATTTGTGTTGCGCACCATCTTTGGAGCATCGGCGTTGAGCCTCTTTTTTCTTGTTCTCACTCCCTTGTTTCCAAAACCTCTGGTCAGCGGTGAGCCATTCATGAGCATCGTGATTGGAGCTGTGTTGTGTGGCATTGGGTTGGGAGTTACATTCTCGCACAGTGGTAGCAGTGGAGGCACCGACATTATTGCCGCTATGGTCAACAAGCACAGCAACGTGTCGTTTGGACGAATGATGCTGTATTGCGACCTCATTATTATTTCATCATCTTATTTTATTTTTCATCAACTCGATAACCTCGTCTATGGCTTTGTGTTTCTTGTGTTGAACGCCATGTTCAGCGATTTGGCAATTAACAGTCGTTTTCAAGGTGTGCAATTTTTTATTTTCAGCGAAAAATGGCAAGCGATTGCCGATGCCATCAACACCGATGCCAAGCGAGGCTGTACTCTGCTTAGCGGCACGGGCTGGCACAGCAAGCGAGAGGTTAAGGTATTGCTTGCCGTGTGCCGAAAATACGAGAGTGTGATGTTGCAACGCATAGTCAAGGCCATCGACCCCGACGCATTCATTTCGATGGTGAACACCAATGGCGTGTTTGGCGAGGGGTTTGACCAAATGAAGGTGCACTTGCACAAATATCAACCGCAAAGCCAAACCGAGGGCACGGCAGGGGGCAATGATGCCCGGCAGACTGCCGAATGCAGTCGGGAAGCAACGCGATGAACCGTAACCCTTAGCGGTCTAATGACCGATTTGGGTTCAATTCTTGAACTTCATTTCTTTGACACTCGCACAAAAAACGACATGAGAAGTAAGTAACCGGGTTACTGTACCACTCATGTCTTTTTGTTGATTAAACCTCAATCGGTCAGACCACTAAGGCTTACTTTTTCGAGGTTATTGTGTGTTGCTTTCTGCCTGCTTTCGTCAGCTTGTCGGCATTATTTTCAAGAATGTAACTTTTTGGTTTTGATATTAAAGAAACGTTTTTGAAAATCTTTTCAGCAAAGATTATTTTTGCAAAATCTTTTTCCCGTCTTTAATCACAACTCCTTTATAGTCTTTGTCTACCGAAAGTCCGCTTAGGTTGTAGACAGCATTTGCTTTATTTCCCTTGCCGGCGGCAACCTCGTTAATTGAAGTATGCACCTTGCAGGTAAAGTAGCCTGTGGTTGAATTTGCCATTTCAATATCAACCTTGTTGGTGTCAAAGGGCACTGCTCCTGTAAGTTGCAGACAGCCTTTAAACATGTCTTTGCCTTCTTTGTTGAAATCTCCCATATTCCAGTCGTTGCACGAATAGATTATTTTCAATTGTGAGCAGTTGTTAAACATTTCGTCTATCCAGCACACTTTTTCGGTGTTGAAATTCGACAAGTCAAGTTCCTTTATTACTTGGCAACCGCTGAACATTTCGCTCATGTCTTTAACCTTGCCGGTATTGAATTTCGATACGTCGATACCGGTGAGTTTGTGGCAATCCTTGAACATTTTGTGCATTTCTGTCACATTTTGGGTATTGAATTTCGACACATCAAGGTTTTGAAGCATTGTGCAATTATGGAACATTTCGTGCATGTCGGTAACCTGGTCGGTACTGAAGTTTGATACATCAAGGCTTTGAAGCATATTGCAACTCACAAACATACCGTCCATGTCGGTTACATTTTGGGTATTGAATTTCGACACGTCGAGATTTTCAAGAACGTAGCAAAAACCGAACATGCCATTCATGTCAGTCACATTTTGAGTGTTGAATTTCGACACATCTATGTTCTTCAACACTCTGCAACAGTTGAACATCTCACTCATGTTGGTCACGTTTTTCGTGTTGAAACTTGACACATTGAGGTTAGTGAGTTTGTTGCAGTAGGTGAACATCTTGCTCATGTTCATCACTTTCTCGGTGTTGAATTTCGATAAATCGAGACTCTGAATGTTTTGGCAATATGCAAACATGTCGCTCATGTCGGTAACTTCTTGTGTGTTAAATTTTGAGAGATTAAGTTCTTTAACTTTAACGCAAAATTTAAACATTGCCCTCATGTCAGTCACTTTTTCGGTGTTGAAATTCGACAGGTCGAGTTCAATGAGTTCACGACAACTTAAAAACATGTCGGCCATGTTGGTAACATTGGTTGTATTCAGGTATTGAATATCCTGAATAGATTTCAGTTCGTTGCAATTGAAAAACCAATATGCAGTGCTACCGGGTTTAAAACCGGCAAACGATGCGTCAAAAGCGACTTGCTTGATGTCGCTGTTGTTTGTCCAGCCGGGCATGTTGTCTTTCGTGGACATTTCGGGAATGTCATAGACATTGACTCCTTGGCGAGTGGAGCGTTGCGTGTCGTAGTAGAATGTGAGCGTGCCACCGTTGTCCTGAACGGTATAGGCTTCCGGTGCTTGAGCTGAGCCTTGCAAGCTGAAAATTGTTGCTACAAGGGCTGCAAGCAAAAATTGTAAGTTTTTCCTCATTTTTTAATTTTGTTTATATTAAAATAAATGTTTTGTTGGCTTGTTTTTTCAAGAGAATGGCGAGGCTTTGCGGTTCCAAATGCCATAGACCTCTTGCACAACACCTGCGGTGCTGAATGCGGCAATGTCTTCGCTGGCGATGAATGCCATGAGTTTCGAGCATTCTTCGCGAGTGAGCACGGCTTCGATTTCAACTTTGGGCTGATTGTCATAGCCACCTGTCACGTTGTAGAGTGTGGCTCCGCGATGCAGCGTGTTGATGATGTAGTCTTGAATTTTTGCATGATCTTTCGAGATGATGCAAATGCGCTGCCTTGAATGGATACCCGACATGAAGTGGCTGAGCATGATGCCGTTGAGCCATGTGCCAATGAGACCGATGATAACGAGGTTCACATCGTTGATGAGGAAGGCTGTGCTGCAAATGAGACCACCACTAATGGTTACCGAGAGGCCAAGGTCGGCGTGCAGATATTTGTTGATGATTTTTGCAACAATGTCAAGACCGCCGGTCGAAGCGTTGATGCTGAACAAAATGCTTTGTGAGCCACTCAAAATAATGATGAACAGGAGCAAATCGAACCACGGGTTGCCAACGGGTTGCCCGGCAACAAAGGTGGTGAATACCGAGTGCTTGATGGGAGCAATTTGTTCCCAAAACTCAATCATGGGACCAAGAATGAGGGCGGTATATACCGTTTTGGCACCAAACTCGTTGCCCAGCAAGATAAACGATAGCACAATGAGAATGGCGTTGATTACAAAAATGTAGGTTCCCAGCGACATAACGGGGAACACTTGGCTGAACACCATCGAAAGACCGGTGATGCTGCCCACGATGAGTTTGCTGGGCACGAGGAAGAAATGCACGGCAATCGATGCCACAAACATGGCTACGGTCATGATGAGCAATTCTACCCAAAATTTTTTAGTCAGCAGCAAATGCTTGATTTTAGCAGGCTGTGCTTTGAGTTGTGCTGCCCACGATGCTTTGTTGATTTGATTTTGGTTCATAGTTTAATGAAAATAGCTTGTATTTTTTGTCTTATAATATTTTCACTCTCCAAGTTACACCCACATTAATGTGGTGCTGCTTGTCTTGCAAGCCGCCTTCGGGGTTGGTGTTGGTGCCAAAGGAGTAGCTGTATTGCCCGTGCAGGCGCAATCGGTCGTCGTTGAGCGGATAAAACTCTACTCCACCGCCCACGTGAGTCATTTCGGTGCCGGCAGTAAGGCTGTAGTTCGACTTGTCGTTATTCTTGTTCACGTCGTAGCTTGCTCTGGCAAACACTTTGAGCTTGTCGATTGGGCGATAATCGATTTTCCCAATCAGCGTATAGTCGTTAAAAAGATATTTTTGGTTAGGTGTGGCACGGTGGGTGAGGTCAATGTCGGTTTGAACGTGATCGCCCAACTTGAAACGACTGCCCAAACCAATGTAGTGGGCAAATTTGCCGGGAGCATACTCAATGAAGTTGGTAGACCAGCAAGTGTTGAGAATGCCATGATTGCCATACCACATGAAGCTATAGGCATATAGATCGCCATCTTTGCCGGTGTGCTCTTTGTGAGCTTTGCGAAATGGACTTTGCGTGGCTTGGATTAAGAAACGATCGGCATTGCTTGCTGTGCTGTATTCCAACGAAACGCCCCATTGATAGCCACAAAAGTGGTGCGAGAACTCACAAAGTTGAAACGCATCGATGGGAGCAAGGTCATATTCCCAGCCTCCAAGCAAAACCACCCATTTGCCACTCGTTACCGAAAAATGTCGGTTGAACTTGTAGTTGAGAAAAAGAAAATCGGTGGCATCGAAAAAGTTCACGTCTTTGTTGATGGCATTGATGCGCTGGCGATAAAGAAATGACAGGCGAGGAGTGATGTTGCCACTTAACTTCACGCTCAGGTTTTTGCCCTTAAATCCGCAGTCGGCTTTTGTGGTCTCACCATCGGTATACACCCTTTGATAATCGCCACGGGCTTCTATCGACATGTTCACGGGCTTCGTTTCTTGGGCAAAAGCGCAAAATGAGAGTACGACAGCCCCGGTGAGCAGATAATTTCGCAGTTTCATGTACTGATGTTTTTTTGTTCGCAGTTAGTGCCTATATTTTTGCCATTCTTTATCGAATGTCTTTCAACGATCATTGTGCTTGATGAAAACCGTTTTAATTGCAACTTACAGATTGTAACTTGAGAGGCTTAAAATAGCACAAATTTAAACGTCAAACAATAAATATACTTACTTTTTTTGCTTCAGTTAAATTATTGGTTGTTAGTTCGTTAATATTTTATTGCACAGTTGCAAAATATGAGTGCAAATTTCATAAAAAATATTAACTTGTGCAAACCAATTTTATTAAAAAGAGTACCTGTTGCATCGAGTTTGCACTGTTTGGGAGTGAATTTCGTGTTATGATATAACAAGAAGTCGCGCCCCCGATAGAGGAGCACGACTTTTCTCTGATGTCTAAGACCGGTTAACCTTCAGAAATTGCATCATTGGGACAAGAGTCTGCACAAGTGCCACAACTGATGCATACATCCGGGTCAATTACATACTTGTCGCTGCCTTCGCTAATAGCGTTGGTAGGGCAAACCGACTCGCAAGTTCCGCATGAAACGCAGTCATTTCCAATTACGTAAGCCATTGTAGTTAGATTTTAAATTAAAATAAATTAGTTATTGTTATAAATAGTAAACCGATAACAAAGGTAGTTCTTTTATTTGAAATAGCAAGTTTTTGCCGAAAAAAGTTTTTAAATTAAGCATGATGAACGATGAGCTAAGTTCTAAGTGTTAAGGCTGGAGTAAGGTCATGAGCCCGAAAACTCTGGTTATGTTAAAAAAGATGGATTTTCTGTATAACAATGTGATTATTGATTACCTTTGTGAATGACTTTGAGATTTTCTGCAAGGTGCAGATTGGTCTGCAATATCATGTGTGAAATTTAGGTGAAAAATCATCGTTGAACGAAGTTTTTTTATGGGCGACAGTATCTATTGGGGATTATTAATTCCATTTGCAGGCACAACGTTAGGTTCTGCCTTTGTGTTTTTATTGCGCAGGCAAATGAGCCTTAGAGTGAACCGAATGTTCATCGGTTTTGCGGCCGGAGTAATGGTTGCGGCTTCGGTGTGGAGCTTGCTCATTCCCTCTATCGACATGTCGCAAGCCATGGGCAAGTTTTCGTTTGCACCGGCTTTCATAGGTTTTTGGGCAGGAGTGTTGTTTTTGTTGTTGCTCGACCGCATCATTCCGCATCTTCACGCAGGTGCCGAAGAACCCGAAGGGCCACGCACTCACTTAAAACGCACCACCATGCTCATGCTTGCTGTTACCTTGCACAACATTCCCGAGGGAATGGCTGTGGGAGCCATGTTTGCCGGTTATCTCGAAGGAAGCCCCGGAATGACAGCTGCAGGCGTTATGGCATTGTCTATGGGTATGGCCATTCAAAATGTGCCCGAAGGCACCATCATCTCGGCACCACTCAAAGCTGCCGGCATGGGCAAGTGCAAGGCCTTTGTGATGGGAACGCTTTCGGGAGCCGTTGAACCGGTATTCTCGGTTATAACGATTGTATTGACGGCATCGATTTTGCCCATTTTGCCCTATACGCTGGCTTTTGCGGCCGGAGCAATGCTCTATGTGGTTGTAGAGGAATTAATTCCCGAAATGTCGGAAGGAGAGCATTCCAATGTGGGCGTAGTGTCGTTTTCGGCAGGTTTTAGTGTGATGATGATGCTGGACGTTGCATTGGGCTGAAGAATTTTGCATACGGAAAAAAGTTTTTTCCGGAGTTAAGACAATCGTTTTCGGACTTATAACCTTACCCACCTTTATCCCTTAACATTTAATTAAAATGAAACTTTGGCTTTTTATATTTACAATATTGCCTTTGACGGGCATTGCGTACGTGCTTAGACGCACTTGGCAAATTTTGCCTATTGCTACACCACTCAAAGTGGCTGTTGTGATCATGATGGCAATCCTTTTCCTTGGATTTGTTTTTAACTTTGTGTTGCTTGACAAAATGCCCATGCCACTAGCCACAGCAACCTACAATGTGGGCAATTCGGGCTTGTTTATTTTGCTTTACATACAATAGTCCGTTAAATTTTTGTGGTTTGTGAAACTTTCGCCCTAAATCCAACAGGAATTGTGTCATAAAACAAACACGATAAGGCTTTGAAAAAGAATGAGTTAGATAACAAAATATAACATAATAAAATCGGCTATC
>JBGYAB010000014.1:0-9766 GCA_041815985.1 Sodaliphilus sp. | reverse complement strand
TCAACTCCTCATTCACGGCACTCAATGTGGCTAAAATTATGTGCAAGGAACTTGGCACGTCCATCGGCCGCCTTAAAGCGCAGCTGGTCAATGCCTACTATGCCCAACGAATTATTGACGTGTTCGAGAGAAACCCGAACATGCCATTAAATAAAGAAATTGTGAATGAGATATTTAGTTTCGCTGCCGACGTAGCATAAAAAATAACGGAGTATTGCCTTGAACGAAGCATCGGTTTCGTTCCTCAGCGGTGATTTATACCATAGGCTCCTGCCTTGTTGCTTTACGGGTGTATAACCCAGACTTTGCAGATAGTCTGCCAACTTGATTTGTTTTGCGTCTTGAATTGTCATATTACATACGGTTTTAAGGTTGATGAAAATTTGTTGATTTGATGAATTGTTGATGTAATATGCTTAGATACAGACTTGTAATAGCTCTACATATTCTCAACAAACCACTCACCAAAAGAGAAATCTACAATTGGGCGTATGCTGTATCTCAACTTCTCTTTTGGCTTGTTGAGATTTTGTTGAGAGTGTATATTGTTTATTGTCAGTGTGTTTATACTCATATTCAACAATTCAACAAAAAATGGTAGTGTTACAGGGATTCGAGTTGCTCCCTTGTGATGGTGTAGTAGCGTCCCACTCTCCTTATCGGCTCATAGTGGCAACTTTGATTGTAGTTGCCTTGATAGGTAGTGTAGGTAAGCCCGTTGGGTGCAGGTGTCAGTTTCCAACACTCCTGCACCACCTTACGCACTTGATGTTTCTCTACCTTTACCTGTGAATGCATCAACAGCACGATAAGGTCGTTAAGGCAGAATGAAACGCTATCTACATTCATTGTTGCCATAATGTCGAACAGCAGCTCCGACATCTCTATCTCCAATCGGTTACGGTTACTGCGGATAATCCTCTGCAATGCTTCGGTATGCAGCAGCGATGGACTGAACCACATTCGGCTCTCCCTCTCGGTGGATAACGTTCGATTGGTGAGGAAATGGAGAAATGCGGGTATCTCCGCTTTCAAGCGTTGCAGGAAATTGGTATCATCGGACTGCAAGCGGTTTATCTTGCGTACCCAATAGCGTGTTTCCCCACCATCGATGATTACGGGCAGATACTCGTTGTTGGAGCATAGCACGAATTTGGCGAAGAACGCTATTTCATCACGGTCTTTGCCTTTGGCTTCTACCTTGTAGGATAGTGTGGTACTTAGATTCTTCAATCGTTCGCTGTCCTCTCTGCGATTGAGCAACACTTCATCAACCACAATAAGGAGTTTGCCAGCCCAATCGGAATTGAATTGACTGCGGAAATCCTCGTTGGTGTTGAATGTTACATTGTTCTGAAAGAGGGTTTTCAGAAAATTAAGGAATGTGCTCTTACCTGTGTTTCGTTCCTCCGATACCAATAATAGGATTGGCAACTTCTGAACGGGTTGCAGATAGAGCAGTTGCAGATAGTCCATTCCCAACTCGTATTGCTCACCGAAGATATGCTCCACCAATGAACGGATAGAGGGGAAATCTCCCTCTTGCGGTTGGTGGCCTATCGGCTCATAGAGGTTAAGGAACTTACCGATTACAGGGCGATAGCCGATGTGTTCGGGTACGGTACAGAATCCGTCATACTTGGGAACGCTGCCGATGTAGTCCTTGCCATAGTCTTGGCGGAGCGTTTCATTGTTCCAGGGGATACGCTTCTTTACATATCCACCGCTCAGTCTCGGTTGCTCCACAATCTTGTAGAGCGTTGTTCCCACTCGGATAAATTCTTCTTTTGCCATACTGCCATCTGATGGCGGTTTATGGCTTGCGATTACTTTGGTAACTTCCATTTTCAAATGCTTTTAAGTTCAAAAAATGTCAGTTGCAAAAATATAAGTGATTGACGGATAAGTTGCTACGCAAATTATAGCAGAATAGTGAATAAAGTACTATAGGGATAGATATTTGAGGGGGACATAAACAAAACAAGCCCGAAAACAGGTCGAAAACCTATCTTTGGACTTGCCTTGACTGACGAATCAGCCGATATGCAGACTTACCGATTTATCGGCTTGTCGGTATGCCATCACGACATACCCGATATAGCGTTTGCAAGCGAAAAGAGATAACATATTTCCTCTTTTCGTCCGCATATTCTCTTTAACAACTCACTACGTATCTTCTCCGCACCGTATGAGTTGATACGGAAAGCAAGGGATGCAATCATATCCATATTGTAGAGGGTAGCCCAATAGGTATATGGCATTACTTCGCAATGTTGCGTATGTTCCGCTATTACTCCGCTTTTGTGTATGGCTCGGATTGCAGCCTTTAATGTGGGTGATGCCACATCGAACAGCACCACAAGTTCAGAAAACGACATCCATACATTACCATCGGGTATGTTCACACATCCCGATTCGCTGATTGTTATAATTGCTCGTTCCATACCTTATGCCATTGTGGTGTTACCGAATGATTGATTAAGTTGGTTGCCGAACATCGTTAAATCCTTGTCGATTTTCTCGGTGGTAATCTTCGCATATAGCTGTGTTGCAACGATGTTCGTATGTCCTAAAACTCTACTTACACTCTCGATTGGCATACCTTTACTGAGGGCGAGGGTAGCGAATCCATGTCTTGTGCAATGGAATGAAATATCCTTTGAAATTCCACACTCTTTTATCATCTTTTTCAATGGTTTACAGATACTCCAATAGTTCAGATTTGGGAATACGAGTTTGTTCTCTTGGAATGGTTCGTATCGCTTGATAATCTGCAATGGAATATCCAACAACTTAACTTGGAACGGAATTTTGGTTTTGTGTCGCTTGGATAATATCCATTTCTCACCGTTTACCTCTACAATATCATCGGTGGTCAGTTCCTTAATATCCACGAATGACAAGGCTGTGAAACTTGCAAACACAAACAGGTCTCGGATATATGCCAACTTGCTATCCGTAAATTCGTGTGTCATCACCGCTTTTAATTCATCTTCGGTCAGAAACTCCCTCTCCTTGACATTGGGGCTTATGTGAAATTGAGCAAATGGGTTTCTCGGCATCAATCCGTTGTAGTGGGCACGCATAACAACACCCTTGAGCCACATACAATTTGCCCAGATACTGCCATTCTGCAAACCTCTGTCTGTTGCGAGGAATACCGCAAATTCCTTGATAAAGTCGGGAGTCAGCTCAATCATAGACATATCGTTACGCTTGTAATTCGCCTTGATGAATGCTGCAACATGGTTTCTCGCCCGTACTCTTGACATATAGGTGGCCATCACACGGTCTGTGCCTACACGCTTCTTGAATGTGGCATTATCCTTATCAAATGCTCCGAGTAGTGTTTCATACTCTGTTCCGATGCCTTGATAGGCGTTGCGCACCATCTCCGCCGTGACGAACGCCTCACGGTCGGAAAGCCGTTGGTAGTGCTTGATGATTTGCACCTTGATGTTGTCGAGCGAGAGGTTGGTGGCGATGGCTTCCTTGCTCTTGCCTTTCGCCCTGTTGCCCCTCACATCCCACAACTCTCTCTGGATGGTGCGCTTGCAGCTGAACTGCGCCACCGTGCCGTTGATTGTAACACGCCCCATGATGGGGACGATACCGTCTTTCTCCTTGCTGCCGTTCACATAGAACAGCACCTTAAATGTACTTCGCATAATCCAATATTTTTTGGTTACAAAATTATGTATCAGCGAGTTATACATTGCTACGCAATATGATGCAGAACTATGAAACGTGACGACACAAAGAAAAATCTTACTCGTTTTCGGGTAACGATTAGGCAACCGTTCTATTTCATTACCTTGCGTTTCTTTGCTAAATTGCCATTTCCCGTATTTCCGAGATTTTCAGCGTAATGCGTTTATTATCAGTGCAAGATGCACTATTATTCCGATTTCGGTTGATTATTCCAGCGTTTTATAATAACTTTGCACTCTAAAAGGTTAGTGGCGAAAATGACGACTATCGACATTGCAATCCTGCTCCTTTTGACGGTTGGAACCGCTCATGGCTACAAAAGCGGTATCGTTCGGTCAAATGGCATCGATAGCAGGATTTGTTGTGAGAATTGCTGTTTTTGCTTGTTTATCTTCATTTGCCGGGTGACAGGAATGTCGCAAGATGCGTTTACTGCACCATGAAACTTGGAGATTTAGACAAAATCACAGGCTTGTTTTTCGGCATTGCCAAGGAGTTGCCGTCGTTGAGCATGCAATACAATCGGCAACCACAATCAAGAAAGAAAACAATAAACAAATTCAGGGTAAATTAAAGTTTACTACACACAGCGACGAGGATAAATTTTGACATGAATCCGAACGAAGGAAATAAAAAAGAAGAAGAAAAGAAAATCATCAGTGAAGCCGCCGATGGAGAATACAAGTATGGTTTCGTGACCGACATCGACACCGACATCATTCCCAAGGGGCTTAACGAAGATATTGTACGCCAAATTTCGAGTTTCAAAGGAGAACCGGAGTGGTTGCTTGAGTTCAGGCTCAAAGCCTACAAGCACCTCATGACACTCCAACAGCCTCACTGGGGGCATGTGAACATGCCCGAGCTTGACTTGCAAAGCATCAGCTACTATGCCGCGCCCAAGAAGAAGAACGAAAAAAAGGAAATCGACCCGGAGGTTAAAAAAACCTTTGACAAACTGGGCATTCCGCTTGAAGAGCAAATGCGCCTATCGGGCATGGCTGTCGATGCCATTATCGACAGCGTGAGCGTGCACACTACCTATCGCGAGAAACTCGCCGAACTCGGAGTGATATTTTGCTCAATTAGCGAAGCCGTGAAAGATTATCCCGATTTGGTAAAAAAATACTTGGGAACGGTGGTGCCATTCCGCGACAACTTCTATGCCGCACTCAACTCGGCCGTGTTTAGCGATGGCTCGTTTGTCTACATTCCCAAGGGCGTGCGATGCCCCATGGACCTCACGAGCTACTTTCGCATCAACGCCGCACAGACAGGACAGTTTGAGCGCACACTCATTGTGGCCGACGACGAGAGCTATGTGTCGTATCTCGAAGGTTGCACCGCCCCCATGCGCGACGAGAACCAACTGCATGCAGCCATTGTCGAAATCATTGTCGAAGACCATGCCGAGGTGAAGTACAGCACTGTGCAAAACTGGTATCCCGGCGATAAAAACGGCAAAGGAGGCATATACAACTTGGTGACCAAGCGCGGATTGTGTCGTGGCGACTATTCCAAATTGTCGTGGACACAAGTCGAAACCGGCTCGGCCATCACATGGAAGTACCCCAGCTGCATTTTAAAAGGCGATAACTCGGTGGGCGAATTTTACTCGGTTGCACTCACTCGCAACCGACAAGAAGCCGACACCGGCACCAAGATGATTCACTTGGGCAAAAACAGCAAGAGCACCATCGTGTCGAAAGGTATCTCGGCCGGAAACAGTCAAAACAGCTACCGCGGCATGGTGAAAATTGCAGCTAAAGCAACCAATTGCCGCAACTACACACAGTGCGACAGCTTGCTGCTCACTCCCACCAGCGGTGCCCACACGTTTCCCGTGATTGAGGTGGGCAACGACACCGGCATTGTGGAGCACGAAGCCACGACCAGCAAAATTAACGAAGAACAAATTTTCTACTGCAACCAGCGAGGCATCTCGACCGAAGACGCTGTGGGCTTGATTGTGAACGGCTATGCCAAGGAGGTGATGTCTAAACTTCCCATGGAATTTGCCGTTGAGGCGCAAAAGTTGCTCAGCGTTTCGCTCGAAGGTTCGGTGGGATAAATTTAAAAGAGGAAAAAACGACTTGCGGGCACACTGTTGCTCACAAATCAAAAAACAACAAACAAATATGCTTGAAATAAAAGACCTGCATGCCTCGATCGAAGGCAAAGAGATATTGAAAGGCATCGACCTGACCGTAAGACCCGGCGAAATTCACGCCATCATGGGGCCTAACGGCTCAGGCAAAAGCACACTGAGCGCAGTGTTGACAGGCAATCCGGCATTCACCGTGACCGGCGGAAACGTGAATTTCTACGGCAAAGACCTGCTGGCACTGTCGCCCGAGGCTCGCGCTCACGAAGGCGTGTTCTTGAGTTTCCAATATCCCGTGGAAATCCCGGGAGTGTCGATGGTGAACTTCATGCGTGCCGCCATCAACGAAAAACGCAAATACTTTGGTCAAGCTCCACTCAACGCAAGCGACTTCTTGAAACTCATGCGCGAAAAACGCGCCGTCGTGCAACTCGACAACAAACTTGCCGGTCGTGCTGTGAACGAAGGTTTCTCGGGAGGAGAAAAGAAACGCAACGAAATTTTTCAAATGGCCATGCTCGAACCGAAATTGAGCATTCTCGACGAAACCGACAGTGGCCTCGACATCGACGCTCTGCGCATTGTGGCTCACGGAGTGAACACGCTGAAAACCGCCAACAACGCCACGATCGTCATCACTCATTATCAGCGATTGCTCGACTACATCAAACCCGACTTCGTGCATGTGCTCTACAAGGGACGCATTGTGATGAGTGCCGGCCCTGAACTGGCTCTTGAACTTGAAGACAAGGGCTATGAATGGATTAAAGAACAAGTCGACAATCAAGAAAAATAATTGCAATGACAACTGCATTAAAACAATATATCGATCTGTTCAACAACAACCGCAAGGCAATTGAAGAACATGCGCCGGTCGCACTCAACGCACTACGGGAGCAAGCTTTGAATGCGCTGGCCGGAGCTTCTCTGCCTCGCAAAGGGCAAGAAGATTATGAAGCAACCGACCTGGAAGCGGTATTTGCTCCCGACTATGGGGTGAACATCAACCGTGTTGACTTTCAAGCCGACCCTAACTATGCCTTTCGTTGCGACGTGCCCAACATGAGCACCTGTCTCTACTATTTTTACAACGACATCTTGCATCGCAGCCACACTGCCGGCATCAACACCGGCGGCATTGTGGTGGAGTCGATTGCCGAGGCACAGCAAAACCATCATGAAATATTGCAAAAATACTTGGGTAGTGCGGCCAACATGAGCAAACCCGAGGTCGCACTCAACACCTTGCTTGCACAAGATGGCTTGTTCATCTACATTCCCGACGGGCACGAGGCGCCTCGCCCCATACAGCTCATCAACATCTACAATGCCGGCGTGCCTCTCATGGCCATACGCCGCATTCTCATTGTGGTGGGCGAAAACGCCCATGCGCGATTGCTCGTGTGCGACCATGCACAAGCCAAGAATGTGGACTTCTTGGGCAGTCAAGTGGTTGAAATCTTTGCCGGGAAAAACAGCACATTCGATTACTACGATTTAGAAGAAACCAATGAAAACGTGCATCGGGTGTCATCGGTGTTTGTCAACCAGCAAGAAGGCTCCAACGTGTTGCTCGATGGCATGACACTCATCAACGGTTTCACACGCAACGACTACTATGTAGAAGTGAACGGCGAACATGCCGAAACACACTTGCTCGGCATGACTATTGCCACAGGCTCACAACATGTAGACAATCATTCTCTCATCAGCCACAATGCTCCACGGTGCACGAGTAACGAAATGTTCAAGTATGTACTCAACGACAATGCCGTGGGTGCATTTGCCGGCAAAGTGCTTGTAAAACCCGATTGTCCACGCACCGATGCCTACCAAGGCAACCGCAACATTGTGGCCTCGCCAACTGCCAAGATGTACACCAAACCACAACTCGAAATTTACACAGACGATGTGAAGTGCTCACATGGCTCGGCAATCGGACAACTCGACGAGGAGGCTCTGTTCTACATGCAAACACGGGGCATTGCCCTTGCCGAAGCCAAAATGCTGCTGATGCAAGCCTTTGTGAGCGATGTGATTGACGGCATTCGACTCGAAACCCTCAAAGACCGCTTGCACCACTTGGTGGAAAAAAGATTTAAAGGACAATTGGCCATGTGTGGCGATTGCAGCATTGCCGACTGCACCCCCAAATTTGAAAACTTTTAATAACTTTTGTTTTAAAGGAAAAATATAGCAATGCCGGATTTTTTAGACATAGAGAAAATCAGAGCCGAATACCCGATACTTAACCGTGAAATCGATGGGCGGAAGCTCATTTATCTCGATAGTGCGGCCACTTCGCAAACTCCACGTTGCGTGGTAGAAGCCATCGACAGCATGTATTACAGGCACAAAGCCAATGTGCACCGAGGCGTACACACCATTTCACAAGAAGCAACCGACTTGGTTGAAGCCACTCGCGAAAAAGTGCGCAACTACATCAACGCCGAGTCAAGCGAAGAAATTGTGTTTACCCGAGGCACAACCGAAAGCATCAATCTCGTGGCATCATCGTTTGGCGACATGCTCTACAACGGTGATGAAATCATTCTCACCGTCATGGAACACCACAGCAACATTGTGCCCTGGCAACTCATCGGGCGACGCAAGCGCATACGCCTGCGCGTAGTGCCCGTCAACGACAACGGAGAACTCGACTTGGCTGCCTACGAAGACATGTTTACCGACGCAACTCGCTTTGTGTCGATAGCTCATGTGAGCAACGTGTTGGGAACAGTGAACCCGGTGAAGGAAATGATTGAAATTGCCCACAAGCACGGTGTGCCCGTGCTCATCGATGGTGCGCAAGCCATGCCACACATGCACGTCGATGTAAAAGACCTGAATTGCGATTTCTATGCATTTTCAAGCCACAAGATGTATGGCCCGGTGGGCGTGGGAGTGCTTTACGGGAAAAAGCACTGGCTCAACACCATGGCCCCCTATCAAGGTGGCGGTGAAATGATTGGCAACGTAACCTTTGAACGCACAACCTTTGCCGACCTCCCCTTCAAGTTTGAGGCAGGAACTCCCGACTATGTTGGCATTGCCGCCTTTGGTGCCGCCATCGACTACTTGAAAAACACCGGTATCGACAACATTGCCGCTCACGAGCAGTTGCTGCTTGAAGAAGCCACCCGGGAGTTGCTCAAAATTGACGGGTTGCGCATTTTTGGCACAACGGCCAACAAAGGAGCTGTCATTTCTTTTTTGGTGCGCGACATCAGCAGCTACGACATCGGGCTATTGCTCGACAAACTGGGTGTTGCCGTGCGCACAGGGCACCATTGCGCACAACCGCTCATGCAACGCTATGGCGTGCAAGGCACCGTGCGAGCCTCATTTGCCGTCTACAACACTCTCGACGAAGTACACAAGTTTGTCGAAGCCGTCAACCGAGTTGCAAGCATGTTTTGAGAGCAACACATTTGCAAAAAAAACGGACTTTAAAGAAGACAACCAATTTGCTCAACGTGTCGACAAAATCAGAACAATCTCTGATGACCGATTAGAGATAAAAACATTGGTGCGATAAGCAAAATCGACCGCACACACGCAAAACAGCAGAGGCATCGCTGCTTCTGCTGTTTCTGTGCATCACAATTGGTAAAACCAATTGCATTTTAAAATCACTACTAAGAATATTTCATATATAGCCTAATTCCCGAGATATTCCTATTATAAACCCTATTAGTTTCTTGAGTAATGCAAAAGAAAGAAAAATAATTCAAAAAACCAAATTTTATTCACAAAATTTACATATATAGCTATCAATAGCATTGTTTTGTAAAAAGAAGACAAAATATTACAATACTCCGTTAATTTTTATGCTGCGTCGGCAGCGAAACTAAATATCTCATTCACACTTTCTTTATTTAATGGCATGTTCGGGTTTCTCTCGAACACGTCAATAATTCGTTGGGCATAGTAGGCATTGACCATCTGCGC
>JBGYAB010000013.1:0-7162 GCA_041815985.1 Sodaliphilus sp. | reverse complement strand
TGAACAGGCCTGCCACAATCAAGAGGCACAAGCAACCTCCCGTTAAGTTTCTATTCCCTTTTTTCATTGTTGAAGTCAAGTGGAGTCAAGTTGATTTTGTTTACACTGCATTCACAGGCAGAGCATAAAATTTTACAGATGAACCTCTGTTTTTTTATTTATTGTTTTTTGAATTTGGTCCACGGAAGCACGTTGATGCGCCATGCCACACCGATGCCAAAGAGTGAATGCTTGTCGATGATGGCTCCCTTGGGATTGGTGTTGGTGCCCCATGAGTAGGCATAATAGGCATGCAGGCGCACGTCGTAGTTTTGCAAGGGGAAGTATTCAACACCACCGCTCACTTGGGTAACCTCGGTGCCGTCGGCAATAGCCGGGTTGTGATTGGTGCCGCTCTTGTTGGTGTCGTAGCTGGCTTTGGCAAAGAGGTTGAGCTTGTTGCATGGTTTGACGCTTAATTCTCCAATAACCGACCAGTCTTTGAACAAGAATGTTTGGTGTGAGGCGGCGCGGTTTTGCAAGTCGAGTTGCAATCTCACGTTTTGCCCAAAGTTGAATTCATTGCCCAGTGAAATGAAGTTGATGAAATGACCTTGTTTCCATTCCATGAAGTTGACCGACCACAACGATTTCCACAAGCTGTGATGTCCTTGCCAATAGAGGTTGTAGGCATACATGTCGGCATCTTTATAGTAGAAATGAAAAGGACTTTGCGTTACTTGCAGGCGTATGCGGTCGGCTCCGTTGTTGAAGCCGTAGCTTGCACTTGCACCCCACTGGAAGGGAGCCACGCCGTTCCATATTTCAGATGTTGCATACAAATCGATGGGGCAACGGTCATATTCAAAGCTACCGATGTCTACAATCTGCTTGCCGCCGGAGAACGTGAAATGCTCATCGGGGCTGTAGTCGAGATGCAACCAATCGGTGGCATCGAAGAAGCTGGCATTGTTGTTGGCTTTCTCCAGTCGGTGGCGCAATGAATAAGAAAAATGTTCATTGATGTTGCCCGAAACCATGAGCAAGAAGTATTTGCCCTTGAAACCGCAGTTATCTTTAAAAGTTTCGCCGTCGACCGAGCTGCGTTGATAATCGCCTCTGGTATAGAGCGAAATGTTCACGGGAACACTGTCTTGAGCATGAAAAGGAAGCACGAATGCTGTGAGAAGAATAGTTAAAAATAGTTGTCGCATAGTAGTTTATGTGGGTTAGTGTTATGTTAGATAATTAAAAAATTTTTCAAAATTAGTAAAAACAAGGTACATACAAAACTGTTTTGCCCATTTTTTGCGTTATTCTGCGATCGCAACGAAAAAAAATATTTTTTCTTTTGGTATGCTCTCAAATTCCATTATCTTTGCACGAAATATCGAACATTATCTTAAAACAACGAGATGAAAAACGTTTTGATTATTGGTTCAACTGGCCAAATTGGCTCTGAGTTGACTATGAAATTGAGAAGTATCTACGGTAATGACCACGTTATTGCCGGCTATATTCCGGGAGCAGAACCGCAAGGCGAACTCAAGGAAAGTGGCCCGAGCGAAATCACCGACATCACCAATGCACAGCAAATTGCCGACGCTGTTCAAAAATACAACATCGACACCATCTACAACCTTGCCGCCCTGCTCAGTGCAGTTGCCGAGGCAAAACCTCAATTGGCATGGAAAATTGGTATTGGAGGCTTGATGAATGTGCTTGAGGTATCGCGCGAAAAGCAATGTGCAGTGTTCACTCCAAGTTCAATTGGTTCGTTTGGGCCTAACACGCCCAAGGACGCCACGCCACAAGACACCTTGCAACAGCCACGCACCATGTATGGCGTGACCAAGGTTTCGGGCGAACTGCTGAGCAATTACTATGCGCTCAAGTTTGGCGTTGACACGCGCTCGGTGCGCTTTCCGGGGTTGATTTCCTATGTAACTCCTCCGGGTGGTGGAACAACCGACTATGCAGTAGACATCTACTATGCGGCCGTTCAGGGTAAAAAGTTCACTTGCCCCATCAAGGAAGGTACGTTCATGGACATGATGTATATGCCCGATGCGTTGCGTGCAGCCATTGAAGTCATGGAAGCCGACCCGGCACGCTTGGTTCATCGCAATTCGTTCAACATTGCCTCAATGAGTTTTGAACCGGGAACGATTTACAAAAAGATTAAAGAATACATTCCTGAGTTTGAAATGAAGTATGAGGTTGATCCTCTGCGTCAAAGCATTGCAGAATCTTGGCCAAACAGTCTTGACGACACTTGTGCTCGTAATGAATGGGATTGGAAACCGGAATATGACCTCGATGGCATGACTCGTGACATGATCGAAAAACTACGTATTAAATTTGCTGTCAAAGGCTAAATTTTTTAAAGAAAAATCGTGAGTTTAATCCACTTGCGAGAGCTTTTTATTAAAAGATTTTTTTTCATTACAAAGACAGTGAGAGTATTGTTTCTTCATGAAACGATGCTCTCCTGTTTTTTTATAATACTGTACATAATGACCGCTTTGGGTTTAATGATTGCTTTGCCTGTTTCGGGGCAAATGTGTAACTTTGTGGTCTGTTTTTTTGTGCAGCGCATCGGGCGCTGCGTTATAAGTGACTTGATGAAATGAAGAAAATTTTTCTCCTTACCCTGTTTGCCATTATCTCTTTGCTGACCCATAGCGTCGCCTCGCGAAGTATGCCTGTGTTGCCTGCCTTTTTAAGCCCCGGCGACAAGGTTGCGATTATCAGCCCTGCCGGTTCGGTGAGTTATAGCGTGTCGCTTGCAGCGGCCAATGTGCTACGCTCGTGGGGCTATACGCCGGTCATGGGCGAAAACTTGGGCAAGTCGCGTCACGGCTTTGCAGGCAGTATTGCCCAACGAGAAAAAGATTTGCTCACTGCCCTGCAAGATACGTCGGTTAAGGCGATTTTCTGCTCCAATGGCGGTTATGGCAGTGTGCAACTGTTGTGCAACATTCCGCTCACGGTTTTTCGGCATAACCCCAAGTGGATTATTGGTTACAGCGACATCACCGCTTTGCACAGTGCCAATGTGAGTGCCGGCGTGATGAGCATACATTCCAACATGGCCTATCGCTTGAAACGCACAGGGGGCGACGACACAACTTCGCAGGCATTGCGCGGTTTGCTTGCCGGCAACATGCCCTTGTACCGCATCAAGACGCACCCATTGAGCACTCATGGCGAGGCCAAGGGCATTTTGGTTGGTGGCAACATGAGTGTTTTCACCGATTTGGCCGAGAGCGACTACGACTTTTTAAATCGCAAGTTCATGGATAGTCATGATGTGATATTATTTATTGAAGATGTTCACGAAAATCTCACCCATGTGGATCGCATGTTGCATCAGCTCAAAATACGCGGCGTTCTTCCACGCCTCAAAGGGCTGATTATTGGCCTGTTCAAAGATTATGTGAGAGAAAACGGCTATGCGAGCATGGAAGAGATGCTTCATGGCTACTTGAAGGACTATAAATTTCCAATTTGCTATAAATTTCCGGTAGGGCATCAGGGCGACAGTAATTTTCCCTTGATCGAAGGTTGCTCGGTTGTGCTCAATGTCAGCCCCGACAGCACAACTCTCACTTTTCGGCCATTCATGCACTCGCAAAAGCGATAAAATCCAATGAAATCGAGCCCAATGGGTGAACAATGGAGAATGAAAAAGAGATTGAGGGTGAGTGCTTTTTAGAAAGATACAGTTTTTCTGAACAAAGAATAAATTTCATGAAACGATATTTGTTATGGTTGATGTGTGCAATGCTTGGTGTTGCAACAATGTGGGCAGAGAAGATGCCCAAAGCTCCTTCGTTTTTAAAACCGGGTGACAAAATTGCACTGCTTTCCATGTCGAGTGTTCCTCGCAATCTTGCCACTGTCGACAGTGCGGCTGCCGTGCTTCGTGCTTGGGGGCTTGTGCCGGTGCTTGGCGAGCATGTGAAAAGCAATTGGCACACCTATGCCGGTACGCCCGAAGAGCGCAAGACCGACATCATGAAAGCGTTGCGTGATCCTGCCATCAAGGCCATAATGAGCACCCGAGGCGGCTATGGAGCGGCTAATGTGCTTGCGCTCATTCCGCTCGACACACTCAAGAAATATGATAAATGGATTATCGGATATAGCGACATCACAGCCTACTTGAGTGCGATGGTGTGTGCCGGACACATGAGTATTCACGCCAACATGGGCGGACGTTTGGCGGCGACGGGTGGTCATGACGAACAAAGTGCGATGCTTCGCAACTTGCTCTTTGGGCAAGTTGTCGGCTACTCTGTTCCCGGGCATGAACTTAACCTTGTCGGCACAGCCAATGGCATTCTTGTGGGTGGAAATTTGAGCGTGTTTGGTGATCTTGCCGGTTCGCCGTTTGATTTTCTCAACGAGCGTTTCATGAAAGAAAAAGACATTATTCTTTTTTTTGAAGACGTGGGCGAGAACTTTTACAAAATCGACCGCATGTTTCAGAATATGCGTTTGCGTGGAGTGTTGAACAAGGTTAAGGGCATTGTAGTGGGGCGTTTTAGCGAATGTCCGGCATCGTTGGGCTATCGTGATGTGAATGAAATGTTGCATCAATATTTGGCACAGTATCATGTGCCGGTTTGCTACGATTTTCCTACCGGTCACGACGAAGATTGGAATTATCCGCTCATCGAGGGTTGCCGGGTTACGCTCGATGTGACGAAAGACAAAGTTTCTTTGCAGTTCAACTTGAAAAAATGATGAAGCTCCTGCCAAAGTTTTTTGTATCTTTGTTCACGAATTGTAACAGAAAAACGACAGAAATTAATCTATACAAAATAACACAAAACCATGCACAGAATATTTTTTTTATCTGCGGCCTTGCTCATGTCGTTCGTGAGTGCCCTGCAATCGATTCATGCTCAAGAAATCACGCTCAAAACGGTGCTGGAAACCAGTGCTTCTGCCGAGCAATTTGCTCTCAAAATCAATGCTCCTAAGGGAACGTCCTATCACATCGATTGGGGCGACGGTTCGGCGATTCAAGACAAGCAAGGCACCGGAGGCAATGAACTGTTGTTTCATTCGTTTCAAGACATGGCTGCCGTAGCACAACATCAAGTGAAGGTGTGGGGAGCGCAATTTGTGGAATTTATGGTTATCAGCAACAAAAAAGTAACCGAAATCGCTTTGAAAGATTGCAATGAACTGGAAAAATTCTCTTGTGCCAACAGCTTGCTCAGAGAACTTGATTTGTCGGCTTGTCCTAAACTTTCGTCAGTCATTTGTAATGGCAACGATATTGCCATGCTCAAAGTCCCGGAATCGGTGAAAACAATAAATTTTAAGCTCAACAGGTTATCATTGAGTAATTTTCCTCAAAAACGTACCGGAATGCTCTACACCTACGGCCCCATGCGGCCGGTGAAGTTGGCAAATGAAAAAGTAAACGGGCTGACGGTCGATCTCACCGAGATGCTTGAATTTAATGGTAAAAAATCGACTTTCAAATGGTACTGTTATAATGATAAAGGCAATAATGCCGATCCTGCGTTGCTCATTTCTCCAGAAACCTATGTAGAAAAAGATGGTGTATTCTCCTTTAATCAATCACCGGGCAAACCCATATACTGTGTTGTGGCCAATGAAGAATTGCCTGCTCTCAACAATATTAACGATTGCTATGGCATCATGCCTATTGAAATATCGGGCGAAATCAAGAAACTCGAACAAGTGCATGCGGCTTTTGTGACCGATAAATTCACGACCGAAGGGTTGACCTTCGATTTGACTTTGGCGGCAAACGAAGCCGATAGCCGTTGCACAATCGATTGGGGCGATGGAACGTTTGAAGAAACAGTGATTGGAACAAGTGAAACTGTGTTGAAGCATCATTTTATCGATGCGAAAGTCGACAAGCAACACACAGTGCAGGTGGAGTGTGGCAATCTTGTGCACATGAGATTGCCCGAAGTGGGAGGTTTTATCAAGTTTGCTCCCACCACAGTGGCTTCGCCCGTGAAGCGGATTTCTCTTGACAACAACAGGGTCGAGAATATCGATTTTTCGGTTTTTGTAAACGTAGAAGATATTTCGGCCAATGGTTGCTACATGAAGCAAGTAACTCTCCCTGCCAACTGTCCGCTCAAGAAGCTCTCATTGAGAGGCGGAACACTCACTGAGTTGAACCTGAATGCCTATACCGGTTTGGAAGAGTTAAATCTCTCATTGAATGCTTTAAAAACGCTTGACCTGAGCGCACAAAGTAACCTCAAAATTGTTGATGTGAGTCATAATCGGTTGAAATCTATTGCTTTTGCTCCAAGGCTTTCTTCTTTGGACGTGGCGGACTGCTCTTATAATGCATTGCCCATGTATATGCTCCCAGAGAAAGGAGCGATGACAACCTATCGTTATGCTCCGCAAGAAGCGTTTGAAATTACGTCCGACTTGATCGACGGTTGCACAGTCGACCTCTCCAAGTTCAACAACTTGAAAGGTGTGGCAACGACACCTCAGCCCACCTCCTACATTTGGTTGCACGGCGACGATGAGTCGAAGTTTATCGTCGAGACAGTGCACTACGATGTGGAGAATGGAGTGTTCAAGTTTAAATTCAACGAGCCCACCAAGGTGTTTTGCACGATACAGACTGCCGCTTTCCCCGACTTGGCTTCGAACGAAAACAGCTATCGAACCAAAAACATCGTTGTGCCGGCACAAGAAGAAGCCTTGGTCAATGCCACTGTGATTGAAACTCCCTTGCATCTCACGGTAACCCATAGAATGGTTAATCTTCGTGCTTATCAAAAAGTTCATGTCGAAATATTCTCTATCGAGGGAAAGGAGATGTGGACTAAGACTTTGGCTGGCGGAGAAGATGACGTGATTGAGTTGGAGCAAGGTGTCTACATAGTCCGTGCCGAAGGTTTGAAACCATTGAAATTCATGGTTTGGTAAAAATCAATTGATGGCACAGAACAAGGCAGGAGGAGAAATGTGGAATGTTCTCCTCCTGCTTGCTTTCGCCTATGGGCTGTTCATTTTCTACTCTATTTATCACTTACAATAGTCCGTTAAATTTTTGTAGTTTGTGAAGCTTTCGCCCCAAATCCAACAGAAATTGTGGCAGAAAACAAACACGATAAGGCTTTGAAAAAGAATGGATTAGATAACGAAATATAACATAATA
>JBGYAB010000012.1:0-37066 GCA_041815985.1 Sodaliphilus sp. | reverse complement strand
TGAATTTAGTAACAATATAATCAAACAGATACAGTACAGAATAAACGAAAGACCGAGATGCAAACTCAATTTCTATTCCCCAAAAGAAATCTTTTTCTTAAATTTGAAACAAAAAGTTGCATTCAATAGTTGAAACTACATTTTTATTATGATGAAATGGAGCGAGGAGCACGCTTTTTGAACATAAAAAAATAAGAAATGATTTTTGAGGTTTAATGGCGAAAGTTGGCTCCGAGCGGGAGAAAAATGCTATCTTTGCGATTGCAATCTTTCATGCTGATATTGCGTGTTGACACCTAAGTCAACAACGCAGTCATGAAGATTGTTTTTTATAATTGAAACAAAAAAATAAATAGATTAATTATTCAATTATTGGCATGTGCGATATGGGAAAAGATGAATGCAACAATTGTTGTAAGACAAGTGATAGAGGCAAAAGTGTGATTTTTTCACGCTCCTATGTGGCTGTTCTCGTGTGTGCTGTGCTGGCAGGCATCATCATTTTTGTCACCGGGCACAATCGCAAGTCGTTTAGGTTGGCGCAAGGCGAAGTGTGGACAACCGGCTATCACATCACCTATGAAGCCGATGAAGATTTAGCCGACTCGGTGAAAGCCGTGTTTAACCGAGTTGATGAGAGTGCTTCGGCTTTCAACCAAAATTCCTTGGTGTCGCAAATCAACCAAAACAAAACCGACAAAACCGATGTATTGTTTCGCTTGATGTACAACACTTCGTTGAACATTAATAAAGCTACGGGCGGAGCCTACGATGTCACTGTCATGCCCTTGGTCAATGCTTGGGGCTTTGGTTACAAGCAAGGCAAATTGCCCAATAAACCCATGATCGACAGTTTGTTGCAGTTTGTTGGTGTTGCCAAAACACAGTTGCAAGGCCGACGCATCGTCAAGCATGATGCTCGCACTCAATTCGATTTCAGCTCAATAGCCAAGGGGCTGGGGTGTGATGAGGTAGCGCACATGCTGGAACGCAACGGTGTGGCGAACTATTTGGTAGAAGTTGGAGGAGAAGTGGTTGCCAAAGGAAAAAATCAACGAGGCACAGCTTGGCAAGTGTCTGTCGATATGCCGTCCGAAGACGAGCAAGGCAACGAACGTGCATCGGCTTTGGTGCTACGGCTTGAACAAGGAGCGGTGGCCACCAGTGGCAACTATCGCCGGTTTAAGAATGTTGGAGGGAAAAAAGTATCGCACATCATCAACCCCGTCACCGGCTACAGCTCTGAGTCAAGTCTGCTTAGTGTGACCATCGTGGCAAGCAATTGCATGGAAGCCGACGCTTGGGCTACGGCTTGCATGGCTATGGGTATCGACAAAACGAAGGCCATGTTTGAGCATCACAAAAACTTGGGAGTAATGACCATTTGTGCTAAGCCCAATGGCGACTTGGTGGTTTGGAGCAATGCCGTTTTTGCGAGCCACGTTGTTCAATAAGCAAGGGAGGGCGAGAAAAAATCGCGCATACCGTGGTATTGACGGTTGCGCGATTTCATTTTTTTCAGAACCTCAAAAAAGGTGCGTTGAGACTTTCATTTTTTTTATGTTGCACGCACCACATGGCATGTGGTTCTAATTGTTTTCTTCATTTTGTTGGTTCTTGGAGCGTCGTTCTTTTTTGCTCTGTGAACTGTTGGTGTCTTTCTCTTCTTTTAGGTCAATTTCATTGCGTTCTTTGTCGAATACCTTGTATTGCAGGTAGGCCAGCGATTGGTCGGGCAGAATTTTGAATTTGCGCTTAAATTCTCGCCTCCATTTGAAGTATTCGCTGAAGATGCCTTTTTTGAGGAAGGCTTCGACAAACGGATGGACATACATAATGAAATTATTCACATGCAAAGAATTGACGAGGTAGTCAATTTTGTCTTTAAGCATGTCGGTGAAAAGCAACGAAGGCTGGACTTCACCCTTACCTCCACATGAAGGGCAAGTCTCGGCAGTGACGATGTCGAGAGCCGGACGCACGCGTTGACGTGTGATTTGCATCAACCCGAACTTGCTCAATGGCAATATGTTGTGTCGTGCCCGGTCTTTTTGCATCACTTCGCGCATGTGGTCATATAAGGCTTGGCGATGGTCTGCCTTGCCCATGTCGATGTAGTCGATCACAATAATGCCGCCCATGTCGCGCAAGCGCAATTGCCTTGCAATTTCGTCGGCCGCAAGCAAGTTCACGTCAAGTGCGTTGCTCTCTTGGTCGGTTGAGGCTTTCGAGCGGTTGCCGGAGTTCACATCAATCACATGCAGTGCTTCGGTGCTTTCAATTATTATGTATGCGCCCGATTTGAACGATACCGTTTTTCCAAACGATGACTTAATTTGTCTGGTGACACCATATTTGTCAAAAATAGGGGTTTCGTCACTGTAAATTTTTACAATATCGCTTCGTTCGGGGGCTATTAGGCTCACGTAGTTGTGAATTTGCTCAAAAACTTCGGCATTATTCACATAGATGCTTTCAAAATCGGGGCTGAACACATCGCGTATTAAGCTCACCGCACGGCTGTCTTCCTCGTAGATAAGGCTGGGAGGCGTCGAATATTGCAACTTTGCGACAGCGTCTTCCCAGTATTTAAACAGCACTTTCAATTCGGCGTTAAGTTCGGCGGCGCGTTTGTTTTCGGCAGAAGTGCGGACAATCACGCCAAAATTGGCCGGCTTGATGCTCTCAATGAGGCGACGCAAGCGCAATTTTTCGGCGGAATCTTTAATTTTTTGCGATACCGAAATTTTGTTGTTGAATGGAATGAGTACCAAAAAACGCCCTGTAAAGGAAATTTCGGTGGTCAATCGCGGCCCCTTGGTTGAAATAGGCTCTTTGGCTATCTGCACAATCAGCTCTTGACCTTGTTCGAGCACATCGCTCACCGAGCCATGTTTGTCGATATCGGGTTTGAGCTTGAGTTTTGAAACAGACAAAGGCTTCTTTCCCTGATTTTCACGCACCTTTTTCACAAAGTCGGAATAGGTGCTGTATTGTGAACCTAAATCAAGGTAATGAAGAAATGCATCTTTACTGTAGCCCACATTCACAAATGCGGCGTTCAGACCCGGCATCAATTTCTTTACCTTGGCAAAGTAGAGGTTACCGACTGCAAACGAAGAGTCTCTCGACTCCTTTTGCAACGAAACCAATCGCCCGTCTTCAAGCAGGGCGGTTGATATGTCGGCGGATTGTACGTCAACTACTAATTCACTTCTCATTTCAGAAGGTTTGAGGTTGTTGAAGTAAAGGGCATGTTGCGATTGAAGCAGGAAATACCCTTCATAAAACAATACAAAGAACAAACTCGAGCATCTTTGGCTGTTGGCCATTGACTTTGGCAATAGAGTTTGTTCTCAGTATATGACTCAACTAGAAAGATTATTTCTTAGATTTATGTCTATTCTTTCTAAGTCTCTTTTTACGCTTGTGCGTAGCCATTTTGTGACCTTTTCTCTTTTTTCCGCTTGGCATAATGCTACTTAGTTTAAATGTTGATAATAATATTATTTTAAAGGAATGTTCTCATGAAAAACGATGAGAAAAACTCCTCCACTTTATTTCACATGTTCCATGAACACCTTAGCAGGCTTGAAAGCTGGGATGTTGTGCTCCGGAATGATGATGGTGGTGTTCTTTGAAATGTTGCGGGCAGTTTTTTGCGAACGCTTTTTCACGATGAAGCTACCGAAACCACGAAGGTAAACGTTTTCACCCTGTGAAAGAGAATCTTTCACTGTTTCCATAAATTTTTCCAAAGTTTCGAGAACTGAAGCTTTGTCAATACCTGTAGATTTTGAGATCTCGCTTACGATGTCTGCTTTAGTCATTGTAATTATGTTTTTTAAATTTTTAAATAAAATCAAAAAAAGTGTACAAAATCAAAGAGACACTCCTTTTACTGTTAATTTTCAAGCATTTAGGTTTGAAAATCGCAAGCTTTGGAGAGGGTCTCCGGATTTGCAAGTGCAAATATCGCAATTTTTTTTGAATTAGCACCCTCTATCGTGTTTTTTTTCGTAAGAAAATGACAATTTTATCTTTTGTTAATGAAAATCTTAGCATCAATTATGACGTTAATGTAATGCCCCTGCAAGCCACCAAGAGAAAATGGCAAGTTCGTGTGCGATTTTAGATATGAATTATGTCGCAAAAAATTTTTAACTTTGCCTGCGTTATGACAGAAAATCAAAAACTACACATTGAAGAGGAGACTGTGAAGATGCTCAAAACGGTCTTCGACCCCGAGATACCCGTTGATGTCTACAGTTTGGGATTAATTTATAAAATAGATGTTGACGATGCAGCTGTGGTGAACATCGACATGACGCTCACCGCTCCCAGTTGCCCCATGGGCGATTTCCTCTTTGAAGACATTCGCCAAAAGGTGGGTAGCATTGAAGGAGTGAGCGGAGTGAATGTGCAACTCGTCTTCGAGCCGGAGTGGGACATGTCGATGATGAACGACGAGGCCAAGATGGAGTTGGGCATGTTGTGAATGAACGCCCGTTGTTTTCTTCATAAATAAAAATAGAATATGGTGCCGAAAAGGGTCTATTTTTTGAGCGACCTGCATTTGGGGGCGAAATACTTGCAAGACCCCATGAGCAATGAGCGGCGTGTGGTGCGTTTTTTAGAAAGCATTGGGCACGATGCCGGTGCTGTCTATTTGCTTGGCGACGTGTTGGACTATTGGTTTGAGTACAAGAATGTGGTTCCACGTGGCTATGTGCGCTTTTTGGGGGCTTTGGCAAGGCTTGCCGATGCCGGAGTGCCCATCTTTTGGCTCACCGGCAATCACGATGTGTGGTTGTTTGATTACCTGCGTGACGAAATAGGCATGACTGTACTCACCCGAAAGACCGAAACCGTGATCATGGGACACCGTTTTTTCCTCTCACATGGCGACGATGTGGGGCATCAACGACCCATGTATCGCTTCATGCGTTATTGTTTCTACAACAGAGTGTGTCAGTGGATCTATGCCGCCATACACCCGAGATGGACCTATTGCATTGCTCATGGTTGGTCTACGCAAAACCGTACACACCGCAAAGCCAATGCAATGGTCACAAAGGTTGAAAAAGCTCTTGACAACCTCATTGCCTTCTCTGTGTGTCACAAGGCTTTGCATCCGGGCATTGAGCACTATGTCTACGGACACTTGCACATCGCACAACAAGAACAACTCGATAGCGGAGCCGACATCACCATTTTGGGCGATTGGATTAAGCTGTTCACCTACGCCACATTCGATGGTGAAAAAATGACATTGCACAAGTTTGAAGATTGAATCTTAAACTTCAATCGGTCATTAAACCGCTAAGGGTTACGGTTTCGGTTCAGCGTGTTGCTTTCCGTTTGCTTACGTCCGCTTGTCGGCATCTTCATGACTGATTTGGGGTAAATAATCATTCAATATTTTTAAAATATGTTTTAAAACATATCTGAAAATTTGTAAAACCACGACTTCGGCTATTACCTTTGTGTCATAAACCTAAAAACAATCTTTTTCATCTTAAAAATTATTGCCTTAAGCCTAAAAAGCAATTCTGCACGAAAGAATTGCTTTTTATTTTTCCGACTCTCAGGGCGTCTCAGTTTTTTTGTAAATTTGCAAAAAAGGAGTTAAACGATGAATATTAAAGAATTGCTCGACAAGCGTGTTTTGATTTTAGATGGTGGCATGGCCACTGCTATTCAAGCTCATGAGTTTGCCAAGAAAACATATAGGGGAATGCAAGTGCCTGTAAGGATTAACTGTGAGGAGTTTAATCAAACGGCTCCTTGGCTCATTGAACAAATTCATGAAGAATATATAGAGGCAGGGGCCGACATCATTACTACCAATACGTTTTCGGCCAATCGCATTTCACAACAGGCGTTTAGATGTGCTCATTTGGTTCGGCAGTTTAACTTGGCAGGTGCCCGGTGTGCCCGCCGTGTGGCCGACAAATGCCGCAAACGTCGCATTTGGGTGGCAGGCTCCGTTGGGCCGACATCATTTTCTTTAAATCGAGCTCATGGCATCGATTATGACCATTTGGTCGGAGTTTTTGTCGAACAAGTTGAAGCTCTTGTTGATGGCGGAGTCGACTTGTTGTTGCTCGAAACTTGTTTCAATCCACACAACACACAAGCAGCCCTCAATGCCATTTGGCAAGTGATTTATTGCCGAGGTATGGTTGCAATTCCTGTGATGGTGTCGATTGCTGTGAACCGTCAGGGCACTTGCATGGCAAGTGGAGTTAGGCTTGCAGAGTTTGTCGATTCGGTGATCCGACACCCGATTTTATCACTTGGAGTGAATTGTGTGTATGACTTGTCGGCTTTGCGTACGGCATTGGAGTGTATTGCCACTCGATGGATGGGTTATGTGAGTGTGCACCCAAGTGCCGGTTTGCCCAATGAAAATGGCCTTTACCCCATCTTGCCTCAAGCGATGGCTCTAAACATGAAAACGTTGATGCACGATTGTCGCCTTCACATTGTTGGCGGTTGCTGTGGAACAACTCCCGAGCACATCAAGGCTGTGGTGCATGAGTTTAAGGGCTAAATATGAGACTGTAAAGAAAAGAAACGTTTATTCTATGGAAAGCATCCGGCTTGTGATGTAATTATTTTTGTAACTTTGTGGACAATAAAGAAATTTAAGCATTTGAAATACAATGAAGCGATATGCGATAATTGTGGCAGGAGGCAGTGGCTTGCGATTTGGCAGCCCTGTACCAAAACAGTTTTTGGAGTTGGCAGGAAAACCAATACTCATGCACACCATCAACAAGTTTCTTCGTGCAGGCGACATTCGGGTTGTGTTGGTTTTGTCACCCGATTTGTTCGACTATTGGCAAGAGTTGTGCCACAAGCATGAATTTGTGGCATCACATATTGTGATCGCCGGAGGCGACAGTCGCTTTCAAAGTGTGAAAAATGCTCTCAAATTCCTTTCTTTTGCTCACAACGACCTTGTGGCTGTGCACGATGGTGTGCGCCCTTTGGTTTCGTCGTCTCTCATCAATCGCACTTTTGAAGCCGCCGCAAGACTTGGAGCAGTGATACCGGCCGTGCCGGTAACCGACTCGGTGCGACAAGTGGAGGGAGATGCCTCGCAGGCGTTGTTGCGTTCGACCTTGCGTGCGGTGCAAACGCCGCAAACCTTCAATGCCTTGGCTTTGCAAAAGGCCTATTGCACGCCGTTTAACCATGATTTTACCGACGATGCGTCGGTTTTTGAACAGGCAGGTGGACGAGTGCATCTTGTTGAAGGCGAGCTGTTCAATATTAAAATCACCCATCCGCTCGACATCAAGTTTGCCGAAAACATTTTATCTTCATTGCATCATGAATGACCTCACACGGCAAGACATCAAATATTTGCATGGAGTGGGGCCAAAACGTGCACAGTTGCTTGCCACCGAGTTGAACATACGCAGCTACTACGACTTGCTCTATAATTTCCCGTTCCGTTACATCGACCGCAGCACCATTTATCGCATTTGCGACATTAAGGGCGAGATGCCGAGTTTGCAACTCAAAGGTCGTTTTGTAACTTTTACATCCCATGGCGAAGGGCACAAACGCCGATTGCATGCGCTTTTCTCCGATGGAACAGGCACAATCGAACTCATTTGGTTTAATCGTGTCAAGAGCATTCAGGAGGCTTATCGCACAGGTGTCGATTATTTGATTTTCGGCCAGCCCAAGCCATTCAAGAACATGTACAGCATTGTGCACCCCGAGGTAGATGTATTCAACCCCGAAACTGTTCCTGCCGGATTGGTGGGCATCTACAATCTCACAGAGAAATTGCGCAACCATGGTTTTACCTCACGCACCATGCAAAGGCTGATGGGCACCATGTTGTCGACTGTGGCTTTGCGCAACATGCCCGATCCAATCCCAATTGCGCTCATGGCAAAGCGCAATCTCATGCCTTTGAGCGAGGCTTTGGTCAACATTCACACTCCAAGTTGTGTGCCCGACTTGCAACGGGCGCAGTTCAGACTCAAATATGAAGAACTGTTTTTCCTCGAACTGAACATTATCAAGAACATCAAAGGGCGCAACAGCAAGTTGCCGGGATTGGTGTTTTCTCGTGTGGGACAATATTTTAATGATTTCTATAAAAATTACATTGCGTTTCCGCTCACAGGTGCACAAAAAAGGGTTATCAAGGAAATTCGTGCCAATTTGGGCTCGGGAAAACAAATGAATCGCTTGTTGCAAGGCGATGTGGGTAGTGGCAAAACCATTGTGGCTTTCATGACCACACTCATTGCCATCGACAACGGCTTTCAAGCGTGCATCATGGCACCAACCGAAATTCTTGCCACGCAACACTATGAGTCGATTTGTGCAATGGCATCAAAAATTAATGTAAATGTGGCTTTACTCACAGGCTCAACACGCAAGAAGGAGCGTGACCGCATTCATGCCACACTCATGAGCGGAGAATTGAATATACTCATTGGCACACACGCTCTTATCGAAGACACGGTGCAGTTTCGCAATTTGGGATTGGCGGTTATCGACGAGCAACATCGCTTTGGCGTGGCTCAACGGGCACGATTGTGGAAAAAAAACAGCATTCCGCCACATGTGTTGGTCATGACAGCAACCCCCATTCCGCGCACATTGAGCATGACAGTGTATGGCGACCTCGATGTTTCGATCATTGACGAATTGCCACCGGGACGCAAACCTATTTCCACAAGTTTGCGCTATGAGAAAGACCGGCACGAGGTGTATCGCTTCATTGGCACAGAATTGCGCCAAGGCCGTCAGGCCTATATTGTCTATCCGCTCATCGAAGAAAATGAAAAACTCGACCTCATGGCACTTGAAGAGGGTTACAAAATTGTGCAAGAAACTTTTCCGAGCTACAAGGTGTGTTATGTGCATGGACGCATGAAACCTGCCGAAAAAGACTATCAAATGCAGCAATTTGCCGGCGGACAGGCACAAATTTTGGTTGCGACAACGGTAATCGAAGTAGGAGTGAATGTTCCCAATGCGAGTGTGATGGTCATTGAAAATGCCGAACGCTTCGGCTTGTCGCAGTTGCATCAGTTGCGTGGGCGCGTGGGGCGCGGAGCAGAACAGAGCTATTGTATACTGATGTCGAAATATGAACTGTCGAAAGACACGCGACATCGTTTGGAAGTGATGACACGCACCAACGACGGCTTTGTCGTTGCCGAAGAAGACATGAAATTGCGTGGACCGGGCGACATGGAAGGTACCCGGCAAAGTGGCATTGCTTTTAACTTGAAGATTGCCAACCTTGCAACCGATGGGGCAATTGTGGAAATGGCCCGAAACGATGCCATGGAAATCCTTAACAACGACCCTCATTTGCAATCACCCGAGGGGCGCATGCTTGATCGCCAATTGCAGTTCATTTTTAATCGCACGGTGAATTGGGGATTGATTAGTTGAGCTGTAATTATGGTTGTGAATGTAGAATAATGCTTCGGCAAAAAGTGACAGATATTATGCCTTTTTGAGTACTTTATGAGTATGTTTTAAACGTTTTGCATAGTGTTGGAAATAATTGCACAAAAACGTTATTTTGTGCTGATTTTCAATTAATTTAATATTTTTTTACTCTAAAAAGTCTATACAGAGTCTGTTTTGTTATTTTATTGATATATAGTGTGTTGTGTGTTTTATGTTTACATTAGTAGATAAACTTTTACAAATTTTAGCTTATGTTTTGTTGGTGTGAAAAAAATAAATTTCTAAATTTGAACGTTTTTTTTAAGAAATGAACGTAAACGGTATCGTTCAGAGGGAGTAAAGTTACTCATTTTAATTAATATTCTCAACAGTAATTTTTTCTTCGTGCAAGAAAGTGGCAGTAACGCTCCTATTTACTAACTTATTTCTCACATCTGTTATATTATTTATATATATCGTGAGGTGCAAAATATTATACATCTAATGAAATTAAAAAAGTTATCTAAAGTTTTATGTGCAGCGTTATTTGTTGCTGCAACTTTCACAACAACTTCATCGGCACAACGCCTTGGTTCAGTATCGAGCTACCGTAAAGCTCATAGCGACATGCTCGCAAAACAATCACGCATCAAAGACAGAATACGCCTCGAAGAGGCTCAAAAATATGCTCAAGACATCTATGGCGAAGAACCGGAGATTGATCTCTACACCGAGGGCTGGGACAGTGGTTTGGTCAATCCCTACAAGGAGGCCGATGTGCCTTTCAGCAAGCGCATTGATGTGAGCCACTTTTGCATACCTTTAAAAGGCAATGTCGTTACTTCAGCCTATGGCTATCGTGCACGTTTCAAGAGAAGTCACAAGGGGGTTGACATGCGGGCTGCCATTGGCGACACCGTGCGTGCGGCATTTAGCGGTCGCATTCGTTTGACAAAGTATGAACGCAGTGGCTACGGATTTTATGTAATCATTCGTCACGACAACGGGCTTGAAACCGTTTACGGTCACCTTTCGCGTTTCTTGGTGAAACCCAATCAGTATGTTAAGGTGGGACAACCCATTGCTTTGAGTGGCAACACGGGTCGCAGCACAGGACCTCACTTGCATTTTGAAACTCGCTTTATGGGTTATGCCATCAATCCCGAAGCCATCTTTGACTTTGCCAATCGCACCACCCACACCGATACTTACACCTTTACCAAAGACACTTATACCGAGAAGCGTGACTTCCGCAACAGTGCTCGCAAGTAAAAGCATAACAGCTATATAGAGTAACTAAAATATTACGAGCAGGAAAAGATTTGTTTAAAAATCCTTTCCTGCTCGTTTGTTTACCCAATTCGTAAAATCCGCTCAAATTTTGTTTGCATGTTAAGCAATTTGTGACAATTGATGGATTTGTCGTGCCTATTTCCTTTTGGTTGTTTTTTGCTTGATGTAGTTGATTGTTTCCTGAAAAATATCGTCTTTGGTGATGAGCATCACGCCACAATAAATGGTTGCCGTGAGGATAATGCGACTCAACAGCAAGAGCCAATTGTTGTGTAACGAGGCCGTTGCAAAGTGGGCAATGCCCACAGCAAGTAGCGTGGCAAACAAATAAGGGAAAATATCGCTAAGCAGATAACGAAATTTCATTCCAATGATCTTTTGTGACACAAGATGCCACCCTCCAAGCCACAACGAAATGAAGACGACATAGGCGGTCACCATCATCATCATGCCTTGCGTGGCAAATGCCAGTACAATGCCCAGTTGCAGAGCAACCTGAACAATGTTGGTCCACATGTAAATCTCAGAGCGTCCGGAACTGATGATTGCACTTTGATATAATCCGTGAATAGGAAGAAAAGCTCCTGCAACGCACAGCACTTGCAATAAAGGAACACTTTGTGCCCACTTTTCGCCAATGGTAATGAAAATAAATTCCTCAGCCACCAAAGCCAACCCGAGCATACATGGAAAAGCAAGGAAACCGGTGAAACGCAGCATCTTGCGAAACACACGAGTTTGCCTTTCCTTGTCGTTGCCGGCAGAAACAAGCACCGTCTGCGAAACTTGGGCAACGGTCTGTGTCACAAATGAGCTTGCCAACGTGTTCCACTTGCCGGCTTGCGAATAGTTGCCTACATCGCCAATAGAGAATATGCGTCCGAAAATAAAAGTGAGCATATTGCCACTGAGGGTGTTGAGCGAATTTGTGACAAGAATTTTGACACTGAAACCAAACATGCGCTTCACCGGAGTGAAATCAATGTGCAGGCATGGTCGCCAATCTGCAAAAAAATAGCGTAGAATGTTTTGCACGGTAATGAATGTGACTTGCTGCCATGCCAAGCTCCAATAGGCATAGCCGTGCATGGCTAAACTGATGCCCACAACACTCGAAACCGTGAGTGCACCAATGCCGCATATCGCCGTTTCCTTGAACATCATGTTCTTGGTGAGATAGGCATTGGGAGCAACTCCAAAAGCTGTGATGAGAAATACCAAAAACACAAAACGAGACAGGTTGAGCAATGCCGGCTGATGGAAAAATTGTGCGATCAATGGGGCACAAAACCACAAAACGGCATAAAGTCCAACGCCCACCAGCACGTTGAACCAAAACACCGAATTATAGTCGTTGCGTGTGGGATTCTTGAGATTGATTAATCCTTGAAAAAAACCGCATTGTTGCAAGTTATTGGCCATGAGTGTGAAAATGGTGAGTACTCCCACAAGGCCGTAGTCGCTGCGCGACAGAATGCGTGCAAGAAATATGCCGACAACAAGGTTAAGGAGTTGCGTTGTTCCATTGTTCAACGCACTCCAAAACATGCCTTTGGCGGTTTTTTCCTTCAACGACTCCATGCATCATTCGTCATAGCCTTTGCGCTTGGCTTCGGCCAACATGCGCGACACATCGAAGTAAAACCCTTCGGTCTTGCTGCCCTCTTTTTTTTGCACGGCAATGTAGTCGATGCCGTTGGGCATCTCGGTGTGGTCGATGGCCACATAGCCAAGAAAATTCACAATGTTGTATTCGTGTTGCGGACATATCACCACCCACGGTTCTTCCTTAGTGCCTTTGCCCGAAGAGATGATAGCGGCAATAAGACGCTCCAGCTTGTTGCTGCGCACTGCCGCTCGGGTATATTTCTTTTTTTCTTTGAGCACATAGATGTAGAACTGCATTTGATCGAAGTCGAACATGTTGTCGTCGAGCGAAAGCTCAGCATATTTTTCTATACTGTCGCACTCGGCACGAAGATGTGGTTTTTTGTAGTAAAGTTGCTCTACCTTGTCGCTATACTCCGACTGCCGATAGGGATTGTAATCTTCTTGAAAAATGTAACCGTAGTAGAGATCACGATAGTCTTCGAGCACCATTGTGGTGTCGATATTGCTGGTGTAGAGTTTTACAAGATTGGAAAAAAAGTATCGAGAATGAGGGTCTTGCGTGACTTTTTTCACTCGGTCGAAATCCACCTGTTTAACTTCGAGCTTGCGTTCACCCCATGTTGCAGTGGCTATGCAACAGGCAAGCAGTGCAATGAGTGAAACAGTAAAATATTTTGTTTTCATTTTTGTCCTTTCTTTTTTCGATTAACGTGTTGTCATGAAATAGAATTGCAATCCTTCGATGCAACTCACAATAATGGCGGCGGCAACAATAGCCGGCAAGCACTTGGCACAAAAGTACTGAATAAATGTGGAACTTGGAAATTTTATCCACTTTCCGTGTGGAGTGCGACTATAAGCCAGCAACCCCATAGCAGAGCCAATGATAGTGCCCAAGAGAATGAAATTGAGGCTAATGACCATGCCCAGCAAGCCACCGGCCAACGATGCCAACCCCACATAAACATTGCCTGTGTTGCGTCCATCGGGTTCTCCGCTCGGTTGCAAATGCCTGATGCCAACCACAATGATTACAGCCACTCCCCAACTCACAACCTCGCGCACGGGAGTTGCTCCCATGTAGGGCGTGAACCAAAGGGCAAGCATGCCAAGGTAGGCCGGCACGGCTGCCACCCACCACGGCTTGACCAATAGCACTGTGGCAACCAGCAAACAAGCAATGCTGCTCATGAAGATGAATGTTGAAAATTCCATAATTCTGCACTTAATTCTTAACTCTTATTACTTAACCCTCGTCTTGTTGTGGCTTTGTATCGTCGGGATAGGAAATGCGCGTGTGATAGAACGTGCGCAAATGTTCGATAAATGTTTGCTTAATGCGTCCCACATCGCTAAAACTAAGGGGAGCATCGTTGAGCAAACCTTCTGCAATCTGTCCGTCGATAACCTTGTTCACCAAATTTTTGATACCATCTTCGGTGGGTTCTTTCAAACTCTTGCATGCGGCTTCACACGAGTCGGCCATCATGATGATGGCAGCCTCCTTGGTGCGAGGATTGGGACCGGGATAGCGATAGGGAGCAATGTCAACCTTTTCTCCGTCGTTCAATTGACAGGCTTGTGTGTAAAAATACTTGGTGTAGCCGGTGCCATGATGTTGCAAAATCATGTCTTTAATGTCTTGTGGCAATCGTGCTTTTTCGGCACGTTTCACACCGTCGGTTACATGAGCAATCACAATGCGAGCACTCTGTTCGGGCGTGAGTGAATCGTGTGGGTTCACATCGTGTTGATTTTCGGTAAAGAATGCGGGGTTTTCAATCTTGCCAATATCGTGATAGAGTGCGCCGGCACGTGCCAATTGTGTGTTTGCCCCAATTTCATGGGCGGCTTCGGAGGCCAAATTGGACACTTGCAACGAGTGCTGGAAAGTGCCGGGACATGCCATGGAAAGCTGACGCAACTCCTTGTTGTTGATGTCGGACATTTCTACCAGTGTGATCGTAGAGGTGAAACCGAAAATCTTCTCTATGAGGAAAATGAGCACATAGGCAAACGAGAGGACAACACAGTTCATCGCAAAGTACATGAACACGTGCCACCAGTTGCGGTCGGCAAAGAATTGAGTGATGTTGCCATCGCGCAACACGGTCAATGCCAAATAAATGAGACTGTAAGCCATGAAAATATAGGCAGCACACTGCACCAGTTGTGAACGCCGTGAAAACTCCTTGATAGACACAATGGCAATGTTACCCACTGCAAATTGAATGATGATGAACTCGGCTTGATCATTGGCTACAAGAGAGGTGATGATGACTACAATCATGTAGATGAAAAATGAAGTGCGCGTGTCGCAAAACGTGGTGATGATAATGGGCACAAGGGCAAACGGAATGGCATGTACCAGTGTGGCCTTGAAACCGATAATCATCTCGACCACAATAATGAACAACGTGGTGAACATGGCCAAAAACACCATTTTCTTGAAATTGGCAAACGTGCGTGGCCTAATCATCTTCATGAAATAATAGAACACAATCATCATCATGGCGATGAACACAAATTGCCCTATGATACTGTAATTGATGCCATTGAAATGGCTTTGACGCTCGGTCATGATTTTTTCATAGGCCTGCAAAATCATTGCCGTGCGTGGCGTGACGATGCTACCGGGATAAATGATGCTCTCACCCATTTGCACCACGCCTTGCGGAGCAAGTGCCTTTTGCAATGCATCGTTGATTTGCTCCTTGGTTTGCACCGAGTCATAAATGACATTGGGTTGAAGGTAAACATCGATTTTGATGTTGGCCAACGCCGCACGCAACAGTGGGTCGGCGATGATGGTGTCGAGACTGTTGTAGGCCGAGTGCACCGAGTTCATTTCTTCGGTGCTCAGATCTTCGTATGACTTATTGTGCAAAAATCGCATGTGCCTGAGTTTGCCGGTCGTAATTTCGTCGTACGAGTCGTTGTCCACAATGCCCTTGTTGTAGAGGTCGGTGACAATAGAAACAATGTTGTTGATGCCGGCGGTGCTCACGTTGGGATTACGCTTCAATGCCCTGTAAAGTTGATCCAATTGCTCATTTTTAATCGCATTGTCACGCTTGTAAATCTTCACAAAATGCGAGTTGATGCTGTCGGTAATGTGTTCTGCCGTAATCGAGTCGAGTTCAATGGGAATTTCGGTGGGGGCGGTGAGCATCGCATGTGTCCACGGTTTGCCTTGTGTATATTTGGGCATGTTGAAACCTTGCTGTGGCAGCATGTAGGTGATGAGCAGTGTTGCCACTGCCAGCAGGAGTATTATGATGATGTTGTTGCGTTTTTCTTGTGTCATGTCAAAAATCACTTTGAATTTTGTTTCCTGTTTAAGCTGCTTCAACTGATGCGGCTTGCACTGTTCACGCCTTTCACTCGCTTCAAGCGTTTGCACAGCTGGGTGAGCACGTCGGCATCTTCAATGAGCATATCGAGTTCGCAGTTGAACACACCTTCTTTTGCATTGATGTTGAGCCGCCTGATATTGATCGACAAGTTGGTTGAAATGAGATAGATAATTTCTTGCAAAATGCCCATACGGTCGATGCCTTCGACCCCGATCGAGGCAAGGAATTTTGCCGATTGCTTGTCGTTTTCCCACTTAGTTTGCACAATGCGCGGTCCATAACTGCTCTTGAGACGCATGGCAACCGGACAATCCATTTTGTGGACAACAACTTCGTTCTTGTCGTTGATAAAGCCCAACACATCATCGCCCGGAATGGGTGAACAGCAATTCTCAAACTTGTAGTTGTTTTTGCCGTTCACAGCTTTGAGCAAATACACTTGCTTGGTGTCGATTTTGCCTTGTTGAGCCACCGAGTTTTCGGCCTTGTGTTCTCCATTCTTACCTCCGAATGGACTACGCAAAAAGCGGTTGAAGAAACCTCTCGAAATCGGTTTCACTGCCTTTAATATTTGGCTCGAAAGTGCAATCTCATGATTGCCTATCTTGTAGAACAGTTCATCTTTGTTGTTCACCTCTTCGCTGTTCACAATGCGTGAAATGGTTTCATTGTTTTCTTCCACATTGTTCTGCAAGAGATAGTCTTTGAGCATGGCTTCTCCTCGGTCGATAATGGCTCGCCGAGAATGTCGCAAAGCCGAGCGCAATCTTGTTTTGCCCTTGGCCGTGACAAGGAATTTATCCCATTCGGCTTCGGGTGTTTGGCTCTTGCTGGTGAGCACCTCCACTTGATCACCACTCTGCAACTTGTGTGACAACGGCACCAACTTGTGGTTGACCTTGCCGGCTATGCAATGCGTGCCAAGCTCGGTGTGGAGCGTGAATGCCATGTCGAGTACCGAAGCATCTTTGGGCAACGTGATTAACTCACCTTTGGGCGTGAACACCACGATTTCACTGGCAAAGAGGTTGAGCTTGATGGTGTCGAGAAAGTCGATGGCATTAGGTTCTGGATTTTTCAAGATGTCTTCGATCGTCTGCAACCATGCGGCCAGTTCACTCTCTTCATCGCCTTCGCCAATCTTGTATTTCCAGTGTGCGGCAAAGCCTCGCTCGGCAATATCGTCCATGTGGCGACTGCGTATCTGCACCTCCATCCAGTTGCCATCGGGACCCATCACGGTGATGTGCAAGGCACGATAGCCGTTGGCCTTGGGTACGCTTATCCAGTCACGCACCCTGTCGGGGTGCAGGCGATAGAGGTCGGTGATTTCGCTGTAAATATTCCAGCTGATGCGCTTTTCATCGGCATCGTTGGGACATTCAAACACAATGCGTGCTGCATAGTAGTCATAGACTTCTTCAAACGGAATGTGCTTGCTCTCCATCTTCTTCCAAATGGAATAATGCGACTTGATGCGAGCTTTGAATTCATAGGTAAGCCCCATTTTGTCAAGTCGCTCTCTGATGGGATTGGCAAACGTGGCAAACACTTCTTCGTTGTGAGGAGCGTTTTGTGCAATGTGCCGGTCGATATTCTGGTAGGCCTCGGGGTGCTCATACTTGAAGCTCAGGTCTTCGAGTTCTGTTTTAATGGCAAACAAACCAAGGCGATGAGCCAGTGGCGCATAGATGTAGAGCGTTTCGCCGGCAATCTTGTATTGCTTGTTGGGTGGCATCGACTGCAAGGTGCGCATGTTGTGCAAGCGGTCGGCAATCTTGATGAGAATAACGCGTATGTCGTCGCTCATGGTGAGCAACAGCTTGCGAAAGTTTTCGGCTTGTGCCGATGCGTGGTCGCCAAATATTCCTCCCGAAATTTTGGTAAGCCCTTCCACGATTTGAGCGATTTTCTTACCGAATTGGGCTTCTATGTCCTCAACTGTGTAGTCGGTGTCTTCAACAACATCGTGGAGCAGTGCCGAGCAAATGGAAGTGGAACCAAGCCCTATTTCTTGGCTCACAACAGTTGCCACCTCGATGGGGTGCATGATGTAGGGTTCACCCGAGCGACGACGTATGCCTTGATGCGCGTCGCGAGCAAACTTGTAAGCCTTGTTGATTATTTCCACCTTCTTGCGATGATTGCTCGCCAAATATCCGGCCAAAAGCTTCTGATAGGCGTTATCAATCATCATTTCTTCCTCTTGGGGAGTCATAGTCAATGCTTTTGTCATATTAAAAACCTAATATTGCAATTACAAACTTACAAATTAATTGCGACATAGCTTTCAACATATCGGCTTTTTTTTCGTGTTATTTGTTTTTCTTCGCTTTTGCACACAGCTTGCCGCAACATGCCGTTATGCAACACCGTTTTTATTTGTATGTAATTCTCCCTCTCCCCAAAGCCGTTATTCAACTGAAAAAACTTTGGAGAGAGGGAGAAATTTCGTTTTTGTCGCAAAATCTTTACTTTGCGGCTACGCACTCAATTTCAACGAGTGCACCCTTGGGCAGGTCTTTGACGGCAACTGCCGAACGTGCAGGGTAGGGGGCTGAAAAGTAGGTTTCATACACGGCGTTCATAGCACCGAAATCGGCCATGTCGGCCAAAAATACATTCGTTTTCACCACATGGCTCAAGTCAATACCTGCCCCTTCAAGAATAGCCTTCAAGTTGTTGAGCGACTGATGAGTTTGCTCAGTCACTCCACCCTCCGGAAATTTTCCTGTGGCAGGGTCGATGGGCAGTTGCCCCGATGTGTAGATAAATCCATTGACTTCAATAGCTTGGCTGTAAGGCCCAATTGCTGCAGGAGCAGCATCGGTGTGCAATGCTTTCATAATTGAATTGTTTTAGAAATTATTGAGTATTTAAAGACATAAAAAACGATTGATATCATTGCTCAAGACGGCCACAAGCCACGAAAATACAGCCGGGCAAAATGCTTGGGCAAAAAGAACAGTCAAAATTAAGAATAAAACGTGAAACACCCTATTAAAAACCGCTTTTTTTTGAAAGAAATCAAAAAAGTGAGCAGAAAAGCTCGGCAAATAAAATCTTTTTGTTACATTTGTGAATGTGTTTACAAGAACACTTGCCGAACACCTATCGTGATAAAACTGCACATAAACGAATAAATAAAATAATCTTTATAAAAACATAGCATCATCGGTGTGCATTGAACAAAATGCACCAAACACTTTAACTAACGTAAAACCCTATTTAAACATGAAACGTTTGTTTTTCTTAATCACCGCCATTGCGGTGTGTACAATCGCTTGGGGACAAGTTTGCAACACCACTGGCAACGCCTCCAAGAACGACGTGGCTCAAAAAATAATCTTGCACACATCGCTTGCCAAGGGGGCAACAATGAAACTATACATTGCCGCCGACGCAGAGGTGAAAATTGAAAATGCCTCGGGCACGTTCCAAAACAATGTTTATGCCGATTACACAGTTCTTCAATCGCCTGTAACAATCACCGGCAACATCACCATTCTCGACTGCAAAGAGAATGAAATCACCGCAATAGAGATGAATGGCGACATGGCACTGCAAACGCTGAATTGCTCTGACAATCAGCTCGGTAAATTGAACCTGACATCGTGCAAAAGGCTTGAAAAACTGCTGTGTGCCTCCAATGAACTTGCCTCTCTTGACCTCTCGTGCAACCCACAACTCACCCTGATAGATTGCTACAACAACGAGCTTGCCACACTCGATTTGAGCAACAACAAGGAGTTGCAAAATCTCGTGTGTGATGCCAACGAACTGCAATCGCTTTCGCTGAGCGAAAACACAAAACTCGCAAAACTTGAATGCTCTTATAATGAAATAGCCGTACTCGACCTGTCGGCACTCATTCATTTAGAGCAGGTGATGTGCTACGGCAATGACATGAACAGGCTGTCGTTGCCTGCCACCAACACCCTTTCGCGACTTTATTGCTATGAGAATAACCTGCAATCGCTTGATGTAAAGAAACTCCCCATGCTCACCCGTCTTTACTGTTACGACAATCCATTGGGTTCGCTCGACGTGACCGCCAACAAAGAACTCGCAGGACTGGTGTGCTATAAAAACCGATTGCAAGAACTTGACCTGACGCAAAACAACAAGCTCGAAACGCTGGAATGCGATGAAAACAATATCCAAACTTTGAATCTGAGCGCAAATGAAGCGTTGACCGAATTGTTCTGCTACAATAATGGCATCAAAGGCGACAACATGGACAAACTCATTGCTTCGCTCCACAACCGTGCAGGCATGGATAATGCCGGCAAATTGTGCATATTCAACGACTATGACGGCACAGAAACCAACGTGTGCACAACCACACAGGTAACGGCCGCCAAAGCAAGAGGCTGGATTGCCTACCACAAGCAAGCCACAGGCTGGAAACCATATAACGGCAGCCCATCATCGGGCATAACAAACTTTGTCAACAACCATGCACAAGAATGCGACATTGCGACAATCTACAACGAGCAAGGTCAACGGCTCAATCGGTCGCAACGTGGCTTCAACATCATTGTTACCACCAATGGTGAGGTGAAAAAGGTGATTGCAGAATAGACATTTTTCAATGCCAAACTCATAAACAGAAAAAGAACTTGAGTGCAGGATAAAAAGGGGAAACCTCAACTCAAGGACGAAAAAAACAGATTTTTCCCCTTAAACACAATTAACATGAACCATTTTTTTACTCTCATCACCGCAATCGCGGTAGGTGCAAGTGCCATGGCAAACGGCACTTTGCCCAACAGCAGTAGCCCCAATCCCACCAAGTTGGTGCTCAATGCCCAAAAACACGACACCCACAAGTGTGGCAACTTCACCTTCATCACTCCGCTCACAAGAGCAAAGCAGGCTGCGAGTGACAGTGTGAAAGTGACTCTCAACTACGAGTGTGGCTCATCGTTTGTCCCCATTGGTCTCTCAATCTATAATCCCGAGGCCGGCATGTTCCACAGCAACTACGAAAGCCCAAACAAGAGCGTCACTCAATCGGTGCCCAAGGGCACCTACGACATGTTTGCCTCCTACATGTCGCATTACAGCGAACTTTACTATGTGTTCAGAGAACAAGTGGAAATCAAGGGCGACACCACCATTACTTTGTCGCAGGCCGAAGCCACCATTCCGTTTTCAATTAAAACAGTAGACCACACCGGCAAAGCTCTTCACATGCCCGTATACAACACAAGTTATCAAATTGTGGAACCCGGCACGGCCGATGACTTCTCGTCACTGTCATTATTTATTTTGAAAGGTTTTGGCAACGTTGCCTCCATCATTGGCGGCGGTTACAAATATCAAGGCCACGAAACCGATTTCTACATCAATAAGTTGAGCAACCGTTACAAGATATGTGAGAGCCGTGTGGTTTCGGTAGGCGAAGTTTTTTGGTTCAACAAATATGTGATCGACGACCTGAGTGCCGGTAAAACCGTTACCAACGATCCTTCACGATTCATCAAATATAACCAAAAATTCGCAATCAGCCCCAAGTGGAAGGATAACAGCGATTTTCATGTTCCCGGTTATTACATGGCCGGCGTTATCGACGGTGAGGCTGTCATTGGGCAACGCTCTTATATCCCCTTCATGCCTTCGACCGACTACACCACCAAGTTCTATCTCGACACTCCCAAAGACGGTGATGGCACAAGCAATCCATTCAACGTGCTGGTGAAACCGCTCATGAGCGAATACATGGTCAAGGAATCATATTCTCCAGGCGACACCATCAAGAACTTTTTCTTCACTTGTGGCCAGCAAGTGATGGGCGATAAAAACGGTCTTTACTATGTTACGGCCGGATATGAGGAAGATGGAGGTTTTAACTCTCCGCAAGGCATGGTACGTTCACAAGTGTATCCGGGACACCCTGCCTTGTCGTTCACCGACAAGACTGCTGCGAACATCGTCTACGGCGAGAGTTGTCCTGTGAACTCGGTGCGCTTCACCTCTGAAAATGTAGGTGGACAAGAACAAATCAGTATTATTCCAAACTATGTGGGACGATATGGCGAACTGCGTGATGCCGACTACCATGTGGTAGAACAACAAGAACAGCAAGTGACCGATAACATCTACTCTATCATACTCACCAATAGAAATGTGAATGTCGACGGACTTGACGGCATGAACAAAACCCGGCTTGTGATGATTGAAAACAAGCCCGATCACGTGCCTCCAACGTTGCAGATGCTGCAATTTAAGGACAAGCAAGGCAATGTGACCGATCGTTTTAAAGAAGCAAGAGACGGCGTTGTTGAAATTGCCGGTGGTGACTTTACCTACAATCCTGTTCCGGAATCATATACAGGCTATTTTACTTGCACGCCTGCCGAAATTCAAGTGAGCTACTATCAGCACGGAGCAACAGGCCCCGGCATGCTACTCACTGTTGAAGAAGTTCCCGCACTTTATTTCATGCCGGGCTTCGGCCATTTCTTCAGGGCTTCGCTTGAAACGGTGCCCGGTACCTCACAAAAGCAATGGTACGACATGGAAATTACGTTGACCGACCCCTCGGGCAACAAGCAGACACAAACAATCAGCCCTGCATTCTGCATCATGGGCACGGAAAGCGGCATTACCTCGGCCACGGTTTCGACTGCCGGTGTGACTGTTGAGAACGGCAAAATCACAAGTCAAGACCGCCATGCAATGTTGCAACTTTACTGCATCGATGGTCGCCTTGCGGCACAAAGCCGGAACGGTGAAATCTTGACTGATGGCATGACACATGGCGTGTATGTGGTGAAAATCATCGACACCGCCGGCAATTGCCAATCTCAAAAAATAATGCTCTAATCACGGCAATGTCAAGCAACAAAACAATGAACATTTAAATGAGGTTCTGGTGAAAGAAACTTCACTGCATCGGGCAATGTGTTTTGCTCACCGAACCTCATCATATCAAAATTACAATTTAACTTCACCCACAAAATGAAAACAAAAACAATATTATTGGCTTTGGCAAGTGTTGCTGTGCCACTTTGCACCAACGCCCAGCTCATCACCGACATGACAACAGGTCATGCCGTCAACCGGAATGATGATCAAGTGGAATTGCAATTACCACAAACAACCAACTACCTGCGCTCGACAACCGCTGACGGGCATACGGTATATGCTCCTCAACGTCATGTCAACATGCAAGCCGGACAAACGGTAAACGTGACATTTGTCTACGACTACAATGCCAACGAAGCCACTCCCATGAGCTTGACCGTCTACAACAGCCAACAAGGTATTCTTGCCGTGGACAAGAATGGCAAGAATGCCACCTTTACCGCACAAGTACCCGTTGGCACCTACGACATGCACGCTATGTTCAAGGGAAAACCAACCGGCACCTATGCCGTGTTCAAAGAGAATGTGATAATAGGCCAAGATACTACACTCACATTCAGCAAAGCCGAAGCCACAGTTCCATTTATGTTTAAAGTGTATGACGAAAACGGCACTCAACTCACTCTCGACAAGTATTCGGGTGGCACTGTGGTTGAAAACGGCAACACCAACAGCTACCGCAGCTACAGCTTCTTTGCTCTCAAAGGCATGGGCGTGGTGCACACCATCATTGGCGGTTCTTATCGAGTGAAAGGCTACGATGTAGACTACTATGTAAACAAGGTGAGTGATCGGTTCGACCTGTTGCACACGTGCAACATGCGTTCAACTTTGAACAATCGCACCTATTTCTTCAAGTTTGAAACTCCACTCAACGCTGCTGCAACGCTGGAAAGCAAGCCGGTCAACCTGACGCTCTACAAACAAAAATTCACTCCAACTCCTGCCGGCGAGAAAGAGCCTGCTTCACACATCTACGGCAACCGGGTGTGGTGCACCTATGGCGGTCAAGTGCTGCTAAGTGGCAAAGCCGAGAACAAAAACATGGTTCTTGAAAACAATGAAAACATGTTCTATCTCGATCTGCCTGAACCTGCCGACAAGGGATTTGCAGTGATGGTGAACCCCATGATGGGCGACACCTATATTGAAAAGAACAAGCAATACAAGCACATTGTGGGACTGCCCGTAACCGGCAATAAACCCACCGGAATGCGAGTGATAGACTATGGCTACGACATTCTCGACGGCTTCGTTATTCCTGTGGGCGGTGGTGCGGCAACTGTTTATCCCGGACACCCTGCATTGTCGTGGAAAGACAATGGCGAAAACTATACGTATGGCAACAGTTGCCCCATTGTATCGGTTAAATCGAAAGATTATGACGGCAAATCCACTAAATTGCTCACCTATTTGGGTCGCTATGGCGAAATCTATGAAACCGACGGAACAACCGTTGTCAAGTCGCAAGAAACCAATGGCGACTTCATCGACCATACATTCACCCAAGAGAACATCAAAGTTGATGACATGAACGGAAAGAACATCACCATGCTGCATCACAAGTCGAGTGGTGACGACATGACCGCTCCGTCAATTCAAATGCTGCGCTTCGTGCAACTTCCCGAATCGGGCGACAATGACAACCGTTTAATCAGCGACCGCATTACCGGCAACGGAGCATTGGAGTTTGTAGCCGGCGACATGCAATATCATCACGACAAGACCAATGCCTCCATGCGCTACTACGAGTGCAAGCCGGTGAGCAAAGTAGAAGTGGCATACGCCAAGCACGGCACCGACACATGGAACGAGCTTCAAGCCATCGAAGTTCCCGAATACTACTTCATGCCGGGCTTTGGACACTTCTATAAAGCATCGCTCTCGACCGTGGCAAGCGATGGCGAATGGTTTGACCTGAAAATCAAGTTGACCGATGCAAGTGGCAACACTCAAACTCAAACTCTCATGCCGGCAGTGTTCATCAAAAACGGCAATGCAGGCATTGGATTTACACAGGTGAACAGAGAGGGAATAATTTGCTACAAAAACGGCATCATTGGCACCGAATGCCCTGCACAGATTGTCATCTGCACCATTGATGGGAAGATAGCAAAACGCACATACGGAACAAACCTCGAAACGAGTGCTCTTGCCAAGGGCGTATATGTGGTAAAAGCCATTGTCGCCAACGGTGAAAGCGCAACCCTGAAAATTGTACTCTAACCCTTTTACTCCAACACACAAAACGGAGTGCACTGCAAATTACACAGTGCACTCCGTTTTTATTTTGCGGCCTCCTTTAATCCAAATCGGTCATTGGAAACCGTGCAGATTTGAGTTTAACTTTGGAGCTTATTTTCCTCACATTCTGCTAAATGATTATCGTTATTTGTCTTCCTTTTTGGCTTTGATGCAAGAAAAAACAAGGTAGCTGATCAACGCCAGGTAAACGACAATGCCAAGCAAACCTGAAGCCGTGTCGCCAATGGGGTTTTTATACTTGAAACCTGCCAGCACCATGCCGGCACTCACCACACCCATCAATGCACCACCGGCAATGAAACCGCTGGCAAGCAATGTGCCACGCTCTTTGCGTGCAGTGTTCACACTCTCGTTTTTGCTGCGCGAACCAACAAACCAACTCACCGTGCCACCAATGAGTAGAGGAGCGTTGAGCTGGAACGGAATGAACATACCCAGCGAGAATGCCAAAGCAGGCACTCCCAGCCAATTGAGCAAACATGCCAAGATTGCACCTATGGCATAGAGCATCCAAGGCGTTTCGCCACCCATCATGAGCGGATCGATAACGGCTGCCATGGCATTGGCTTGTGGAGCTGCCATCACATTGGGATCGGTGAAACCATAAGCCTTGTTGAGCAACAAGATTACACCACCCACTGTTGCGGCGGCGACAAGCGTACCCACGCTTTTCCACGTTTGCTGCCGAGCAGGAGTAGAACCGAGCCAGTAACCAATTTTCATGTCGGTGACCATGCCACCGGCCATTGAAAGGGCGGTGCACACAATGCCACCAATTACCATTGCCGCCACAATGCCCTTAGTGCCATTGAGGCCAATGGCCACAAAAATGGTGCTGGCAACGATAAGGGTCATTAATGTCATGCCCGAAACCGGGTTGCTACCCACAATGGCAATGGCATTGGCTGCGACGGTTGTAAACAAAAAGGCAATAACCACCACAACCAAAAAGGCGATGAGGGCTTGCCACAAGTTTTGAATGACACCGAGCCAAATGAAAAGGAAAGCGACAACAAGAGCGGCGCAAATGCCGAACACAAGAATTTTCATGGAAATGTCACGTTGCGTGCGAATGGGGCGGGCGGTCTCGGCATTCTTGCTGAAAGATTTCCCCGCCAAGCCAACGGCACTCCTTATCACACCCCAAGACTTAATGATGCCAATGATGCCACTCATGGCAATACCGCCAATACCGATGGAGCGAGCATAGCCGGTGAATATATACTCCGAAGACTGCGAGGCAAACTCCGGATTCATCATGCCCATCAATGGTACCACAATCCACCAAATGAATGCACTACCGGCAAAAATGATGAATGCGTAGCGCAAACCGATAATGTAGCCCAAACCGAGCACGGCGGCACCGGTATTGACCTTGAACAACATCTTGGTACTCTCGGTGAAATGTTGCAAAGCCGGGATTGCCGAAGTGGTGAGCACTTCTTTCCACCAACCAAACGTGCTGAGCAAGAAGTCATAAAGGCCTCCCACTAACCCGGCAAGGAGCAGTGGCTTAGCCTGATCGCCGCCCTTTTGCCCACTGATGAGCACTTGGGTGGTTGCTGTGGCCTCGGGAAATGGGAACTTGCCGTGCATGTCCTTTACAAAATACTTGCGGAACGGAATGAAGAACAAGATGCCCAACAAGCCACCCAGCAAGGAGCTGAGGAACACTTCGAGAAAGTTAACGGTGATTTCGGGATACTTGGCCTGCAAAATGTAGAGTGCCGGCAAAGTGAAAATGGCACCGGCCACAACAATGCCCGATGCTGCACCTATCGACTGAATGATTACATTCTCGCCCAAAGAGTTTTTGCGATGAGAAACTCCGGCCACACCGGCCGCAATAATGGCAATGGGGATAGCCGCTTCAAACACTTGTCCCACCTTCAAACCCAAATAGGCCGCCGCGGCACTGAAAATGATGGCCATGATAAGCCCCATCGACACCGAGTAGGGGGTAACCTCGGGATAGGAATTGCCGGGTTTCATGGGTGGCACATACTCTTCGCCCGGCTTCAGCTCGCGAAACGCACTCTCGGGCAAGTCCATGTAGTCTTGTTGCCCTTGTACTGCCGCTTCGTCGGTCACTTTTGTTTTTTCGTCTGTCATAAGAAAAAAAGATAATATTTGTTTTAAATTATAGGTTTCAGTTGCGTGTTGTAAATTAGAAATTAGCGATACAATGATGCGAAGTTAGGCAAAATATCGCAAAAAACAGAGGTTTCTGCACAAAATGTAATCGGCAAATGACGGAGTTTTTACAGAGTTTTCTGATTAAAGAGATTAAATTTTAGAAAAAATCGCTCACTGTGCAGGCAAACGAAATCTTCATCATTTTTAAAATACAAAGAATTGGGAATGTAGAAGGAAAGCACTATCTTTGTTTACACAATAGAACATACATCAACAAACTAAATATGGCAGAAATCAAAAGAATTGTGCTTACCGGCGGACCGTGTGCCGGCAAAACCACTGCGCTCGTTAAAATTATTGAGCATTTTTCGAGCTTGGGCTTCAAGGTGTTTACCATTCCCGAAGTCCCCACCATGTTCACACAAGCAGGCATGGATTATCTCACTCAAAACCGCGATTTCTTCTATGAAGGAGAAAAAGCCACATTGCAAATTCAAATGACTCTTGAAGACAAATTCTATGCAATGGCACAGACTATCGACGAGCCGGTAATCATTGTGTGCGACCGTGGAACAATGGACATTTCGGCCTACATGACACCGGAACTGTGGGAAACTATCACAAGCTCGTGCCACACCGACACACACCGATTGCTGACGCGCTACGATGCTGTGTTTCATCTCGTTTCGGCTGCCGATGGTGCCGAACAATTCTACACCACCGCCAACAACGCTCAACGACTGGAACAAGCCGATGAAAAAGGGCTTGCCATTGCTCGCGGTCTCGACAAGAACGTGATTAACGCTTGGTCGCTTCACCCCTATCACCGTGTGATCAATAATCACGACGATTTTCAAAAAAAGCTCAATAGGGTTATTGCCGACATCAGCACTGTGCTGGGGCTGCCATTACCCATTGAAAAAGAGGGAAAATACTTGGTGGAACTCGCCGGCGAAATTCCCGACAGCATAGAAAGTGATATCACGCAAACCTATCTTGTTGCCGAACCCGACTGCGAGGTGCGTGTGAGACGTCGCACATGGAACGGTAAAACCGTGATTGTGCACAACACCAAGCGGCAGATAAGCGACACAGAACGCATTGAAACCGAAAGACAAATAAGCAACAACCTGTATAAATCGCTGTTGCAGCAGGCCGACCCTTACAGGCAACCCATTCACAAAATGCGCAAGAGTTTTGTGTGGAAAGGACAATCGTTTGAACTCGACACCTACATTTCGCCGTGTCCGGGACTTCAAATTCTTGAAAGCAAAGGCGTTGTGGGCGTTGAAGAAGGAAAATTCCCTCCCTTCTTGAAAATGCTTGAAGACATCACGGGTAACAAAAAATACTACAACTACAACATGGCACTCAGAAAATAATTCACCCAATGCCGGCTCACAATGCTTTGACCAAAAAGCATGTCGGCAATCGGGCAATGCCGGAGTGCAAACAGCATGGCAAGCCACATTGTTCACAAGGCCGGTTAACAGAGTTTAAAATTCTCTGATTTGCTGTTTACGGCGAAAATGCTTAATTTCGCACAGTTATTTGCACATTGTGCATTTTTCTATCATGCGATGGCATTGAGGACACGAGACAAATTGATTGACGTTGCACGTCAGCTGTTCGCTCACAAAGGCGTTGAAAACACTACGATGAACGATATTGCCGCGGCCAGTGACAAAGGTCGTCGCACAATCTACACCTATTTTAAAAGCAAAACAGAAATATTCAATGCTGTCGTGAACCGTGAGGCCAACATCATCATCGAACGCCTTTCGGAAATTCCCGGATTACCTTTGCCTTCCGAAGAGAAACTGATGGATTTTGTTTTCACCCGATTTGAGACGGTGAAAGAGGTTGTGGGGCGCAACGGATCGCTACGTGCTCATTTTTTTCTCGATGTGCGCCGTGTAGATCGCATTCGTCGCACCAACAAAAACAAAGAAGCCGGCATTCTTAAAGAAATTTTGCAAGAAGGCATCGAGCGCGGCGTGTTCAGGATTAGCGATGTGGACAAAACCGCCGAAATTCTGTTGATAACCATGCAGGGGCTTGACATTCACTACATTCGCGACAGTTTTGCTGACATTGGCATCAGCAAGACGAAATTGCGAGAATATTTGCAAGAGTTTGTGTTGCACGGCATCAAGCGACATCACGACAACGGTTAAACATGCACACACAACTTGAAAAAAGAAACAAATTAATAATTCACTAATAAAAACATTAAAAAAGATGAAATTACTCGAAGGAAAAGTTGCTCTCATTACAGGTGCCGCACGTGGCATTGGCAAGGGTATTGCCTTGAAGTTTGCCGGCGAAGGTGCTGATATTGCTTTCACCGATCTTGTTATCGACGAATTTGGCAAAGCCACCGAACAAGAAATTGCCGCCCTCGGTGTTAAAGTCAAAGGATATGCCAGCAATGCGGCCAACTTTGAAGAAACAGAAAAAGTTGTTGCTCAAATCAAAGAAGAATTTGGCAAAATCGACATCTTGGTGAACAATGCAGGCATCACCAAAGACGCGCTCATGCTCAAGATGACCGAAGCTCAATGGGACGCTGTTATAGCCGTGAACCTGAAATCGGCCTTTAACTTCATTCATGCACTGGTGCCCATCATGAGCCGCCAGCGTGCCGGCTCCATCATCAATATGGCATCGGTGGTGGGCGTTCACGGCAACGCCGGACAAGCCAACTATGCCGCCTCTAAAGCCGGACTGATTGCACTGGCCAAGAGTGTCGGACAAGAAATGGGCCGTCGTGGCATACGCTCCAACGCCATTGCCCCGGGCTTCATCGACACTGCCATGACACAGGCTTTGCCCGATGACATACGCAAAGAATGGGTTGAAAAAATTCCATTGCGTCGCGGTGGCACAGTCGAAGACATTGCCAATGTTGCCACATTCCTTGCCAGCGACATGTCGAGCTACGTTACCGGTCAAGTTGTGCAAGTCGACGGTGGCATGAACATGTAATCCTTCCACTTAGGAAAAAACGAACTTCTTTCTTCTAACAAAGGAGATAGAATTCTTCAATAACACACAAGAGCTTTCACTGCCTTTCAAGGCATCGTGAAGGCTCTTGTTGTGAAAGTTTAAACCCAAATCGGTCATTGTTCCACGAAGGTTACAGTTTCGATTTTCCCTCTTGATTTCGCCTGCATGTCGGCATCTTGATTACCGATTTTTTTCTTGATGTAGCAGGTTACGTCTTTAAAAAAAACGGCCCCCAAGTTGCTCAACATGCAAGCGAAGTTAATGTCGCCTCTAATGGCCGATTTGGGTTAAAAAGAGCGACCTGTCACGGCAAAGATGAGCCAAATGACAATGAAAGCTAAAATGGCAAACACCATGATCACAAAAATGATGTTTCCACCTCGTGAGCCTTCGATTTCGCTAAGAGTGTCTTCTTCGGCCGTTTCTCCGGCCTTATTTTTCTTGTTGTGACGGCTGAAAATTGCTGTAATAAGTCCGGCCATCGCACCGATTGCAAGCGCAATCAAAATCCAATAGTAAATTTGTTTCATAGCAGTCAGGGTTAAGGGTTAAGTTATAAGTGTTAAGGGGTAAGTCAGGAGGGTTAGTTTGTTGCTTTGATTTCGTTTTGGCACATTTCTTCATATTCTGCCCAATCAGAGTCTTCATAGGCTTGAAATGTGAGCGGAAGCTGTTGAAATGCAGACAAAGCCTCGTTGACCTTGTGTTGGAAAGTGGGCAAAGACTTGGTGTAGAACACCCAGTTGCGCTCTCCATCGCCGGTGTAGATGCCTGTGTTCACCGCCACAGGCTCTTTGTCGAAGGTGGCAGACAATGCGTCGTGAACTTCGCCCATGAGCTTGGAGGTATGAAAATCGGGCATCCCTTTTTCGTCCGGTTCATAGAGCCATGCTATCTCCACACGGTAGATATATTTTTGGGTAGCTTTTACGTTTTGCAGCCCGCTTCGCCCTGTAACAAGCACGAGCTTACCATTCTCGGCTTCGGCAGGAGCAGTCCACCATTCATTTGATATGTTCAATTTTGCCATAAGTCATTTTAATTTATCGGTATAAAAATAGGAAATAATCTTGTGAAAGGCAATTTTTTGGACGTATTTTTTTTTAGAGTCAAGAGAAATGTAGTAATTTTGAAATCACCAAGCAAGCACACAAGTTAAATCTTTTCATGCGATGACTACCACTGTTATCATTATTCTCATTGCCGCATTTCTCGCAACCGGCTACATGTTGCTCAAAGCCAGAGAAGAGAGCGCACGATTGAGCGAACAAATGCGCATCATCACAAAAGACAGACAACAACTCCAAGACGAGTCGAAAGCTGTGTTTCGCGACATTGCATCGCAACTCATGCAAGAGCAAGGCAAAATGATGAAAGATGCCGACGAACAACGACTGAGCGAACTTCTCATTCCATTCAAAGACAATATTGAAACACTCAAGCTCACCATCGACACCTATAAAACCCAACAAGCACAATATGCAGCATCGCTCAAGCAACAAATCGAAGATTTGTGCGACGTGAACCGCACCATAGGCAAAGAAGCGCAAGAACTGACCCATGCCTTGAAAGGCAACAGCAAAATGCAAGGCGACTGGGGAGAACTGGTGCTGAAACAAATTCTCGACATTTCGGGGTTTGTGGAGGGAGTGAGCTATGAAACACAAGCCACGCACGAGGCCGACGGAACAACCTTTAAAAACGACCGTGGCGAACGGCTCAGGCCTGATGTCATTTTCAACATGCCCGACCAAAAAAGACTGATTATCGACTCAAAGGTGTCGCTCACGGCTTTTTCTCACTATACTGCTGCCCAAAACAACGAACAGCGCACAGAGGCATTGAGCAGGCACATCGTGTCGATGCGCAAGCACATAGACGAACTGTCGTCGAAAGCCTATCAACGCTGGATTAAAAATTCGGCCGACTTCACAATCATGTTTGTTCCCAATGAGCCTGCCTACCTGCTTGCCATGAGCAACGACAACAGTTTGTGGGAATATGCCTTCAAACGTCAAGTGGTGATCGTAAGCCCCACACATCTCATTTCGGTGGTAAAACTCATCGACCGGTTGTGGATGCGAGAACGACAAACGAAGAATGCACTGAAAATTGCCAATGAAGCCGGAAAAATGTATGACAAACTCGTGGGTTTTGTTGCCGATCTGCAAAACGTGAACAAAACCTTGGGACAGGCTCAAAAGGCATGCGATGCCGCCATGAACAAGCTCCAAGATGGTAATGGTAATCTTATTGCACGTGCAACATGCATTAAGCAACTGAGAGCTAAAACTTCCAAGCAATTGCCCGAAGAACATGGCAATGAATAATGGTCGTTAAATTCATTTTTTAACATTTTAACTTAATAGTGTGGCCTTATTAAGAATTAATGTCTTTTATCAAAACACCAATAAGCTTATTAACAATATGATAGAAGCTGTTGATGAGTTAAAAATTTGGTAAAGTTTATTTTTCTACTTATCTTTGTCGCGCAATTTATAAAACATAGTGGTACATGTTGTGGTTGCATGTCCACCTTTGAAGCCCGGCAACAACCGTGCTCTGCCGAAAATCGGCAAAGATTATTTCCGAAGAGAATTTCGCACAATAATCTTGATGTGTAACATAATCAAATTTTTTTATGAAGAAAACAATCAATCCGATTGTGAGTTTAGCACTTCTTTTCTTACTTTTCGCTTCTTCGAGCAACATCAACGAAACAGAAACACGAGTGGGGGCACAAGTTCCGAACTTCACGGTGAGCAACAACGATACCACCTTGTCGCTCCAAGATGCACGTGGCAAGTACGTGATAGTTACTTTCTGGTCATCGACAGTACCTGAATCGCGCATCGACAACATGCGACACGATCGCACTGCCAAGAACAACAGCAAACTTGCACACATTGCCATCAACTACGACACCAGCCGAGGCGTGTTTAACGAAATATGTAAACTCGATAATCTCGACAGCTATTCTCAATTCTATGGCGGCAATGAAACCGGCATGGGCTTGCTCACCGTTTGGCATCAGGAAGATGGTTTCACTTCAATACTCATCGACCCCACCGGCAAAGTCCTTGCCTTGAACCCAACAGATGAGCTATTGACAGCTTTTTGAACAAAAGTTATTTAACCCAAATCGGCCGGGAAGCACGCGATGAACCGATAATTGTAAACCTTAGCGGTCTGATGACCGATTTGGGTTTAAATTCGCATCAATCGGTAAAATACAGGAGTTTGTATTTCTTCTCAACGAATACGGCATCTTTTTCCCATAACCGATACGCATGAGTACGGTAGGATATTCATTTGAAATACCCAATTTCGTTGCCATTTCGAATGACAACTCGTTCACTTCGTTGGGTTGATTAAAATAAGCATGCTTAAATTTTTTATTCCTCATTTGTATGCAATTTAATTTCCCCTATAAACCATATCAGAGATACTCTCTATAGGTTGCACTTGATAAACCAAATGTGATGATTACCTATTTCTTTAATCCTAATGAAGAGACCAAATCATCTAAGGTGTTTTGTGCTACACTTTTGTTGTTGGGTGGGTTTAAATACCGATTACAAAAGTTTTTTCGCAATGACGACATTTCGTCTTGCCCGTTTAGAATCGCAGACTCAAGAAAATTCAAAATCTCTTTTTCATTCTTACCGATGAGCAAAACCTTAAATGCCTCTTTGGAAAAATTGGTTTGCCCTGTCAAGAACTTTTCAATATCACGAGAAACAAACATAACAGGCTTATTGGTATAATTGTACTCTATCACAAACGAACCGCTATCGTGCACCATGCCATCGCTTGTCATAAACAGATCTACATAGTCGCCCATTTCCACCTGTGTGTTTTCCATTTCGGCCCACAACTTATAGTAGGCATCGGTCTTGCTCTTGCCCCACTCGGGGTGGTCGTACAACTCTGTGAGTAGGCGAGGGTGAGGCTTGAATGTGAACTGGATTAAAGCTTTGTATTTTTTTGCAACCTCAACCATGAAATCGGCCATCCACAAAAAATTGCCACGAGGCAATTGACCAAATTTATCATCGAAAGAGAAATGAGGAGCCCAAATGACCCTTTTTCTTTTTTTCCCATCATTGATTTTCTTCCAAGTATTGATGTGAGAACTTTTGCAGTAATCATCGGTCATAGGATAGCCCACAATTCTCACATTACGTCCTTGGTTCCATGCTGTTTTCTGAGCCTCCTTCAAAATTTCATTATTGGAGTAATAGAGTCTCCATGCTAAATTGTGAAAATGGAAATTATAGGAGAATTTTCCTTTCCCGGTCATGAATGCATAAGGATAGTAGCAGATTAATCTGTCGTAAAAATTCAAGCAGTCATGCTTCTTTGCAAGCAGATGTTCATAGGGTTGAGGATAAAATATAACATCGGGATCAAGCTCTTTTTTTACATCAAAAGGTGCCGAGTCGCCCTCCACGTCACAATCAATAAATGGCACGCCTTGGGCATTAAAATAAGTCCTTAGACTTTTTACATCATTAATTTGTTGTTCCAATCTATAGGATATGCTTGGAGAGATAACGACCCATGTTTTGAAACGACTGTCTCGTCTCAGCAACTCATAGAGATGCCCATATTTCCACATGGGTACATTCATTGCAAAAATAACAACACGCGCTTGTCCTCGTTCGGCAACCATTTTGATACGTTTGCCATGAACAATATCGATGTGGCGATACTTCCACAAGTGAAGATACAGATAGTTTATTGTTTTTTTTAAAACATCGAGCATAGGCATATCTCCCACAGTATATTTTAATCAACAAACATGTTCATTAAGCAACGATGATGCACTATTTCATGTACTGTTCAAATTGGTTTAGGAATAATTCGGCACACCACAATTGCCACTTTTGGTTACCGGTCAATTTTTTCATGGGAATATCGCTACGAAACTCCCGGCGATGCGGCCCTTCCCAGTCCTTGAATATCAAATCTACCGGGCGAGGCATCGGAATCTTAAATGGGATAGGCATTTCGGGATACTTCATGGCGAATAACTCTCTCACAAGATATTTAGGTTCGCCATTGCGTATTCTTTCCAAATCAAGAGGTTCGCCCATCATCAACTTGGCATAGGGATCGAAGTAGGGGAGTTTTGCTCTACTGAATGCATTCATGTATGACCCCGAACTCTCAATTGAAAACACATTGTCCATGAACTTCAAATAATCAATTTTATCACCCTGCCTATATGGTTCAAACAATTCAAATACCCCATTGTTGGGAGTTGTAAGCACCAAATCCGGTTTTAAGAAAGTGTAGCGTTCTACAAACGCATCGTAATCCCACTCTTTGCTAATGAGTTGGTCCATTCCGCCAAAAATTAAATCGGCACTTTCACCCACAATCATCAGTTCCACTCCATCTTCTTTGGCCATTGTCGCAGCCTTGAAGATTTGAGGCTCAATGGAATGGACGGGAGCTGCTTTTGACTCCATGACCATGGGAGTGAATTTCTTGTAATCATCAAAATTGATGTCGACATAATGATGATTCAGTTGGAATTTCTTGCAGTAACTATCAGCACGGCTCCTGTCGGCATCAAACACCTCGGTTCCTTGCGCAATAAAGGTATAGGCACGGCTGTGAGGTTTTAGATAAGATGCTAAAATTGCACTATCCATGCCACCCGATAATAAGATTCCTATGTTATCATACTTCTCGTATAGGGCATTGAATTGTTGTTGAATTTCCTTATCAATATCTTGAGCCGATGTTACGATCACTTTTTCCTTTGGGCTTAGCGGGACAAAATTTTGGTGTTGTTTCCCTTCCATGAAATCAACACCGTCTTTATAGAGGTAACGATAAGCAAAATACGAACTCAAACAAAAATTTTTATCAACCATCATTCACTACTATTATATAATAACTATCTTATGCTTTTTCCTCTTCTTCATTGGCAGTCCAACCTCTTACCGATTTCAATGCCTTAGATATTTTTGTAGAAGAAATGCCTTTAGTATATGGGAAACACACAATGCGGATACCGGCCTCGTTAAATTGTTTTTCATATTCATTCCACTTGGGAGTATCATACCAATCATCGCCAACAAAAAGCACATTAGCCTTCAACTTCTTGCACATCTCCAATTTGTTCATGTCGCATTGCGGAACAACGGCATCAACATATTTAATGCTACGCACAATCTCTGCGCGATCGGTATAAGGAATCATTGCTTTTTTTCCTTTGTAAAGCACAAGTTCGTCGACCGTGACTCCTACAATCAGTTTATCGCACATTCCTTTGGCATTTTTAAGCAAGTTGAGATGCCCAATGTGGAACAAATCATATACGCCGGCAGTATATCCTATTATCATATCGTATCGCATTTTATTTTTAACAAAAATACAACGAAAAAATTGAATGAGGAAATTTTTCTTAGAAAGCAGTGCACTGTGGAGCAATGCACCCTTTTTGAGCGATTGTAAAAAAGGTGCATAGGCTCTTGATGTGCCAAACAAATTGAGGATGCATCTGCTCTTGTGAGATGCACCCTCAATAGGTTTACTTTTTTCGCAGTGGATTTTTTCCCACCGGAGAGGCCGTTTATTTGATCACGAGTTTGAGCGACTTGCCGTTCACGGTCACAACATAAAGCCCGGTTGTGAGCCCTTGCAGTGCAATGGTTTGTCTGGTGGCTTTGGCTTTCACTTCACGCACCATTGCACCCGAAGTGTTGAACATGCGAATAACATCGCCTGCTTGAATGCCTTGCACCTCGGCAACAGCGGTGGCAGGGTTGGGGAAAATGCGCAATGTGGCACCTTCAACGCTGTTCAAGCCGGTGTTTTCCACATCTAAGGTATAGCCCTTTTGTTTGGCTATATGTCCGTTGCACATGGTTGCACCGGGATTGCCTGCGATGAAAATTTTGCCAAAATTCTCATTTTCGGGGAATGTGGTTTGAGACTCTGTTTCAAACGGATAGACAATATCCTTCAAATTTCTCAACTTATCGAACAGTGCATTCAAGGCTTCTTTGTCGAGTTGATTGTCGCGCAAATCGATGGTCACAAGTGCATTGTTGGGCGAAATGGCAAAC
>JBGYAB010000011.1:0-3351 GCA_041815985.1 Sodaliphilus sp. | reverse complement strand
AGCGCAGATGGTCAATGCCTACTATGCCCAACGAATTATTGACGTGTTCGAGAGAAACCCGAACATGCCATTAAATAAAGAAAGTGTGAATGAGATATTTAGTTTCGCTGCTGAAGCAGCATAAAAAATAACGGAGTATTGCTTCTTGCAAACCTTGATTAATCGTGATAAACGTCGTCCATATCAATTTCGCTATTGAGCATATCAATGTCATCGTTGTGGCTGTTTTGCATTTCATAGTAGTCCCATTCTTCGTCGCTCAAAGCCATGCGACCGACACATGAAGAAAATGCAATGGTTGCAAATGTCACGACAATGATGAGCAAAATGGATTTGACAAAATCTTTCATTGAAGTTAATTTTATTGGTTTGAAAAGTCTGTTTTGAGATTAAAAAACATATACACATGGGGTTTAATCACGCTTTTTGCGATTTGCCGGTTTCTTGCCCACTGAACGAAGCTTGGTAGCAGTGAGTTTATGCTGTTCGGCAAGGTCATCAAGTCCGAGAGAACCATAAATCATGGCCAATGCTTCATGAGGCAATGGCGATTTCTTGCAAACTTTCGCTGCACGCTTGTAGCTCTTGATAGCTGCCGGCACATCTTTCATCATGCTATAAAGTTGCCCGAGTTCCATGTGAGCTTCAAAACAGTTTTTATCTATTTTCAAAGCCTCTTTCAAAGCCTTTTCGGCATCATCAAGTTCGTCGACAGAGGTCATCAGATGCGCTTTTCCTATCATGGCTTCAACACATTCGGGACAGATGCGCAATGCCTTGTTATAATTGGCCATAGCCGACTTGAAAGAAATTTCATCAAGCCTTGCCCTATGTTCTCCATAAGCATTTTCCTCCTCTTCGGCCAAATCTCCCAATCCAAGCGACTGATTGCCCATTTGAACATATTCCATAGCCAATTGGCGCAACATGCAATTCTGCGTGTCAATCACCTCTTGCAATCTCTCAATCTCTTTGGCTTGTGAGTTAAAACGCTGAAGTTTCAATGCAGCCAAACGCCACACGGCAGGATTTAAAGAAACATCGTTGATGGTCTTGGCCTGCATCAAGTTGTCAACGCATTGGCGAAACTCATTGTGGTCAAAGGCATGCATGGCTCTGCGATAGAGTTGTGAGGCTTTTTCTTGTTCCAAAGCTCCTGTAATAACTGCTTGATTGTTGAACTGGCGACTGAACGCCACCACTGAATTGCTCACAATGATGTCGCGCTCCTGCAATGGCCTGAGCAAAGTAATGCCTTCGAGCGAAGTGCAACGCGACAAAGCCACATAAGTTTGTCCGCTCGTGAAAGCTCCACCGGCAAAGTCGATGACGACATTGTTGAATGTCAAACCCTGACTCTTGTGCACAGTGAGTGCCCATGCCGGTTTGATGGGATATTGTTTGAACGTGCCCAACACATTTTCAATAATTTTCTTTTCCTTTTCATCGTAGGCGTATTGCACATTTTCCCACTGTTCGGGTTCGAGAGCATAAACCACACCACTCTCCAACTCTACCTCAACTGTTTTTTCTGTCACATGGCTCACTTTGGCAATTGTTCCATTTACCCAACGGTTTTCTTTATCGTTCCGAATGAATATGACCTGCGCACCTTGTTTGAGTGTCAAGTCTTTACTGGTGGGTAAATCATTTTCGGGAAAAGTGCCTTCAAGCTCGCCTTCAAACGTGTATTCGGGCGTTTTCAACTCTATCATGTGCCGGTCGTTTATGGCATTTACCGTGTCGCGCCGAGTGGCAAGAGTAATCACAAAATTCTCGTTATTGTCGGCATAATTGGGGTTGAAACGACTATTGAGCGTAGCTATGTCGGCTTGTGAAGCACGATTAATTCTAATGCGGTCGAGCATTGAAATGAAAGTCCCATCGGTTTGCCGATATATCTTACGCAATTCTATGGGTATCAAACCCAATTGTCCGAAAACATGTGCGTTGAAAAAGAAAAACTGCTGATACCAACGGCGCAGAATGTCGCGCATGTCGCGAGTGACTACGGGTTCGAGTTGGAAAATATCGCCCACAAAAAGCAATTGTTTGCCTCCAAAAGGTTCTCGCATATTATTGGAATAGATACGAAGAACTCGATCGACAAAATCGATAATATCGCAACGAACCATCGAAATTTCGTCGATAATAATCAAGTCCAATTGTTGAATGAGCTTAACTTTTTCTTTGGGATAACGCAAAGTCTTGCGAATGTTGCGTGGAGAAAAATCGGGATCATCGGGAATGAGTGGCTTAAACGGAATTTTAAAAAAAGAATGGAGAGTCTGACCGGCAACATTCACTGCAGCAATTCCTGTTGGTGCAAGAACCACAAACTTTTTAGACGTATGGGCGCAAATGTACTTTAAGAAAGTACTTTTTCCCGTGCCGGCCTTACCTGTCAAGAACACCGATCGATGAGTGTGCCTAATCATGTTCCAAGCATTTTGGAATTCAGAATTTTCCAAATCAATTTCTATCTGCTCTATGCTACTCATGAAGTCATTTTATTTTTCTTGTGTAAAATTACGAAAAAACATTGGTTATCACAACCGATAAAAATGCCACAAGGCTATCAATAATGCTGTTGACATATTTTCAAACCCAAATCGGTCATTAGAGTTCACACTGATTTTGCTTGAATGTTGAGCAAATTGGTTGTCTTTTTTGAAGACGTAACGCGCTAATAACTGATTTGGATTAAAGTCTTTGCAAAAGAATGTTTATGCTCCAATATTTTAATAACAAAGAGTTGCGAAGTCTTGTATTTTTACATAAATTTGTAAAAGATTAGAAACATAAATAAAGAAAAGAGAAGTAGAAAATATGAAATACCCGATTGGCATACAGAATTTTGAGAAAGTAAGAAAAGACGGCTATGTCTATGTGGATAAAACCGACTTGCTGTACAAGCTGGCTAATGAAGGAAATTATTACTTTCTGAGTCGCCCTCGGCGGTTCGGCAAGAGCCTGCTCATCTCTACACTCGAAGCCTATTTCTCGGGGAAAAGGGAGCTGTTCAAAGGTTTGGCCGTTGAACAATTGGAAAAAGAATGGACAAGTCACCCCATTCTGCATCTCGACCTGAACACTGCAAAATACAACACTCCTGCCAGTCTCGAAGAGGTACTTAACAATGCTTTGACCGACTGGGAAAACATTTATGGAAGAAAGGACAGTGAAGTCTCCATCGCATTGAGGTTTAAAGGCATTGTGGAGCGTGCGGCAACTCAAACCGGACAGCGTGTGGTTATTTTGGTTGACGAATATGACAAACCGCTATTGCAATCGTTGGCCGACGAGGAACTTCAAGCCGATTTCAGAGGTACGCTAAAAGCTTTCTACTCT
>JBGYAB010000010.1:0-35833 GCA_041815985.1 Sodaliphilus sp. | reverse complement strand
TTTTATGATGAACCTATGCTCGGCCCTCACAGCGTACTGCTTCTTTGACAACAAGCCCGAGGCCCTGCCTGTGCATGTGGAAAAGACAAGGCAATTGGAACTGTTTGCATACTAATCTTATCCCGAACTCGCGTTTAAAATGCTCAACACGCCACTGGGCAAAATGATGGCCGGGCGTGCCACGGTGCAAATAATGAGCGACCGCTCGGGCGTGCCATTAGATGAGTTGATTGCAGGAATTAAGAGAATCTTAGGCAATGATTGATGCTTAGTTTTTTCTCTATGCAGTGCAAGGCACGTTTAGCGACCTTTGCATGGACAAGGATTGTTTGCTCCGGTTTCGGTTATGTGAAGTCGGGGCAAAATCACGATTGCATGCGCACAAGCAAAATGCTGAAGAGTGGCAAATGAGCAGGGCTTTTTTTGATGATAAATATTTTTTCACTTAAATATTTTATCGTATATTTGCAGGCTGTAAAATGACTTATAGCGTTAAGTCTCAAAATATCAAGCGAAAATTAAAATAAAATACTAATTATAACAGAGATGCAAACAAAAGGATTTATCAGGATTTTAACCATTTTGTTGATTCTTGTATGTGCTTTTTATCTCTCTTTCACTTTCGTAGCTAACAAGTATGAAACTGAAGGCGAGGAAATTGCCATGAAGGCGGCCAATATTCAAACCCCCGACATGTCGAACGAGGCCTACAAGAAGGCTTACAACGATTACATGGATAAAATCGTTAAGCAGAATGTTTACCTTGGTTATACTTACCAAGAAGTTCGCGAGAAACAGTTAGGCCTTGGTCTTGACTTGAAAGGTGGTATGAACGTTACGCTTCAAATTTCGGTTCCCGATATTTTGAAGGCTCTTGCTAAGGAGCATGCGACCGACAAAAAATTCCTGCAAGCCATTTCGAATGTCGAAAAAGACCGCACAGCACAAGACGACTATGTGGCCTCTTTCTGCCAAGAGTACAAGCGTATTGGCGGTGGCAATCTTCGCAGCCTCTTCCGCAATGTGCAAAAGGTGAAAGACAACCCGGAGGCTTCTGATAATCAAATTGAAGGCTTCTTGAAAGATGAGGTTAACTCAATGGTCGATAACTCCTATAACGTGCTTCGTTCTCGTATCGATAAATTCGGTGTTGTTGCCCCCAACATTCAAAAACTCCAAAGCACAGGACGCATCTTGCTCGAACTTCCCGGTATCAAGGAACCAGAACGTGTAAAGAAATTGTTGCAAGGTACTGCTAACCTCGAATTTTATGAAACTTATGAAAATAAAGCCAACATTGCTGCCGGTTTCTCCGTTCTTGCCGAACGTGCAACCAATGAATTAAAGAATGGTGGCGTTCAGGCTGTTGCCGATTCAACCACAGTTGCCGACTCTGTTGCGGCTCCAATGGTTGCCAAAACCGATAAGGCGGATAAGAGTGGCAAGAAGGTTCAAAACTTCTATCAATTGCTCACTCCGTCGCCCCGTGCAGGAACTTGCATTTTTGGTCATGCTTCGGCCGAAGACACTGCTCAAATCATGAGCTTGGTTAACAAGTATCGCAGCGAACTGCCTAATGACATGAAGTTCTGTTGGACTGTTAAGCCCGAAGAAAACGGTCGTTTTGCACTCATTGGTTTGAAGACGACTTCGCAACATGGTGCGCGCATGACCGGCGATGTGGTGAACAGCGCAAGTAGCGAATATGACAATTTGCGTCGCTCCTATAAGGTGAACATGACCATGAATGACGAAGGCTCACGCCAGTGGTCGCGCATGACTGCCGACAACGTTGGTCATTCGGTGGCTGTTGTTCTTGACGACCTTGTTTATTCTTATCCTAATGTGCAAAATCAAATTGATGGCGGTAGAACCGAAATTACGGGTAACTTCACCGTCGAAGATGCCAATGACCTTTCCAACGTGCTCCAATCGGGTAAGATGGCGGCTAAGGTTAATGTGGTTTCCGAGAGTGTGATTGGTCCCTCTTTGGGTCAGGAATCGATCAACAAGGGTATGATTTCATTTGTTATCGCCCTTGTTTTACTCATGATTTTGATGATTAGTGTCTACGGCTTTAAGGCCGGTAGCATTGCCAACCTCGGTTTGATATTCAATCTGTTCTTCACCATAGGCATTTTGGCCTCATTCCAAAGTGTGCTCACTCTGCCGGGTATTGCCGGTATTGTGCTGTCTTTGGGTATGGCGGTCGATGCCAATGTGCTCATTTTCGAGCGTTGCAAGGAAGAGTTGCGCAATGGCAAGAACCTCAAAGCCGCCATTAACGACGGTTATAGTAATGCCTTCTCGGCAATCTTCGATGGTAACTTGACTTCGGTAATCACAGGAATAATCCTCATCTTGAATGGTACCGGCCCTATCAAGGGCTTTGCCGTTACGCTTGTAATCGGTATTTGCTGTTCATTCTTCACGGCGGTGTTTGTAACCCGTCTCATTCTTGAGCACTTTGTAAACAAGAATAGTTTGGGCTTCGGAAGCCTGACCTTTACTTCTGCTTGGGCTAAAAACTTGCTGCAAGGCACTTCCTTTGACTTTGTAGGTCGCAAGAAGAGATATTTGGCTATTGTTTCTGTGATCGTTGCTGTTATGCTGGCGATGTTCTTCATTCGTCCATTGAACCTTGGTATCGATTTCTCAGGAGGTCGCAACTATGTTGTTCAATTCGACCATCCGGTATCGACGACAACAATTCAAAACAAGTTGGCTCCGGAGTTCCCACATGCCACCGTTTCGGTTATCACCATCGACAACAATACCAAGGTGCGTGTTTCTACCAACTACAAGGTTGAGCAAAACGACAGCACCGTTGACAACGAAATCATGGGCAAGCTCTACAAAGGTATGCAAAGTGATCTCAATGGCATGTCGTTCCAAGACTTCAGCGTGTCGAATGAAAAAGTGGGTATCCAATCGCAAGACGCTGTTGGACCTTCAATTGCCAGCGACATGGCTCGCGATGCTATTATTGCGGTCATGCTTTCGCTCCTTGCGATGGGCTTGTACATCTTGTTGCGTTTCCGCAACGTTGCGTTCTCGCTTGGTGCGCTTGCGGCCGTTACGCTCACCACGTTTGTTGTGATTGGCTTCTTTACGTTGCATGGCATCTTGCCGTTCTCTATGGAGGTTGACCAAACCTTTATCGCCGCTATCCTGACGGTAATTGGTTATCAAATCAACGATACTGTGGTTGTATTTGACCGCGTGCGTGAATATCGTCATTTGTTCCCCAAACAAGACGAAAAAACTCGCTTCAACAATGCGTTGAACAGCACATTGAGTCGTACAATGATGACCTCACTGTCCACATTGCTTGTGTTGCTTGTTATCTTCATCCTTGGCGGTGAGTCGATTCGTGCATTCAACTTTGCAATGATTCTTGGTGTTATCATTGGTACTTGCTGCTCGCTCTTTGTTGCAGCTCCTGTAGCTCATGCATTGGTGAGCCGTTCCGGAAAAAAGAAGGCTTAACTCCAAATGAAATACGTTAAATAATAAAACGAATCGCTATAAACGTTCAAAGCCGGTGCGGCAATCTCGCAACCGGCTTTGTTTTTTAGATTGAAGAAATGAAATAATGCTGTTGAATGCTTGAAATTTGGGTTAAACAGAGATGTTGTGACAGTCTTTTTCGTTTACCCTTAAGAGCACGCTTTTTTCGCACGTTCTCACTTCTTTCAATGTTTGGTTTGAGATTGATTTTGAGAAGAAATCAAAGTTTTTTGCCGGTGTAAAGATTTGATTGATAACATGCTGAAAATAATTACATTTTTTTACTTTCCAAATCAATAAAAATAGTATCTTTGCACCGCTTGAACGATAAAACAACTAATAAAACCTTTAAAAGTTTCTATTTGAAATGTCTACTTTAACAATTGCGATTGTAATCGTGTTTATCTTTGGTTATGCGTGCATAGCCTTGGAAAGTGTGACCAAAGTGAACAAGGCGGCAATTGCTTTGCTCATGTTTGTTGCATGTTGGACTCTCTTTATGTTCGATCCTGCAAGCTATCTGCCCGAAGTCGCCCCCGAAAATCTGTTGAGTGAGGTGAATGGCATCATCGAACGCCACTTGGGTAGCACTTCAACCACTCTTTTCTTCCTCATGGGAGCAATGACTATTGTGGAGGTTGTGGATCAAAATGGAGGGTTTAACTTTGTGCGCAACACTTTGCAAACCACCAGCAAGAAGAAATTGCTGTGGCGCATCATGATTCTTTCGTTTTTCTTGAGTGCCATTCTCGACAACATGACCACCAGTATTGTCATGGTCATGGTGTTGCGCAAGTTGGTTGACGACAAACACGATCGCATGATTTTTGCCTCTTTGGTGATTATTGCGGCCAATTCCGGCGGAGCATTCTCGCCCATTGGCGATGTCACCACAATCATGCTGTGGAACAAGTCTTTGATTACGGCAGGTGGTGTAATTACCGAAATTTTCTTACCATCACTTGTTTCGGCAATCATTCCTACCCTCATTTTGCAGGCTATGCTCAAAGGTGAACTCAAACTTGCGCAAGCCGACAGCGAATGCGAGTCTGATGACTTGACAGACCTGCAACGCAAGATTATCTTTGCTCTTGGCGTTGGTGGATTGTGTTTTGTGCCGGTGTTCAAGTCGCTCACTCATTTGCCGCCCTTCGTTGGCATTCTGCTCATTTTGGGCTTGTTGTGGACGGTTTCAGAGGTGTTCTACCGCAAAGGACATGACAAGAAAGACTGCATGTCAAAACGTGTGTGCAACATGCTCTCTCGTATCGACATGAGCACCATTCTTTTCTTCCTTGGCATTTTGATGGCTGTGACCTGTTTAGAAGAAGTGGGGGTACTCGAACTCACGGGCAACTGGCTCAACAAGGTGTCGGGTGGAAATCACTATATTGTAACCGGAACGATCGGTGTGATTTCGAGCATTGTCGATAATGTGCCTTTGGTTGCAGGTTGCATGGGCATGTACACTGACTTGGTGGGCGATTTCGCTCCCGACGGCCTTTTCTGGCAATTGCTGGCCTATTGTGCCGGCGTAGGCGGAAGCATTCTCATCATTGGCTCGGCAGCCGGCGTAGTGGTCATGGGACTGGAAAAAATCAGTTTCGGATGGTATATGAAGCATGTGAGCTGGATTGTCATGGCAGGCTACCTGGCCGGCATTTTATGCTACTATGCCATTAATCTGTGTGTTCGATGATACACCACGTTATACAATATTAACCGAAAAGGCTGTTGTGCTTCACAAAATGCACGACAGCCTTTTTCCTTTATATTCCACTTAAACCCAAATCGGTCATCAGAGTCCGCACTGATTTTGTTTGAATGTTGAACAATTGGTTGTCTTTTTTTGAAGACGTAGCGGGCTGCGTCAAGAAAAAACGGCAACCAAGATGCCGGCAAGCAACGCGATGAACCGAAAATTGTAAAACTTAGCGGTCTAATGACCGATTTGGGTTAAATGGCACATCTCTCTCGTTCCGCTATTTTTTGGGAGAATAAAGATTTTGCATTATCTTTGCACAACGCAAAAAGTAAAATGGTTAGCCTCCGTAGTTCAACGGATAGAACGTGGGTTTCCTAAACCTAAAATCAGGGTTCGATTCCCTGCGGGGGTACGACTGATGAAAAGAGAAAGTCGCTACATCAAATTGATGCCAAGCGACTTTCTTTTTTGCAACGTGCTGTGTTGCCGGTTGCTTAGAATTTGTAGTCAATGCCCATGCCAAACACCTTGTTGGTGCGTGAATACACGTCTTGACCGGCCAAGGTTGTGTTGTTGTAACCACCGGGCTTGCCGGCAGCGACATGTTTAGTATAGTCTTGATACATTGTCCAAAAATAGCCCACATTCATTGTGATTTTTGGCGAGAACCTCACGGCACCACCCAAGCCCACCGAGTAGCTGTCGCAGTAGAACGAGGTGTTGCTTTGGAAGCCGTCGCTCAATCCGTAGTCGGTTCTTTGACCACCGGCCGACACGGTGAACATTTTGTTGATGTCATACTCAACGCCTGCAAGAATTTCATAGGTGCCTCGTGTGAGTGACTTTTGCTTTTCTCCGGCCATGCCGGCGTGCTTGTCGTCGTAGAAGTGATATTCAACCGTGGCACGTAACTTGGGCGAGAACTCATAGCCGGCGGCCACACTAAGGAGCGAGGGGATGTCGCTGGGAGTGTTTACCCCCTGTTTAAAGGCTGCCAAGGCTCCATTGGGGTCGCTGTTTTTCTTGGTGTTGTTCTCGATGTTCAAGTTGGTGAGAAATTCGTATTTTGCAGCAAGGGTTAAGCCTTTGTGTTTCCAGTTCACTCCAATGATGGGAGTTACGCCCCAACCCGTTTGATCGCAATCGAGTTGAAGATCTACAAGCGTTTTTCCGCCAATGGCCTCTTTGCCCACAGCTGTCACATAGCCGTTGTAGTTGCCGTCAAAGTAGTTTACACGCAAGCCTGCATAGGCACTGAGTGCAGGGGTGATGAGATAGTTGGCTCCAAATTGTGCACCATAGATGTATTGCCTGCCTTCCATGGCTGTGTTGATGTCATACAGCTTGGGAGTGACAGCATCCTTGGTTTGCGCATAGATGCCTGCCATTACTTGCGAGTCAAACACCGGCAAGCCCGAGTCAAACGAGCATTTGCCTCCGCCACCCACAACGCCTACGAAGCCCGATAGACCGAGTTTCCCTTTATTATAGGTAGCAAAGGCCGATGGTATAATGGGAGCCGAAGCATTGCCTTTGTAGTGACGCATGTGGTTCTCTTCGGGAAAAAGGCCAAATGTTGCGTCGATGTTGCGAGTTTGGTATGCGCTCTGAATGTTGAGTGAGAGTTTCCAGCCGTCTTCCATAAAGGCGGTGCCGGCAGGGTTGCTATAGGCCGCGTCAATGTCGCTCGATGCGCCACGTGCCACCATTCTAAGGAAGTCGATGTGCTGATTGGTGTTGGTGAGAATGCCGCCTGCTTGAGCGGTCATCGCGATTGCCAGGCCCAGTGCCGGCAGTGTTGTTTTCTTTAAATTCATTTAGTTCTCTTTTTTGTTGTCATTTAAATGGCGCAAAAGTAGTGCATATTTTTCTTTTTCTGTTCAAAATAGCCGAAAAAATGGTAATTTTCTCTTTTTCTGTTAACGTTTGTAATTATGTTGCTTTTAAATGATAAATTGAAACATATTTTGATGAATGTTAAAGCTCTGTTGAGCTTGCGAAGAGTGCAAAAAAATGAAATAACTACAATTTTGGCACAAAAATTGTATGATATTTTATAACTTTATCGACAGAATAGACGTTGCAAAAGTTGAGAATGATTTTTTTTTATTTGATAATGTTATAAATCATGAATGTGAATACTAATTTTCTTGGAGGTGCCGGTGGCACACAGAACGCGAGTAACAATGGCAGTGGCGGGAAAAAGTTTTTTGGCCTTGGTTGTGCAGGAATTGGCTGCTTGGGCATAGTGCTTCTTCTTTTGATACTGTTGGGGTGGGGCATTGGAGTGTATAATGGCTTGGTGACCCAACAGGAAACCGTTGAAACCAACTGGGGACAAGTCGAAACGCAATATCAACGTCGTGCCGATCTCATTCCAAACCTTGTGAACACGGTCAAAGGCTATGCCAAGCATGAGCAGCAGACGTTTGAAGCAGTGGTCAAAGCTCGTGCCGAAGCTACCAGTTTGAAGATAGACGCTTCTAAGATGACGCCGGAGCAACTTAAACAATATCAAGCTGCGCAAGGCGATGTTACGGCGGCTTTGGGCAAATTGCTTGCCGTGAGTGAGGCCTATCCCGACTTGAAGGCAAACGAGGAATTCTCGAAGTTGCAAGACCAGCTCGAAGGCACAGAAAATCGCATCAGCGTGGCACGCAAAGACTTTAACGAAGCCGCTAAAAACTATAACATCAAGCGACGTTCGTTCCCGGCAATTCTCATTGCAGGCATGATGGGATTTGATGAAAAACCCTACTTTGAAGCTCAAGCCGGGGCCGACAAAGCTCCAACCGTCAACTTTGAAGAATAACAGAATTTTTGTTGGGCAGGTGTTCTTCTTTTAATAATGTTGCTTTATTGAAAAACGGCATGAATACAGCAACGATTGATGAAGAACTCCTGACCGGAAAATGATATACCGACAATTATCTCCCCTTTCTCTCACATGGCTTTATCTGATTTTATACCATCTGATGAGCAACATCGCATAGTCGATGCCATCACACAAGCCGAACGGCGCACTTCGGGCGAAATATGTGTGCATGTCACCCCTCGTTGCCGAGGCGACGTCTACAAGCAGGCGGTGCGCACTTTCAACCGCTTGAAGCTGTATCAAACTCAGTTGCGCAACGCAATGCTCATTTTTGTAGCCTACGAATCGCGCAAGTTTGCCATCATTGGCGATCAAGGCATCGATGCAGTGGTTCCTGCCCACTTTTGGACACTTGAGAAAGAAACGCTTGCGCAAGCTCTCAAGCAAGGCAAGCCGGTTGATGGATTGTGCACTGTGATAGGACAACTGGGCGACACCTTGGCCAAGTTTTTTCCTGCCGATCGCAACGATGTGAATGAATTGAGTAATGAGATTACCTATGAAGATTAAATTGAAATTACTGTTTTTGTTGCTGTCCTTTGCAATGGCGATGAACGCATTGGCGGCAGGCGAAGGACAAATGCCCGAGCGTCCCGTTCCTGCACGGTTGGTCAACGATTTTGCCGGCGTTCTGGGCGACGTGCGTGCCATGGAAGATTCGCTTGAACAATTCTCCAATGAAACCTCCAATCAAATTCTTGTTGTCACTGTTAAAGATTTGGGTGATTTGGAGCCTTGGGAATATGCTTTGAACTTGGGGCGCAAGTGGGGCGTGGGTATGAAAGGCAAAGACAATGGAGTGATTGTGCTTGTGAAGCCCAAGACGGCCGAGAGCCGGGGCAGAGTTGCTATTCAAGTGGGCTATGGATTGGAAGGAGTGTTGACCGATGGCTTTTGTAGCGAAATTATTGACCACGAAATCATTCCTGAGTTTAAAAAGAATGACTATGCCGCCGGCGTGTGGGCTGCACTCAAAGTCATCATGCCTGCCGTGCAAGGCGAAATCAACGAAAAAAGTTACAAGAAAAGTCACGGGGAAGATGTCTCAGGTGTCCAAATCACTATTTATGCCCTGCTTCTCTTCGGTTTGTTTTTGATTGCTGTTTTCAGTGGTAGTTCGCACTCCGGGCGTCGCCACAACTCACGTCATACCGGTACGTGGGGAGGACCCACCTATTTTGGTGGCGGAAGCTCCTTTGGCAGTGGTGGCGGTAGTTGGGGCGGTTTTGGAGGCGGTTCCTTTGGAGGCGGTGGAGCGAGTGGCTCATGGTGATGACCGATTTTGGGGTGAAAATTTACACAAACAGTTGCTTGAGAATTTCGGGCGATTTGAGTGAACCTATGGTGGAGTTGTGCAGACGATAATAGGCAATGATGGTGTCAAGCATTTGGTTGCGCTCGGTGCGGTTGAACTTAAACAGGTGTAAATTGCTGAATGACATGCGTGACAACAACCCGATTACACGTGCTTCTGTGGGTTTGAGAAAATGTCCGCCGGCATGAGGGTGTTGCGAGAACGTGCCGCCTTGCATGTCAAACCAATATCCGGCCTTGTAGCTTTCGATATCGGGATCGATACCTAAAAATGCCCCCAAGTGAAACAAAAAACAAATGTGAAAGTTAGCAACGCCCACCTCTTGTGTTTCGAGCAATTTTACTGAGGTTTCGATATATCGGAACAGTCCTTCGTTTTGTTCTTGCTCTTGAATGGTGTGCGACAACAATTCGCTGATGAACATGGCCACAGCGTTTTTTGCAGGGTTGGCATAGATGCTGTTGAGCATGAAACTGCGATGCACGTCGTGCAGGGTGCACAAGTCGCGTCCGGGTTGAATGCAGGCCTCAAACTGCAATAGGCTCAGTGGCATGAACAAGGCGTTGCGCATGCGTGCTGCGGCAGTGCGTCCCTGCGACACGAGAAACGACATCATGCCACGCTCGGCAGTGTAGATGTGCACAATGTTGTTGCGGTCGTTATACTTGACGAGGTTGAGCACCACGCCGTTCATCGATTCATACATGTTGCATCATTTTTTTGTTGCGAATTTAGGAATATTCGCCCGATTTTTCCTCAAAAAAAAGTAAAAATCAACATGATTTTATGTTTTCAGTTGTGGAAATTTGGTCAATTAAAAAATCATGCCTATATTTGCACTCGCTTTTGCAGGCAAACGCAAAAATGGCCCATTCGTATATCGGTTAGTACGTAAGATTTTCATTCTTAAAAGAGCAGTTCGACTCTGCTATGGGCTACTGATAAATAAAAAATAAAAAAGGTTTTTAAGAAAATGGCAAACCATAAATCAGCAATTAAGAGAATTCGTCAATCAAGGGCGAGAAATCTTCGCAACCGCTACTATGCTAAGACTATGCGCAACGCAGTTCGCAATCTTCGCAAAGAAACCGATAAGGCTAAGGCTGCCGAAGATTATAAAAAGGTTTCATCTATGCTCGACAAGCTGGCTCGTAAAAATGTGATCAGCAAGAACAAAGCTTCTAACCTGAAATCAAAATTGGCTATCTACGTCAACAAGCTGAATGTGGCCTAAGTGTTGCAACAGCTTGCCGACAACAATATCATATCACGGAGCTTGAGTTAAAACTAAGTTCTGTTTAGGTTTGGCCCATTCGTATATCGGTTAGTACGTAAGATTTTCATTCTTAAAAGAGCAGTTCGACTCTGCTATGGGCTACCACCAGGCGTTAAGTATTTTTACTTGACGCTTTTTCTCGTGCATGGCAATAAACACGATTTTACCGCCTCACCCTGACCTCACAGCCAATTTGCATAACAAAGATTGAGGGTGTGCTTCACAACTTTTTGGCACACCCTCAATCGTTTTTTCGGATATGTGAAGATTATTTTATCAGCACTTTAATGGCTTTATTGTCAATGTTAACTATATATAGGCCACTGTTGAGTGCAATACTTTGTTGCGGATTGAGCGTGCCGTTAAATTTTTCACGACCATCAATATGAAATATTTTCACCAACTTAGCCTTGTTGCTGTTCAGTGTCAAGTACCGACCGTCGATAGTAAGAAGGTGACATTCATTGTCAATGTCTTGAAGTCCGGTTAGTGGAGCATCGGCAATTTTTTCTATTTTAATGTTGTCGAGATAGAGGGCAAGCGAATTGGCTGCATCGGTTGTTGTGCAGTGAAAACCAATGAACCAAGGCATTGTTGCATCGGCTGTGAATGTGCATTCTTTTGTAACCCATTCAAATTTTGTTACATCAAATTCTTGCATCAACGTTTTTGTCATGTTTTTTGATGCGGCATCGTTGCCCATTTTCACCTCAATCTTTTCTTTGTCTATGCTTTGCACGTCAAAACTGAGTTTGTATTCTGCTTTTTCCTCAAAGGTGATGAAAGGAGTGAACAACCATTCATTTTTCTCCTTTTCATCGGTGAAGATGCGCATGTAGCCTTGTTCGTACATGTATTCCCATGTCGTGCCATCATTATTGGCATCTTCGATGGTGAATGAATTGACGTGTTCGTTTTGCGTGAAATCTTCTAAATAAGGCACTGTAAATGGCGTGCCAATCATGATTTTGTTCGAAGACATGGGCACTCCTTGGGTATTCTCGTCAACATAGGGAGTTACTTCATAGAAACAGCGTTGTGGAACTGTTGCATCAACCTTTTCGCTGAATGGCGATGTGGCTTCGTGCGACACAATCACATCGGCAGGCATGCGACGTATTGTGTATTTCACCTCGCTTGGGTTGAAATATCCTCCGTGCGTTCCTTGAGTCGGAGCGTCCCATGTGAGAATGAGTTGTTTTGTGTCGTTGCCCCTTGTGAGTGTCACGTTTTGCACCATGCCGGGTGTGTCTTTCCCGATGTATTGGCTTTTGACTGTGGCTTCCTCGCCTTCGCCCACGTTGTTACTCAATGTTACTGCGAAGTCATGCGTGCCTTGTGTTGTTGTTAGCGGGCAATCGACTGTTGCACCGGTCTGAATGGTACCTGTCGCGACTTCCTTGCCATCGATTTTTACCGAATAGTTAAGGTTTCCTGTAAGAGCTTGACCGTCATGGGTTACTTGTGGGGCCTTGAAACTGAAATTTCCTGTAAGTGCTCCATTGGCGAAGGTGGCGGTGAGGTCGGTAGCTTTGGCCGGTGCTCCGCCAAGAACAACATTGGAACCTGCCCACAGCGACGCAAACTCCTCTTCATGAGGAAATGTTTTGATGAGTGTCGCCTGCGCATTGTTCACGTCGACGGCATAGAGTGCTCCCTGTGTTGCCTCACAATCGGCCCAGTATAGGGTTTTGTTGTCGTTGCGAGTGAATGTTGCCGCTTGTTGATAATCGGCAGGCGATACGCCGGTAGAACCTATATATCTCGTTTCACCGGTGGTTTTGTTGATTTCATAGAGTGTGCCCACATTGTTGATGCCGTAGAGTTTTCCTTCGTTGTCAAACGATAAGGTGATGAATTTGTTGTAGTCAAGCGATGCCACCACCGTGCGAGTGCGTTTTGACACGTCGATAGTTGCCAGTCGATTGCCATAGTAGGGATCGTTGTAGGTGCAATACATCGTGCCTGAGGTTGGATCATGGGCAATAACTTGCGATTCACTCATGAATGCCTCTGAGGTTGTGGCACGGGTAATGAGGGTGTAGTTGCCGGCAATGTCATAGATGTACATGTTATATTCCTTGCCATAACTTCCTTGATTGGAGATGTTGAACACATAATAGAGATTGTTGACTCTCACTGCTCCGGCATTAGGCTCTACTGTAATTTCGGCAATTGCATCGATGGCGGCCGATTGACCGGTAGTAAACTGATAAATACCTGTTTTTACATTGGTTTGTTGAGACGAAACAAGGTGTCCGTAGAGATTCACTTCGGGCATTTGTGCCCAAGCTCCGTGTGATGATGTTGCCCACAGAGCAAATGTTAATAAGATAGCAGAATAATTTTGTTTCATAGTGTTAATGAATAATTAGATGATGTTGACTTTACAAATATACAAAAAATGATTGACAGAAATGTTTTTGGCACTGATTTTGCTTTATCTTTTTGTATGAAGAGAATAAATTAATCGATTTTGAACAATGTCGTGTTTTAGAGTTTTATTGTCAATTATTTTTCCTCCTTTGGCCGTAGTCGATAGAGGATGTGGGTCGTTTCTCATTGTGTTCATTCTCACTTGTTTGGGTTGGGTTCCCGGTGTGATTGGGGCATTGGTGATATTGAACTCAAATCGGTCATTAGACCACTAAGGTTACAGTTTTGGTTCATCGTGCTGCTAAACAAAATCGGTGCATTCCCTAATGGTCGATTTGAGTTTAATGATCTCCGATTTGGGTTGAAGAAAAACAGTCGCCGAAAGTTTTCTTTGTGATGCTTTCGGCGACTGTAGTTGTTTTAAGATTTGCTTGTGTGTATTTAATATATAATATAAAAGAAAGGAGTTTCTTAAGTGTCGATTGTGGCGTAGGTTGCATTCTCCTCAATGAACTGGCGACGTGGTGCCACTTCTTCGCCCATGAGCATGGAGAACACGCGGTCGGCCTCGGCGGCATCGCTCACGGTCACACGCTTGAGCATACGGTTTTCGGGGTCCATTGTGGTGTCCCACAGTTGCTCGGGGTTCATTTCACCCAAACCTTTAAAGCGTTGCACCCTCACGTTGCGTTCTTCGCCGGCACCATATCTGTCGATAAAGGCTTGACGTTGTTGTTCGGTCCAGCAGTATTCCATGTTGTTGCCCTTGATGCAACGATAGAGTGGCGGTGTGGCGATATAGAGACAGCCGTGGTCGATAATGGGGCGTATGCAACGAAAGAAGAATGTCATGAGCAACGTGTCGATGTGTGCGCCATCGACGTCGGCATCGGTCATGATGATGATGCGATGATAGCGTAGCTTGTCAAACTCAAAATTCTTGGGGTCGTTGATGCCAAGTGCCCTGAAGATGTTGACCACCGATTCGCTCTCATAGATTTTGTGTTCCAGCACTTTTTCTACATTCAAGATTTTGCCTCGCAAAGGCAAAATGGCTTGAAAAGCACGATCGCGACCTTGCTTGGCCGAGCCGCCTGCCGAGTCGCCCTCCACGAGGAAAAGCTCCGATTCGGCAGGGTCTTTCGATGAACAGTCGGCCAGTTTGCCCGGCAGACCTGACCCCGAAAGGGGCGATTTGCGCTGAATGCGGGCACGTGCCGTTTGGGCGGCATGACGTGCTGTTGCAGCCAAAATCACTTTTTCTACAATGGCTTTGGCCTCGTTGGGGTGTTCTTCCAAGAATATGGCAAGAGCCTCGCGCACGCTCGAGTCTACGGCTCCAATCACCTCGGTATTGCCAAGTTTGGTTTTGGTTTGGCCTTCAAACTGTGGTTCCAGCACTTTTACCGACACCACGGCAGTGAGACCTTCGAGAAAGTCGTCTTTGCCCAGTTCCACTTTCACCTTGTCGAGCATCTTGCTCTCTTCGGCATATTTCTTGAGCGTTGCCCCTAATCCGCGCTTAAATCCTGTGAGATGCGTGCCACCCTCAACGGTGTTGATGTTGTTGACAAACGAGAAAATGCTTGTGTTGAACGAAGTGTTGTAGGTCATTGCAACCTCAACAGGAATGCCGTTTCTGTTATTGTTAATGTGGATTACGTCTTGAATGAGTGCCTCTTTGTTGGCATCAAGGTATTTTACAAACTCGTCCAAACCGGTTTTTGAAAAGTATTCTTCGGTTTTGTGCTTGCCGTTCTCGTCGGTGCTTCGTTCATCAATGAGCATGAGACGTACTCCGGCATTCAAGTAGGCCAAGTCGCGCAGTCGGTTGCTCAGAGTTTCAAATTTGTAGATTACTGTTTCAAATATGTTGGCATCGGGATGAAAAGTTACGGTAGTTCCGTGGTCGTTTTCATCGCAAGTGCCTATTTCATCGACTTTGGTGGTTGGCTTGCCCAACGAATATTCCTGACGATAGATTTTACCGCCTCGGCGCACCTCGGCACGCAGATAGTCGCTCAACGCATTCACGCAGCTCACGCCCACGCCATGCAGACCGCCCGACACCTTGTAGGTGCCTTTGTCAAATTTTCCGCCGGCATGCAACACGGTCATCACGACTTCAAGTGCCGATTTGTGCAGTTTTTCTTGTTCGTCAACGGGAATGCCGCGCCCATTGTCCTTTACAGTGATGCTGTTGTCCTCGTGAATAATGACCACGATATTGTCGCAGTAGCCTGCCAGTGCTTCATCGATAGAGTTGTCTACTACCTCCGATACAAGGTGGTGGAGTCCACGCTCGTGGGTGTCGCCAATGTACATTGCAGGGCGTTTGCGCACAGCCTCAAGACCTTCCAGCACTTTAATGCTATTACCGGAATAGCGTTCTTCGGCTTGTTCTTCTCTTAAATCTTCTGACATAAAAAAACATTTTTGCGCAGGCTGCTTCGTTTTTGATTTTTCAAGCTTTCAAATTTTCTTGAAAAAGAAGAAACAGCACAGGCTATAAAACATACAAAGTTAACAAAAAAAGCCCATTGATTAAAGTTTTTGAACGTGAAAAAAGTATTAATAAAAGTTAGAGAGGCGTTTGGATGGTGGGTTTGAAGAGTGAGTTTCGGTTTATCGGGTTTTTCCGGACAAAAGGCCGTGAAAACCGACATGCAATTGCTTTGGACTTGTTGCAAAACGTTGTAACTTTGTCGGGTGACTTCGTGTGAAGTCGGAAAATGACAGTTTCGCAGAATGAGGAATGTGCTGTGAACGCTAAATCGTATTAAGCTGATGAAAAGGAAATTTCATAAAATATTAAATGGCTCTTTTGGGTCTTTTGTTGCCTTGGTTTTGAATTTGGCGATGGCCTTTGTGTTGTATTTCATCGCAAGGGTGGCTTTTTTGCTTGAAAATTATACCTATTTTTCGTCCAACCTCTCTTTTTCGCATCTTTGCGATCTGTTTGGCGGAGCGATGGTGTTCGACAGTTCGGCCATTGCCTACACCCACATTCTTTATGTTGTGCTCATGCTCTTTCCCTTGTGGGTCAAAGAAACTGCCATTTATCACAAGGTGTGCAAATGGCTGTTTGTGATTGTCGATTCTACAGCCTTGGTTATGAACCTGTGCGATGCGGTTTATTTCCCCTATACGCTTCGGCGCACTACCACCTCGGTATTCGATGAGTTTGGCAACGAGCACAATTTGGGTCGTGTGTTCCTTGGCGAGCTGGTTGCTCATTGGTATTTGTTGCTCTTGGCCATTGTGCTCATTTTCCTCATGTGGAAATTATATGTCACTCCCCGAACACTGTCACGAAATTATACGCTCAAATCTTCGCGTTTCAAATTTGCCGGCATCAACACTGTGTTGCTTTTGGTTTCGGCAATTCTTGCTGTTGGTGCAATCAGAGGTGGTTTCAAGGGCAGTGTGCGCCCCATCACCCTCAACAACGCCAATCAGTATGTTGAACGCCCAACCGAGTGCGCTCTGGTGTTGAACACGCCGTTTTCCATGATACGAACCATTGGCAAGAATGTGTTTGAAGTGCCGGTTTACTATGCAAGTCTCGATGCGGCCGGGCAAGTGTTCACGCCTGTCCACAAGCCCGATGTTGCCACCAATTTCAGCAAAACTCCACAGCGCAAAAATGTGGTTGTACTCATTGTCGAAAGTTTTGGACGTGAATACATTGGCGCATTCAATAAAATGTACTTTAATGGCCAATACAAAGGATATACGCCACACGTCGACAAGATTATCGAAAAAAGTGCGGTGTGGTATTATTCGTTTTGCAACGGACGCAAGAGTATCGACGGCATGCCGTCGGTGTTGAGTAGCATTCCCATGTTCAAAGAACCCTTTGTGCTCACCCCGGCTTCAATGAACAACTACACCGGCCTTGCCGGCATTTTGAGCAAGGAAGGATATGCCACCTCTTTCTTTCATGGAGCCATAAGAGGCTCAATGGGATTTATGGCGTTTGCCAATAAAACGGGTTTTCAGCACTATTATGGACGCGAAGACTATGTGGCCGATCCGCGCTTTGGCGGAGATGCCGATTTCGATGGTAGCTGGGCTATTTGGGACGAACCTTTCTTGCAATACTGGTGTACCAAACTCTCTGAAACAAAAACGCCTTTCATGACGGCTTGTTTCACGGCATCGTCTCACCACCCCTATGTAGTTCCCGAAAAGTACAAGAAAATTTATCCCGAAGAAGGCATTGCCATGCACAAGTGCATACGTTACACCGACATGGCGATAGGCAAGTTCTTCAAGACTGCCGAAAAACAACCGTGGTTTAAAAACACCATTTTTGTGATTACCAGCGACCATACCAACATGAGCGATCATGCCCAATATCAAACCGACATAGGCGGTTTTTGTTCACCCATCATTGTCTATGACCCCTCGGGCGAGATTGAGCCGGGCATGCGCAACGGCATTGCACAGCAAATCGACATCATGCCCACCGTGCTCAGCATTTTGGGCTACACCAAGCCGTTTTTGTCGTTTGGTTGCGACTTAATGACAACACCGCCCGAGGAACAATATGCAGTGAATTATCTGAATGGTATCTACCAGTATGTGAAGCATGGCTACACCATGCAATTCGATGGCGAGAAAGTAACGGGCATGTACAAGCTCACCGACTTGCTCATGAAGAACAATGTGGTCGGCAAAGTGCCGGAACAGGCGCAAATGGAAAAAGAGCTTAAAGCCATCATTCAGCAATACATGTATCGCATGGTGAACGATAAACTTTTGCCTTAGTCTCTCTCATGCAACTCAACAAAGAATTTATCGAGCAACTTAAAGAGTTGCTCCCCGATGAATGGGAACAGCTCGTTCATGCCATCGCCGAAACCGAGCCTTGCGTGTCAATTCGTGTAAACGAAGCCAAAGGAGCAGTTATTCCTGCCGGCATGACGATCGTGCCTTGGTGCGAATGCGGTGTTTATCTCACCGAACGTCAGCCATTCACTTTCGATGTCGATTTCAAGACGGGACGTTACTATGTTCAAGATGCCTCGTCAATGTTCATCTGCCATGTTCTTAAATCGCTAATCAATGCGCCGGTGCGCTATCTCGACTTGTGTGCGGCTCCGGGTGGCAAGACCACGGCGGCCATTTCGGCATTGCCTCATGGCTCGCTGGTGGTGGCCAATGAAATTGTGCCCAAGCGTGCGACTGTATTGCGTGAAAATGTGATGAAATGGGGCAGTAGCCATTGTGTGGTTTCATGCAATGCCCCACGGGATTTTAGCAACCTTACGCACTTTTTCGATGTAATTGCAGTCGATGCGCCTTGCAGTGGCGAGGGTATGATGCGCAAAGATGCCGAGGCGACAGCCCAATGGTCGCCGGCTCTTGTCGACCGATGTGCCACCCTTCAACATAGCATTATCGACGACATTTGGCCGGCTTTGCGCCCGGGAGGGTTGCTCATTTACAGCACTTGCACCTACAATCGCAAGGAAAACGAACAAATATTGCAATATATCATCGACCGATATGGAGCGCAACCCATGCCGGTGCCGGTTGAGCCGTCGTGGAACATTCAAGATGGCATTGGTGGCGATGCTTGTTGTCATCGTTTCATGCCACACTGCACCCAAGGCGAAGGCTTGTTTTTGGCTGTGGTCAGAAAAGTAGCTGATGAACCGCGCAAAGATTGCTTGATGCGGCGTTCGGAGAGAACCGTGAAAAAACAATCCAAACAACAGTTGCCGCAAGGAGTTGAAGACTGGCTTCATGATGCAGCGAGTTTTGAATTCGTGGTGCAGAATGACACTGTTGTGGCTCGTCCAGGTTGTTTTCGGCAAGAATACAGCTTGTTGCAACGTGTTTTGCATGTGTTGTATGCAGGAATTGAATTAGGCTCGATCAAGAGCAAAAGCTGTGTCCCGGGACAGGCTTTGGCACTCTCGCAGGCTTTGAATGTGGGTGCTTTCCCACAGTGTGAAGTCGATTATAAAACGGCGATGGCCTACATGCGTGGCGAGGCGATTTCAATCGATGCTCCCCGGGGTTGTGTGTTGCTCATGCACCGTTTTGCCCCCATTGGTTTTGTCAACAATTTGGGCAATCGTGCCAACAATCTCTATCCCAAAGGCTGGCGCATTCTCAGCAGTCACATTCCCGATGCAGAACCGACCGTGTTGCCCCCTCCTTGCAATTGCAAAAAATAACTCACACAGGCTTCACTGAAATCATTGCTGTGAAAACCTGGGTGAGGTTGTGTTGTATTATTACAGTTTGCTTTTGTAACTCGTTAATTCTTGTTCAGCACGCTGTTGATAAGCTCCGTTACATCGCTCACGTTTATTTCGCCGTTGGTGTCGATGTCACCGAGTGGAATGTAGGCCGGCGTTTTGCCTAAAATCATGTTAATGAGTGCCGTTACATCGCTCGTGTCGGTTTGTCCGTTCAAGTCCACTTCACCCTTCTCTTTGGAGTAGGAGAATGTAATATCGTCGAGATAGCAGGCTTGCTTGGTGTTTCCGTTGCTCATTTGTATTCTGTAACGTACAGGGCCTGCGATGTTGATGTTCCATGTGGCGGTTGTGGTTTCAGCGGACTTCACGTTTTTCTCTGAATTTTTCACCTTGTTCCAACTTGCCCCATTGTCGGTCGAAGCATAGACTTCAAACTTGGCTTCGGAATAGGAAGAATTGTAGATTTTTGCGCTTAATTGGAATGGGCTGAAATTGAGTGGAACCGCCATGTCTATCGCACAGGGTTTGGTCATGACCACTGCATGATGCGAGTTGAGGCGGTTGCTTGCAAGATCTTGCACATTGCAACGTATGAAATCCCATGTGGTGAAATTGCCTTGTACGCTCTTTGCCGCTGTGTTGTCGGTAACGGGCATGTGTTCAAAGTCTTCCACAATGTTTTGCAGCCCATCTTCGTTGCTCACGGTAAAGGAGATAACACCGTTCTCTTCCCGAATGTCTTTGATGATGAACCGGCTGAGGCTGCCGTTGTAGGTATGCAGGTTGGGAGAGGTGGTGTTGCTCAGCATTGTGTTGTTGGTTGTTCCGGGGAATGGGTCGGTGGCATTGGCTTCGCCGGTGTTGTTGCCGGCACGCAACACCTCGTAGTAAAGTCGCTTGGGATTGTTGTTGACTTGGTTACGATGCCACACGTTTACGTCAGAAGAATCGACCCTCACTGCGAGGAGACCGTGCCCCGGCAAGGTTTGGTCCCAAGCTGTGGGCTGGCGGTTTTCAAACATGAAAAATTCTTTGTTTTCGTTGGTGCGCATGAGCATCGTTTCATTGGACGATTGCAAACCGTTGAGTGTGTATTTGCCGGGTTTGTCAATGATGGTGGGAGCCGAAAATTCGAGAGCATAACGTTCAAATGCCGTGTAACCCACAGGCTTGCGTCCATAGTCCTGATAGCTTCCACCTGCCATCACGTCCCACTTGCTCGGATGCTGGCTTTGGCCGCCACTGCCCCCATAGTCGGTGTCGTAGAAATCGGGCAAACCGATTACGTGACCAAATTCATGGCAAATGGTGCCTATGCCGTCAATGATGTTGGTGTTTCGTGAAGTCCAGCCATACATCTCGGTAGAGCAGGCGTAGAGCCCGAAATCCATGCCGTCGAGTTGCTCCATGCGATAGAGGTACGATTTGTGAGGCCACAGCAAGCCACCGTCGTTGCCGCCATAGTTTGCGCCATAACCTGCCACAATAAAATAAACCATGTCCACCGTTCCGTCTTTGTCGGCATCGTAGTTTTTAAAGTCGATGGTGTTGTTGGCCTCGTTGAGTGCCAGTTCCCACACTTTCCATGCGTTGGAGGTGGAATTTACCTCATTGCTGTTAAAGTCAATGTCAACCGGGCCTACGACATCGAAATGAGGAGCAAAAATTCCATTGGAATTGTCGCGAAAGTAATCGCGCACACTGCCAATGAACAAATTGCCGTGCGTGTTGGGGGTGCCGTCTTCGTTGGTGTAACCTCTGTAATGTTCTTCGTTGAGCATGCGGTTGTAGAATGCTTGTGCATCGGTGCGACCAAATTTCACATCTTTGTAGTTGACCAGTACCACCAGTCCCTTGAATTTCGAGTAGTCCATAACGGCTTTTTGAGGCTGTTGGGCATCGCGTCCGGTTCTTGCCATTTTGGCTGTCTGCACTTGTGGTTTCGACACAAGATTTTTTGCAGTCGTGTTCAAGAATTGTATTTCTGAGCTGTTGCGCAAGTTTGCGTCGTGAGCAATGATTGCCGATGCAATAAGCTCTTGTCGCTCATTTTGTTGGGCATAGGTGTAGTATCCTTGTTCGTTGAGCACGATGGTGTAGCCGTCGGCAGTGGTTGTGTAGTGGTAGAACTCATCGCCCATCAGCTTTATCGACAGCATGGTGCCGTCGGGCTGGCGCACTTGCGTGATGCCCGGGTGTGCCGGAACTGCTTTCACTGCTGTGAGCGAAATGAGGCACAGGAGTAATACGATGATTTTTTTCATTGGGTTGTATTATATAATATGTTGTTGATGATAAATAAAGCAATGGCTTGCACTAAGGCAGGCCATTGCTGTAATTTTTTATTCTAAACAGAATGTACACGTCATCTTCTTTAACCGTTGGTCAAAATGATATTGATGAGTTCTGTTACGTCGTTTTCGGTTACTTTGCCGTCGCCGTTCAAGTCACCTGTAGTTACGTTCACGGAGCTTGCTCCAAGAACCATGTTGATGAGTTCTGTCACGTCGCTCACGTTCACTTGTCCGTCGCCATTCACGTCGCCCTTCATTGGACCACCGGCTTCGTAGATGGTGAAGTTGTCAACATACACTGTTGAATTTATGGAGACACCTCCATTGAGTACCAATCGGTAATACATGTCGGCTCCGGTTGATTTCACATTCCAAAACAGTTCGTGCTTGCCTGGTGCGGCCTTGTTTTCGGCTTTGCCGGTCGAGGCTGTCGCTTTGGTCCAATTCTTTCCATCGGTTGAATATTGGAGAGTGAACTGGGCTTCGACCGACTTGGGATTGTTGACCTTCACGCTGATTGTGCTGGTGGCATAGTTCACCTTGCCACTTGTTATGCTGCTTGGCATCTTCATGGCAACAGCCTTTTTCCCTTCAAGATTGCTGTAGGTGGCTACAGAAGCATTCTTGTGGAATGACCATGTTGTGAACTTGCCTTGCACGTTGTTGGTGCCTCCTGTGGCAATTATGTTTTCAAAATCTTCAACGAGGGTAGAGACGTTTTTCTTTACGCTGAAAGTGATGTTGCCGTCCTCCGATTCTTTGATGTCAACAATGTTGAATTGATTTTCCTTGCCGCTCCATGTTTTCAAGCTGGGGTAGGTGTTGTTCGTAATCATTGGAATGCCTCTTTCGCCCGGGAATGGGTCGCCGGCCGAAGTTGTGTTGCCACCCCATGCACGACGCAGTTCAAAATAGGGGTGTTTTGGATTGATGTTCACATCGTTTCTCACCCAAGCGTTGGAGTTGGTAGAGTCCATGCGCGAAACGAGCATGCCGTGTCCTTCGCAATAGAGGTCCCACTCTTTTTGCTGACGGTTTTCAAGCAGGAAAGTTTCTTTGTTCACGGGAGTTTTGAGCATGTAGGCCTCGTTGTACTCGTGAATGGGCTTTAATGTGTAAGTGCCTTCTTGGTCAATCACTTTAACATTCATGAAGCCGGTTGCATAGCGGTCGTAGGCCGAATAACCCACCGGGGTGCGACCATAGTTGTTGTAGCCGCCACTTGCCATCAAATCCCATTTGTCGGGGGTTGGAGTTTCGCCGCCAGAACCCTCGTAGTCGGTGTCGTAGAGGTCGGGCAGACCCAATACGTGGGTAAATTCGTGGCACATGGTGCCGATACCATCGAGGATATCATATTTTTTACTGTAATACTCGCATGAGCAGGCGTAACGGTAAATTTTAGAACCACCAATAGGATAACCGCCCGTGTAGTAATAGAAGTAGGAGGCATGTGGCCACACGTGATTGGGGGCTTCGCCTGTGTTGGCACCTACGCCGGCAAAGATAAAGTAGGTCATGTCTACACTACCGTCATGGTCGAGGTCGAAGTCGGGGAAATTGGTGAGCTTGCTGGCCTCTTTAATGGCTGATACGATAATCGGGTCGATGTTATTAGTGCCTTGTGCAGAGTTCACTGATTGGGAAACTTTTACAGGGCCTACAACGGTGAACGTGGGGTCAAACTTATGCATACTATTGTCGTAGAAGTAGTCGCGCACGCTACCCTTGAATGCACCATATTGGTTTGTTGTGCCGTCTTCGTTATTATAGCCGGTGTAGTTGCGTTGGTTAATCATTTTTTGATAAAAGTCCTTTACATCGCTACGTGAGAACTTGCAATCTTCAAATTCAACCAAAATAATAAGACCTTTAAATTTACTGTAGTCAATCATCTTGGCGTTGCTCTTCATATTGTCGTCTCGCTTCAGTCTGCTTTGGCGTGCGATTTTGGCTTCGGGTTGGTTGATGATGACTTTGCCGATAACGTTCAGCCATGCTTTTTCGGCAACGCTGCGTTGTTCGATGTTGCGGGCAACGATGTTGCTGGCAACAACCATGCCGTTTTCTTTCATGCCGTACATGTAGTAGCCTGCATTGTTTTGCACAACAGTGTAGCCGTCTTCTGTTGTGTAGTAGTTGTAGAACTCGTCGCCATGAACCCTGATGGTGACTTCATTACCGTCGGGTTGAGTGAACTTGATGGGGTAAGGGTACGCAGGAATTGCGTGCAATTGCCCAAAAGCAAGCGTCAACAGGGTAACAATAAGAAGTAATTTTTTCATATTTATATGTTTATTTAGTAGTATGTGATGTCCAAAAAATGCACAATCTGCATTCAAGGTCTGATTATCATTTTATAACAATAATCGTCGCTTTTGTTATAATCAGTTTGTTGTAAATTGTGGGAATGCAAATATCTACATTTTTTTCAATTTTTCCAAAAAAAAACATTTTTTCTTTCTTTTCGAAGCCAATTTTAACCCAAATCGGTCATTAGAACCTGCACTGATTTTGTTCAACAAGCAGACAAAAGTAGCAACGCGATGAAAACCGAAAATTGTAAACCATTAGCGGTCTAATGACCGATTTGGGCTTAATTTTGGAGAGCATGTGCTCTTTCTTGTTGTGGGTTGTGCACAAATGGGTTTAGAAGATGAAAAAGAGTGCAGTTTTTGCCCAGTGTTCGTCGTGTTGGTCGGGGGTAGGTGAAATCATGGGAGCCGATGAGGCGAACCCTATTTTTGAGGTAAAGGCGGCGTCATTGTTGCGCTTGCCGCTTGTGAGCATCAGATGGAGAGAGGCTCCCACGGCACATGCTCCGAAGTGGTGGGTGAAGGTAGAGGCAAGAGTGAATGTGGAGAATGTACTGTTGCGATAGGCATAGGGGGCAAATGCGTGCTGAAAGTCGAGATGGGCAATGTTGGGGTTGCGCATGCTCACTTCATATTTGTCGTTCAGGCGCAATTGTCGCCCATAGAGCATGTTGATGCTCCACTCGTTGTGGGGCATGTTGAGATGAAAATCAAGGGTTACATGCGGAAAAATGCTGTTGTTCTCTATGCGGTAGCCGTCGGCAGGATAGGTTTCTTTGTACAAGCAAAACGAGGTCCCTCCGCCAATGCCGACACTGTAGCGCGAGGTGGGGCGGTAGCGAAGGCGCAGTCGGGCTGTTCCTTGATTGATGTCGAGATTGTAGTTTTGACGACTGTCTATTTGCCTGAAATCATAGAGGTTTTGTCCTTCGTCTACCAGATATTCTTCAAAAATGTTTTCATATCCTCGACGGCTTTGTATGCTGCCCTCGGCATGAAGCGAGAGCAGGAATGCACGACCGGCTTGCCAGTCGATGCGCACCGATGGGCTGAGAATGAGCGTTTTGGAGGAATACAAGTTTTGTATGTCTGACTCTTCGGCTTTCATGTGTTTGAAATCAACCTCCATGCCGGCATGGAGGATAAGAGGGCGACCGGTGGGTGATGCGTAGTTGACGCATGTGTTCATGTGGTTGATGTAGTGCATGCGTGAGTAGCCAAACAGGACTGCACTTTTGCGAATGTCATAAAGCCCGAAACCGTAGCCAACGAAAAAGCGGTCTTGTTGCCCGGGTCTCCAGTAGCGCAATGTTTGGTGTTGCTTGTTGCGACCGATGCCACCGCTCCACATGAGCAAGTGACCGTTGAACATGCGCCCCGCGCCAATGCTGCCATGCAGCCAAGTGGTGTTGTTCAAGGCGCGAGGATCGGTCTTGCGCCATGCTTGCTCACCATGAAATGTGGCTTTCACTCCCCAATGCCAATGGCCGGTGGTGAAGGCATAGCCACCTTCGACTTGATAGTCTTCAAAAAGGTAGTCGCCGCCTATGGAGTCGCATGAAATGTAGGGCAGGTAGAGTTGAGGCTGACGTGTGGCCGCCCAACCGATGTTGTCGTGCTTGCCGCGTGCATATTGGGCTGAACCGAAGATGACCCCGGCAGAACGAATGGCGTATGTGCCGGTGCCGAAAAGGCGTGCATCGCGATAAGCATTTCCCTCGTATGGCAAAAAATCGCCCTTAGAGGCTCCTTGCCCCCAAGCGGCATACAGCCCCGAGCGGTAGCGTGTTGCCGTGTTTGTGCTGTCGAGCTGTGCTATGGCACGATAGGCAGGTTGCTCGAAAAGTTGCTGTTGAAGGCGCACGTCCATGTCGGTAGCCGCAAGGTCATGACGTTGCTCGGCCGGCGACAGAGGGTGACCAATGCGTTCGGTAAACAAGTGGGTTTGGGCGTATGCGGCAGTAGATAGCACACCGCAACACATATAGAGCAATAGTTGTTTCATTGTCAGATATTGAAATTAAGTGAAAGTTCTACTCCGAAATAAGGATCGGTCCATTCGCGCTCGGTTGATTTTTTCCCCGATACGTATTTGGGGTTGATGTCGAGAATACCATTCACGAAGAACGACAAGTTGGCATAGCGGTTGAACTCTTTGGTGGCTTTGATGTTCCACAGTAGCGAAATGGGTTTGGAGTCGCGTGCATACTTCACCGGCAAAATGGTGCGTTTGAGGTTGCGAAACACAGGATCACCACCCTCGATGAGTGCCACCTCTGCCGGCCCGATGTCGTGCATCTGCCCCTGCTGATCCATGTAGGCGTATGGCAATTTGCGATGTGTGTCTTTGTATTGCGAACTTGACAGCCACACGACTTGAATGAAATTGGTGAAAATGAGCTTGAATTTGGGAATGTGGGTGTTGAACCACATGTTGGTGTTCAAGCGGTGATATTCGTTTTGCGGATCGGTGTCATATAACCCAACATAGGGGAAAGTTTTGTTGCCCACTTTGATGTTCGGGCAATAATATTCAGGCAGCGATGAACCGTAGTTTGTGCGATAGTAGGCGCCGTTCAGCTCGATTGAGGTGGAGAGAAAATTGATTTTGGGAATGATGATGCGATATTCAATGCCTCTTTTAATGGTTTTGCGACTGTTCATCACTTGCGATGCGGTGGTGAACGTGCGATAGGTTTCTTTGAGGTAGTCGTCTTTCTCCGGTTTGTGATCGCCAATGTTAACTCCGGGTTTTACTGTGGAGTACAAGTCATATTTCATGGGATAGTAGCGTGTGAAATACTGGAAACCCGATGTTGTTTTCTCGTAGAATGCCGTAAGCGACACACCAAATCCGCCCAAACTGAAATCCCAACCTATCTCCATCTTGCGGTTGCGATTTTCTCGCAGGTTACGGTTGGCTACATCAAAAATGTTGGTGTAGGTAATCAAGTGCCTGTATTCCTCTTTGTTGCTGAATGCGTTGAGCATGTAAAAGTCTTTATAGATTTTTTCGGGATACAGGTAATCGAGTGTGGGCAGGCGGTTTTCTTCGCCGTAGCCCAAGCGTATGGCATTTCTCACGCGTTTGCCGAAGGCAATCGACATGTTCAAGCGTGGTTCAACAAGTTTTCGACCGCTCAAAGCATAGCTTTTTTCTAAGTTGAACATTTGGGTCATGCGACCGCCCAATGCCATCTTCAACATGGTGTTTTCGGTAGGCATGTAGAAAAATTCGGCTTGTACATAGGCCGCCCCGATAGACAATGCCGGAATGTCTTTGTTTTTGCGTGGTCGCATGTAGGAATTGTCATAGGGGAACGGCGGACGGGTTTCGTCGTAAATCACACTCCCGTTGCCATAGTTCTTGGAACGGCGATACTCCACGCCATATTGTAGATGGAGACTGAGCGGCTTGGAAAGTTGTAGGCGCGATGTGGCATGCAGCTGCGTGAACAGGTTGAATGGAATGTTGTCTATCTCGAAGTCGCTGTAGTACATGCCGGGCAGGTAGATGCCCTCGTGCTCTCCTTCTTCTTTGGCAAGTGGAATGTTCATGGGGTTGCTTGTGGCAATCACCATCTTGTGGCGTTTGATGTTGTCAAACACGATGTCCGATGAGAACGAAAATTCCAATTTGTCCAACCAGTTACGGTCAACGTTCAATAATCCTTTTACATACAACGCCGTTTTGGCATAGTCGGCTTTGTAGCTTTCGTCGTATTCATAGGTGAGCTCATCACGCTTCATTTTGTTGGTGGTAATGGCTTGACTGAGTTTGGCATCGAGGTTGAGGCGAGAGTTGCCCAATTGCAATTGATTGCTGTAATAGGCCTGACCGGTGATGCGCGTGAACTTGTCCATTTCTTCTCTGATGTCGTCGACCGACGACAAGAAATCGGCTCCAACGTGCAGTGTTCCCATTCTTTCCGATAGTTTAAACCCTTTTCCCACGTATGCCAGTTTGTTTTTCAAGTCGGCTTTCATTCTCACTTTCATGGGAGTGACACCCGATTTTGAGTGTACCTGAATCATGCCGCTCGACAGGTTGCCATAGCGTGCCTCCGAGATGCCTCGTGTGAACTCAACACTTTGTATGTGGTCGGTGGAGATGTAACGCAAATCGGCTCCTTGGTTCATACCGGTGCGTGCCTGTACTTGGTAGTCGCGTCCCCAGTCCATCGAGTTTTGTGTCACGCCCACGAGTTGGGTGCGCATGCCGTCGTTGGTCACAGGTGCGCCATCGGTCATTACCGCCACACCCAGCGATGTGTTGGCATCTGTGCCCACTTGGCGAGAGCCTATTTGACTGAAACTGCCCATGGTGTTCTCTTTGTACACATTGCCCGGTAGCAACAGGAGCACATCGGAGAGCGAAATGGGCTGGATATACTGGATTGCGGCCTCGTTGATAACGAGTTTGTCGTGCTTTTCGCGAGTGGCCATGACTTCAACACCGGGCAGACCGATGCTCGAAGCCGAGAGCCTGACAGACACGTTTAGGTTTTTGTGCACCGTCAGGCTTTGTTCGTGTGGCTTGAAACCCAGGCAAGTTGCCTGCATGCGTAGTTTTCCGGCCGGCAACTTGGTGAGAGCAAAATGTCCGTCGATGTCGCACACCGTGCGCAGGTTCAGCTCGTCGATTGTTACGATGGCAAAACTTATCGGCTGTCCATCGTCGGCCGATACCACCGTGCCCTTTACTGTGTAGGTTGTTGTGCTGTGGTTTTCGGCGGCTGTTGCGCTAAGGGCGAACGTGAGCATGAGCAACAGCGTGAGCAAGGCGTGTTGTGTCTTAATCATAAAGTTGAGAAGAGATTTTTTCATTGCAAAGCAGGGGTGTAGTTTGTCACAGAGTGACATGCGTGCCCCACATGAAGCAAATGTGCCTCAATTAATCCTAATTTCCCGATTTGGGTTAACCCCAATCGGTCATTAGAACCCGTACTGATTTTGTTTGAATGTTGACCAAATTGGTTGTCTTTTTTTTTGAAGACGTAGCGGGCTACGTCAAGAAAAAACGGCAACCAAGATGTCGGCAAGCAGACAAAAGCAGTCGGGAAGCACGCGATGAACCGAAAATTGTAAACCTTAGCGGTCTAATGACCGATTTGGGTTTAATGAGAAAAAGAGAGACCGAAGGTGCCTAAGGGAGCGGTCGTGTGTGTGAGCCGACACGCTTTTGGCAAATCCCTTCAGTCTCCCTTTTACAGGATTCTATTTTTATTTCTGGTTACGCCATCCTTTTGGCCAGGCATTTTGACCCTTTTGCGTAACGAAGTCCTCTGTGGTGTTGTTGGTGTCTTTGTAGAACACACGTTTACCCACTTTTACTTCGCGACGTATAGCCAATTCTTGGCGGTGACAACCTTTTACAAGGAATTTTCCGCGGTCTACCGTTTCGGGAATGACACGTGTCTTCACGTCTTGGGGCACATCGCTCGTCTGCACACCATCGATAATATCTTTGGTGTTCACACTCAAAATTTGCACGTCGATAATCTCTTCGGGAGAGTCTTTGTCTTTTTTATACTTTGTTTTCGTTTCTGTTGTGTTGGCTTTCAAGAACTGGTCAACAGTTTCTTGCTTGCCATCTTTGAGCTTGAACATCAATGGAGAAACGTAGCCGCGTGGGTGCATGAAGAAGCCGTAGGAGGCTTTGGTGACGAAGTCAACCAGCAACATGTTGGGCACTTCGGGGTTGTCGACATCTTGTTCTTCCGGGCCATAATAGATTTCAAAGTCGGCACCTTCGAGATTCACAGCGTGTTCCCAGCCTTCTACCTTCGAGTGGTCGGCGGCTGTGAAAGCGATAACAAATTTTTCGCCCGGAGCAATGGGGTGGTCTTGTCCGTTGCCGGGAACAGTCACGAAACCGCCAATGGGCACACGATCGGGATAGTAGGAGTCATACCACATTTCTTTGTTTCTGAAACAAATTTGTTGGGTTACGGCAATCGAAACACCGTCGGCATAGAGTACCTCGTTGGTGGGATTGAACACCACGATGTACTGGTCGGGGTGCATCATGCGACCCGAGTTGGTCTCGCCATTGAAGAAGATTTCGCTGAAAATGAAGTTTTGCCCCAGTGCATTGGTTGCGGCAACATTCAGTTTAGCCTTGATTTCTTGCCCGGCTTTGTTGATCGAAACATTTTCCATGCGTGATGAAATTACGATAGAGTCGGTACCGGCGGCATCTTTGATTTTCTTTTCAATAGAAATGTTATACACACCCTTGTTGATTTGTACGCTTCCCTTGCCTTCTGCGTTGATGGTGCAGGTGGTGGAGTTTTGGTTGCGTATTTCGGTGAACACGGCAGTAATGCCTTCCATCATCTGCGCGTCAATAGCACCTTCTATGGCAGCTTCGGCGATGAAGTTGACGGTTACTTTTTCGTCTACTTCGTTCTTGTCTTTTTCACATGATGCCAACCCTGTGCACAGTAGTGCAAGGAGCATCGTCCATAACATATTTTTCATTTTGCTTTGTTTTGTTTGATGTATTGTTTTATAGATAATAAAATTGTTGTTTTTTTCTTTAATAAGTCATTATTTCACAACGTCATAGTGCACTCCTTCTACATAGTAGATGGGGTAGTAGTCGGTGTGATGCTCGTCCATCCATTGCTTCATGCCTTGTGCATTGCTCATGGCATGCTCGCAATTTTTCATGTCGGTGCAGTCTTCTTTTTCCATTTCGGCTTTTGCCGCGGCTTCTTGCTTTTCTATCGCTTCGCGAGGAACACGATATTCTTTCACTACGCCTTTTGCGTTGATGCGTTGTTTGACGAGGTCTGCTCCAAACTTTTCGATGTCGCCTCCGGCAAGCACTTGAATGGTTTTGCTTTGGTCTTCACCGGTCACGAAGCATTTGCGCCACGATTGCTGGCACACGTGCGACACCTTGCCGCGCACTTCCACGGTTTGTCCCACAAGCGATGCGCCGTTCTTCATTATTTCCTCTGGCGTGTAGGCTTTTACCTCGCTGGTAGTCGCTTCTTTACAACATTGTTGTGACGCACAGTTTTTCTGCGCCCAAGCGGTTGAGGGAGCAATTGACAAGACAATAGCCAGCATGGCAGATAAAAAAAGTTTTTCCATAATAAAAAAATAGTTGTTTTAAAAAATAATGTAAGGGAATAATGCCGTTGAGCATCTCACTGTTGTTTTCTCACGGTCATTATTCCTGTTGCAAAAGTAAAATGACTTTGCAACCTGCACAATACCTATAAATAGTGAAAAATAGAGTGAAAAAATGTACATGATGCGATATTTGTGAGTAGGTTTTGCTTTTTGACGTTAGTCACATGCCCAAAGAAACAATTGAGGTGTGATGAAAATGTGTGCAACCGTTTGCAGGCGTTGTGGCTCAAAAAACGGAGTGTAGCAGAGGGTGTCATTGCCAAATTAATTCTATCTTTGCCCAAGCAGTAACTGTTAATCATCGTTATCATCATGAAGAAGTTTCTCCCTCTCATTGCCGGTGACCCTTGGCTGGAACCTTATGCCGAGGCAATCGAAGGTCGCCACCAAGATGCAATCGGCAAAATGGCCACACTCACGCAAGGCAAGATGTCGCTTGCCGACTTTGCCAATGCACACAACTACTATGGCTTGCACCGCACTTCGCAAGGGTGGGTGTTCCGTGAATGGGCACCTCATGCCACAGCCGTCTACATGGTGGGCGACTTCGACAGTTGGCAGGAATGTGCTCCCTATCGGTTGCAGAAAATTGACAACGGCAATTGGGAAATTGTTCTGCCGGAGCGTGCCTTGAAGCATGGCGACCACTTCAAGTTGCATGTGCACTGGAATGGGGGCATGGGCGAGCGCATTCCGGCCTATGCCACTCGGGTGGTGCAAGATGAGAAAACCGGCATCTTCTCGGCACAGGTGTGGCAACCCATAGAACCCTATCGACCCAAAATTAAGCATTTCAAGCCATGCACGGCTCCGTTGCTCATCTATGAATGCCACATCGGCATGGCCGAGAGTAAAGAGGGCGTGGGCACCTACGAGGAATTTCGCACGCAGGTGTTGCCACGCATTGTTGCGGGAGGCTACAATGCAATCCAAATCATGGCCATTCAAGAGCACCCCTATTATGGCTCGTTTGGTTATCATGTGTCGAGTTTCTTTGCCGCATCGAGTCGTTTTGGTACTCCCGACGAGCTCAAGCGACTCATCGACGATGCCCACGCCGCAGGCATTGCGGTGATCATGGATATTGTGCACTCTCATGCCGTGAAAAACGAAGCCGAGGGGCTGGCCTGCTTCGACGGTGACGGCTGTCAATATTTTCATGCCGGCCAACGCCGCGAACATCCGGCATGGGATTCTTTGTGTTTCGATTACGGCAAGAACGAAGTGCTACACTTTTTGTTGAGTAACTGCAAATATTGGCTGACGGAATATGGTTTCGACGGGTTTCGTTTCGATGGAGTGACCTCGATGCTCTATTACAATCATGGATTGGGGCAAGCATTTGGCAGCTATGCCGACTACTACAACGGCAATCAAGACACCGATGCAATCACCTATCTCACACTTGCCAATGTGCTCATACACGAGCTTAACACTCATGCCATCACCATTGCCGAGGAAATGAGTGGAATGCCGGGCATTGCACGCCCGTTTGGCGACGGCGGCATTGGTTTTGACTATCGCATGGCTATGGGCATTCCCGACTATTGGATTAAAACTGTTAAGGAGAAAAAGGACGAAGATTGGAAACCGTCGGCAATATTTTGGGAACTCACCAATCGACGCGCCGATGAAAAGACCATTTCCTATGCCGAGAGTCACGATCAGGCATTGGTGGGCGACAAAACCATTATTTTTCGCCTCATCGACAAAGAAATGTACTGGCACATGATGGTGGGCGACCGCAATGGCGTTGTCGATCGCGGCATGGCGTTGCACAAGCTGATACGCTTGGTCACGGCATCGACCATCAATGGCGGATACCTCAACTTCATGGGCAATGAGTGGGGACACCCCGAGTGGATCGACTTTCCGCGCGAAGGCAATGGTTGGAGCTGCAAATATGCTCGTCGCCAATGGGAACTGGTAGACCGTGAAGACCTCAAATATCGTTTTCTCAACAACTGGGATCGCGACATGATTACACTCTTGGCAAAAACGCATGGATTTCAAGCCTTGCCTCTTGCCAAACTGTGGGATAAAGACGATGATCAAGTTTTGGCGTACAGCCGTGGAGATTTAATCTTCATTTTCAATTTCAACCCCACACGGTCTTTTGCCGACTATGGCATTCTTGCTCCGGCAGGAGAGTATGTCACCATTCTCAATAGCGACAACGAGCAGTATGGCGGTTATGGTCTTGTCGATGAGCAAGTGCACCACTTCACCCTGCAACCCGGCATCGGCGAAGATTCCACACTTGGTTGGCTCAAACTCTATCTCCCGGCTCGCAACGCCCAAGTGCTCCGCCGCCTTTCCCCTCAATCATCTCGAAGTGAATAGTTTTTATGTGTAACGGATATTTTCGTTTCAATTTCGCAGAGAACGTTAAACCCCAATCGGTCATTAGACCCCGTACTGATTTTGTTTGAATGTTGGGCATCTTGATTGTCTTTTTTTTGAAAACGTAGCAAAAAAAACGCCGGCATGTGAGTGCCGGCGCGGTGGTTAGAGTGGAGTTAGAGGGCTACTTTGTGCGCAGTGTTGCATACGGTCACCATGTAGATGCCGCCTGAATTTAATTCCACGACAAGGGAATCGGACGAAATGCGTCTGCTCGTCACTTTCTTTCCGTCAGCCGAATAGATGCACAGTGTTTCACCTATCGGTGCGCCTGTAATCGTTATTCTTCGGTCTGCCGCCTTGATTTTCATCTTGTCGGTCGTTAACTTGTCAACTCCTGCGCCGATGTTCACGCCCAAACTGTTCTTGGCATTGACTGCCACATTTCCGTTGGCCGAGATGACGGTTCCCTCGGGAATGACAATACAACAGCCCTTTTCTGGAACTTTCACCCCTCCGAAATTGCAGGAAACAATCCATTGCCCGTTTTCCTCATTTAATATCGGTGTTACCTCTCTGATGAGTTTGTTCTCAATGTCAAACAACTGAATTTTGGGGTCTGACGAGAGCATGATGGCTTGTTTGTAATAGAAGTGCACTTCGTTGAGCACATCGATGTTGTGATTGTCGAAGATACTGCACCACACATAGTTTATCGGCTCCAAAGGCTCCGTATATCCACCGATGAAATCCACTTTAGTTTCTTCGTTGATGATGTCCGTGCGAAATCTGGGGCTCAGACTGCCTTCGGGCATCACGAGGGAATAGTGGACGCCTTTCTCAAAATTCATCTTCATCCCGAAGTCGGCATACGCCTGCCCCAGGTTCCAGTCCCATCCCACATGCGCATCAAATGTCCTTACGGGCACGCCCTCGCGGTACAGGGTCATGGTGGGGCTGCCCACAGGCTCAGTCTCGGTCCCGTAGTAGAAACAGATATGCTCTGCGGTTTCTACCGAAGAACCGTTTTCCACCGAGCAGTCATTACTTATAATTTTTTCGGGGACTTCAAAATCAAATTTCAGGTCTCCATTTTTTACGTCGGGCGCGCTCTTCAGGAAGATTGCTCCCGCCGGAATTTCCAACTTGTAGGAATTACCTTTGGGAAGAACAAGGTTTTCGAAAGTGACAAGCGCGATGCCTTTCTCCATATAGGTATCGGAGGTAATCACACCGGTTGCCATTGTCTTGTCTCCGCAGGTTATGGTCGCCTTGGCATCTTTGGATATGTCAACATGAGCCGTAAATTCCATGTGAACCTGATTTATAGGCTCATAGACAAGCTTATTCTCAATGCTGCACTCCTGCGGTATCAAGGTTGCAACCTCGTTGGCGTAAGCGGATATTGTGGACATACAGAGTCCGACAATACCGAGGAATAAATGCTTTTTCATATTAAGCTCCTTTCTTTGAATTTATTTGTTAATATTGAGATCTGAACATACAATATGGGGAAAGTATATGTAACAGACCGTAAAATCAGTGACGGGGTGTATTCACAACGGCTTTATAGGCATCTATCAACCCATAGCCGTAATGTTCGTTCCAGCTTCCGAATGCCTTGTTGGTGTCGTATGCGTATGTTCCGATTTTCTTCGCATTCTTTGCGATGATTTCCCTAACTTTATAAGCAGAAAGTTGGGAATACTATTTGATGATTATTTTTTGTGTATGAACCGATTTGCCCTGCTTTATCAACGTGCAGATATATACACCTTTGGAGAATTTAGGCACATCGATGCTCTTTGCCGTCACGGACGAGGAGAGAACTCTCTGTCCGCATACATTGATAATGTCAATGTGGTCGCAGTTCTCGATGGAACTCAACTCTATCGAGCCGTCACGGTATGCCATGCGAATGTTCCGCTCGTATGCGATGTCGCCAATTCCCGATCCCTTGAGGTTGATGACGGGACGAATGGGATAACCAAGTGTTCTTATGCTTGAAGTCCTACTTGGTCCTCCTGAACCAAAAGAAAGATCCATTGCTGAAGAAATATGATCATCCGGTGCACCTTTTACCTTTTCAAGAATACCTGTCCAATAAACGCCTTTCCAATTTTGGAAATGATACGTTTTTCCTTGATTTGTATCGGCATATCCGGCAGCAGGAAGAAAGAGGGTATTTTCATTTGCACCATGGTGAAAACGAATGCCCCAAATGCCGTCCACCTCTTCCCATTTGTGCCAACAAAGTCTCACGAGTTCCCCAACTTCCTCGAAAGTAGGCAGGCGCCATCGTCCGCCCCATTTTACCCTTGCTGCATCGTATTCCGTCCCGCAGATGTTTTCTCCGATATTCGTGCATAACATATAATAGGCTACTCCGGGAATCTCTTTGTATCCTTCAAAGAATTTGTAATTCTCATTAGTATATTCCTCTTTTGGCTCTGTCTCCCC
>JBGYAB010000009.1:0-4189 GCA_041815985.1 Sodaliphilus sp. | reverse complement strand
ATTTAGTAACAATATAATCAAACAGATACAGTACAGAATAAACGAAAGACCGAGATGCAAACTCAATTTCTATTCCCCAAAAGAAATCTTTTTCTTAAATTTGAAACAAAAAGTTGCATTCAATAGTTGAAACTACAAAGAACTTTCGGAACAAGAAAAGGAGCGTTTCGACTATTTTCGTAAGGTGCGCAAGGAAATCGCCACAGAGAAAGTAATACCTGCTTATATGGTCTTCACAGATGCGGAACTTGTTATACTGTCAAAAATTCCCGAGTTGAGTAAAGAAAGCATCAAGGGAGTCAAAGGTATTGCACAAACGCGATTGCGTGATTATGTTGAATATTTTTATGTAATAAATGATGGTGAAACGATTGGGCAATCTAATGTCGAGAATAACTCACTTGGAGAATCTGTATGAGGCTTTTCTCCGTGCTGCCAAGGGCAAATCGTCCAAGCAGACAGTGATTGCATTTCGCAACCGTCTGGACGAGAATTTGCAGGAAATGAGTCGCCAGCTTCAAGACGGGGAGTTTCGTTTCGGTCAGTACCATTTTTTCACAATCTACGACCCCAAGAGGCGCATTATTTGTGCTGCGTCGTTTCCTGAACGAGTGGCATTTCATGCTATTATGCGTATCTGTCATCCTGTATTTGATGATTATCAGATATTTGATAGCTATGCCAGCCGTATAGGGAAAGGCACTTATAAGGCATTGGAACGTGCGAAAACCTTTGCACGTCAATACAAGTGGTTTGCCAAATTAGATGTAAGGAAATACTTTGATAGTATATCCCACGAAGTCTTGCTGTCGCAATTGTGTCGCCTGTTTAAAGACAAACAGTTGCTCTTGTATTTTCGGGATTTGCTGGATAGTTATGAAACTGACGAAGGACGCGGCCTTCCTATAGGAAACCTGACAAGTCAGTATTTTGCCAATCATTATTTGTCTGTCGCTGATCATTACATAAAAGAACAGTTGAGAGTGTCTGCAATGGTGCGATATATGGATGATGTATTGCTGTTTGACAATGATAAGAATCAAATGAAGCTGCATGTAAAATCTGTCACAGAGTTTGTCAAGAACCAATTACGGCTCGAGTTACATGATCCTATTATCAATGCCACACGATATGGTATTCCGTTTCTCGGCTATGTGGTGTATCCTGATTGTTTGCGACTGAATGCACGTAGTCGAAAGCGATTTCAATGCAAAATGAATAAATTAAATTATATGATACAGAATGGAATAATCAGTCAGCAGTTATATGCAGAGCGAGCTACCTGCCTGTTCGCATTCATCCGCAAAGCAGATGTCTATAACTTTCAACGTCAGTCAATAATCAATGGAACGTATCCGCTTGGGCTCTAACCGCGTGATTCGTGGTGGCAGCTGGAACAACAACGCGAGGAACTGTCGTGTGTCTAATCGCAACAACAACTCGCCGGGCTACCGCAACAACAACTTTGGTTTCCGCTTGGCTCTTTAGCTCTACCTGTCAAAGCAGCAATTTTTGGAAGAACAGGATGCGTCTCCGGTCCGTATATGCGGCGAATTAAATTAACAGGAGAACTCTTTAGTAGGCATTATGCCGAAAGAGAGTTGTCCTTGTCAATTAAAAAATCTATAAAGAAAACCAACAAGACAAAAAAGAAGAGTAGCGCAAATCCTTGCCCCTTGGCGGCGAGGTGACTTTTTCTTGACGTAGCGAGCTACGTCAAGAAAAAAGACTACCAATTTGTTCAACATTCAAACAAAATCAGTGCGGGCTCTAATGATCGATTTGGGTTAAAGAAAAAAGGAAATTTAAAATAATTTTTCGACTATAACCCGACAAAAGTTTTTATAAATGTGTAAAGAGTAAAAACTCGATGGTATATTGTGACGTCTTTGAGAAAGGGGGTTATTTTTTGCGTGCTCTGCGGAAGTCGCCGGGAGGCTGTTTGCCTGTTTTGGGGTTAGGGAGAAAACGGCGGTTGTGTCCATAGTTTGCCATTTGCGCTTTGGGGTGCTTTGGGACGGCCGATGATGGTGCTCCATTGGGATATAGTTTCGAAAGGAGGTCGAGACGGTGCAACTTGCGCAATGAGGCGGCAATGTCGCGCCTGTATTCTTTTTCATACCAGAAAAAGAATTTGCGTTGCGCCAACTTTTCGTCTTTGGTGTGAGCACAGTACACCGGTTGCAACGTGTAGGGGTGATAGCCTGTGTAAAAAATTTCGGTCGATACCGTCATGGGGGTGGGGGTGAAATCTTGCACTTGTTCTAAGTGGAAGTTCAAATCCTTGGTGATGGCGGCCAATTCGGCCATGTTTTCTTCGGTGCAACCGGGGTGCGAGGAGATAAAGTAGGGAATTAACTGTTGCTTGAGACCGTATTTGTCGTTGATGCGGTCAAAGAAAGCCTTAAATTTATAGAACAGGTCGAACGAAGGTTTGCGCATCATGCCAAGGACTTCATCGGCAGTGTTTTCGGGTGCAACTTTCAACCGTCCGGACACGTGAAATCTAATGAGTTCTTCGTTATATTGCGCATTTACTTTGTCAATTTTTTCATCGCCGGTTTTGTGCATTGACAAGTCGTATCGAACTCCGCTGCCAATAAACGATTTTTTTACTTGAGGCAGAGCATCAACGCTGTGGTAGATGTCGAGCAGGCGACTGTGATCGGTGTTGAGATTGTTGCAAGGCTTGGGGTGCAGACACGATGGACGGGCACAACACTTGCAACGCTCTTGATCACGGCCGCGCATGCCATACATGTTGGCACTGGGGCCTCCCAAGTCGCTGATATAGCCTTTGAAGTCTTCCATTTGCACCACTTGCTTCACTTCTCTCATGATAGACTCCTTGCTGCGTGAAGCAATGAATTTGCCTTGATGCGCACTGATGGTGCAAAAGGCGCAACCGCCAAAACACCCCCGATGCATGTTCACCGAGTGGCGTATCATTTCATAGGCAGGAATGCGCTTGCCGTTGTAGCGAGGATGTGGCAGGCGAGTATAGGGCAAGTCAAACGATGCATCGATTTCTTCACTGCTCATTGGCGGATTGGTGCGATTTACTTTAATTGCGATGTCGCCACAGGCTTGCCACAAGTTGTGTCCATGCCACAAATTTGACTCGATTTCTATTTTCTTGAAATTTTCGGCCTGGCATTTTTTATCGGCAAGACAATCCTCGTAGGAGTGCAACACAACGTCGCTGCCTGTGAGCGGAATGTCGCTTTTGGAGCGCCTGATCACGGTTTGAGGAATGTCGGTCAGTTCTTCAAGTTTCTTCCCGTTGCTCAAGGCGTCGGCCAGTTCCACCAGCGTTTTCTCGCCCATGCCATACACGAGCATGTCGGCGGCACTGTTCACCAAGATTGAAGGCAACAGCTTGTCTTGCCAATAGTCGTAGTGCGAAAAACGGCGGAGCGAAGCCTCGATGCTGCCGGCAATCACCGGCACATCGGGAAACAGTTTCTTCAAGATTTCGCAATACACAATTGTGGGATAATCTGGCCGTTGTCCTGCACGCCCGCCCGGAGTGTAGGCATCGTCGCTACGACGGCGACGATTGGCTGTGTAGTGGTTCACCATCGAGTCCATGGCTCCGGCACTCACGCCAAAGAACAACCGTGGTGCACCCAGTTTCTTAAAGTCACGCCAATCGTCGCGCCAGTTGGGTTGAGGCACAATAGCCACGTTGTAGCCATGAGCTTCGAGCACACGCCCAATCACTGCCGCTCCCATCGACGGGTGGTCAATGTAGGCATCACCACTGAACATGATTACATCAATGTGATCCCACCCCAAGTGCTCAATTTCCTTTTTGGTGGTGGGTAGCCATTGCTTGTCGATATGCCGTTTGCTATTGTTATTTAATGTTTTGTCGGCCAATTCACTTCAACTCCCTTAATTCGGACAAAGATAACCCTTTTTTCTCAACTAATCGGCAAACTTTTAAAAAGAAGTACGCAGAAAAAAACAATAATCATTCACAATATCATCAGCAGAGTATATATGGGAGTAGAGTAAAAAATATATTATCCTGAGTTTTGTTTAACAATACTCCGTTATTTTTTATGCTACGTCGGCAGCGAAACTAAATATCTCATTCACAATTTCTTTATTTAATGGCATGTTCGGGTTTCTCTCGAACACGTCAATAATTCGTTGGGCATAGTAGGCATTGACCATCTGCGCT
>JBGYAB010000008.1:0-44257 GCA_041815985.1 Sodaliphilus sp. | reverse complement strand
TGATAACTATACGGACAAGAGAATTATGGCCATACAAAAGAAATTGAACGAAAGACCAAGAGAAAAACTAAACTTTTCTACTCCAAAGAGAGAGTTCTTCAAACACGTTTTGTAATTTTGCATTTGCTGGTTGACTCTGCGCATTCAATAGTTGAAACTACAGATGTGACTTTTTGGACTAATTTTTTTCTTATTATATAAATAATGTGTAACTTGCACTCGATTTTCGACGAAAAACGAAGTTTTTTTCAAAAAAAAAGCGTGGAATGTTTGTTGGATTAAAAAATATGCGTAACTTTGCACCCGCTTGAAAACGTTTTCCGTGTGTAAATTTTTCGGCAAGTGCCTCTTTAGCTCAGTTGGCCAGAGCACGTGATTTGTAATCTCGGGGTCGTTGGTTCGAATCCGACAAGAGGCTCAAAAAGAGGAAAAACGGGTAGATTCCAGAGTGGCCAAATGGGGCAGACTGTAAATCTGCTGCTTTATAGCTTCGGTGGTTCGAATCCATCTCTACCCACTTTTTTGCGGAAGTAGCTCAGTTGATAGAGCATCAGCCTTCCAAGCTGAGGGTCGCGAGTTTGAGCCTCGTCTTCCGCTCAATGTTGCCTGTGTAGCTCAGAGGTAGAGCACTTCCTTGGTAAGGAAGAGGTCGTGGGTTCAATTCCCACCACCGGCTCAAAGCAAAATAGTGGCAATCTTCGCCTCTCAAAGTGAAATAATGCACGTTGGGGTGGTGGAGACTGGCTCGTAAATAAGATATTAAATCATTTAATCGCAAATAATTAAAGTTATGGCAAAAGAGAAATTTGAAAGGACCAAACCGCATGTTAACATCGGTACAATCGGTCACGTTGACCACGGTAAAACTACTCTGACCGCAGCTATCACCAAGGTGCTTGCTGACCAAGGTTTCTCTGATAAGGAAGTTCGTTCATTCGATTCTATCGATAACGCTCCCGAAGAGAAGGAACGTGGTATTACTATTAACACCTCTCACGTTGAGTATGAGACTGCTAACCGTCACTATGCACACGTTGACTGCCCCGGACACGCCGACTATGTGAAGAACATGGTAACCGGTGCTGCTCAAATGGACGGTGCTATCGTGGTTATCGCAGCTACCGATGGTGTGATGCCTCAAACTCGCGAACACATCCTCTTGGCTCGCCAAGTAAACGTTCCTCGTCTGGTTATCTTCTTGAACAAGTGTGACTCGCCGGATGTTGACGATGAAATGATCGAACTCGTTGAAATGGATGTTCGTGAACTCCTTTCAGAATATGACTATGATGGCGATAACACTCCCGTTATCAAGGGTTCGGCTCTTGGTGGCTTGAACGGTGAGCAAAAATGGGTTGACACAGTGCTCCAACTCATGGCTGCCGTTGACGAGTGGATTCCGCTGCCTCCACGCGATATCGACAAACCTTTCTTGATGCCTGTTGAAGACGTGTTCTCAATCACCGGTCGTGGTACTGTTGCTACCGGTCGTATTGAAACCGGTATTGTTAAGGTAGGCGATAAGGTTCAAATCATGGGTCTCGGTGCCGACTTGCAATCTACTATTACAGGTGTTGAGATGTTCCGCAAACTTCTCGATCAGGGTGAAGCCGGTGACAACGTTGGTCTGCTTCTCCGTGGTATCGACAAAGACGAAATTCGTCGCGGTATGGTAATCTGCCACCCGGGTCTCGTTCAACCACACGATAACTTCACTGCATCGATCTACGTGTTGAAGAAAGAAGAAGGTGGTCGCCACACAGCATTCCGCACTCACTATCGTCCGCAATTCTACATTCGCACGCTCGACGTGACTGGCGAAATTACTCTTCCCGAAGGTGTAGAAATGGTGATGCCCGGTGATAACGTGGAAATTACTGTTAAGCTTATCGAACCGGTTGCTTGCAACGAAGGTCTTCGCTTCGCAATCCGTGAAGGTGGTCGCACAGTAGGTTCCGGCCAAATTACCAAAATTATTGAATAATACTTTCCCTTAAAAGGAATTTAATAAGATGAGTCGGTCTCGGCTTTGTATGAGACGAGACCGATTACACACACGGGAATAGTTCAGTTGGTAGAACGACGGTCTCCAAAACCGTAGGTCGTGAGTTCGAGTCTTACTTCCCGTGCTATTTTTCATAAAACAATTATGGCAAAAAATAAAATACTTACGGATCTCGAGGAATCTTATAACGAGCTTGTTCATAAGGTTTCTTGGCTTTCTAAGGAGGAACTTGCCAACAGCACCATTATTGTCATGGTAGCTTCCATACTCATGGCACTTCTTATATGGGGCATTGACAAGCTCATTCAACTGGTAATGGAATTTGTCTATCACCTCTAAAATTCATGCAGCGCTTTCTTCTCCCAAAATTAAAAAGGCGCTGTTTTTAGGGAAGTACGACAAAGATTTTCAAACAAGTTTAAAAACATCATCAAGCAAGTAAGTAAACACACAATGGCTGAAGGACAAAAAAAACTGTGGTACGTTTTGCGTACTATTTCTGGAAAAGAAGCTAAAATCAAAGAAATGATTGAAGCTGCTTGTAAGAACAATGAGCACCTTGGTGCCCACATTCAGCAGGTTTTGGTTCCAACAGAAAAGGTTTACACAACGCGTGGTGGTAAGAAGGTGCTCAAAGAGAAGAATTTGCTTTCGGGCTACATTTTCATTCAGGCTGACCTTGATGGTGAGACTGAGGAATTTCTTGTGAATACCACTAATGTGATCAATTTTGTGCGTACGCGTGATGCCGGCCACAAGCCGGAGGCAATACGCGAAAGCGACATTGCTCGCATGCTTGGAGCTGCCGAAATCGAAGAAACCGCTTCTGAAACAGGTGTGGCCAATGACTACATCGTGGGTGAAACCGTTAAGGTCAATTTTGGTCCCTTCAATGGCTTCACTGGTGAAATTGAGGAGGTGAATCGAGAAAAACGCAAGCTCAAAGTCATGGTTAAGGTGTTTGGCCGAAAGACTCCTCTTGAGTTAGACAATTCGCAGGTAGAGCGTGAATAAAATCGTTTAATGTTACGTGAACGGTTTTTGTTCGTGCCCGGTTTTTATAAACAATAAAAACAATTAAACAAAATGGCTAAAGAAATTGCTGGACAGTTAAAATTACAGATTAAAGGTGGAGCCGCAAACCCTTCACCGCCAGTAGGACCGGCTCTTGGTTCTAAGGGTATCAACATCATGGAGTTTTGCAAGCAATTCAATGCCCGCACTCAAGCTAAGGCCGGTAAAGTGTTGCCAGTGGTAATTACTTACTACAGCGACAAGAGTTTTGACTTTATCGTTAAGACCTCTCCGGCAGCAGTTCAACTGCTCGATGCGGCTAAGGTGAAGAGTGGTTCAGGCGCACCTAACCGTCAGAAAGTGGCTTCGGTTACTTGGGAACAGGTTAAGGAAATTGCTGAAGACAAGATGGCCGATTTGAACTGTTTTACTGTAGCCTCGGCGATGAAGATGGTCGCTGGAACAGCAAGAAGTATGGGTATCACTGTTAAGGGTACATTCCCTGAAAACGTTTAAAACTTCAATTGACAATGAGTAAACTTACAAAAAATCAAAAGTTAGCTAAGGAGAAGATTGAAGCCGGGAAAGCTTACACCCTTGATGAAGCAGCTGCTCTCGTGAAAGAAATTACTTACACGAAGTTTGATGCTTCGGCCGATATCGATGTACGTCTTGGTGTAGATCCTCGAAAAGCTGATCAAAACATTCGTGGCGTGGTTTCTCTTCCTCACGGAACCGGCAAGGTCGTTCGCGTTCTTGCTCTGTGCACTGCCGACAAGGAAGAAGAGGCTAAGGCTGCAGGTGCCGACTATGTAGGTCTTGACGAGTATATCCAAAAGATTAAAGAAGGTTGGACCGATGTAGACGTAATCATTACACAGCCACAAAACATGGGTAAACTTGGTCCTTTGGGACGTGTGCTTGGTCCTCGCGGCCTCATGCCAAATCCCAAGAGCGGAACTGTTACTCAGGACATCGCTAAGGCTGTTAAGGAAGTAAAACAAGGTAAAATCGACTTCAAAGTTGATAAAAAAGGTATAGTACACACTTCTATCGGTAAGGTTTCTTTCACTCCCGAGCAAATCAAAGAGAATGCTTTGGCATTCATCAACACGCTCATCAAGATGAAGCCTACTACCGCCAAGGGTGCTTATATCAAGAGCGTTTATCTTTCAAGTACAATGAGTCCTGGTATTAAGATTGACATTAAAACTGTGGGCGCTTAACTTTTAAAATTGAAAAAGAAATGAGAAAGGAAGATAAAGCTATATTGATTGATACTATCAAGGACATTTTGGCTCGATACAGCTGTGTTTATCTCACATCTACCGCTGCATTGAATGCCGAAAAGACTACCGAATTGCGTCGTGCCGCATTCAATGCCGACGTGAAAATGGTGGTTGTTAAAAACACCTTGTTGAAGAAGGCTATGGAGCAGTCAGACGTTGACTACTCCGGTCTTTATCCTGCTCTGGTTGGAAACACCACGCTCATGTTGAGCAACACTGGTAACGCTCCGGCTAAACTTATTAAAGAATTCCGCAACAAGAAAGAAACTCAACCTGCTCTCAAAGCCGCCTTCGTCGAAGAAACGGTTTACATGGGTGAGGAAAACCTCAGCACGCTTGTTGCAATCAAGAGCAAAAACGAACTTATTGCCGATGTTGTGGCTCTGTTGCAATCGCCGGCGAAGAATGTTGTTTCTGCTTTGCAATCGGGTGGCGGAAAACTCCACGGAATTCTCGAAACATTATCAAAAAAAGAAGAAAAATAATTAAACAAACAATTTAAATCATACAAAAATGGCAGATTTAAAAGCTTTTGCAGAAGAATTGGTTAATCTTTCAGTTAAGGAAGTAAACGAACTCGCTCAAATTCTTAAAGAAGAATACGGTATTGAACCAGCTGCTGCAGCTGTTGCAGTTGCTGCTGGCCCAGCTGCTGCTGGTGCTGCTGCTGAAGACGAAAAGTCGGAATTCGATGTAATTCTTAAGGCTGCAGGTGCTGAAAAGCTCAAAGTTATCAAATTGGTTAAGGAACTCACCGGTCTTGGCTTGAAAGACGCTAAGGACCTTGTTGACAAGGCTCCTTCTCCAGTTAAAGAAGCTCTTCCTAAGGCTGAAGCCGAAGGTCTCAAAAAGCAACTCGAAGAACTCGGAGCTGAAGTTGAACTTAAATAATATTACCTGAATATCAGGTATATAGGTTAAGAATCCTCCTATAAAGTCGATTCTTAACCTTTTTGTGTCATAATTAAAATTTGAGTTCACTTAATAAATTTTTCAATGTCAGTTTCCAAACAACCACGCATTAATTTTGCACGCGTCAAGAACCCTTATCCCTATCCGGATTTTCTTGAAGTGCAATTACAATCTTTCAGAGATTTTCTGCAATTAGATACTCCAACTGAGAAAAGAAAAAACGAGGGACTCTATAAAGTTTTTTCGGAGAATTTCCCAATTGCCGATACCCGAAACAACTTTGTACTCGAATTTTTGGATTATTTTATTGATCCACCTCGCTACACTATTGACGAGTGCTTTGACCGTGGCTTGACCTACAGTGTGCCACTCAAAGCGAAGCTCAAACTTTATTGTACCGATCCCGATCACGAAGACTTTGCTACTGAGGTGCAAGATGTGTATCTTGGCGCAATCCCCTATATGACCGATAAAGGTACGTTTATCATCAATGGTGCAGAACGTGTTGTAGTGTCGCAATTACATCGTTCGCCGGGCGTTTTCTTCGGACAAAGCCTGCACGCCAACGGAACGAAACTCTATTCGGCTCGCATCATTCCCTTCCGTGGATCATGGATTGAATTTGCCACCGATATCAACAATGTGATGTATGCCTACATCGATCGCAAAAAGAAATTGCCGGTAACAACCCTGTTGCGTGCCATTGGCTTCGAGACCGATAGCGACATTATCAAGATATTTGGCTTGGCCGAAGAACTCAAAGTCAACAAAACCAACCTCAAGAAGGCAGTGGGCCGCAAGCTCGCCGCCCGTGTTCTGAAATCATGGAACGAGGACTTCGTCGATGAAGATACCGGCGAAGTTGTTTCGATCGAGCGTAACGACGTAATCATCGATCGTGACACCATTATCGAGGAAAACAACATTCAGGAAATCCTCGAATCGGGCGTGTCGACCATTCTTGTTCACAAGGAAGATGTGAACACGAGTGATTATGAAATTATTTTCAACACGCTCAGTAAAGATACATGCAACTCCGAAAAGGAGGCAATCAACTATGTTTATCGCCAGTTGCGCAATGCCGAAGCTCCCGATGACGCAAGTGCTCGCGAAGTTATCAATAACTTGTTCTTCAGCGAAAAACGTTACGACTTGGGCGATGTGGGCCGTTTCCGCATCAATCGCAAGCTTGGCCTCACCACCGATGATGAAGTGCGTGTTCTCACCAAAGAAGACATCATTGAAATTATACGTTATCTCATCGGGCTGATCAACAGCAAGACCGATGTTGACGATATCGACCACCTGAGCAATCGTCGCGTGCGCACCGTGGGCGAGCAACTCTATAATCAGTTTGGCGTGGGCTTGGCACGCATGGCACGCACCATTCGCGAGCGCATGAACGTGCGCGATAACGAAGTGTTCACGCCCATCGACTTGATTAACGCTAAGACAATTTCGTCGGTCATCAATACATTCTTTGGTACCAACGCATTGTCGCAATTCATGGATCAGACCAATCCGCTGGCCGAGATCACTCACAAGCGTCGCATGTCGGCTCTTGGCCCCGGCGGCTTGTCGCGCGAGCGTGCCGGCTTTGAGGTGCGCGACGTGCACTACACCCACTATGGTCGTTTGTGTCCTATCGAAACGCCCGAAGGTCCCAACATCGGTCTTATTTCATCACTTTGCATCTATGCCAAGATCAATAAGCTCGGTTTCATCGAAACGCCCTATCGCAAGGTAGAGAATGGCAAAGTAGATCTCAATAACAACGAAATAGTTTATCTCACCGCCGAGAGCGAAGAAGATAAAATTATTGCCCAAGGTAATGCTCCACTCGACGATAATGGCGTATTTACCAACAACAGAATTAAAACGCGCTTGGAAGCCGACTTCCCGGTTATGCCTCCCGAGTCGATTGACTACATGGACGTTTCGCCACAGCAGATTGCATCGATTGCCGCGGCAATGATTCCATTCTTGGAGCATGACGATGCCAACCGTGCCTTGATGGGTGCCAACATGATGCGTCAGGCTGTGCCCTTGTTGCGCAGTCAGGCTCCAATTGTGGGCACCGGCATTGAAGAACGATTGGCCTACGACAGTCGCACCCAAATTCAAGCCGAAGGCTCCGGTGTGATCGAATATGTCGATGCCGACGTAATACGCATACGCTACGACCAGAGCGAAGAAGATGCCTTTGTGAGCTTCGATGAGCCGGTTGTGGAATACCGCTTACCCAAGTTCCGTAAAACCAACCAAAGCACAACCATTGATTTGCGTCCTATTTGCGACAGCGGTCAGCGTGTTGAAAAGGGCGAAATCCTCACCGAGGGTTATTCGACCGAAAATGGCGAACTTGCTTTGGGACGTAACCTGAAAGTGGCCTATATGCCATGGAAAGGCTATAACTATGAAGATGCCATTGTGCTCAACGAGCGTGTGGTGCGTGAAGACATTCTCACCAGTGTACATGTCGATGAATACACGCTCGAAGTGCGTGAAACAAAGCGTGGCATGGAAGAACTCACTAACGACATTCCCAATGTGAGTGAAGATGCAACCAAAGATCTCGACGAACGTGGCATCATTCGTATTGGCGCTCACATTCAGCCGGGCGACATTCTCATTGGCAAAATCACTCCCAAGGGTGAGTCTGACCCCACACCGGAAGAGAAACTCTTGCGTGCAATCTTTGGCGACAAGGCCGGCGACGTGAAAGACGCTTCGCTCAAAGCCAATCCTTCGCTCAAAGGTGTTATCATCAACACACGTCTCTTTGCTCGCGCAATGAAGAAAAAGAAAACTCGTGGCGCCGATCCCGAAATCGTTGCACTCGACGAGGAATATAAGGCAATGCAAGATGAGCTTAAAGGCAAGCTCAATGAAAAATTGCTCAAGCTCACCGAAGGGTTGACTTCGCAAGGCGTGAAAGACTTCCTCGACACCGAGGTTATTCCAAAGGGACAAAAATTTGCGCTGTCGGTGCTCAACGAACTCGATTTTGAATCGGTGAATTTGAGCAAATGGACCAAAGATGCACACAAGAACGACATGATACGTGCTTGTGTGATGAACTACCTGCGCAAGAGCAAGGCTATTGAAACAGAACTGCGCCGCAAGAAGTTTGACCGCCAAATTGGTGACGAACTCCCTGCCGGCATTATGCAGATGGCTAAGGTATATGTTGCCAAGAAACGCAAAATTGGCGTTGGCGACAAGATGGCAGGCCGTCATGGCAACAAAGGTATCGTGTCGCGCGTTGTGCGTGAAGAAGACATGCCGTTCTTGGCCGATGGCACCACCGTAGACTTGGTGTTGAACCCACTTGGTGTGCCTTCTCGCATGAACCTCGGTCAAATTTTCGAGGCTGTGCTGGGCTGGGCAGGCAGTGAATTGGGCGTGAAGTTTGCCACACCAATTTTTGACGGTGCTTCAATGGACGACTTGAACGAATGGACCGACAAGGCCGGCTTGCCTCGTGCAGGCAGCACACAACTCTATGATGGCTCTACCGGCGAACCGTTCGACCAAAAGGCGACTGTGGGTGTGACCTACTTCTTGAAACTCGGCCATATGGTTGAAGACAAGATGCACGCACGCTCTATTGGTCCATACTCATTGATCACGCAACAGCCACTTGGCGGTAAAGCACAGTTTGGTGGTCAGCGTTTTGGTGAAATGGAGGTTTGGGCTCTTGAAGCATTTGGCGCGTCTCACGTGCTTCAAGAAATTCTCACCATCAAGAGTGACGATGTGATAGGTCGCAGCAAGGCTTACGAAGCCATTGTCAAGGGCGATCCCATGCCCAATCCGGGTATTCCCGAGTCGCTCAACGTGTTGCTCCACGAGTTGCGCGGATTGTGCTTAAGTGTTAAACTTGAATAATAACGTCTCTTTAATACATTTATAATGGCTTTTAGAAAAGACAATAAAATAAAGAGTAATTTCTCAAAGATTACCATCGGACTTGCTTCGCCCGATGAAATTCTTGAGAATTCCTTTGGTGAGGTGCTCAAGCCAGAGACCATCAACTATCGTACCTACAAGCCCGAGCGCGACGGCCTTTTTTGCGAGCGCATCTTTGGCCCTGTAAAGGACTATGAGTGCCATTGCGGCAAGTACAAGCGCATTCGCTACAAGGGCATTGTGTGCGACCGTTGTGGCGTTGAGGTCACTGAGAAGAAAGTGCGCCGTGAGCGCAGCGGTCACATCCAGCTGGTTGTGCCGGTTGCCCACATTTGGTACTTCCGCTCTCTGCCCAATAAAATAGGCTACTTGCTGGGCTTGCCCACCAAGAAACTCGACTCTGTTATCTACTACGAGCGTTACATTGTCATCAACCCCGGTACTGCAACCTTGCCCGACGGCACCGAATTGCAAAAGTACGATCTCTTGAGCGAAGAGGAATATCTCGACGTTCTCGACAAGCTGCCACGTGAAAACAGCATGCTTGAAGACGATGACCCCAACAAGTTTGTCGCCAAGATGGGTGCCGATGCAATCTACGATTTGCTCGTTCAGCTCGATCTCGACAGCTTGGCCAATTCTTTGCGCGATCGTGCTTTCAAGGAAACCTCTCAACAACGCAAAACCGAAGCTTTGAAACGGCTTCAAGTTGTTGAAGCATTCCGCACGTCTAAGACTGTGAACCGCCCCGAATGGATGATTTTGAAGGTGGTTCCCGTTATTCCGCCGGAATTGCGTCCACTCGTTCCTCTCGATGGCGGCCGTTTTGCCACTAGCGACTTGAACGACTTGTATCGCCGGGTAATCATTCGCAACAACCGCCTGAAACGGCTCATCGAAATCAAAGCTCCCGAAGTTATTTTGCGCAACGAAAAACGCATGCTCCAAGAAGCTGTGGATTCATTGCTCGACAACTCACGCAAGTCAAGTGCCGTGAAGAGCGAAGCCAATCGCCCGTTGAAGTCGTTGAGCGACAGCTTAAAAGGCAAGCAAGGACGTTTTCGCCAAAACTTGCTTGGTAAGCGTGTCGACTACAGTGCGCGTTCGGTGATTGTTGTAGGTCCTGAATTGAAAATGGGAGAGTGCGGTATTCCAAAAGACATGGCTGCCGAGCTCTACAAACCATTCGTCATTCGCAAGCTCATTGAGCGTGGCATTGTGAAAACTGTGAAAAGTGCCAAGAAAATCGTTGATCGCAAGGAACCGGTTGTTTACGACATCCTTGAAAACGTGATGAAAGGGCACCCAGTGTTGCTCAACCGTGCACCCACATTGCACCGATTGTCAATTCAGGCTTTCCAGCCACGTCTCATCGAGGGTAAGGCAATCCAATTGCACCCTCTGGCTTGTACTCCGTTCAATGCCGACTTCGACGGTGACCAAATGGCCGTTCACTTGCCTCTTGGCAACGAAGCTGTGGTTGAGGCTCAAATGCTCATGCTCATGCCTCACAACATCTTAAATCCTGCCAATGGCGAACCTATCACAGTTCCTTCGCAGGATATGGTGTTGGGTCTGTACTACATTACCAAGTTGCGTGCAGGTCGCAAAGGCGAGGGCAGTGTGTTTTATAGTCCCGAAGAAGCCACAATCGCCTACAACGAGGGCAAGCTCGACCGCAACGCCATTATCTCGGTGCGTGTAGAAGAACTTGACGCTAATGGCGAGAAAGTGAGTCGCATTGTTTCCGATACTTGCTATGGGCGCATCATGGTCAATGAGTGCATTCCCGATGAGTTGGGCTATGTGAATGAGCTGATTTCCAAGAAGACACTCAAGAAATTAATCACTAAGGTTATTCGCAATTGCGGTGTGCCACGTTCGGCCAAGTTCCTCGATGATGTAAAGAACATGGGCTATCGCATGGCCTATTTGGGTGGCTTGTCGTTCAACTTGAATGACGTGCTTGTTCCGCCCGAAAAAGAAGAAATCGTTGCCGCAGGTGACGCACGTGTCGAAGAGGTGATGGGTAACTATAACATGGGTTTCATCACCAACAACGAGCGTTACAACCAGATTATCGATATTTGGACAAATGTGAATACCAAGTTGACCGATACTTTGATGAAGCAAATCAGCTCCGATCAGCAAGGTTTTAATTCTGTGTACATGATGCTCGACTCCGGTGCTCGTGGTTCTAAAGATCAAATTCGCCAGCTCTCCGGAATGCGCGGCCTCATGGCCAAGCCACAGAAATCGGGTGTTGAAGGCGGACACCAAATTATCGAAAACCCCATTCTTGCCAACTTTAAAGAAGGCTTGAGTGTGCTTGAATACTTCATTTCTACTCACGGTGCTCGCAAGGGTCTTGCCGATACTGCATTGAAAACTGCCGATGCCGGTTACCTGACTCGTCGTTTGGTCGATGTCGCTCACGATGTGATTATCACCGAAGACGACTGTGGCACATTGCGCGGTCTCGTTTGCCGTGAGGTGAAGAACAACGATGATGTTGTAGCATCGTTGGGCGACCGCATCGTTGGTCGCGTGTCGGTTCACGACATTGTTGACCCAACTACCGGTGACGTGATTGTCGAGGCCGGCGAAGAAATTAGCGATGCCTCGGCCGATCGCATCAACAATTCGCCCATTGAGTCGGTAGAAATTCGTTCGGTGCTCACTTGTGAGGCCAAGCATGGCGTTTGTGCCAAGTGCTATGGGCGCAATCTTGCCAACCATCGCATGGTGCAGAAGGGTGAAGCTGTGGGCGTGATCGCGGCGCAAGCTATTGGCGAGCCGGGCACACAGCTCACGTTGCGTACATTCCACGTGGGTGGTGTTGCCAGCAACATTGCTGCCGTGTCCAACTTAACCTCCAAGTATGAAGGTCGTCTTGAAATTGACGAACTCCGTTCGGTGAAAGACAAAAACGGCTTTGATGTGGTTATTGGTCGCATGGCAGAATTGCGCATCGTCGATCTCAACACCAACATGGTGCTCACTTCGTCAAACATCAACTACGGTTCAAAACTGTTCTTCCATTCGGGCGACATGCTCAAGGAAGGCGATGTGATATGCGAATGGGACCCCTTCAATGCTGTTATTGTCAGCGAAGTGAGTGGTACTTTGAAACTCAACAATCTCATTGAAGGCATTACCTATCGCAATGAAGTTGACGAAACATCGGGCAACAGCGAAAAAATTATCATCGAACCTAAGGATCGCACCAAAGTGCCCGAGGCCGAACTCTATGATAAAGACGGAAACTTGATGAAAACCTACACTTTGCCTGTGGGTGCTCATCTCATCTTCGAAGAGGGCGAGGAAATCTCAATGGGTGAAGTGTTTGTGAAGATTCCAAGGGCATCGAGTGGTGGTGCAGGTGACATCACGGGCGGTTTGCCACGTGTAACCGAGCTTTTCGAGGCTCGCAATCCTTCTAATCCTGCTATCGTCAGCGAAATCGATGGTGAAGTCGCATTTGGCAAAATCAAGCGTGGTAACCGTGAAATTGAGGTTACAAGCAAGCTGGGCGAAGTCAAGAAGTACTTAGTTCCGCTTTCAAAGCAGATTCTTGTTCAAGAAAACGACTTTGTGCGTGCCGGCACTGCACTTTCCGATGGTGCCATCACGCCTGCCGACATTCTTCGAATCATGGGACCGACAGCCGTTCAAGACTACATCGTGAATGAGGTGCAAAACGTTTATCGTCTGCAAGGTGTGGGCATCAACGACAAGCACTTTGAAGTGATTGTGCGCCAAATGATGCGTAAGGTCAACATTCTCGATCCGGGCGACACTCGTTTCCTCGAACAGCAAATTGTCGACAAACAAGAGTTCATGGACGAGAACGACCGCATTTGGGACAAGAAAGTTGTGACCGATGCAGGCGACAGCGATTCGGTTCAAGCCGGTCAAATCATCACAGCACGCAAGTTGCGCGACATCAACTCTGTGCTCAAGCGCAGCGACAAAAAGTTGGTTGAGGTGCGCGATGCTGTGCCGGCAACGTCTGAACAAATTCTGCAAGGTATTACTCGTGCAGCACTGCAGACCAAGAGCTTCATGAGTGCGGCTTCCTTCCAAGAAACCACCAAGGTGCTCAACGAGGCCGCCATTCGTGGCAAGGTCGACATGCTTGAAGGCATGAAGGAGAATGTGATATGCGGTCACTTGATTCCGGCCGGTACCGGCTTGCGTGAATATCAAGGACTCATTGTTGGCGACAAAGAAGAATTGGCTCGTGCAGGCTTCAACAAGCCTGACGAAGGCATGCTTCCTAACGAAGCGCAACTTGCCCGCGAAAACGTTGTCGACTGATAGACGCATTTACACACACACACACACACATATTAGAAAATCGCCCAAAGCTCTTTTTAAGCTCTTGGGCGATTTTTTTGTTGGTGACATGCAAATGGGGCAGTACTATTGCTACAACAGTTTCAACCATTACGATTTGCCAAAGTGAAACCGATTTGGGTTAAAAAATCAGAGTGTGTTGTTTTTGCTGGTAATTTGCATTAACTTTGCACATTAATTGTGAAATTTGACCGTTTTTTAGAGATAATATTTCACTTTAAAGCAAAATGTGGTTAGTCCGGTTGCCGGCAACAAAACAAGATAAAGAACAAATATGGCAAAACAAGAAGACGTTTTCAAGAAAATCGTGTCGCATTGCAAAGAGTATGGCTTTGTGTTTCCTTCAAGTGAAATCTATGACGGCCTTGGTGCTGTCTATGACTATGCGCAAAACGGTGTTGAGCTCAAAAATAATATCAAGCGTTACTGGTGGGAGGCAATGACGTTGTTGCACGAAAACATCGTGGGCATTGATTCTGCAATTTTCATGCACCCTTCCATTTGGAAGGCAAGTGGCCACGTCGATGCTTTTAACGACCCATTGATCGACAACAAAGACTCGAAGAAACGCTATCGCGCCGATGTGCTCATTGAAGACGAAATTGCCAAATATGATGAGAAAATCAACAAAGAGGTTGAAAAGGCAAGAAAACGTTTTGGCGAGAATTTCGATGAGAAAATGTATTGCGACACCAATGCCCGCGTGCTCGAGTATAGAAAAAAGCGCGACGAAATACACCAACGCTTCGCCGATGCCATGAATGCCAATGACTTGAAAGCATTGAAACAAATTATTGACGACTGTGAAATCGTTGATCCCATCTCGGGTACAAGAAATTGGACCGATGTGCGCCAGTTTAATTTGATGTTCAAAACCGAAATGGGAAGCAGTGCCGACTCTGCGATGGACATCTATCTGCGCCCCGAGACAGCACAAGGCATTTTCGTGAACTTTTTGAATGTGCAAAAGACCGGACGCATGCGCATTCCGTTTGGTATTGCACAAATTGGCAAAGCGTTTCGCAACGAGATTGTTGCCCGGCAGTTTGTGTTCCGCATGCGTGAGTTTGAACAAATGGAGATGCAGTTCTTCGTTTGCCCGGGCGATGAAATGCGGTGGTTTGAATACTGGAAAGAAGGTCGCATGAAATGGCACAAAGCTCTTGGCATGGGCGATGAAAAATATCGCTATCACGACCACGAAAAGTTGGCACATTATGCCAATGCCGCTACCGACATCGAGTTTAAAATGCCCTTTGGTTTCAAGGAGGTTGAAGGCATTCACAGCCGCACCGACTTTGATTTGAGCCAGCATGAGAAATTCTCGGGCAAAAAGATACAATATTTTGATCCTGAGCTAAACAAGAGCTACACGCCATTTGTGATAGAAACCTCGATTGGCGTAGATCGCATGTTCCTCACGGTGTTGTGTTCTTCCTACGAAGAACATCAACTCGACAATGGCGACTCGCGTGTAGTTCTTCACTTGCCCAAGGCTTTGGCCCCGGTGAAATGTGCCATTTTGCCATTGGTGAAAAAAGACGGACTGCCCGAGAAAGCGCATGAAATCATGGACATTTTGAAGTTCGATTTTGCTTGTTGCTACGACGAGAAAGACAGTGTGGGCAAGCGTTATCGTCGCATGGACGCAATTGGCACTCCTTATTGCATTACCATCGATGGTCAAACTCTTGAAGACAACACCGTTACATTGCGTGACCGCGACTCTATGGAGCAGCAACGTGTATCTATTGCCGAATTGCCGGCAATCATAGGGCAAGAATGCAGTCTCAACACATTGTTGAAAAAATTGGTATAAATTTAATTTTTCGCACAAGAAATCGATATGAAAAAACTTCCGTTCATATTACTTGTTTGCCTCATCGGCATGTTCACATTTGGAGCATGTTCGCTCGACGACAACTCCGGCACCGACCCCAAGTGGCGCAAGGCCAATGCCGCATTCTATGCGCAAGAGGCGGCAAGTGGCAAATACACCACAGCGATGGCTCCTTGGGATTCTGCCGCCCAAGTGCTCATGATGTGGTACAACGACACGACGATCACACAAGGCAATTTAAAACCGCACTTCACTTCGACGGTCGATGTTAAATACAAGGTTTGCCTCTATAATGGAGTTGCGGTTGACTCGTCTTTCGCCAGAAAAACTCCTGCCGACAGCATCTTCCGCACGAAGTTGAACTCGGGCATCATCAGTGGTTGGCCCATTGCCATTACTCGTATGCACGTTGGCGACAGTTGTCGCATTGTAATTCCTTTTGAACAAGCTTATGGCAGTGTCAAGGTTGGTTTAGTACCGGCTTATTCGACATTGGTTTACGACATCAAGCTTGTGGATATTCCCAACTACGAAACCAAGCAGTAAAAGTTATTCACATTTTTTGCAAAAAAAAGGGAGGCCAAAAACCTCCCTGGTTTAAACCCAAATCGGTCATTAGACCGCGGAGGTTACAGTTTTGGTCATCGTGCAACTTTCCACTTGCTTTCATCTGCATGTCGGTATCTTGATTACCGTTTTTTTCTTGACGCAGTCCGCTACGCCTTCAAAAAAACGGCAACCAATCTGCTCAACATGCAGGCGAAATCAATGCGGACTCTAATGACCGATTTGGGTTAAATTATTCTCATTCAGTAGGCTCGACTTGACCTGCCGCCGCCGCTTGGCGAACTGCATCGGCGGCTTCTTCAAGCGTTTTGCTCGGTTCGACAGAATGCTGCTCTTCGAGATCGTACCTTTTGATTTCTTTATAAGTACTCGAAATTCGTTTAAACAAGCCGGTGAAACCGTCCAGCTTCAATGAGTTTTTGTTGTAGAAAAAAAATGCTTCGGCAAGTTCGTCGCCGTTGTCAATAAAACTCAATGCAACTTTTTTTCCATCGACCATGCCGGCAACATCGCGCACGGTGCCACTCTCGTTGCAATAGTTGCCCGTAACTTCGCCGGTTGAAGCATTGTAGAGCAGGGCAATAGTGTCGTTGACAAGATTACCGTCGTAGTCTTTGAAACTGTTTACAAACACGCCGGTAAAATCATTGGCGTTAAATATTTTTGCCTTTGCTCCTTTCTTGGCTCCTGCCTTGTGAAGCTTTTTTTGTGCTTGTGCATCGATGGCGGTCATGCCAACCATCATGAAAGCGATTAACAGTAATGATGTAATTTTTTTCATTGTAATCTTTGTTTAAATGTTGTTTGTTTTGTGATGATCAATTTAAATGCTATCGTTTTTCAAAAATAATCATTTAATTTTGAATGTGCAACAAAACAGAATTTTTCAACTCATGGCAACAACTTCGAGAATAGAGTAAAAATAACATTCTTTTTCTTGGCAATCAGTTGGCTGTTTACTTGTTTTTGTTCTTGCTAAAATGGAAGATTGAAGTTTTTCGAGATGTGTAAGTTGTTGATAATTAGTTGATTGTTTTTTTTTGAGGAAAATTTGTGCATGTTGTTAAAGTTCTGTACCTTTGGTTATTGTTAATGGTTGTGCATTAATGATTATTTTTTAAAACATATTACAAAAAGACATGATGAAGAAAATTTTTAAAATCACCGGAATGAAATGCGACCATTGCCGCATAAAAGTTGAAAACGCGATAAAGGGAGTTAAGGGCGTAGCCGAAGCTAAGGTTGACCTTGCCGAGGCCGAAGCGCAAGTAGAAGGTGACTTCGACGTGCAATCCATTGTCGATGCGGTAGAAGATGCAGGCTTTGAAGCCGAGTGATTTTCTTGCCTGCAAGAAGCGAGATTTGATTGAATTCCTCAAAATATTCTTTTGAAAAAAGAAGTTGATGAAAACTAACTTGCGAAAAATCTTTTTGATTTTATGCCTGTTGTTGCAAGTAATGCACGTGTATGCGTATGTGATCAAAGGCACTGTTGTTGACGAAACAGGGAAGCCTGTACGAAAGGCTTTGATCATTGGACGTAACAGTGCCAACAAAGTTGTTGTTGGTATTGAAACTGATCAATCCGGACAATTCTCGTCGGCAAACGTGAGTGACTCTACCTTGATTGTTGAAATCTCGAAAGACGATTATGCGACAACCTGTGTCAACATTTCGGGCACTTCGGGAGAATGTGTTGATTTGGGTAAGATAGGGCTTAAAGTCAAAGAGATAGAACTCAGTGAGATTGTTGTAACTGCTCAAGCAATAACTCAAAAACCGGACAAGTACATCATCATTCCGTCGAAAAAGGAAGTTGAACAATCGACAAACGGACTGTCGCTGTTGCATGGCATGCAGTACAAAATGCCGGGGCTGGTGGTAAACGAAGCTTTGCAAACGGTGAAGGTGGACAATGTTACCCCCGTTTTTAAAATCAATGGAAAGCCCGGTGACATAAACCGTTTCTTGGCATTAAATCCTGAGCGCATTTTGCGAATTGAATACCAAGATAATCCCGATGTAAGGAATGAAAATCGAAGAGTAATCAATGTGATACTCAACTCACGAGAAGTTGGAGGAACAGTTGTGGCAAGCTTGATGAGCGGAGTTACTGCGGGCTTTCTTAATGGAAATATTGGGATAGGTTATCACCACAAGAAATCGGAATGGGAGCTGAATTATCGTACCAATTGGAGAAATTATCATGAAAGAGAAATAAGCTCTTCGGGAGCATTTTTTGGTAGAGAAACTCCTGTTTTGAGAGAGAGAAACGGAATTCCCGGCGACTTTTGCTATTTGAGCAACGAGTTGTTGTTGGGCTATACCTACATGTATGCCCCCAACGCCGTTTTTGCTGTCAAAGCAGGCATGGGCTTTGAAAATCAAAAGATGAATGATGATTCTTGGAACATTCAGAGGTATATGAACGAGATTTCTAAATATCAAAATCTCACGCATAAGACCATTGATTTTATTTCGCCCAATATCGACTTGTTTTTTCGCAAGCAAATAGATAAAAGCCAATGCGTTGAAGTCAATGTCTATGGGCGGTATTCTTCGGGAAATTTAGGGCGCAATTACATTAATCTGTACCAAAGCCAATTGTACAACGATTCTTTAATATCGTTGACTGCCAATAAAGCGTGGCGTGTGGGTGCCGACATCATGTATTCAAAAACCTTTAAATCCTTTTCTGCAAATTTTGGAATTCAAGATTACTATAATGACACCGACAATGAACAGGCAGAGAATGGAATGTTAAACAGAGGAAAAATAAGCCAAAACCGACTGTCGGTATATGGGCAGATGCTAGGAAGAATAAAAAGATTGAATTACAGCATTAGTGCCATTGGCATTTATAATCACACTAACAATAATTCATATAAGACCAATGCCGTGAGGTTCAAGTCGAACGTGACCATAAATTACCCGTTGACACAGCATTTAACATTGAACTATTTGTTGATGTACGATCCAGCATTACCCTCTATTTCGCAACAGTCCGACTTGATGCAGACGATAGACGAAATCTCAATTCGGCAAGGAAACCCTGATTTGAAACCTTCTTTGTATATTCGTAACAGAATTTATGTCAGATACGCTGAAAAACAATTTACTGCATCATTGTGGGCTTCTCACAGCAGAACGTTGAATCCCATTTATTACGCTTATAGCTACATCGGCAATTTGTCAAACCCTCATTACGACAAGTTTGTGAGCAGGCCGGTTAACGGACGGCACAACGATCGACTGAATTTAGAGTTGAATTTGTCCGTGCAAGAACTTTTCGGTTTTGCAACAGTGTGGGGTAATGTTGGTTGGGATAATTTCCATGTCAACATGCCGGACAAGAAATATGTGAAAAATCGCTTGTATGCATCTTTAAACGGAGCTTTGTATTTTGGCGATTGGGCAATGATTGCCAACTATAAGATACGCCGTCGTTGCGATTTATTGGGAAACTCATATTCCTTCGAAGATAGATGGAATACCATCAAAGTGCAGTACAAATACAGAAATTGGAATTTCTCTTTGACGGGAGTAAACCTCTTTACAAAGCGAGGAACTTTATATGAAAACGTGACCGTGTCTGACGTTCACCCCGAAGAATATAGCCAAAGTATCAGAGATGGTGCCAACCTGATTTTGTTGGGTGTGAACTATAAGCTTGACTTTGGCAAGAAGCGAAATAAACCTAAACGCACCTTGAATAATGACGGAATAGAACGAGGTGCTGACATTAATTATTAAACCGATTTGAATTAAAAGAGAGTGATTACCCTTTTTAACTCTCCAAAGTGCTGAAAACTTATGCTTTTAGCACTTTTTTTATTAATTTTGTTGCCGAAGTGTGACTATTTTGCACCGAACCGATGCTGACATGTGAGAGCTTTATAGGCTTGCGAATGGAAAAATGTCGGATTGTCAGGCATGTAGCCACCAGTTACACGAAAAAGTTTTAATTACTTAATACAACAACGTTTTATGAAATTTTTTACTAAAGCATTATGTGTCGCCTGTATGGCAATGCCTGCAATGGCAATTAATGCCCAAGAGGCAAAACATGGTATTAACCCTGCCGATCTCAACAAGAGCGTGGCTCCGGGAGAAGACTTCTATGAGTATGCCGGTGGAGGCTGGATGAAGGCTAACCCTCTCACTGCCGAATATTCGAGCTATGGTGTTTTCAATGCCTTGGCAGAGACCAACCGCAAGCAATTGCGCACCCTCATCGACGACTTGAACAAAACTCCTCAAAAGTTTGGTACCAACGGACAAAAAGTGATTGACTTCTACAACATGGCCATGGACAGTGTACGCCTCAACAAAGAGGGTGCTCAACCAATCATGGGTGACCTCAATCGCGCAAAAAATTTCAAGAAAATCAATTTTACCGAAGAAATTGCCTATCAGCACATGTACCTTGGCAACCCATTCTTTGGAATTGGTGTGCAACCTGATCTCATGAACAGCAACATCAACGTGCTCTATATGGACGGAGGCACAATGAGTCTGCCCGATCGTGACTATTACTTGAACACCGATGCCGACAGCAAGAAGATTCAAGAAAAATATCGCAACTACATTGTGAAAATGTTCACCCTTAGCGGCTACAGCAAAAAAGAGGCACAGGCTGCGGCAAAGGTCATCTACAACATGGAGTACAAGTTTGCACAAGCCAGCATGAGCCGCGCCGAAGCTCGTGACTATACCAAGCAATACAACATCTACACTGTTGAGAAACTGCAAAAGGAATATCCGGCCATCAATTGGAAGCAATATTTCGATGCAATGGGGCTTTCAACCGTGAAACAGGTTATTTTGGGACAACCCAAGGTGATGGCGGTTGCTCAAAACCTCATGACAACCATGAGCGAGAAAGACATTCGCTACTATCTTGCCTACAACATCATTACCGGTGCAAGCGGCAATTTGAGCGATGATTTCCGTGAAGCCAGTTTCGATTTCTACGGACGCACCCTGAGTGGCCAAAAGGAGCAACAACCACGCTGGAAACGTGCCATGAACTACCCCAACGGCATGATTGGCGAAGCACTGGGGCAGGTGTATGTAGAAAAATTCTTCCCAGCCGAGTCTAAGGCTAAGATGCTCAAACTCATCAACAACTTGCGCAAATCGCTTGCACAGCACATTGCAGGACTCAACTGGATGAGCGACAGCACCAAGATTAATGCGCTTGTTAAGCTCAACACCTATGCCGTGAAGGTGGGCTACCCCGACAAATGGAAAGATTACAGCACCCTCACCATCGACCCCAAAATGTCGCTCTACGACAACGTGAAGGCTTACAGCTTGTGGGCTACAAAGCGCAATCTCGACAAGATGGACAAAGCCGTTGACCGCGAAGAGTGGGGCATGTCGCCACAAACGGTAAACGCCTACTACAACCCCCAAAACAACGAAATTGTGTTCCCCGCGGCAATTTTGCAAGCTCCATTCTTCGACCCCGAAGCCGACGATGCTACCAACTATGGAGCCATCGGTGTTGTAATTGGGCACGAAATGACGCACGGCTTTGACGATCAAGGTCGCATGTTTGATGCCGACGGCAACATGGTAGACTGGTGGACTGCCGAAGATGCCAAGAAGTTTAATGCAAGTGCCGAAAAACTCGCGGCGCAATTCGATGCCATTGAGCTCCTGCCAGGTCTCAAAGCCAACGGACATCTCACGCTGGGTGAGAACATTGCCGATCAAGGCGGTTTGCGTGTGTCTTATGATGCATTCAAAACAACTCAACAATTCCAAGAAGGCAAGAGTATCGATGGTTTCACGCCTGCACAACGTTTCTACTTGAGCTACAGCCGCATTTGGGCAGAAAACCGCACCGATCAAGCGACATTCCAACAAACCAAGAGCGACCCTCACTCTATTGGACGCTACCGTGTGAATGCCACGTTGCGCAACATCGACACTTTCTTTGACGCATTTGGCATCAAGAGTGGCGACAAACTGTGGCTCGAGCCTGCCGAACGCGCAATCATTTGGTAATGAAAAACGTGTTGCCGTCCTGCGTATCTTCACTAACAAGACACCGTTAAGGCGGTTGAAGAAGCAGACGAAAACTGCACGAATAATCCGAATATAAGCCTTAGCGGTTTGATGACCGATTGAGGTTTAATTAAAAATCCTCATGGGGATGTGTGTGCATGTTGCCACATCCCCATTTTAACCCTTAATGACTGCATGAGAAAAAGTTTTTATGTACTGCTTGCCATGTTCGCAATGATAATTGCGATTACAACCGGCTGTGGCAAAAGTGAAGAACAAAAGGCTGCCGAGAGAGCACATGCCGATTCCGTACGCATAGCCGATTCTACGCGACATGCCGACTCGATTTTTAAAATACAAACGGCCGACATGCTGCTTGCCGACTCCTTGATGGAACGGCGTAGCGACTCGTTGCAACGAGCGACGGCATTGGCACGCCTGCAATCGCAACAAAGCAAACTTGCATTCATTAATCGTGTGATGAACAACTACATCAGCACACTCAATGAAGGAGGAAATCCCAGCAACGCACTGGGTGAAGATGTGAGCAATAGCGTGCTTGCGGCTCTCACAGCGGCCAATGGCGGCCCCTCGGTGGCAACCGACTCCACAGGACGCAAAATGCAATATGTGCTGTTAGGCATTTCGCACACCGATGAAAACGACTGGTTCGCCTGTGCATGGAAAAAAGGCGACAAAAAGATTTTCAAAACCATAAAAGTGGGTATGAATGTGAACAAATTCCGCCTCGACTCCATCAAATAAACCTCCCTCTCAAAAACCTCTCTATTGTATATAGAAAAACGAGCAAAAATGAGCAGGATTTCACGTACATGAAATCCTGCTTTTTATTTGCTTTTATGGTAAATGAGAGTGTGTCGAAAAACTGTGTTTAGTGAGGGAGTGTTAGAGAGTGTGGAGAAGGAGGAGAGAATAGAATGATAGGAGGAAATGAAGTTTATAAGGTGTTGATATTTAATTGCTTGATTGTGGGTGTGGGTGTTTAACAAAAATATTGTTTTGTGATGGCTCCTAATAATTAAAGTTAAAAGGGTTGCTTTATTTTATTTTTGTCATTGCAATTCAAGAAAAAATAGTAATTTTGCATTGGTTTTTCATGGTATTAGTTTTTAAGGTTATGAGATTCCAAACGTCGTGATGACGCTTGCGTAATCTCATTTTGTTTAAGGTTTATGTTTAAATGGTATTATTGAAGGTTAATTGGTTATGCAATCCGCGATAGCGATATCGTGGATTATTTTTTTATAATATTTTTCTTTTGATTATCGTATGTTGAGTATGCGATGTGTTTGCAAAGACAGTTTCCATTCGGGGTGTTGCATCACGGCATTCACGCAATTTTGCACGTTAATTCGGCATTGCTCGAGGTCTTCGACAAAGCAGGGTTGCAAGTAGCGGTGCTGTGCTTCGATGTTGCAGTATTGGTTCAGGTCTTGCTCCAAATACACCACTTTGAGTTCGTTGCAGTGTGTGATGATGCATGGGTGAGCATTTGCACCGTCAAAGCCATATTTTGGAGAGCATGTTACCCAGTCTATGTTGTCGGGCAGTGGGTTGGTGCCATTGGTTTCAATGGAAATTGTTTTCCCGGTTTTGTCTTTCAGTTCTTGAATGAAGTCGTGATCGATGAATAGCGACGGTTCGCCGCCGGTGAGCACGATGAGCGGTGCTTGCTTGTATTTCATGACTTCGGCAATGATTTCAGCGGCCGTCATCATGCGTCCGTTTTCATGCAACGTGTCGCAAAAACTGCAATGCAGGTTGCAACCGCAAAACCGTATGAACACACTTGCCGTGCCGGTATTGTAGCCTTCGCCTTGAAGAGAGTAGAATATTTCGTTGATTTTATAGTGCTTCATGGCACAGAGCTTTTTCTACATGTCATCATCTACGTAGGTGGCAATGTTGTTTTGCGACTCTTGCACATCGGCACGATAGCATTCTGCAATCGAGTCAACAATCCAGCGTGCAATGTTTTCTGCCGTTGGGTTGAATGGCAACACCTCGTTCAAGTTGTGATGATCGAGTTTGTCGGTAACTGCTTTTTTCAATTTTGAAAAATCATACACCATGCCATTGTTGTCCACATCTTTAGCTTTGCAATAGATGGTGATGATCCAGTTGTGCCCGTGCAGCTGTTCGCACTTGCTTTCGTAGTCGAGATGCAACCGGTGGCTGGCCGAGATTTCCAATGTTTTTTTGACGTAATACACTTCTATGATTGTTTAAAATTATTTCTTATCAATCTTCATACACAGTGTTGTCGGCAATGCCGGCTTCGCGCAATGCGTCGCGACGTTCACGACAGGTGCCGCATTTGCCGCAATGGGTTTCCCGTCCTTTGTAGCAAGAATAGGTTTCGCTGTAGTTCAGCCCCAACGCCTTGCCATGTCGTGCAATGTCGCTCTTGCTGATGCCGGTGTATGGAGCCATGATTTCGATGCCGTCGTAGGTGCCCCGTTTCATGGCCAAGCTCATTGCATCGATAAATCCCGGGCTGCAATCGGGATAAATGGTGTGATCGCCGGCGTGGTTGGCAATCATCACGCGTTTGAGGCCGTTGCTCTCGGCAATGCCACATGCAATGGACAGCATAATTCCGTTTCTGAATGGCACTACCGTGCTTTTCATGTTTTCGTCATTGTAGTTCCCCTCGGGAATGTCGTCGGCTGTTCCCAACAGTGCGCTCTTGAAGTAGCGGTGCATGAACTCCAAGGGAATGATGATGTGCTTGATGCCAAGCCTTTGACAATGGGTGACGGCACACACGCGTTCTCGTCCGTTTTGAGTTGAGCCGTAGTCGAAGGTGATGGCAAGGGCTATGTCGTCTTTGTACTCATAGAGCAGGGTACAAGAGTCCATGCCACCCGAAATGATGATTACTGCATCTTTTGCCATGACATTTAATCTTTGTGATTATTAAAGTTTGCCAGCAATCGAGCTTTCACTAAGTCTTGATGCCGGTCGTCGCCATAGTTGGCGAACGGATAAATGGAAATACCGCCACGCGGGGTAAAAATGCCTTCTACTTCGATGTACTTAGGGTTCATCAACTGCTTGAGGTCTTTCATGATGATGTTTACGCAGTCTTCATGAAAATCGCCATGATTGCGAAAACTGAACAGATAGAGTTTTAAGCTCTTGCTTTCCACCATGTTGATGCGTGGAATGTAGCGTATAATGATTTTTCCGAAATCGGGTTGCCCGGTTTTGGGACATAGCGAAGTAAACTCGGGGCAGTTGAATGTTACCAAATATTCATTCTCAGGGTGCTTGTTGACGAATGTTTCAAGCACATCGGGACGATAGTCGAAATCATATTTGGTTCCTTGATTGCCCAGTAGCGTTACGCCTTCAAGTTCTGTTTCATTTCTTGACATCATCTTAAAATCTATATTTCCAATTAAATCAAGAGTGCAAAGGTACAATAAATCGCTGAAAATAGAAAACGTAGCATTTAGTGCAACGCTTTGAGTTGCTTGGGGTCCCCTACAATCCACAGAATGTCGCCTTCGGCAAATTCCACATCAAGGGTGGGATTGATGTAGTTTTCGCCACGTTGCACGGCTACCAACAGCAAGGAGTAGTCTTCACGCAATCGCGCCTTGCCCAGTTTTTTGCCAATGAGCAGTGAGTGTTCGCCAAGCGTCAAGTGGGTGAACTGAGCTTCGGGTTGAGGGTCGTTTGAACCATTGCTGTTGGCCTCCACAAGTGGCAACATATATTGAATTTGTTCATCGTTGCCAATCACGCCAAGTGTGTCTCCGGGGAAAATGCGCATTTCGCCGGTTGGAACCGGGTAGAGCACACCGTTTCTTGTAATATTCACCAAGTTCACGCCATATTTCCTGCGTATGTTGGCGTCCTTGATTTTATCGCCCACAAATGGACAGTCGTGCCCCACGTGCATGTAGGCCAAGTGCAAATCGCTCACAAGGTTGTTGTTGCGCCCGGTGCGCCGATTTTCACGCTCATTCACGTTGCTCAAAAATCGCTTTTCAATTCTGCCGGTGTGTTTGGTTAAAATGGGTGAGAACAACAGGGCGATCATTGCTGTGATGATGATGGCGACAATCACCGATGCTTCACTGGAATAAATGCCATATAAGACCGACATTGTGAAACCTGTGGTGACAATAACACTCACAATGGCCATTACTACAAAAGGCAGATAGGAGACCTTGCCCGATATTTTCACCAGTTTTTTTAGCTCTTTGGGTTTGAAATTGGGTTGAATAATGGCATAGATGAATGGAGAAATTATGCCCAGTGCTGCCACTGTGGCCGCAAGTTTGCCCCAATGACCCGGAATGAGATTTCGGAGGTATGGAATGAGGTGTACTCTCGACACAAAAATGAGTGCAATCACAATTGCCGAGTAGAGCAACATTCGGAGCAAATAGTGCCGTATCACCTTTCCCCACAGTTGTTTTGTTTCACTCGTTTCGCTTTCGGCCACATTCTTACTGTAGCCGTCAAGCAAAATGTTCCATTTGGCCGGCAAATGTTTGGCCACCCATTTATAGCACGGCCTTGAACTTTTGATGAAAAATGGAGTGAAAAAGGTGGTAATCACCGAAACGGCGACGATAATGGGATAAATGCTCTCTTGTAACACGCCGAGCGACATGCCGGTTGTGGCAATGATAAACGAAAATTCTCCAATTTGTGTGAGACTGAAACCCGATTGCATGGCAATTTTGAGAGGTTGTCCTGTTGCCAGCATACCAAAGGTGCCAAAGGTGATCATGCCCACTATCACCACAATCGACAACAATGCAATTGTGCCGGCATATTGCGAGATGACCACGGGGTTTACCATCATGCCCACCGAGATGAAAAAAACGGCTCCAAACAAATCTTTAACGGGTGTGATGATGCGTTCAATGCGCTCAGCCTCGATTGTCCCTGCCAAAATCGAACCCATCACAAAAGCTCCTAGTGCCATGGAGAACCCCGATTTGACCGAGAATATGGCCATGAAAAAGCATAATCCCATGGCAATAATGAGCATGAGCTCGTCGCTGATGACACGTCGGAATTTCTTGAACAGACTTGGAATGATGAAAACTCCAACGGTGAACCAAATGGTGAGGAAAAACGATAATTTGAGAATGCTTTTAATCATTTCGCCTCCCTCAACAGTGTTGTTTAAAGCCATTGACGACAATATCACCATCATGACCACGGCAAAGAGATCTTCGACAATGAGCACGGCAAACACCAGTGACACAAAGTGGTGTTGCCTCATGTTCAAGTCGGTGAATGCCTTGATGATGATGGTGGTAGACGACATGGAAAGCATGCCTCCAAGAAAAATGGCATCGATGGCGGCAAATCCCAGCATCTTGCCCACCGTGAAGCCAACTCCCATCATGCCCAGCACAATGATGAGCGAGGTGACGATAGCCGAGCCACCCACGCTCACCAGTTTCTTGAAACTGAATTCAAGCCCAAGAGAGAACAGGAGGACGATGATGCCTATTTGTGCCCAAAACTCAATGTTGGCTTCACTCGACACCGTTGGGAAAAACGAAAAATGAGGACTGGCGATAAAACCGGCCACGATGTAGCCCAGCACCACCGGCTGTTTGAGCATTTTGAAAAGCACTGTGGCAATGGCACCCAGCACCAGAATGAGAGCCAGGTCGCTGATGAGAGTTTCTATTTGTAGTGTGCTCATGTGTGTCTCTATGTGCTACAAGTTGGGTTCGTTGGTGAGGGTAATGGATATGGGAGCTTCGAAGCATTCACGCAGTTGCCCGAATAAGGCGGCCATGTCGATGGTGTCTTTGGTGAGCACCACAAAGTTGATGATGGTGGTCTCTTCCTCGTAGTCATATTTCATATATTCGCTTGTAGCCCTCACGTCATATTGCTCAAAAATTTTGCGACATGTTTCCACATTTTCGATAATGCCATGCACTTTCACGCGCACCACTTTGTGCTCCCACAAGAAGTCGGTGCGTTGTTCGATGCGCCCGATGTTGTACAGAATGAAGATGATGAGCAAGGTTGCAATGGTGGAGATGAAATACATGCCTGCACCCACTGCCAGACCAATGCAGGCACTCATCCAAATTCCTGCGGCGGTAGTCAGCCCGCGCACCGAGCCTTTCATTTGAATGATGGCGCCGGCTCCCAAAAAACCTACACCGCTCACAACTTGGGCGGCAATTCGCCCCGGATCGCCGTTTTTCAATCCCATGTAAACCTGTGGAATGTAAATAGAGATGATCATGGTCAATGTCGCCCCCATTGTAATGAGTGCAAATGTGCGCAGGCCGGCAAATTGCCCCTTGCGGCGACGTTCAAAGCCAATTGCGGCACCCAATGTCAGAGCCAGTAGCAATTTAAAAATTGAGTTTGTCGCATTGACATCGACCCCATTAATTTCATTCAATATCGTTTCCATGTTTTTAAATTCTCGTTTTTCTATTGTTATTCTTTCTACAAATATAATCAATAATCTCGAAAAATCCCATGTTTCGCGGCAATAAAAAGAGCCGTCATGGAATATTCGTAACCCCATGACGGCTCTGCACAATGTGCTTAGACGTGAGTGTTATTTTTCTTTAAGCAAACTTGGTTTTGCATCCGATTCAAAGTCGTCGGTTGAGTTGTTGGTGTCGATCCATTTGCCTTTTTCAAACTTGCGAACCACAGCTTTGCCGTAGCGATTCATGTCGTGGTCAACTTTGCCACAGTGTGCCCAACCTTTGTCGAGAGCAGAAGAAGTCACTTGCCACTCATATTTTGACTCAATGCTCAGGTTCACGGCATCGAGAATCCATGAGTTGGGAACTTTGTAGGCATCGGTTGTCATTTCAGTAGAGAAGTCGCCAAACACGAAGGTGTAAGAGGCTTTGTAGAAATACTTGTCAAGATAATTTTGCTTGTCGCTCTTCATTTTGGCGATGGCATAGGCATGAAAACCGCGGTTGTGCAATCCAAACCATGATTTGGTGTAGCAATACCACTTGTCGAGGTTAGGCACTCCTTGATTGTCTTCATCAAGGAAGTTGGGGTTGGGGCTTTCGTCATAGAATTCAAAGTCGGCTTTGCTTAAGTCGATTGAATTGGGGTTTGCTTTCAGATGATCTTTACCGTTGAGGGCGATAATGAGCGATTTTCCGGGTTCTACCGGCACATCGGTTCCCTTGCCCGGTATCATGTAGAGAGCTTCAACCGACATGGTATCGGTCATGATGTCGGGAGTGTAATTTTGCTTGTCGATAGTCATGAATGCACTTTCCACAATGGCAATGCTGTCGGCATAAAGGGTTACATCGCTGTTGTTTGAAATGACGATATACTGGTCATCGCTATATTGCTTGCCTTCGGGAGTTTGAGTGCCGGTAAAGAAAATTTCAGAGATTACAAAGCCACCTTCGGCCTTAAAGTCGTTGATCGACAAGGTGATGTTCTTTGAGTTTTGATCGATTTTTACATTTTCGCGACTTACGTTCACTTTGCTTGAACCGGCTATTCCGCCTTTTGTAAATGTAAGATCGCCGGTGAGCACGATATTGTAGGTGCCTTCGGGAACATTGGTGATTGCTGAACTGAATGTACCGTTGGTGTTTACGAAATTTTCGGCAGTGATTTGTTCTTTGGTTTGCACGTTGGTCAGCACGGCTTTGGCGTTGCTAAACATGATTTTTTCAATACCAAGAGGCATTTCAACATTGATGGTTCCTGTGGAGAGAACCGGAATTTTTTCGTCTTCTGAACATGAAGAGAATCCTGCTACAATCAGCAAGAGCACTACGAGGTTCAATAATGTTTTTTTGTTCATTGTCATTTTGTTTTAATGATTAATTATTAAGTGATTATCTCTTTTCTTATTAAAAAGTAAGTCCTATGGCGGCATGTAGGTCATAGCCATGAGCATGCTCGGCACAGTGTATATAGCGTCCTCCTAATTCTCCGAAAAAGCCTATTTTTGTTGCCTTCAACCTTTTGTCTAAGCGCGCTTGTGCATGTAAGGTTGCATAATTGGCTTTTTCAAACAAATATTTGTGGATGATCATTTGTGTGGTGACGGCATCAATGTTGGCAAAGGGCATGATGAGTTTGTCATCGACATTAAAAAGGGCAGTTGCACCGCCGTCGATCGTGAGCGAGAGGGCGTTTGAGAAATTCTTGATGTATTGTCCGGTTACTTCAGCCCAAATACCGCTATGGTTGAGTTGGCGTAAGGGGTACACGTATTTCTCCAAATCGGTCACATAGCTTGCGTCCACTCGTGCGTGCCACTGCGAAGAGATGCCCACGGTGCCATAAATTGCTTGGAGACCTGCGTTCAACATGCTGTTTTTGTACATGGTGAGTTTTCCTATGGCCGGGAAAGCCTGTGAAGTCGATTCGCCAATGATGAATTCGTCGCCGTTGCGCTTGGTGTAGGTTGCGCATGCTGCCAGCATCAAGTGCCGTTTCCCTTTTCTTTTCCAGCCCAGTTGTCCTCGTGTCGTGTTGTAGTACAGTTGTGTGAGTGGCATGGAATTTAATGAAGCGATTACACGCTTGTAGTTCTTGGTTTCAAGTGAGATATTGCCGAAAAAACCTTTGTCGCTTGCAGGATTGACCAGCAGTCTCACGTCGCCGCCACTACCTTGGTAATACAATGTTCGGCGATCGCCCGAAAAACGGCTGTATTCTGTGCCTAACCCTGTCATTTGAAATTCCGGGATTACACCTGTTTCTTTGTAGAAAGCGACATCGTTGGTTTGCTTGTACAACATGCCTTCGACACTTGCGCCCCAGTGGTAGTGCAGTGCTTGCCGGGTTACTCCGGCACGCATAGTCAGTTCGTTGACAATTCCTCGCATACGAGGGTCTGTGTCGCGATATTCATGCTCGGCGCGAAATGTGGCTTCTGCCCCAAATCGTACGTGCTTCACAAGCGTGGAGAAACCACCCGTGAAAGCATAGCGTTCACGGTGCGTGTCGCCACCAAGGGTGTCGGCAAGAATGTAAGGGTTGAGTAGCTCATAGTCGGTGGTTGAGTTCCACTTTACATTCTTTTGTTGCCCGGTCATGTAGGACGCAGCTCCCCACACGCTTGTATTGGGAGAAAGGTGCAGAAATGAGCTGACTTTGATTTCGGGCAGGAAATGGCCATCGCCCAGTTCGATAACAAAAGCTTTGCTCTCCTTGTGAAGCTCGGTCGACAGTTGGAGTTCTGAATAGGAATTTTTGTATGAAATGCCGTGAAATGCCGGGTTGAGGCGTGCTTGAACATCGGTTTGTCGCCACATCGACAGATGCTCAATGCGACCGGTGTCGGTGTCGGAGGCATGGGTTGCAAGTTGCACGACAACAAGCAGTGCTGCAAATCCTGCTGTTTTTTTGAGGCTATTCATTATTTTTACAGAAAAATGATTGCGAGTTCTGCACTGTTTTCTCCTTCTTTTTCAAACGCAACATAGCCGGTATGTGCTCTGAATTGGCTCACTTTCTCTTCTTTGCCTTGCTTGTAGCTCAGTGTGCCTTCGGCTTGAATGGAGTATACTCCACGCAGCAAGGTCACTTGGCAACTGTTGCCGTTGAATGTCGATGAGGTGGTCGCTTGACGACTGTTCAGGTTGATGAAAGTAACTGAGCCTTGAATGCGCCCAATATCAATGCTTTCGCCTGCAACAAACGTGATGCGTGCTGTGGCAAAGAGATCGTTTTCTGCTTGGTGACATGCTGTGAGTGTCACTGCCATGAACAGTGTGATTAGCAATATCGTTTTTTTCATAATTTGAAATTCATTTCAAGCCCGAAGTAAGGGTTCACATGACGGCGTATGGTAGCTCCTTTGCTGGTGTAGTCGGGCGTATAGTCCCAAATTTTGTTGCAAAACAGTGCTACATTCATTTTTTCGTCAAAGAGTTTCTTGGTCACCTTGAAGTTCAAGTTCATTGAGAAAGGCACTGTGCGTTTCTCATATTGCGATGCGGTGAAATTGCGCACAAGCCACCGCAGACAGATGTCTTTTTCGTCGCCTTCTTTCCAAGCGTGCATCACGCCGTTGCCGTCCATGTAGCTCACCGGATAGTTGCTCACTTCTTTTTGCTTCGATGATGTGAACCACAGGCATTGCGCCGAGAGCGAAAAACCCAGTTTCAACTTGGGAATGTCGGTGTCGAAGACGAAGTTGGTGTTGCACATGCTGTTTTCTCGGCCGCCATCGTGCTTGTAATAGCCCACATACTGAATGGGTTTGTTGTCGATCACTTGGTTTGGTTTATAAGTTTCGACTTGTGAATTGCGGTAGATAGTGTTGAAAAATGCACCGTTTATGGTTAGGCGTGTGTACAGCTTTTCGATGCGTCGTGATGCGAAAGTGTATTCTATGCCTCGTTTGAGGGTTTCACTGCCATTGGTATATTGTGTTCGGGCTTCGAGTTCTTGTTCGATAGTGTAGGGCATGTTTTCAAGCGATGGTGGTCCTGTCAATGCTTCTGCATCAACCCTCGAAGCGTCATATTTCTTGTAGGTGTAAGGGGCATAGGAACTTTGAGAGCGAAATCCCGACTGCAAGTCTTCGCGAAAAACGGTTATTGAAAGACGATTGCCACCCACATTGATGTCGCCACTCACTTCCCACTTGAAGTTGCGTGCCGGTTTTAGTGCATGATTGGTGGGATCGACAACGTAGGTCATCAGGTTGATGCGACGAAAATCGGGGTTGGTGTGGTAATAGCTCAATTGTATCAAGTCCATGTAGAGGAGGTTGGGGTAGAGCTGAGACATCGTAGGCATTTTGGTATGCTCGCCCACACCTCCCGAAATGCGGGCAAATGCAGGTTGCCCGACAATGGTGAACTTGGGGAACGACCAGCCGACATTCACGCGCGGATCCCAATAGAATTTGCCGTGCATGGCATAGACAGTTTTTAAATTGAGCAATTGTGTAGCACGCACACCACCTTCTATTTCAAGAGAATTTCCTCCTATGGGAACAATCACTCGCTCTTGGGCATAGAATGCAAGTTGCTGTTCGGCAGGGATTGTCGACAGTTTGCGAGGACGTGTCGCAATGGTGGTTGGATATAATGGACGCGTGATTTCGAAAATCTGCCCTTTGCCATAGTTTTTGTCGATATTGAAGTCAACGCCCAGCAACAAAGAGTTGAATATGCTTGCCGATGGCACTTGAAATCGCGCATTCAATTTAATGTAGGCATTGAGTGGCTTGCCTTCGACATGGTGCCACGCCACATATTTGTAAGGCAAAATCACGGCATCGCTTTCGCCCTCGACGGTCGATGTGGGTGCCGCCTTAGAGCGTGATAGTTGCACAAGTCCGGTACGCTCAATCTTGTCTTGCTCGTATGATGCCGAAGCCGATGCGTCGAACGACTTGAACCAGCGTGCATTGAGCTTGGAAAAATTGAATTTCGCAAACAACATATAGCGATTGAAAGTAGACCTGAAAGAGTCTTCGACCTGATTGTTTAGGTCGGGATCAATTTTGTCGTTGTCAAATGAGCCTGTGTAGTCAAGATTGGCGGTAAAGCTCATTTTGTGTTGAATGCCTGCCCAGTTTTTGTTGAACCGGGTTGAAATGGTTGCACGCTTGTAATTCTCTAAGCGGTTGCGTGGATCGGCTTTGGCATTGAGGAAGTCGAAACTCATGTTCAGAGTTACTTTGTGATGCTCCCATTCCAAGCCTTTTGCTATATAGAAGAGTTTGCTCTTCATGTCGGCTTTCAGTCGTGCATTCAAGTCATGACCGCCTTTTTTTCGTTCAATTTTCACAAGGCCACTGGTGAGGTCGCCATATTCAACCGAGGCGATACCGCGCACAATTTCCACTTTTTCGATGTCGTCGGTTGAGATGCTGCGCATGTCCACGCCCGAGTTCATGTTTTCGCGACTTGTTGTTGTAGCGTCCCATGAGCCGGCCACATATTGCATGTTGGCATTGGTACTCACTCGTGCACCGTCCACAACAAATTGTGTGCCCAGCGATGTTGTTGAATATCCGCTCACTTCGCCGGCTTCGCGCAGTTTGATGTTGTTGGGAGATGTGAGGTTGGGATCTTTTGACCTGCCTCCGGGCAACAACTCCAGAATATCGGTAAAGCTCGATGGTTGCAGATGCTCCATGGCATGTTTTTGAATGACCGATGTAGACGACAATTTTCTTGACTCTTGTGCTGTGACCACCACTTCGTCCAAGGTCTTGATTTCTTGTTTAAGATAGTAGTGAAATGTGCTATTGCCAGAAAGAGTCATCGTTTGAGGTTCATAACCAATGAAACTGATTTTGATTGTGGTGGCTTTTGTGCTTTCGATGCTGAATTGGCCGGAGAGATCGGTTACTGTCAACGCTTTGTGGGTCTGTGCATTTGATATTGTGGCTCCCACAATGGGTTCTTTGCTGTCGCTGTCGAGCACAGTGCCTGTGATTGTTGTCTGCGTCATGGCAGTTAAAGTCGCAAACATCAGCATGAAAAAAACGTATAGTCGTTTTGTAGTAGCGTTCATTAGTTCATCTCTCATAAAACAGCTCACAAAAATGCTGTATTTTAAAAGATTTAAAATTTAAGTCACATATTACATAGCCGTCGTCAAGACAATGCAAAAATACGTTGAAATCTATCGAGATAAAATCACCTTATTTAGGTATTTTTCTATATCATTTTACCTAAAAAGAATGAGATTCCGAGAGTTTTTCCATTTCACGAAAAAAGAATGGAAAAGGAGTGAAAGGAATTGAAAGGGACAATAGTTTTCGAACCGATTAACCCTTATTACTTACGACTTAACTAAAAGTGCAACACTTTGAACGAATTGTGTAAAACATCTTTTGCACAGAGGCAGTAATTTTGCTTGCAATAACGAAATGGTTCAAAAAAATGGCAACAATCAAGAAAATAATTCCTGTGATGGGAATGGCTTGTAGCGCATGCTCAGCCAATGTGGAACGCAAACTTAATTCGCTCGAAGGCATTGCACACGCTTCGGTGTCGATTACAAGTCGCACTGCCTTGGTGGAATTTGACCCCATGTACATTTCTCTTGATAAAATGAAACAAGAGGTTAACAACATTGGCTTTGATCTCATTATTGAGGAAAAGTGCAGTGTCGAAGAATTTGAAAAAAGAGCATTTTCAACGTTGAAACGCAAAGTGATTGCAACATGGGCATTTGCCATTGCAGTGATGTGCATTTCGATGCGATGGATAGACTTGGGAGAGAAAAACATTGCCAACCAAACAGCAATGATACTTGCTTTTGCCAACTTAATTTACTGTGGAAAGTCGTTCTACATTTCTGCTTTCAAACAATTGCGACACGGCATGGCCAACATGGATACTTTGGTGACGTTGAGCACCGGTATTTCGTTTTTGTTCAGCACGTTCAACACCTTTTGGGGCGATGCCGTGTGGGGCTTGCGAGGCATGGAATGGCACACCTATTTTGATGCAAGTGTGATGATTATCACATTTGTACTCACCGGGCGTTTGCTTGAAGAAAAAGCTAAAAACGGAACGGCGGGCAGCATACGTACACTCATGGGACTTGCTCCGAAGACGGCTCATCTCTTACGCAAGGACGACGACGGTAGCGAGCAGGTTGAAGACGTACCCATCTCAACAATAGATGTGGGCGACGTGCTTGAAGTGCGACCGGGCGAGAAAGTGCCGGTTGACGGTAAAGTGACTTGGGCCGGCAGTTTCATGCTTGAAGATGGAGCCTATGTTGACGAAGCCATGATTACCGGCGAGCCAACTCCTGCCCTCAAACAAAAAGGGGCGCAAGTGCTTGCCGGCACCGTTTTACAACAAGGCAAGCTTCGCTTTCGTGCCAAGCAAATAGGCAAAAACACGGCTCTTGCCCACATTATTCAAATGGTGCAAGAAGCGCAAAGTTCAAAGGCACCTGTGCAACGCATTGTAGATAAAGCCGCACTTGCGTTTGTGCCGGTCGTAACAGGAATTGCTTTGCTCACATTTTTGCTGTGGTGGCTCATTGGAGGAACGACCGCTTTGCCTCATGCCATACTCTCGGCTGTGGCGGTGCTGGTAATAGCGTGTCCTTGTGCAATGGGATTGGCAACCCCAATGGCACTCATGGTGAGCATGGGAAAGGCGGCCGAAAACAACATTCTCGTTAAGGACGCTTCGGCTCTTGAAAATTTGCGCAAGGTGAATGCAATGGTCATCGACAAGACGGGAACACTCACCATTCCCAACAAAAGCATTGATTTCACCAAAGCCGATGGTTTGCCTCTTGAACAGCGTGAAAGCATTAAACCCGGAGCTCGTCAAGCCATGGAGCAATTGCAAAAAATGGGTGTTGAAATCTATATGATGAGTGGCGACAAAGACGAAGCCGCGCAATACTGGGCCAAAAAGGCCGGTATCGAACACTACAAGAGCAAAGTGTTGCCGCAAGACAAGGAAAACCTTGTACGCGAACTTCAACAACAAGGCAAACATGTGGCGATGGTGGGCGATGGCATCAACGACACGCAAGCCCTTGCGCTTGCCGATGTGGGAATTGCGATGGGCAAAGGAACTGATGTGGCTATGGACGTGGCACAAGTAACACTCATGGGCGACGACTTAAGCCACTTACCACAAGCGATGAGATTGAGCAAACAAACGGTGAAAATGATATGGGAAAATCTCTTTTGGGCATTTATCTACAATATCATCTGCATTCCGCTGGCCGCAGGCGCATTGCACATCTTTGGCATTCAATTTCAAATCACTCCCACTTGGGCAAGTGCACTCATGGCATTTTCAAGTGTGAGTGTGATTTTAAACTCACTTAGGCTAAGAGCGAAGTGTTAAGAGTTAAGGAATAGGTGTTAAGTTGTAGGGCTGAAAACTATCGTCTTAACTTCAAATGCTCACTTTTTCTTTTCAAACGACAATCTGCCTTCATTTTCGGCTTTAATGATGACTTTCATGCCCACAGTAGCATAGTTGTTTTTAAAGTGCACAAGGTCTTTGTCGCGCAAGCGTATGCAACCTTCACTGTCTCTACCCGGCATTTTCGCCTCATTATTGGTACTGCCATGAATGCCTATGCCTTGAAATGGGGTTTTCAATCGCATGAACCAAGCACCGTAGGAGAGAATATTGCCACGTCCGTCACCAAAGTCATGCTTCCACGTGTGAGCATCTTGAATTTGTGTGATAGAGAAAGGTTTACTCATTGTTGATTCGGGAGTTTTCATGTCGCCACGTTTTTGTTTCTGTCCCTTGGCACGTGACAAGCACACGGGATAGCGGGCAATGAGTGTGGTGTCGCCTTGCACGGTTGCATATACGTTGAGGCGGAGTTCGCGTTTTGAAATCACGACAAAGGCACTGCTTTGGTCATATTTTCCTTTAAAAAAAACTTTTGACGTGTCGGCACGAAACTTTCCTGCCGAGATTTCGGCGGCGGCATCGTCACTCATTGGCATGGTTTTGTTTGCTGTGTTACGGTCAGCAGTTTTGGGGTTTTCAATTTTTCCCGAACATGCGGCAAGACAAAGAAAAACCAATAATGTGGAACTTAGCGATTGATATACGTTCATGATGGCTTTTTAAATTAAATATAATGATTTGTTGATGTTGTTTTTACGTTTTTTCGAAAAGGAGAAATTACTGTTGCTCTTATTTCTGCTTATTCACACCTTGTCCAAGGGCCGGCGTTTGGTGGGACGTTGTCGGTATTGAGTTGGGGTTAGCCCGGTTTCTCGCTTGAACTGACGTGAAAGGTGTGGTACGCTGGAGTAGCCTGTGCGATAGGCTATTTCGCTTACCGTGAGTTGACCGTAATTGAGCAATTCTTTCACATGCTCCACCTTTTGGGCAATGAAAAATTTTTCGATGGTGCGCCGCTCATGTGTGCTGAAAATGTTGCTCAGTTGCTTATAGTCGGAGTGTAGAGCGTTGGCAAGTTCTTCCGATAGTTTCACAGTTTGCCCGTCATCTCTCCGTGCGAGGAATATCACCGTTGTTTTAATACGCTCAACCAATGCATCGTCGTGGTTGCACAACAGTTCAAACCCAATTGCCTGCAATTGCCTGTCGAGCCGGTGAAGTTGCTCGGCGTTCAAGTCTTGCTTGATCGAGGCATTGCCTATCGACACACTTGTTGCTTCGAGACCGGCTGTTGCAATGATTTGTTGCACAGCCATCACACAACGTTCGCACACCATGTTTTTAATTGCAATCTGTGTCATGTTCGTCTTGCCTCATGTTTTAAAAGCTCTTTAATTGTACTCACACCTTTTCTATGAATGCAAATTTAGTCAATTAAACTAAATTTCAAAAAGGAGAGTGCATGTTTTGGTGAAAATGCTGTTTTTTGTATAAGTGGTCATCGCCGATATTTGCCTGAAATATTTTTTGAATCAATGTGATGAATGCCAAAACTGTAAACATCCCCATTTCTCGCGACTACATTGGCACTCACGATGTTTTGCGATGCGAAGATGTTGAGCAGATTGCAAAAATGAATTTGTTTTTATAGTAAATAGTCGTATATTTGTAGGTGATTTGGTGTCGAGACATTGCTCTCGGTGAAAAGGGAATCAGGTGCAAATCCTGAACAGACGGTGCTGCTGTGTGCTCCACAAATGTGTTGTTGCCTTGCTTCAAAATCCACTGCACTGCCTTCGGCTCAAAGTGTGGGAAGGGTAGAGGCGTAGAGAAAGGCAGGAGTGAGTCAGAAGACCTGCCAAGTTGTGATTGAAACCCGGATTAAAGAGAATGAAAAGATTTGTTTTTTTGTTGCTGGACTTATTCCTGTTGGCGAGCGCAATCTCGGTAATGGCTCAAAATGAGCATGACGAGCAATATCTCGATTCAATGATGCATTTGAGCAATGTCACCGTGTATGCCCGAAAACCCTATCAGGAAGTGATTCCCTCGCAGACGCTCAATGGCCAACGCTTGGAACGGCTCAACAGCAACAGTGTGGCCGATGCCATTCGCTATTTTGCCGGAGTACAACTCAAAGACTATGGTGGCGTTGGTGGTGTGAAGACAGTCGATATTCGCTCTATGGGCACCAATCACATGGGGGTGTTCTATGATGGCATTCAGCTGGGCAATGCTCAAAACGGACAGATTGACTTGGGCAAATTTTCACTCGATAACATCGACCAAATTTCGCTCTATAACGGGCAAAAAAGCGAAATTTTTCAACCGGCACGCGACTTTGGTTCGGCAGGTACCATCTACATCAACACTCGCCGTCCTCGTTTCGCAAACGGCAAGCGCAACAACTTCGACATTACCTTTCGCACGGGTTCTTTTGGACTTGTCAATCCTTCGGCCCGATGGGAACACAAGTTCAACGACAAGTTGAGCATGTTGTTGAACACAGAGTTCACCACAGCCACCGGGCAATATCATTTTCGTTTGCACAAGATGTTCAGCGATGGCACTGTCGCTTGGGACACTACGGCTGTGCGCAAAAATGGCGACCTGCTCGGTTTTCGCGCCGAAGGCACTCTGTTTGGTTCCATTGAGCGTGGCACTTGGTATGGCAAGTTTTACTACTACGACAGTGAGCGAGGCATTCCGGGTGCGATTGTGAACAATGTGTGGAAAAACAGTCAGCGTCAATGGGATCGCAATTTTTTTGTTCAAGGATGCTATCAAAAGAAAATTACCGAAAAATATCAGCTCATGGCCAATGCCAAGTATGCTCGCGACTACATGCGCTACTTGAACCCCGACACCACACTTATGTATGTCAACAACAAGTTCACACAAGATGAACTTTATTTTTCGGTGGCCAACAAATATGCCATGACGACCGGATGGGACGTTGCCTTGTCGCTTGACTACAAGTGGAACACTCTCGATGCCAATCTCGTGAACTTTGTCTATCCCACGCGTCACACTGGTCTTGCCGCGCTTGCCACGGCTTTCACCATTGGCCGTTTCAAGGGGCAGGCGTCAATTCTCTACACTATGGTGAACGACCGTTACAATTCGCGCAACAATGGAGCTGTGTTAAAGGAGCATAGCAAGTTCATCAACAAGTTCACCCCGGCCGTATTCTTGAATTATCGACCTTGGGAGCAATACGATTTCAGCATTCGAGCCTATTACAAGCGCATCTTCCGCATGCCCACCTTCAACGACCTGTACTACACCGACATTGGTAATGTGGCACTTCGTCCCGAATATGCCGACCAGTATAACTTCGGCCTGATGTGGCAACAGTTGCGTGAACAAGGTTTGCTGCGTGGTCTCAAATTCACTGCCGATGCCTACTACAACCGTGTGACCGATAAAATCATTGCCGTACCCAAAGGTACGGGGCAATATCGGTGGATGATGATGAATATTGGAAAGGTGAAAATTCGTGGTATCGATGTCACGGCAATGGCACAGCTGGAATTTGGCAACATTTTGCTCGATGTGAATGCCAACTACACCTATCAGAAGGCTCAAGATTACACCAACCCCGGTGACAATGGCGACGGTGGAACTTATAAAGGGCAAATTGCCTACATTCCTTGGCATAGTGGAGCTGCCACCGTGCATGCCGGTTGGCGCAGTTTTGATTTTAATTACAGTTGCATTTACACCGGCGAACGCTACCACAACAGTGCCAACATTCTTGCAAATCACGAGCAGCCGTGGTACACCCACGATTTGAGTGCAAGCTGCAAATTCAACTTGGGCACATTTGCCTGCAAGGTCACCGGCGAGGTCAACAATGTTTTCAACCAGCAATATGAGGTCATTCTCAATTACCCCATGCCCGGGCGCAACTATAAGTTTATCGTAAAAGTAGATTTCTGATGAAAAGAATATTGTATATCCTGCTGTTTAGCCTTATTCTTGTTGCAGTATCGTGCCGAGAAGAAGAGGTTATTTTTATTCCCGAAGAAGTGTCGGTAGCAAGGCCGGAATATACTTCGATCGATGGCTTTTTCCTGCTCAACGAAGGCAACATGGGTAGCAATAAATCGACCCTCGACTGGTATAGTTACAGCGAAGGAAAATATTATCGCAACATTTTTGCCGCCGCCAATCCATCGGTACCCAAGGAGATGGGCGACGTGGGTAACGATATTGGCATCTATGGCAATAAGCTCTATGCCGTTATCAATTGTTCCAATAAGGTTGAGGTGATGGACAAGCACACGGTGCGCAAGTTGGGGCAGGTCGACATTCCCAATTGCCGATACATCAAGTTTTATAAAGGCTATGCCTACGTTACAAGCTATGCCGGACCGGTGGTCATCGACCCTGAATACAAGCAACGCGGCTATGTGGCCAAAGTCGACACGGCAACCCTGCAAGTCGTGGCAACTTGTTTGGTGGGTTTTCAGCCCGACCAGCTCGAGATCGTGAACGGCAAGATCTATGTGGCCAATAGCGGTGGCTACATGGTGCCCAATTACGAGAACACCCTTTCGGTCATCGATATTGAAACGTTCACCGAAGTCGAGCGCATTCCCATCGCCATCAATCTGCTTGGTGTAAAATCCGACAAGCGCGGCGTGCTGTGGGTTATCTCCCGTGGTGACTATTATAACACCCCCAGCAACATCTTTGCCTACGACACGCGCAAGCATCGCATAGAAAAAGTGATGAACGTGCCTGCCAGCAACTATTGGCTCGATGGAGATTCGCTTTATGTGATTAGCACCCAGTGGAGCTATGTGACAATGAAAAATGAAATATCCTATGCAGTTATCAATACTGCAACCATGTCGGTTGTGACCAAGAATTTCATTACCGATGGAACCAATGAGAAGATTAAGATCCCTTACGGTATCGCAGTAAATCCGTTAACTAAGGATATATATGTTACCGATGCCAAAGACTATACGTCGCCGGGACGACTCTATTGCTTTGGGCAAAATGGAGTTAAGAAATGGGACGTGCGCACGGGCGATATTCCTGCCCATTTTGTGTTTTTAGGAAAAAATATTAATGAACAATGACGTTTTATGAGAAAAAATCTTTTTGTATTTCTTGTTGCATGCATCGCACTGGGTGTGAATGCCGACAACAACAAATGGGCTACCAAAGTCTATGATTATGTGCCTGCTCCGGGACAGTTTATCAACACATTGCCAGCTTACAAACAAGGCGAACCCAAAGACAGTGTGCTTGCTCGTGCCCAAAAATCTTTTTGTGGCTACTATGATGAAGAAGACGGCGAGTTTGTGTCCCCGGGTTTGGTTTCGCTTGGAGCCTACGGCGGCTACATTGTGTTCGGTTTCGATCATCCGGTGGTGAATGTTGTGGGAGAATACGACATGTATTTGTTGGGCAATGCTTTTCAGGCCAACCAGTCGACCAGTGCCGGTGGCAGTAGCGAACCCGGCATCGTTATGGTGAGCCAAGACGTGAACGGCAACGGTGTGCCCGACGACCCTTGGTATGAGCTGGCCGGCAGTGAGTATAACAACCCTAAAACTCAGCATCATTACCGCATCGTCTACCGCAAGCCCGCCGACCTGACTGCGGCGCAAGATGTGCAATGGACAAGCAACGACCCCGACAGCTTGCAAGCCGGTGTGGTGAATGCCAACATTTATCACCGTCAGCCCTATTGGCCTCTGTGGGAAACTGCCGATTCTATTGTGTTTGAAGGTGCAAAATTGCCTTGCAATGCAGTAGATGAAAGCGGACAAGGAACCTATTGGGTGCAACATTTCTACGACTGGGGCTATGTAGACAACCGTCCGAATACCGACACAACCGCATGCTCATTTAAAATCGATTGGGCGGTAGATGCGCAAGGAAAGCTCGTGGAATTGTCGCACATCGACTTTGTGAAAGTTTACAATGCGATCAATCAAATGTGCGGTTGGCTTGGAGAAACCTCAACCGAGGTGGCCGGTGCCATCGACTTGCATCCTGATGCTCAATTGCCCAAGCCACTTGTTGGCGACATCGATGGTAATGGCGTGGTTGACATGAGCGACGTTACGACTCTCATCAACATGGTGTTAAACAACGACACGGCAACTGCCGTTAACGACATCGATGGCAATGGTGTGGTAGATGTGAGCGATGTTACAGCACTCATCAACATTGTTTTACAATAAAATTTTGAAATCTATAAATACTTAAAGAAAATGAAACTACATTTACTCTCCGCCGCAATTTTGGCGACATCAAGTCTTTTTGCTCAAGCCGACGACAATTTTGTGTTGCGCACCCTCACCTTCGAAGATGCCGATTTTAAGGGTGAAGCCTCTGTTCAGTGCACCAATCAGGCCAATTGGAGCTCACTCATCTCTGACCCTCAATATGGCAGCGAACTGCTCTATGGAAAGGGTGGGCAAGGGGCACCCGACCTGTTTTACTATTGGAACGACGATCAAAACACTTTTCTTGCTCACGAATTACCTTTCAATTGGAATAACTATGCCTATTGGGGAGGCGGACATGCCATTTCTCACTACGTGACCGATAATTTCACTACCTACGGCACTTTCAACTTCCAACTCACCATCTACAAAGCCAATGCCGGTACAGAGATTAAAACCTCGGGTGGCGGACACAATGGTAGTGACAACTTTGCTGTTCACTATGGCTATCGCGACAATTCTGGCTATTCGGCCACCAATTTGCCATCGATTTATTTTTCCGATGGTGAGGCTCGCATCATCGATCACATGTATGTAACCAACAATGCCTACGCCATCAATTGCTATCTCAATGGCAATGGCCTCACTGCCAAAATCGGAGCCAACGACTGGGTGAAGATTGTGGCCATTGGCTATGATGCCAACGGCAATGCCATTGCCAATACGTGCGAGCTTTATTTGTGCAACGGCCCCGACAATATCGTGACCGACTGGACAAAATTCGACCTCTCGCCACTTGGAGCAGTAACCAAAGTAGATTTTAACATTATGGGTAGCAGCGATAATGGGTATGGCTTCTCGCAACCGGCTTATTTTGCCTACGACGATGTTGCTGTGCGTTTCCCGGCTCCTGTGGTTTCGACTGTTGACGACGTTGCTGCAACCAAGACTGTGGCAAGCGTGCACTACTTCAACCTGCAAGGCATGTCGAGCGACAAGCCGCACGCAGGCGTAAACATTGTGAAAACTGTTTACACCGATGGCACCGTTTCAACCACCAAAGTTGTGAAATAACCCTGCAAATATAAAGAATACAACACATCATTGTGTGAGTTGCAACAGAAATGGGATCGGCATTCTTGCCGATCCCATTTTTTTACCCAAATCGATCATTAGAGTCCGCACTGATTTTGTTTGAATGTCGTACATTTGTACGTCGTACATTTGTACGTTGGTTAATAATTCGATAATTTATAACTTTGATATAGGCATGGACAAAGACCGATTAATTGGTGGCTCATGAAGCCGGG
>JBGYAB010000007.1:0-3462 GCA_041815985.1 Sodaliphilus sp. | reverse complement strand
TGCATTCACGCCACCGTTCCATACACAATTTTATGATGAACCTATGTTCGGCCCTCACAGCGTACTGCTTCTTTGACAACAAGCCCGAGGCCCTGCCTGTGCATGTGGAAAAGACAAGGCAATTGGAACTGTTTGCATACTAATCTTATCCCGAACTCGCGTATTATATAGATGCCAAAAGGAAAAATGGACATTCAAATAAACGGCGTGAGTGAAATGTGAGGTGTAAAAATGTTATTGAATTTGTGAGTTATATGAAATAATTTCGGTAAATTTGTTCTTGATAATTGTTGCGAAGATTGCTTGTGTTCTTCTATGGTTTTGTATTATAGAGTTGCATTTTTTTTGCTGATTATCAAGCGTTAAAGATACTTACAATTTTATTAATTTCGCATTTTTTTATGAAAACAGAGGAAAGAATAAACCAGATTACCAAGCAAGTGAAAATTTTGGAGCGCGTGCCTTGTGAACGGAGAATAGACATTTTTAACCGTGGCACGAGAAATATATATGTTATAGGCAGTCTTTTGCTACTGATAGGTCTTTGGTTAATTATTTTTGGAGAATCGATCTGCAATATAGGCTCGCTGTGGAGTATGGACAGAGGTTTTTCCGGAAATATGTGGGACATGGGTGAAAAGCTCTTTTTGCCGCTCTTTTTGCCTTGCGTCTTTATTATCGGAATTCCGTTGATGATACGCAATTACATCATTAAAAAAATTGTAGAAAAAGAATTTCCTGAACAGAAATAATATTCTTACCTTTTCTACACAGTGTGGAAAGGATTTTGAGGGAATGGCATGAAATGCCGATGAAATTATCACTATTTTTTCGTCGGCAATGGTTAATTTCGAGTTTTTTTCATACTTTTGCCATTGAGAATGACACGTTGCACAATTCATAGCAAGAAGTTGCACCAGGCGCATTGCGTCAGGCTCAATTTTGTGCCCGATTACTGCCGTTGTTATTTCTTTGCCGTTGAGCAAGTCAGTCGTTAACCATTGTGGTTCGGTTGACTTTTTTTATATCTTGCGCAAAACGGAGGAAGATTAGGAGAACTGAAAAAACGAGAATAACACTTAGAATATAAAGACATGAACAACAGAAGTTTGATCTCTATTTCCGACCTGAGTCAAGAAGAGATTGTGCGATTACTTGACCATGCTGCCGCATTTGAGACGAACCCCAACCAGCGGTTGCTCGAGGGCAAGGTTGTTGCAACACTGTTTTTTGAGCCGTCGACACGCACAAGGCTTAGTTTTGAAACAGCAGTGAATCGCCTGGGCGGACGTGTGATTGGTTTTAGCGATGCCAAGACCAGTAGCCAGTCTAAAGGCGAAACGCTCAAAGACACCATTATGATGGTGAGCAACTATGCCGACATCATTGTGATGCGTCACTATTTAGAGGGTGCAGCCCGCTATGCCAGCGAAATTTCGCCGGTGCCCATCATCAATGCCGGCGACGGAGCCAATCAGCATCCATCGCAAACGATGCTTGATCTCTACTCCATAGGCAAGACGCAAGGCTCACTCGAAGGACTTACCATTACTATGGTGGGCGACTTGAAGTATGGACGTACGGTGCATTCGCTACTGGAAGCCATGCACTACTGGAAACCGACATTCAATTTTGTGGCGTGCAAAGAACTGGAAATGCCGGAGCAATACATCAAGTTTTGTGAACGCAAAGGCATTGCGTACAACGTGACAACGGAGTTCTCAGAAGAGATTATTGCCCAATCAGACATCTTGTACATGACGCGCGTGCAACGTGAGCGTTTTTCCGACCCGATGGAGTATGAACGCACCAAAAACCTCTACACGTTGCACAACAGCATGCTTGCAGGTAGCAAACCCAACCTGCGGGTGTTGCATCCGTTACCACGCATCACCGAGATTGACCAAGATGTGGACGACAACCCCAAGGCCTACTATTTTCAGCAGGCACAAAATGGGCTTTATGCTCGCCAAGCTATCATTTGCCGAGCACTGGGCATTGAGTAAGGCTGACTTTGCCAACCGTTTTAATCACAAGAAAAATCGCAAAAGCACTATGGTAAAAGAAAAAAAGGAATTGGCTGTGGCCGCTTTGGAAAACGGCACCGTTATTGATCACATACCAAGCGAATCGCTCTTTAAAGTGGTTGAACTGCTCAACATCAAGAGTTTAAAAGGCAGTGTGACCATTGGTTTCAACCTCGATAGCAAGCGCATGGGCAAAAAAGGCATTGTGAAGATTGCCGATGTGTTCTACCCCGAGGCAACACTCAACCGCATTGCTCTCATCGCCCCTCATGCGGTCATTAACATCATCAAAGACTATGAGGTGGTTGAAAAACACCCTGTGAGCCTGCACAATGAGCTTATCGACATTGTGAAATGCGGCAATCCCAAGTGCATTTCAAACAATGAACCTATGAAAAGTCACTTTCATGTAATTGATCGCAACAATATTGTGCTACGTTGCCACTACTGTGAATGTGTGATGACGCATGATGAGATAAGTGATAAGTGTTAAGTTGCAAGAGTTAAGTTTTTGAGATGAAACAACAATGGAGGCCGGGGACAATGATTTATCCGCTACCGGCAATTTTGGTGACTTGTGGTGCTGTTCCCGAAGAATATAATGTATTTACTGCAGCCTGGACGGGGACAATTTGTTCCGATCCTGCCATGTGCTATGTGTCCATTCGCAAGGAGCGGCACAGTCATGGCATCGTAGAGCGCAACATGGCATTCACGCTCAATCTCACAACCAAGGCTTTGGCTCGTGCCACCGACTGGTGTGGTGTGCGTAGCGGACGTAATTTTAATAAATTCAAGGAAATGGGACTTACTCCGCAAAAAGGCATTAAGGTTGCGGCTCCCTATCTTGAAGAATCGCCCATGAGCATCGAATGTCGAGTGCGCGACATCATGCGACTGGGGTCGCACGACATGTTTATCGCCGAGGTGATGAATGTGCTTGCCGATGAACGTTACATCGAACCCAAAACCGGCAGATTTAATCTTGCCAATGCCGACCTTATCACATACATGCACGGTGGCTATTTTGAACTGGGAGAGCAGTTGGGCACCTTTGGTTGGACGGTGAAGAAAAAGGCCAAAAACGAATCCAAGAAGCCCATTTCACATTTGCCGGCAAAGGAGTGATGACTTTATTTTCGTGACAAAAGCAACTTCATTAAACCCAAATCGGTCATCAGACCGCTAAGGTTTACAATGAGCGGTTCATCGCGTTGCTTCCCGACTGCTTTTGTCTGCTTGCCGGCATCTTGGTTGCCGTTTTTTCTTGACGCAGCCCGCTACGTCTTCAAAAAAAGACAACCAATTTGTTCAACGAACTATATTAATAAGCAAAAAAATGAGAGCAAAAATTCCACCATAAGTTATTTTGTTTGATGGGTAGAAACGAATCCATCCACATAAGGTGCATCTGACTTTATTACGGCAAAAGCCT
>JBGYAB010000006.1:0-22286 GCA_041815985.1 Sodaliphilus sp. | reverse complement strand
GTCAACATTAACGACAACGACCTCCGTTATATGCTGTGGAGAAGCTATCAAATGCTGCAAGGTGGCGGGTTCTTGACAGAGGCGGAAAACATTGCGATGCAACAGAAGTTGGAAGTTGGCAATTTTAAACAGGAGAATGACAGCCGATACAGGACGGCGGACGGCGGCATGACCGTTGAGGAACGTGAAATTGTGGAGCGTGCCAAGGCTGAGGGCAGTTACATGAAAGCTCCGAACGGCAGGAGAACGAACCTGACAGAGAGGCAGTGGGTGCAGGTGCGGACCAAGGCGTTCAAAGATTGGTTTGGCGACTGGGAAAAGGCTGCACGCATCGAGAAGCTGAAAACGAGCGAGCCGGTGGAGATTACGGGAGAAGAGATTGAGCCGAGCGATGACCTGAAACAGTACAAAAAGAATGCGCTGGAATATGGCAAGGGGTTGCAAGGCGAGTATATCAACAAAGACACCGGACGAAGCATACAACTGCAACGAGGGAGGAAAAATGGCGGTCTGAAAGAAGTGTTGCAACACGACATTACGAATATAGCGCATTTGCAAAGTGTGGCAGCCATACCGCAAATTATAGAAACTTCAATATATATTGACAGTGAAGAGAATGCTGATGTAAAGAGAAATCCAAATATAAGCAAATACCATTATTATGTTTGCGGATTGCGGATTAACGGAGTGGATTATACTGTGCGCATGGTAGAAGCGGAAGAGAAAGACGGAAGCCGATACTATGACCATAAGTTAACCCATATAGAAAAAGGCAAGCTCATTGAAGAACTCGCCTTATATCAATCCTCTCCGACTGAGTTGTCTTCAACGTTCGGTTCGGGAGCTACAAACCAAAATCGTCCGACGGATAGAGGAGAAACATTACAAGCTCCTGTTTCTGTTGGCAAAGATAAACGATTGTTTTCAATCTTGCAAGTGAATTCATCGAAAGTGGTTGACGAGAACGGCGATATTAAAAATCAGTTACTGTGCGAGATCCTGCTTTCATTCTCGTCAAGTTCGCATATTGGATTATCGGAAATGCGCTCGTAAAAGCCATCGCCGTATATTTTGCGGAGACGCTCTTTTTCTTCAAGCGGTAAGGCGTTCCATTCTTCTTCTAATCTTTTGTTACGAGCTTTTGCTTGTTCCCAATTTCTTTCAAATTCTTCTTCATTTATCATATTATCATATCCTTAGAATTGAAAAAACAAAGTTTCTTACATCTTCTCCACATTTCATGCCATTGTGCACAAAAATGTAAAAAACTCTTGTGTCTGCAATGTCACTACCTACCCGTATCGCTCAAATCGGCCTGATTGTCAACTCCTTCAACACTTTATCAACGGAAAATAAACGTAGATATTGTTCCTATGCAGAGAATAAATAAAAAAATGTTAATTCAACGAGAATTATTTGGTTTATAAAATAAACTTATTTACATTTGCAACAACAAAAAACAAAGAAGGCATTATGCACCCCATTCAATGCCTTTTCTTTAAACCAAAACAGTTTATATTATAAACCAATTTATAAAGCAGAAAAATATGGAAACAACCAACAACATGATGACTGCCGAACGCAGTCTTGAAATTATCAAACAACACATTGCCGAGAGCAGAGAGAGCCTCACTCGCAACAGTGCCAAGCCACTCATCGTTTGGGGAGTGCTGGTCGCCACGTTTGCCCTTGGCATTGACTATTTGTGTGCAAACTGTGGAGGTCAAGCATGGCACCTCTTGTGGTTTGTGATGACCGGCATCGGGTTTGGCTATAATTACCACTATGCTCGCCACTGCAATACCAACACTGCAAGTTTTGTGAGCAAGGCAATTGGCTACGTTTGGAATGCCTTTGCCATCATGACACTTGGAACAACAGCCGTGCTTTTCTGTCTGCTCGTCTTCATGCCTATTCAAGGAGACTTGGGCAAAGAGAGTTCTTACATACTGCCCATCACTCCCATCATCATTCTCATGATGGGTCTTGCAGGAACCACAACGGGTTTTCTACTCAAAAACAAATGGGTGCTAATGGGTGCAATTGTGGGTGGCATTGGTGGAGCAATATCCTCGCTGTGCATCATGAGTGCCGGAATGTTGATATTGGCCGCTGTGAGTGTTGTGTCGCTGGTGTTGCCCGGAGTGTTTATTTTAATTCAATACAAGAAATAAAAAGCAAGCTATCATGTTCACGCCATTAGATCCGCTATTGCACAGCGAGCTCAGGCTGGCAATTATGTCGCTACTCGTGAGTGTAGACGAAGCCGACTTTGTGTATTTGAAAGAAAAGACTGCGGCCACATCGGGCAATTTGAGTGTACAAATCGACAAATTGTCATCGGCCGGCTACATCTCGGTGACCAAAGGCTATGAGGGCAAGCGACCACACACCACCTGTCGCATGACACAGCAGGGCAGGAATGCACTCATGGCATACGTGGAAGCTCTAAAAAGTTATCTGCCCAAGCAATAATCCTAAATCGTCATTAAGCCGATTTGGGTTAAATATCAATGAGGCAGTGATGAAGAAAAATGGAATTTAACTCAACAAGCACATTCCGTGCCCGGGGTTAAATTCCATTTTGCGTGCGCCTGAAAGGACTCGAACCTTCACGCCTTGCGGCACCAGATCCTAAGTCTGGCGCGTCTACCAATTCCGCCACAAGCGCAAGTATAAAGGTTTTGACGAGTGCAAAGATAGTGTTTTCGCATGAATTGAACAAATTGAGTGAGTTGTTTTTCGGTTTGACAAAAGAAGAAGTTTTCAGAAATTGAAGGAAAGAGTTTTTTGCGGCGTAATGGACATTTGGTAGGCTGAAAAAGCTCCAAATGTTCGTAATGGACAAATGGTAGGCTGGCTATTTCCAGCCTACTTTGTTATATTCAGGAACCCATCAATAAATTTCTTTTTGTTGCTTTCGTTCAGTCCGTTATGGTTCAGTAATGCCCTTTTAAGTTGTGAGTTGTATCCTTCTAACATATTGGTTGTATTGGGTATGTTTACCTCTGTCTGCTCTTCGTATGTAAAGAGCCACTTGAGATGTGTTCTTATAGATCTCCTTGCAGCTCTGAGTCGTCTATGTGTATAAGTGGTCTTGCCAGAGATTAGCGTGGTTCTTTCATCCAGAAAACCCTCCCAATGGGTACACCATTGGTCAAACTCCATTAAGAATTGCTTCTTTCCGAGAGTAAACATCTTCCTTGTCAATGCCAGCAACTCTATGCTTGCAGGCAACTGAGGATTATTTGTCAGAAGCCGCCTGATGATTTGTAGCTGATGAAACTGGCACATCTGTACAGGACAGGAGGTTATAGCCTGTAAAAGACCTGTGTGCCCGTCACAGACAACAGCCTTTATCTTTGTGCCACCGGCTTTTATATCTTCAAGTCCTGAGAGATAGTCTTTGTTAGTTTCATTCTTAACATATTTCCGATAAAGGATTTTCCCTGAAGTTGCATCCTGGAACAGCATGACACCAAATGTCCTGGAAAAATACGTTGTATCTATTATGAGAGTTGCTTCCTTAGGGTAGGAAGGGGTAAAGCTGTCTGCCACCAACGTTAGCTTCCTGCGTATCGTCCTTTCTGAGCATTTGTGCATAACCGACAGCTCCTTGATGGTTCGTTTCCCTGTCAGATAGCTTTGCCATAATGCCGTACTGTCAATACGGCGACCGCCTTGAAACTGCTTTTTGCAAACACCACAACAATACATTTGTAGACTGCGACGATGGCCGTTTTTTTTAACATTTGAGCTACCACAGAAGATACATGTTTTTTATTCATAGGTTTTCAAATGGCACAAAGGTAATAAATAAAGGACATTTGGAGCTTTTCAGCCTACCAAATGTCCATTACGCCTTTTTTGCAAGAATTAAGACGATAGTTTTAGAGCTTACAACTTTGGGCTTAACCTCTATTAGAAACACACTTGCAACTCAGCCTTATTACCTAACGCTTAATTAACTTTTTGCTTTTTGGGGGTGGTGAGAATTTGGAATGCTTTTTCGAGAATGGCATCGCGCCCTTGTTGCTCATCGGCCGGGGAGATGTCTACTCTCACATCGGGAGCCACGCCAAATTCTGTAATTTTGCCCTCGACATCTCGAATGACAGCCGATGAAAAACGCACCGTCCAGCCACAAGGCAAATCGCCGGTAAAAGGTAAACCGCAACCGCCGCCGGTGGTGTCGCCCACAACAGTAACATTGGGCAGATGACTCATGATCGACACAAAATTGTTGGTAGCACTGAAAGATCCTCGATTGCACAGCACCACAATGGGTTTGGTGTAGTGAATGCGACCTTTGGCAGGAGCGAAATAATAGTCGCGAGGTTTAGAAAAATCGTTATGTCCCGGTCCGGTTTTGTGGCTCATGGAGCCTACTTTAATCCGCTTGTCGATAAAACGAGCCACCAGCGTTTCAACATTGGTGAGAAAACCGCCTCCATTGCTGCGCACATCAATCACGAGTCCGTCACTGCCGGCCAAATAGCTCAAAACATTGTCAAGGTTTCCCTCTCCTATACCACTCGAAAAACTGCCATAATACATGTAGCCGAGATTATTGCTCAAAATTTGATATTTGATGCCACTCGTTTGGCGATAATTGAAATTGAGATAATGCTCATCGATCAAGCGTTTGTTGTAGTTCACCGGATATTGTTCCCATATCCAATAACGCGACACATCGTAGGGAGAAAGCAGGTTGGTGTGTCCGTCTTTGAGTTCTTTGAGCATGTCGCTACACACATAGAACAACTCTTCGCTCGTGATTTCGTCTGTAATTTTTGCCCGATAGCGTCGCCCCACTTCGCGCCAATCGACATGCTTGTAGTCAAAAAACGTGTAGTGCTCGTCGAGCGTCTTCCACAGTGCATCGAAATTGCCGTAAGGGTCATTGGCAAATTCTTCTTGCTTGTGGCAGGCACTGAATGAGATTGCAAAGGCAAGCAAGACAAACGCCAACAGTCGGCCTTTAATTGTAGATATATTGAGCTTGTTATTCATATTGACCGGAAACAATGCGCGTGTTGCAACTTGGCTTCTTGCGAGGGTTATAGCCCACGAAGTCACCTCCAATGCCAATCACTAAACTATTTGTAAAAATGTGTGTGTTAATGCCATGTATCCACGAGGTTTCAATGCGTCCGCGGTAGCCCACGCGCAACACGGCACTGCCCATGCGCCAATCGGCCGACACATAGTTGGTGAGGTCAAAACGGTTGCCCCACCAACCGAAATTCACCAGTCCTGCACGATCGCCAAGATAGATTTCGTAATACGACTGATCATACTCGGGAGAGAAAAACACTCCGACAACAGGCATAGAAGCCTCGTAGCGCAAACTCACCCGATGTCCCCAAAAACGAGTGTTATACACAACCACGGCATTCGCACCAACTGCCCAATGGAGTTTAGCCGAAACCAAGTTGTTGCTATTGGCGGCGTTGTAGATAACACCACCACGCAATTGCATCATGGGGCCAAACATCAGTTGCAAATTCGGCACACACACATCATGTCGGCGATGCATCAGCGAAAAGCGACTTTCACCCATGAGTGAGAGCATTCGGCGATTGCCGGCAGGATTTTTAACCTTGCCATAGTCTATGCCCACTTCGAGTTGTCGCATCCACCTCTCGGGGTTAAAAGCCGTGGCTTGAAAATGTTCGTAGCCCAAACGCACGTTCCAACCACGATAGACGATGGGAGACAAGTAGGTATCGAGCAGTGAGGCATGCCCCACATCGGCTGTGAACATCGACAATGCCGGACGCACAACCTCAACCGTGTCTTGTGCCAAAGCCATGAACCAGCATGGCAAGCTGCACAACAAGCCTGCAAGGCACCTCAATATGACACTACCTCTTGTTTTCATCATTAGCTTCGTCGAACAAGCGAGTTTGCCCTATCAAGTGATCGCGCACTTCCTGTTGATTAATTTCTTCATTCTCGGCATCATCGGGCATCGCAACGTCGTCAATCGGAGCAATGGTAGAGGTTGCTGCAAGTGCTTCTTCATCTTCGGGCACTTCGCGCGGTTCAATCTCCACAACCGTTTCAATTGCCCAGTTGCTCACTCGCTTGCCCTTGGCTTTGAAGCTCTTCACACCAATGAACTCATCGGCATCGATCGTCAAGTTGTCGCGAAACGAGTCGCCACCGCCAAACATCACGTCAAATCGGGGATATTTCTCCTCACTCAACAGCAACAGCGACGAGGCAGGATTGCCGCCAATGAAACTTTGCTTCTTGGCATTGTCTTCAAGCGTGAAACGTTTGAGATAGTAATAGCCTTGGTCGGCATCGTCGACAACCGCTGTCCACACCTTGCCTTCCTCATACTTTTCGATTTTGAGGATACCCTCTTCGTAGTGATTGGTCGCCTCGCTGGAAGTGGTATAGAAGTCGCCGTTCTTCATGATAACCAATATGCGGTCTTCGCCACTGAACTTGCCCAGCGACACGCCGTGAGCCTCGTAGTTGAGGCGCAACACATCGGGGTCAAACCACACTTCGCGGTCGCCCAGCGTGCTCACGCCATGCTCTTTGAGCGAAATGCGGTGAATTTCATTTTTGGTTACAAGATTGCCACGACTTTGCCTGCCTTTGATGGCCAAGTCGGCCAAGTCAACATCAAATTGCAACACTTTCAGGCGATATTTGGGTTTGAGCGTGATGCGCAACACCTCGGCCTCGCCGTTGGGGTTGGCAGTGAACCACAATATTTTGCTACCGGGCTTGCCTGTAGTCACGTCATACTCCTTGTCGCGCGTGGCACCGGTAACAAAAAATCGTTTCTTGTAGACAATGCCTCCCTTGCCGTCTTGGTAAAGCACATTGTAGATGGTGCGCTTGTCGTTGCGCTTGTAGACGCTCAAGTAGAGCACATTCTTGCCTACATATATTTTATCACTCACTTTGATGACCTTGTATTTGCCATCTTTGTAGAAAATGATAATGTCGTCGATATCGGAACAATTGCACACAAACTCGTCTTTCTTGAGCGAAGTGCCAATGAAGCCATCGGCACGGTTGATATACAGTTTTTCGTTGGCTTCGGCCACTTTCGAGGCAACGATGGTGTCGAAGTCGCGAATGATGGTGCGACGAGGGTATTGGGTGCCATACTTTTGTTTCAAAGCCGCATACCATTCGATGGTGTATTCGACCAAATGAGCCAGTTTGCTGTCGATGTCGGCGATGCGCTCATCAAGCATGGCAATGTAGTTGTTGGCTTTGTCGACATTGAATTTGAGAATGCGCCCCATTTTAATTTCGAGCAATTTCAAGATGTCGTCACGAGTGATTTCTCTATAAAATTGGGGCTTATAGGGTTCCAACCGCTTGTCGATGTGGGCGATGGCCGCTTCCATGTCTTTGGCCTGCTCAAAGGGACGATCCTTGTAGATGCGTTCCTCAATAAAAATCTTTTCGAGCGAGGCATAGAGCAACGACTCTTGCGAATCGTTGCGCATGTATTGCAATTCTGCCTCCAAGATGTCTTTGGTGTGATCGACACTGAAACGCAACAAGTCGCTCACCGTGAGGAATTGCGGTTTCTCGTCCTTAATCACACAACAACAGGGCGAAATGCTGGTTTCGCAATCGCTGAAAGCATAGAGGGCATCAATGGCCTTGTCGCTCGACGTGCCGGGTTGCAACTGCACAATGATTTCGGCAGTCGATGCCGTGTTGTCGTCTACCTTTTTAATTTTCACCTTACCTTTTTCGGCAGCTTTCAAAATCGAGTCAATCAGGTTGGTTGTGGTTTTGCCGTATGGCACATCTTTCACAAGCAATGTTTTGTTGTCAACCTTCTCGATTTTGGTGCGCACTCTCACGTTGCCACCTCGCTCGCCGTCCTTGTAGTTGTTCACGTCAATGTAACCGCCGGTGGGAAAATCGGGATAGAGTTTGAAATCTTCACCTTTGAGATAGCAAATGGCGGCATCGATAAGTTCGTTGAAATTGTGGGGCAATATTTTGCACGACAATCCCACTGCAATGCCTTCGGCACCTTGTGCCAGCAACAAAGGGAATTTGGCAGGCAACGTTATCGGTTCACGATTCATGCCATCGTAGCTCAAAGTCCACTCTGTGACCTTGGGATCGAACACAACTTCAAGGGCAAACTCCGAGAGTCGTGCCTCAATGTATCGTCCGGCGGCGGCTCCGTCGCCGGTGAGAATATTTCCCCAGTTGCCTTGTGTGTCAACGAGCAGTCCTTTTTGCCCCAGTTGCACCAATGCAGAGTAAATCGATGCGTCGCCATGAGGGTGATAGTGCATGGTATCGCCTACAATGCCGGCAACCTTGTTGTAGTGCCCGTTGTCGCTTTCTTTCATCACATGCATGATGCGCCGTTGCACAGGCTTGAATCCGTCTTCAATGTGCGGAACGGCACGTTCAAGAATCACATAGCTTGCATAGTCGAGAAACCAATTCTCATACATGCCCGAGAGTTGTAACTTCTTATCTTTGGAGACCTGATACGAAGAATGAGAAGTGGCACTATCGTCCCAATCGCCCTCTTCGACAGACTCGGATTGCCAATTATTGCCGTCAAAAGCCTCATGTTCTGCACGATTGTCGCCACTTGGCTGATTTTCATTCAATTCTTCGGGGTTTTGTTCTTTATCTTTCATTTTGTGGACAAAAACTGTCTGTTTTACCAAATTAACCTACAAATATAGAAAAAAAGATGCAAAGTCACAAGTTCGCTTCGCAACGCCACTCTATGTCTGTTGACTCAACTCCGTTTTGTTTTGCAGAAAAGAATGACTTTTTTATGGAAAGTTGTTTTGGAAATCAAAAAAAAAAGCATATCTTTGTCATGTTAAGTAGAGAGTAAGCTCGTGAGGCTTTTTCATGCCCTCTCTATGATTTTATGAATATGACAATGCTGCTGAGGCATGAGGCGGCACGAATAGAAACAAAACAATCATGAAGAAAATTGCATTACTACTGGCGGCATGCGCAGCCTTGACAATGGCAAGTTGCGACAAAAAAGCAAACGAAGCATCAGGCTCAACCAATGTTGAACAAAGTGCTGAAATGACGAGTGTAAAAATCTATCCGTTAACAAGTGTAAGCGGAACAAATTTCAAGAGTTTTAAAATCAATTGCGACACATTCGAAGTGAAACGTGTGGGTGAAAAAGGCGAAAACTACGAAGTGGAAATTGAAGTACCCATCAGGTGTGAGGAAAATATTGAAGCAACCGAAATTACCACAATGCCAACATTGATCATTAAAGACAATGCCGACGAGCCAATCTTGAAAACAACACTGGCCGACGACCAAAAGACTGCTGTTCTCGAATTGATGAAAACTGCAAAACCCGAAGACACTAAGTCATTTTTGTTCAAAGGTGAAGTTAAAAAAGCAGATTGGGAAAGATTTAACGGAGAACGCATTTCTTTGTCAATCTCTGCTCCCATGTAAAATAACCGGTGCAAGACATTAAACCCAAACCGGTCATTAGCTCCTGCACCGATTTTGTTTGAACGATGAACCGAAAAATATAAACCTTAGCGGTCTCTAACGACCGATTAAGGTTAAAATTTAAACGAATGAGATGCATTGTGCTTTTTTGGCCGCTGCATCTCATTGTTGTCTGACCGATGAATTGCACGCAAAACAAGCCGAACAAAATGCCAAGAATTCAAAGATTATTTCATAACTTTGCAAGCACTAAAAAACAATAATCACACTCAACTTCAATGCAGCAAAAAATCATTATTTTAGATTTCGGTTCGCAAACGACACAGCTCATTGGTCGCCGTGTGCGCGAACTTGACACCTTTTGCGAAATCTTGCCCTACAACAAATTTCCCGCAGACGACAAAAGCGTGATTGGTGTAATCCTGTCGGGGTCGCCCTACTCGGTGCACGACAAAGAGGCTTTCAAGGTCGACCTCAGTCAGTTTGTGGGCAAGGTGCCTGTGCTGGGCATCTGCTACGGTGCACAATACATTTCACACTCCGGTGGCGGCAAGGTTGAGCCTACCGGCACACGAGAGTATGGACGTGCTCTTTTACAAGAAATCGACACTCAAGACAAACTTTTCAAGGGATTTTCTCCCAATTCTCAAGTGTGGATGAGCCATGGCGACACCATCACAGCCATTCCGCAAGATTGTCATGTGATTGCATCGACTGCCGACGTGAAGTATGCCGCCTATGCCGGCAACACCAGCCCATTGTGGGCTGTGCAATTTCACCCCGAGGTGTTTCATACCACACAAGGCAAGCAATTGCTTAAAAACTTTGTGGTCGACATTTGCGGTAGTCGTGGCGAGTGGAGCGCAGCCTCGTTTGTCGAGACAACCGTCAAGCAACTCAAAGAGCAATTGGGCAACGACCGCGTAATCCTCGGCTTGTCGGGCGGTGTCGATTCAAGCGTTTGCGCCACTTTGCTCAACAAGGCCATTGGCAAGAACCTCACTTGCATTTTTGTGGATCACGGCATGTTGCGCAAAAATGAGTTCAACAAGGTGATGGAAGCCTACAAAGGACTGGGATTGAATGTGATTGGCGTTGATGCCGGCGAAAAATTCTTTGCCGACCTTGCAGGCGTTACCGACCCGGAGCAAAAACGCAAAATCATAGGGCGCGACTTTGTGGAAGTGTTCAATGCCGAAGCCAAGAAAATAACCGAAGCCAAATGGCTTGCCCAAGGCACCATCTACCCCGATCGAATTGAGAGCTTGAGTATCACCGGAATGGTTATCAAAAGCCATCACAACGTGGGAGGTTTGCCCAAAGAAATGAAATTGCAATTATGCGAACCGCTACAATGGCTGTTTAAAGACGAAGTGCGCCGTGTGGGCTACCAACTCGAAATGCCCGAGCGACTCATCAAGCGTCACCCATTCCCGGGGCCGGGCTTGGCAGTGCGCATTTTGGGTGACATCACTCGCGAAAAAGTGAGCATCTTGCAAGAGGCCGACGACATCTACATCGAAGCCATGCACAACTACATTTGTCAAGACGGAGAACCACTCTACGACAAAGTGTGGCAAGCCGGAGCCGTGCTGTTGAGCACCATTCGCAGCGTGGGTGTGATGGGCGACGAACGCACCTACGAACACCCGGTGGCTTTGCGTGCCGTGACCAGCACCGATGCCATGACCGCCGATTGGGCACACTTGCCCTACGACTTCATGGCCAAGGTGAGCAACGACATTATCAACAAAGTAAAGGGCGTGAACCGTGTGTGCTACGACATCTCGTCGAAGCCACCGGCAACCATCGAATGGGAATAAACAAAAAAAGCAAAATGACATAGAACAAAGTTTGCCAACTCGATAAAATCAAAACAGCTACGAAGTGACCCGTAAAATTGTTTTTTTGCAATTTCGCGGGTCTCTTTTTGCCATAACTCGAAAAAAGAAAAACCAAACCGGCATTATGAACAATCGAAAGACCCGGCTCCCGGCAAAATTTATGGGTCAGAGAACAACATCACAACACATTAAAATTCAACATCGCACATCTATTTTGTTGTGAATTGCTTTCAAATTTGTATCTTTGTGTATGATGTCACAACCATTCCCATCGGGGGGTAACTCAATAGCGGGTTGTGAATTGCTTTCAAATTTGTATCTTTGTGTATGATGTCACAACACCGCGCCGTCGGAAGTCCTCCTGATAACCGTTGTGAATTGCTTTCAAATTTGTATCTTTGTGTATGATGTCACAACCTGCCGCCAATCTAAACCGAAAGGCTTACGTTGTGAATTGCTTTCAAATTTGTATCTTTGTGTATGATGTCACAACTCTCATCCTTGGTATGGCAGGCACTACACAGTTGTGAATTGCTTTCAAATTTGTATCTTTGTGTATGATGTCACAACAGCTGCTCGATGTAGCGAGAGCCACAACGGGTTGTGAATTGCTTTCAAATTTGTATCTTTGTGTATGATGTCACAACAGAGGAAGACTGCGAGCATTTCGTGCAGAGGTTGTGAATTGCTTTCAAATTTGTATCTTTGTGTATGATGTCACAACTCACTTCGTTTATGAATGCCCAGGCCAATGGTTGTGAATTGCTTTCAAATTTGTATCTTTGTGTATGATGTCACAACAACTTCATAGTCATCTTTACGTCATGGCTCGTTGTGAATTGCTTTCAAATTTGTATCTTTGTGTATGATGTCACAACCCCCGATGGCACCATCCGGTGTTTTTTTGAGTTGTGAATTGCTTTCAAATTTGTATCTTTGTGTATGATGTCACAACTTTAAGAAGTATTTCGAGGAGCATGGGTTGTTGTGAATTGCTTTCAAATTTGTATCTTTGTGTATGATGTCACAACAATATATTTCGCAGTAGTTGCATTGATTTTGTTGTGAATTGCTTTCAAATTTGTATCTTTGTGTATGATGTCACAACGTACCGTTTATAAAACCCTATTTAATAGCATTTTATAACGATTTTAAAAAGAAAAAAAATGACATCAAAACAACAAGAAAAACTTGCGCTATTGCAAGTTTTTCTTGTTTTAACTTGGCCGATTGAGTGAAGATTTTGCCCGGATTTTAAGCTTTTCTCTTGGAAAATAAACTTTTTAACTTATTTTAAATAAAATAAGCATTTCTAAAAAATGTAATAAATTGAGGAACGAGGCATCGCGGTTCGTTACAAAGCATTAAACCCCAAATCGGTCATTAGACCGCGGAGGTTTACAATTAACGGATCATCGCGTGCTTCCCGACTGCTTGTTAGCATCTTGGTTGCCGTTTTTCTTGACGCAGCCCGCTACGCCTTCAAAAAAAACGGCAACCAAGATGCTCAACATGCAGGCGAAATCAGTGCAGCCTCTAATGACCGATTTGGGTTAAAACAGTTCCAATTGCTGTGGTCCATAGTTTTTGGGAGTCGACTTTGCTCCGTGAAACAATTCCATGGCCCCAAACTGTTTGTCGGTTACACACATAATTCCTACCGTACCCTCTGCCGGGACAATGGCTTTCACTCTGTTGATGTGCACTTGAGCGTTTTCTCGACTTGGGCAATGGCGCAGATAGATGGAGAACTGAAACATGGTGAAACCATCTTTCATAATGTCTTTGCGAAACTGTGCAGCTGCTTTGCGTGCCTTTTTGGTTTCGGTTGGCAGGTCATAAAACACCATTACCCACATAATTCTATATTCACTCAAGCGTTCCATGACTTAAGGGAGTTCGGGAAAGAGGATTTTTTTAGCCTCTCCCACATAGCACCGTGCGAGCGATGCTGTTGTGATAGAAGCAGCCACCATGAGAGGGCTTTTCTTGTTGTCGATTTTCACATCAAGCACCGGTATCATGAGCAGGTCGCGTTTCATTTCGGTCGACAAGTCTTCTACGCTTCCATAGCGTTTTAGCATGCTTTTCACCACTTCGTCGACAAACGGGCGATATGGCTCCATGATGTCGTCGGCAAGGCAATAGGCATTATATTTGTTGCGATGATGAATGCCCAGTGTGGGCAACAGCCCCGACCCTACCAGTGCCCTTGCAATCACAGCACGCAAAATAGCGTAGCCATAGTTGAGCATATTGTTGGGCGAGGCTTCTTCCCTGCCACGCACAAAGTTTTTCACTTCGGGGAAAAAGCATTTCCAATAATAGGCGGCCGCACGCCCCTCGAGGTTGCTTGTGTCGCCACTGCGCACGTCTTTGGACCAAGTCAGCATGTTGCCCACTTCGGTATCGGGTTCGAGTTTGCGCAACATAGCCGCCTGATTTGAGATTTTTGCACTCACCGTTTGTTGCCAAAGCTGTTTTTGTAGTGGTTTAGAACTGTCGATTTGTGCTCTGAACCGTTCGCTCTGCACCGAGTGCACATCAAGCGGAAGCAACAACCCTGCCGGCATGTGGGCACTGTCGCAAGTAATAACCGCCACATTATTCTCCATGAGCATTTCAAGCAACCCTTGGCTGATAACAATCTGCTTGTTGTCGAGTACCACCACGCCCAAATCTTCGATAGGGAAAGTGCGCTCGGTTTCTTTTTTGAACACCTCAGGCAGACTGCCGTTTTTCTCCACCTCCGGCAGCCGTAGCAACATCTGTGCATTTTTGAGACTCAAATATGCCGGATTTCCAAAATACAGCGTTCGTTTAATCATCAAATAAATATAATGTTACCTAATTCGTCAATTTCAAAATCTTGATGTTCAACAAGACAGTTTATCTTGTTTGCAACAAGTTTTTTGTCTATTGCATCACTCTTTGCATTCAGGTGATGAGAAAGATAAACGTAATCTGACCCTGTGTTATTGAATTTTACAACACGATATAATCTCTTAGACAATTCCTCTTTGTCGTTTTTTATGTCAAAAATTTCTTCCGGATTTTCTTTCCATAGGAGTATTCTTGTACCAACCTTTAAAACAGATTTCAAGTGATAGAAAATGCCTTTTTCTACGATTTCCTTAAATTCTTGATTCTGTTTGAAAAGAGAATCCAAGTCAGTGGTGTCATACTCTTTTGTAATCTTAACAGCCTCCAGATTGTTAATGATACGGCTTTTTCTCTCAATTTTCCCTTTTTTCATTCCCTCATATAAAAGGAACAAATAGTTTGTATCATTCTGTGCATAGATAAACTTCTTGTAATTGCGATTCTCTATATTTACAAGTTTCTTCTGCGATTGATGTGTGTGTGATTTGATGTCAAGGCTTGTTTCAAAAGTCATAAATCCTCTACCAGTTTTCACTCTGCAACGCACATGGCGCAGGGGCGACAAAGGTCGTCCATTTTTGTCTTGCTTGATTTCTTTTCCATTTCTATCAAGCATCCATATTTTCTGATTAATTGCTTTTGTGAAACTCATGCCTTCATCCATTCTTTCTTTTACAATGCGACAAAGCATATTTTTGAGATGTGGATCAATGATGATATCAAGCTCGTTGAGAGAGCTGAACTTTGTAATAGGGATGCGAACAACAATAGTGAGCCCTTTTGTCTTCTCGTCGTATGAAAACTTACCATCTTTTTGTTTTCCTTTTGGCAAGCGTATTGCCCCGAAAAATGTGTCTTTATGCAATCGTCCTCTTGCACTGTCACCATCAGTCCATCTTTCCTTGCTTGTTTCTTTGTTCATTACAACCTTTCCTCGCGTTCTCACACGCCTTTTGGCCGGAGTAAAAAATTGATCTTTACTCCTGTGATTAATAAGAACATGTGAGTCGATAAATTCAGGAATTTCATTTATCTTATGCCCTAAATGACAGGAGTTAATCTCTGCATTCAGTTCTCGTTCCTCTTGCGTGTAATCGTGCATTTTTGCTTTTGCTTCTTCTTTTTTGTAAAAGAGTTTGAGCATCCGTTCACGTTTAGCAGCAACCGGAATGGTGGTAAGAATTACTGCATCAATCGCATGATGCGAGTGGTGGTTTCGATCTTTCTTCTCGTCAAGGCTTTGTACTCCGAGCATTTTTCTGTAGTCGGCAGTAATTTCTCCTCTTTGCACATCTACGTGATTAAATACACTTTTGAGGTATAGTGCCATGTGTTTTGCGATAATGCCGGTGTCAACGAGTTGGCTATTTCTAAATCCGTCTTTCACTTCTTGCATCATGAAACGTTCCAGTTTGTTGCTCCAATATTTGAGTTCCATTTGCCATAGGTGACGTTGTCTGATACAAAAGTCTTTGCGCTCTTTATCTTGGGCATATTTCGATTTAGATTTCCACATTTCCACGTTTTTGCGCAATTGTTCCACTCGTTCTTCCCAATTTTTCAGTCGTGGTTTAATTGCAGTATATCTGCGTGTAACATTGTTAATTTCAATTGTAACGTCGTGTTCGTAGTTTGGCAACTGTGTGGGTATCTTGTTGTTTTTGACATAGCGATTATAGAATGCATCACAAACGGTGATATTCATGTCGGAGTTGTCGAAAGACACACTTCTTGGAATGGTATGCTCTATATCATAGGCATTGGCATCGAACAAGTTTGTCAAATTTATTATTTTTCCTGTGTACATGCACATTCCTCCCTGTTCAAGCCATAATTTATATTTCTTGATATCTTTGGCAAAAGTGTTTCCCTTGCCATTGTAGACAGACAAGTCGCTCTTTTGGTCAATTAAATACAAGGCTTTATCAACATCGACATCATTGATGTCCCTTTCGCTAAAAGTTTCTCTGAGAATTTTTGCTATTTTTTCACGTTCTTCTTGTCTTATACGATTGTATGTCTCTATTGCCCATTTCATGTTTGCATCATTCAGTTCTCTTGGCAATTCAATAACAGGACGAGTGTCATCAGGCGAGATGATACCGGCATCGAGCATGGCATTGATTTTCTTTCTGAGCACGTGCATTGCTCTCAACACAGTGGGATTCTTAATGCTTCCTACATTTGGCTCGGGTAAATGAATTATTGATTTGTCGGCAGGATCTCTGTCAGCACGATATATTGAAATTTGTGAATGGTGATAAAGTTTTTTTAGATCTTTATCGGAAACATGGGGAAAATGTAGTTTTATTTGTTCTTTAACTCTATCAGCTAAAATTGGAGATTTGAAGAATTTCCTTTCTGGGTCATTGAAAAACTGTTGATATTTTTTTGAAACTTCGTCAATGATGGGTTGCTGTTCATCGGCACTCATTATTGCCCAAGTGTCCTCGCCAAAGCAAGCGATAATTTGTTTCTCAATCTCTTGATAGTCGCTTTGTTCCAAAGTGTAATTGAAATCCTTGTAAGCAAACATGATTTCATCGGGTAAGGACTTATATTGTGCAATGAGGCTATTCACAATTTGGTTAATCATTTTTTCACGAAATACAGCCTGTTGAATGGATTTTTGATATTCCTCAATAAACCCATCGATGTCATTATTGTGTGTGATTTCGGGGATTTTTGCCATCAACACAGCATCTGAATACTTCAACCCTTTCATCAGCATCACATTTATGGTCTTGATGGCTTTGAGACTGAGCATGGCGTAGCCTTGTGGAATTGTCGACCAAAGTCGGGAAAGTTGTTTCGCTTGCTCTTCGTTCCAACTAAGCCTGCATTTTGCAAAATCCGTAACAGCTTCGATGTCATCGGCATCATAGCACACGTGCCACAGATCCATTGCTGTGTAGTTCACTTGATGGGCTGTTGCATTGTGAGAATGGCTAAGCCGTGTTTTGTTGCCTTCCATGGTCCAACTTTCCCAATCTTCGCCTAAGAGCTTGATGATGCGTGCTGTTACAGGACAACCCGACACGCTTTGGTAGTCCTTGTAATTAATGCGAGGCTTCTTATCAACAGACGATAATTGAGCACACAATTCTTCTTCAAGAAACAGCCTTATTTCTTTGAAAGGGAAATCTGTTTTTACTCTTGCAAGAAATTTTTTATTGAAAAGTTTTTCCTTGATTTCAAGAGATAGTTCTTGCCAATCATCATCAACCTCTATGCGGTATCGTATGTTGTTTAAGAGGGAATAGGCTCTGAATTTTTCAAACTCCGGATGCCCTATGGGACAACGAGGTTTTTGGGGTTCAAGGGTGCATTTCCCAACTAATCCTCTTTGTGATTTTAATGGTTTCTTGTAGAAAATTGTCCCTTCATTTTTCTTGATACTGAGAAGTCTTTTACAAAGGTCTCCTTCGGGAGATAATTCGTTTTGAAATTTAAAAATTTCACGAATTTCATTTTCAAGCATTGCGCGTACCGGCTTATAGATGCTGTTTCTAACTCTGCACCCTTGTGTTTCTAAGTATGCCAATGCTTGTCCGGCAGTTTTGAAACCATTATTGCGCATTAATTCGTCAAGGGTTTCCGACATTTTTGCCTCCGAAGCTTTCATAGCTTCGGCAATATCTTCGATAACGCTTTCCTTTGCCTCCTTCTCTTGACTTGCAACAGTCTCTCCTTTGCTACTCTTGAAGGCGCGTCGTTGGGCTATATGGTATAGTGCTCGCCCTAATTTGTATCTGTTGACAGTGTCGTTAAAATCAAGTTGTATGGTGATGAGTTCCTTTCTTATTTGATAGGGACTTGAATAATCGGGCACTCCATCTCTGTTGAAATCCAATTTTATCCAGTCTTCAAACTCGATGTCATCTGTCGGGTATTTTCTAAATAAATTCTTACTCTTGTCGTATGTTTTCCATTGTTCAAGAGAGGCCTGCTTCATGGGGCAGAGATTGTGGTCAATGAGCAGTTGCAAGGTTGCCCACAATCGGCGACGGCGTGTGTCACGCAACCTTCGGGGCTGTCTTTTTTCAGTTCTGTTGGCTGCAAGAGATTTCCCATCTTCCACTCCCGACTCGAATGTATCTACCGAGAAGTATGTTATTTGATCAATTAAGTCAGTTGCACGAAGCGGTTCTCTTACTGCAATGCCAAGAGAATTGGTTCCCGGGTCTATTCCTAAAATTTTTTCCATCATAATTTGGTATTTATTTTGTTTTTTCTAAATTTATTTCTACCTTTGTCGCAAGATACAAAGTGAAAGACTTTTCACAGCAAGGCTATAAGCCGAAGATTTTCTTGTCTCTGCGGTCAACCGTAGAGACTTTTTTTATAGCATTTGATTGTCTTTCCATTGATTTTTTGTTCGTAAGGATTTCGGTTGAATTGATTAATTGCAAATTTAGCCCAAAATATTTGAAAAACAAAAGGAAAAAAAATAAAGTTAAAATATTTTATGCCTGTGTTTTTATTTTGGCCTCAGCGTGTGTATGGTTGCAATAGAACGCGCAGACGTTGGAGAGGGGCCGGAGGAATTTTGAGGGCTTGATAAAATTGCTTATCTTTACCGAGTTTAATTTAATTGAAAATTTCACTTTTAAAACATTGCACTATATATAAGGAACTATGGCAACAGTCGACGACAAGAAAATTATTTTTTCGATGGTGGGGCTTAACAAGACGATTAAGCAGACCAACAAGCAAATTCTCAAAAACATTTATCTTTCGTTTTTCTACGGAGCTAAGATTGGCATCATTGGCTTGAATGGTGCGGGCAAGTCTACACTCTTGAAAATCATAGCCGGCATCGACAATGACTATCAAGGCGAAGTGGTGTTTGTCCCGGGCTATTCGGTGGGCTATCTGCCACAAGACCCGCATTTGGAAGACGGCAAAACGGTTATCGACATTGTGAAAGAGGGAGTGAAGGAAGTGGTTGATGCTCTTGAAAAGAATGAAGAAATCAACCGCAAGTTTGCTTTGCCCGAATACTATGAGAATGAGGATAAGATGAACGAGCTGTTTGCCCGGCAGGCCGAAGTTCAGGCAATTATCGATGCAACCGATGCGTGGAATCTCGAAACTCGCTTGAATCGTGCCATGGAGGCCTTGCGCCTGCCACCGGCCGAGCAAAAGGCCGGCACACTATCGGGTGGTGAACGTCGTCGGGTGGCTTTGTGTCGCCTGTTGTTGCAAAAGCCCGATGTGCTGTTGCTCGATGAGCCAACCAACCACCTTGATGCCGAGAGCATCGACTGGCTGGAACAGCACTTGAATCAGTATGAGGGCACGGTGATTGCCGTAACTCACGACCGCTATTTCCTCGATGATGTGGCCGGTTGGATTCTTGAGCTTGACCGTGGCGAGGGTATTCCTTGGCAAGGGAACTACTCTTCGTGGCTCGATCAAAAGTCGAAACGCCTTGCGCAAGAAGAAAAAACGGCAAGCAAGCGACGCAAAACGCTGGAACGCGAGTTGGAATGGGTGCGCATGGCTCCCAAGGCGCGTCAGGCCAAAGGAAAGGCTCGCTTGAACTCCTATGACAAACTGCTCAATGAAGACCAAAAGGAGAAGGAGCAGAAACTCGAAATCTTTATCCCCAACGGGCCTCGCTTGGGCAACAAAGTGATTGAAGCGACGGGGATTGCCAAGAGCTTTGGCGACAAGCAACTCTACAAAGACCTCAGCTTCACGTTGCCACCGGCCGGCATTGTGGGCATCATTGGCCCTAACGGAGCTGGAAAAACCACTTTGTTTCGCCTCATCATGGGGCTTGAAACTCCCGATGCCGGCTCGTTCAGCGTGGGCGAAACGGTGAAGTTGGCCTACGTTGACCAGCAACACAAAGACATTGACCCTGCCAAGACGGTATATGAGGTTATCAGTCAGGGCAATGAACTGTTGCGCATGGGTGGTCGCGACATCAATGCGCGAGCCTACTTGAGTCGCTTCAATTTTTCGGGAGCCGATCAAGAGAAAAAGTGCGGTGTGCTCTCGGGCGGTGAACGCAATCGCCTGCAACTGGCATTGGCTCTCAAGCAAGAGGGCAATGTGTTGTTGCTCGATGAACCCACCAACGACATCGATGTGAACACCTTGCGTGCGCTTGAAGAGGGTTTGGAAGCGTTTGCCGGCTGTGCAGTTGTCATCAGTCACGACCGTTGGTTTCTTGATCGCATTTGCACCCACATTCTTGCCTTTGAGGGCGATGGCAATGTGTTCTATTTTGAGGGGAACTATTCTGACTACGAAGTGAATAAGGCCAAACGCTTGGGCACCGAAGAGCCCAAACGCATTCATTACCGCAAGTTCGATGACTGATCACTGTCAACAAGTTATAAGAAGAACATCACCCTTCAAGCAGCAGTTTGAGGGGTGATGCTTTTTATTTTGAGGTTAACGCGTGCTTCCCGACAGCTTTTGTCTGCTTGCCGGCATCTTGGTTGCCGTTTTTTCTTGACGCAACCTGCTACGTCTTCAAAAAAAGACAACCAATTTGGTCAACATTCAAGCAAAATCAGTGCGGCCTCTAACGACCGATTGGGGTTAAAACTGCTGTTTGGCGACGTGGCGCGAGCCGTCGGCATGAGTGGCAACCACAATGTTCAGCCCTGCAAAAGGTTTGTTTGTCGCTTTCCATGCCGGCCATGTTCACATATTTCACGCTCTGCACTGCGCCGGCATCAATGCCGCCAATTCCGGAGGCATCCTCTTCGATGTGCTTGAACTGCTTCCACACCTCGGCATTGCGATAGGCCACCACGCAACCCACCGGCACATAGAGCACACAGTTCTCAAAGTCGGTATTCCAAAAGGTGTTTTCATGAATCGCCAAAGGCACAATGCGATGGCAACGAACTGTCTTTAATGCCTGACAATTATAGAAAGCCCCTTCTCCAATAAGTTTGACGGTCGACGGAATTGTCAGTTTTTCAAGCCGACTCGCAAAGTAGAATGCATTGCTACCAATCTCTTCAAGCCCTTCGGGTAAATTTATTTCGGCACACCGGTTTTCTGCAAAAGCATTGTTCCCAATTTTTCGTAAGGAAGACGGACATTCTATCTTAGATATCAATCTTGTTGCACAAGCAAAAGAATCAATTTCGGTGGTACCGGCCGGTATTGACAGAATTGGCGTGTCAAGTTCAGGCACTGCCAAGAGCTTGGTTTTATCTCTATTGTATAGCGAACCTTGAAAAAGGGTTAAATAATGGTTCTCGGGTGATAACTCAATTGTCTTAAGCATCGCCAAGCCATAAAAAAGATATCCACCCACTTTTTTAAGTCCTGCCCCAAGTTTTATTCGCTTTAAACAGCCATTAAATCCAAACTCTCCGCCCTTCAATTCATCAATCCCGTCAGAGAGTACAAGCTCTTGAACACTTGAACGGGCAATCATGCGCCCATCTATCTTGATTGGATTTTTGCCCGTAAAGATAATTTTTCTGATTTTTTGATTACTGTCAAATGCCATAAAACCAATCTTCTTAATAGTAGCAGGAAAGGTCACAACCCCAATATTGTCATAGGACGGAGACGTAAAACCATATTCCGTTATACCCGAAACAAGATATTTAATTCCCTTATATTCAACATATTCAGGTATAACAACCTCTTGTTTACCGCTATCTTCGTTTTGAAATGAGACTTTTCGCGTCAAAGGTGATCGGGCTATTATTCCTTGAGGAGCAGAAAAAATAGCCGGCTCATATATGTTAGTAACCTCCACAATGTGGTTCACGCTATCGGTAATGTGATAACCAATGTCTTGATACACAAAATTGCAATCAAGATTTTTGGCAAGATTCTCATTGTCTTGTGCAAACGACCATGTACAAGTCGTCAACACTCCCATTAAAAGTAATAAAATTTTCTTCATATTCTTTATTTATTTATAATGTTAATATTCTCTCTCGGTTACAGGCCACACTGCACAAGAGTGCAAAAAAAATAGTTTTTTTCATAATTTACAATACTCCGTTAATTTTTATGCTGCGTCGGCAGCGAAACTAAATATCTCATTCACACTTTCTTTATTTAATGGCATGTTCGGGTTTCTCTCGAACACGTCAATAATTCGTTGGGCATAGTAGG
>JBGYAB010000005.1:0-64085 GCA_041815985.1 Sodaliphilus sp. | reverse complement strand
TTACAAATAGTAAGCATTATAAAAACGTTTGTTTTTATTAGACTATGACTTATATTTTAGATTTAATGTCAAAAAATGTAGTATTAAAGACGATTTCTCTTACACAGTTCGAGAGAAAAAAGTTTTACCGGACAGCAATAAAATTTTATAAGTGTTCAAAAAATCACTTGGCTCGCACTTCTATCTCTTCTCCGGCTGAATGAGCAGTGAGCTGTGGCGCATATTGGCATTGCACCGTGGCAATGCCGGCGGCAAACTTGCCCGGTGCGGTCACATACACATCGTAGCTGATGACATGAGTACCCTTTTGCAAATCATCGAAGAAAATGTTGGTCTGCGCATCCTTGGTTTCGAGATAGTAGCATGAACGGTCAGCCCAACGGTAGCCCGAAAGTTGGTCTACTGGTTCGAAACACGCTCCGCGCTCGTCGGTCACCGTCACATAATCCAAATCTTTGTTGTTCTTGATAACGGTGCGCACCTGCACCTTGTCGCCCACTTTAAAGCCTGTGGAGGTTGCCGGATGAATTGAACCGTCGGTAGCATAGGTATAGTATTCTTTGTGAATAGAAACCTCGGTAATTGCATGTTCTTCAACCCTTGTCATTGGTGCCTTGAACTGACAGTAAACAGCTCCCCATGCCGGACTGTTGCCATTACGCTCAATCTTGATCACGGCTCCGCTCACAGCATCTATCTGCTTGCGTCCATAGCCCACATAGCGTGCCATTTTGCCAAATTCAACCGGTTGTCCATTGATGGTAATGTCGGTTTTGCCATCAGATTGCAACCACTGACTACCTGTTGCCAAAATTGAGTAGACGGCATTGGCGGCAAGGCTCGAAGTTCCCCAATCGTTGCTTTGTTTCATGAGCAAAATCCACTTGCGTATCAAGTCAATCTCGCCTTGTCGGGCATCGATTTCATTGAACGCTTGCAAAATGGAACTTGTTACAGCCACTTTGTCGAAGTATTGCCACCCTCTGCTTTGCAAATTATCCCAATACATGCCCAATTCGGGCTTGATGATGGCAAACTGGCGTACACTCTCCATGATGTTTTTAGCCACTTGTCGATATCCATTGCGGTTGAGTGCCATTGCAAAATAAGCCTTACTGCTCAGTGACAATCCTTTCCAGTCCTTGGTCATGGCCGAGAGGCATTTTTTCATCATGTCGGCATTGGCCTTGGGTAGTTTTTCGTCATTGAAGAGCGTGCGAATGTACACATAGTCGCTAAAACCGCTGAAATTGTTCTTGTCATGCTTCTGTTGCTCCATGAATTGCTCAAGTTTCTTGGCATCAAAGTACTTGACAGCCTGTGCTACCATGCTATTGATGGCGACATCGTTTTTCAAGTAACCCAAGTGCCTGAGTTCTCCAATGATTTCGAGAATTTCGGCTGTGGCATAAAGTGAACTTGAACAGTTTTTATACTTGTACCAACACCAACCACCATCACTCATCTGCAAGTCTTGCAGTCCTTCTATGATTTTTTGATGCACAGTCCTCATCTTCACTTCATCGAAAAGCTCATCGAGCTTGCTCATGCGCAAAGATTGGCGTTCGGCATCGTTGAGGAAAGGCGAGGCCAGCAACGTGCCTATCTTCAAGTCGCCATTTTTGGCGAGCATCGAAACGAGGGTACTGTCTTCGGGGTGAGCCTTCCAGTAATTTATTGCCTCACGAATTTGCGGTTGCGACTTGGCCACGCCCTGTGCCAGCACTTCGGCATAAAGACTGTGAGCAAGGCATGAAGAAATGTGGAAATTGTCGCTAAAAATGGTAGGCAAAGCTGTCACACAATACCACACCGGATTGTCGCAATATTCAAGAGTTACACGACTATCCTTTTTAAACTCGGGCAACTGCAACGAGAATTGCGATTGAGCGGCATCGATGTAGAACGGTTGTGTTTCTATCACCGGCGCCACATCGGGCAACACCGGTATCATCACCTGCTCGCCATCGCTGAAATTGCCACTGGTTGCCTTGATGCGAAATCCCACAAAGGGAATCGTATCGGGCACATTCCAATCGATTGTCACCACGTTAGTGCCCTTGCTCTTCACCTGCTCAGAGAATGAACGTGTGGCATAGAGCTTGCCGGTGCGAGGGTCAAAGAGTTCGATTGCGGCGGCACAGCGTGCAATCTCATCGGTAGCATTCTGCACATTGGCAGCCAACGTCACTTTATCGCCACTGCGCAAGAAGCGTGGCAAGCTTGACTTCACCATAACGGGTTTTTGCGTGAGCACTTCGCGGTGCACTGCGTCGGTTACAAGATTGCTTGTGTAGCCAATCGCTTGCATAATCCATGTGGTGTTGAACTCCGGCACATTGAATTCAAGCGAAATATTGCCTTGAGCATCACTCACAAGCATGGGGTGCCACAGGGCAGTTTTCACATCGTTCTCACGCAATTTCACTTTGTCAAGACTCCTTTGGCCTGTTTGAGCAGAAGACTGCGACACAGTTTCGCTCACAGCATCTTGAACGACTACGCCCAAACCATCTTTACTTTCTTCTAACGCATTTTCTCCTTCAGCACTTTTTTCCACCCTCATAGAACCGACAGAAGCAGCTTTACAGACTTCATAGGCTAACCCTTTTCTTAACATGTAGCGATCGGTGTATGAGAAAAAGTCGCGGTGATAGAAATAAAAATAAGGAATAGTGCAGGAATTGGTCGAACTAAGTGAAGCCCGCCAAGAAACAGTGATAAACTTGTTATAATTATCATCGTTCATGAGTGTCATAGTGGCAGGAACACCCAAGTAATTATACCACACAGACAAATTCCACATGTTGTCGGCTAAATCATTGAGTGCTTTGTCAAACATTTCGAGCATCAAAGCTCCTTTCACGGGTTTGTTGTTTTTGTCAAGCAATTGGAATTGCCACTTTTCGGTTGTTCCCGGCACGAGTTTATCGCGGAATGCCGCCACCTTCACCGTGAGCTTCTGTTTATTGGCTTTTCCGTCTAAGCGACAAGACTCTGTGCGTTTTTCTCCATCATAAGCATTATAGAAATTGATGTAGACATATTCATCGGGCCGATTGGGAATTTGAATGGAGAAGTCGTGCATGCCCGGTTTGTAGCGCAACCAACCTTGCTTGAGCACTTGCGTGCGACTTGTTGCCACATAATATATGTGTGATTCGGCAACCGAAGTGCCAATGATGACATGTGCTACATCTTTCTCGTCAACATACTTGCCTTCATTTGGCAACCACATCGACATGCCGCTTTCGGGAGCAGTTTTATCGTTTTTGCGGTATAGCATGACTTGGGCTGCGGTCACAGTGGTTGTATCACCTGCAATTTGAGCCTCGATCTTGTACTTTGCCGATGGCAGGGCAGTGAGGTCGATCTCGGGCTTGTCGGTGACAAAGGTTCCTGCCTTTGCCAGTTTGCCGTCTTGTGTGGTTATCATATAGGTGCAAGTGGCACTCTTTTCATTTTCATCAGTGGAATTGAATGTCACAGGCAACACAACGGGTCTGCTGTTTTCTTTCTCAAAATATCGAGAGGAGAAAGACAATCCACGACGATAACCAATGACAAAAGACGTCATGTTTTCTTGTATTTCGCCGGCATCGGTGGTGACTTGCGCCTGCAACTTATAGCTTGACCAATCTGATTTTTGTTCTTTTTCAAACATCGAAGCAGGATATTCGATCGAGAAATTTCCTTCGCTATCGGTCGTGACGGTGCTATCGTTCAACACATTGCCATCGGTAGCGTTTTCATAACGCCACCACCAGCTCCAAGCGTGAGAAGAGAGGCACAACTGTACCTTGGTGTTGGCAACCGGCATTCCGGAATAGGTCATCACTTTTCCTGCAATTTTCACCGGCTGTTTCGCAACATAGGAGTAGTGCGTATCAACAAAATCGACAGTGAAGGAGGGTGTTTTATATTCGCTCACATTCACATTTTTGCTCTCACCGAAATGATTATTTCTTACGTAGATGCGCCAATCTCCATTCAAGCGGTCAGTCGGAATCTTGAAACTTCCCTCAACTCTACCAAATTCATCGGTTACAAGGCTCAGAGTATCGACCACCTTGCTGTTGCTGTCAAATAACGTAACCTTAATGGCTTCGCCGGCTTTGACCATGCGAGTCGTTGCCGTTGTTTCGTAGACGATGGTGGCAAATTTCAAGGTTTCACCGGGGCGATATATCGCCAAATCGGTATAGATGTCGGCACTACACCTATTCTCGTCTTGGCTTTCTCTAAACCTGCGGTAACGCAAGGCCGGTCCATACTTGTCTTTGCCATTAATTGCATAGAAATCGGTGTATTCTTCAATTTCGTCGGGCACCACCATGCTGCCATCAATGCCTGTTTTACCGGTGAACTTTTCACTTTTCAAAGTTATGCCGGACAGAGGTTTGCCTGTTCGGGCATCAAGGGCAAAAATGCGCCCTTTTTGTTTTGAAGCAGTAACTGCCATTGTGGTGATGTCGAAAACCGAGAATATGTCGTTAAAATACTCTTGGGTTACCACACGCTCTTCGAGCGACCCTTTTTGCTCGAATGACGGCAAGAGGAGATAACGACCATAATCCAACGTTCCTATCTTCATCTTATGCACTTTTTTGAACGGAACTTGACCTTCGACATTAAAACTCAAAGTTTTCACGAGTTTAAGCTGTGAAACTTTAACATACTCTTTTCTTTTAATTTTTTCGTAAATATTATCGGGCACACAATAGAGGTTCACCGAACCATGATTAACATTGTAGACAAAGACTTCGACAGAAATCGTGTCGGTTGACGAACGATGCTCGGAAGTTCTTCGCAACATCACAACTTTTTCCTCAATGCTCTTGATTTTGTTTTCAATGGCAGGAGTATAGTAGCTGTCGGGGAAACGTTTCACATAGTCATTAAAAAGAGAATAATAGTCCTTCGAGCTCCACAAGTTTTCCAACAGCAACCCACTGTGTTCATTGTGCTTGAACCGGTCATAAAGCTCAAGAATAGATTTTTCGTTGAAATCCAGTTTGCCATACACATAGAGCAGTGCAGGAATGTTGTTTTGTTGTTTTTCAAATTCTATCCACGGCTCGAGAAAAAGATCCCGGAGTTCTGTTTTGAGCACAATCGCCCGGTGCGACAAGAACTCAAACAAAGTGGGCTCGTAGAGTAAGCCTTGTTCATCATATTCGATGATATTTGCAAATTTGGTCAACGGCGAAGCCTGCAATGCGGCAGGATTGCTCATTGATTTTTTTATGAGTTCTTCGATTTTCCTTTCAAATTGCGCTCGATCCCATTCGGAGTAATCGGATGGCAAAGCCTCATCGGCAGCATTTTTCCTATCCCATACTCCATAGGTTCTCTCATAGTCATAAAAAATGTGGGCTTCGAGAAAATAGAGCAATGCAACAATATCGGGTCGCTTTTCAACGGCAATGACCGAATCGACACGAGAAATGATTTTCCCCATGTTTTCTTCTGAAATGCTGCCTTCGGCCAAAGCATAGCGCACAAGCGCATCGACGGTTTTCGCACCATCTTTGGCTTTGAGCGCAACATTGAGGTCGGCAAGCGCAGTTGCGCTCACTTGTTGCGGATAGTCGAAATCGGGTTCATTTCTGCCATCATTGGCTCCCCCTCTCATGTTCTGTGGAAATAATACCATTATACAGAAAGAGATTAGAATGTGATAAATGAATTTATTCATAATACTTAGTTATTTAAGAAACAGAAGGTTTCTTTTTCTCTTAATTGTACAAATATAGCAATAAAAATATTTTTTTCAACATTAATTTTAAAAATAAACCCAATCGGGCAAGAGGCCACACTGATTTTGTTTGAATGTTGAACAAATTGGTTGTCTTTTTTTTGAAGACGTGGCGAGCTGCGTCAAGAAAAAACAGCAACCAATTTGTTCAACAAGCAGACAAAAGCAGTCGGGAAGCACGCGATGAACCGAGAATTGTAAACCTTAGCGGTTTAATGACCGATTGGGGATAAACATTAACAACAATCAATGTAGAGAATAAAAAAAGGCTCATGACAGTTCGTCGTCCGAAGTGTCATGAGCAATTACTCTGGTATTAAGAAAGTTAGTGGAAAATTATTATTGCTTATAATCTGAAAACTATTTCTTTGTTGAATACAAAAAAGAGTTGAACACTCGTTTGTGACAAAAAATGTTGTGTGAGAAGGAGGGGCAAAATGCCGATTTAGAGCACAATGCGTTTTAATTGTCGCAAATGAAAATGACAGAACGCCTTATTTCTCAATCTCTGTTTTTTCGGCACTGATGCCACTTTTAACGCTATCTTCATAGGTCATGATTTTATCGCCGTTGTCGTCTTGCGACATGTCGTCGACAGATTCATCTTTAACATCTTGCACTCCGGCGGCCATTTGCGCCGGTGTTTTGCCTGCACCGCCTGCGCCGGTGTTGAGGGTAAAAATCTTAGCCATGCACCAAATGCCGGCAAACATGGCGGCCATGTAGACATAGGTCTTGTAGCGGTCCCACAACGATGGCTTGGGCACTTCGGAAATCTTGACCTCGGGCAGTTTTTCCATCAAGTTCTTGCTAAAATCATCGAAGTAATGCTCGGGCACCTTGAAGCCCGCTTCCTTACCCAACTGTGATAATATTTCAGAATCTTTCTGTTTCATTGCGCTTGTTTGACTTCGAATTTTGAAAAAGGTTTAATCGCTTTCAGAAAAAAAACTTTCAATTTTCTTGACTGCATGATGATAGGAGGCTTTGAGTGCTCCAACTGAGGTGCCCAAAATTTCACTCATGTCTTCATACTTCATCTCGTCGTAGTAGCGCATGTTGAACACCAATCGTTGCTTGTCGGGCAATGAGGCGATCGCCTTTTGCAGCTTAATTTGCACTTCGTCGCCATCAAAAAATTTATCGGCTTCGAGGTTGTTGACCAAAAACGAGTCATCGTCGTCAAGTGAAATGTTGTTCATCGCTTTTTTCTTGTTGATAAACGTGATGCTCTCGTTAATGGCAATTTTATAAAGCCATGTCGATAGTTTGGCCTCTCCTCTGAAATTGTCGATGCTCGACCACGCCTTGATGAAAGAATTTTGGAGCACATCGTTGGCATCGTCGTGATCGATGACCATGCGACGAATTTGCCAATAGAGCGGTTGGCTGTAATGTTCAATCACACGCCTAAACGCTTCACGCACCGTGTTTTGGTGATGAAGTTGTTCGATAATGGCCTCTTCGTCGTAGATGTACTTCGATGTCATAACATGTGCAAAGTTACTGCATTATTTCAACATTTTGACTATTTGGCATTGCTTTGACCGTTTTTTTAGTGTTTTTTTATTTTTCAAGTCACGCCAAACGATTACATACCAATCGTTCGAGCTTGTGTGGCGGCAAAATCGGCGAGCAGTTGCTTCATGATGTCGCTCACGGGCCTGACAGCCTTAACGGCCGAAACGATTTGTCCGATTTCAAGCTCTCCGGTTTCGATATCGCCTTCGAAGATACCGCGTTTTGAGGCGGCATGCCCCAAGATTTCACGCAGAGCTTCGGCATTGGCTCCGTTGTCTTCGGCTTGCTTGATGCGATCGTAAAGCTGATTTTTGATTAATCGTGTCGGAGATATTTTTTTCAAAGCAAGCATGGTATCACCTTCATCGAGGCGTGTGCAATGCAGCTTAAAAGCCTCGCTGGCCGAACTCTCGGCACTCAGAGCAAACAAAGTACCCACTTGCACACCCTCGGCACCAAGCGTCATGGCGGCAAGCATGGCTTTTCCCGATCCGATGCCACCGGCCGCAATCAGAGGCAAACTTGTGGCTTCACGCACTTGCGGAATTAAAGTCATGGTTGTCGTTTCCTCACGGCCATTGTGTCCTCCGGCTTCAAAACCCTCGGCAACAACGGCATCGACTCCGGCCTCTTCGCACTTCTCGGCAAACTTGCTACTCGACACAACATGAGCGACTTTCATGCCGGCATCATGAAATTTTGTCGTGTATTTCTTGGGACTTCCTGCCGAAGTAAACACGATTTTCACTTCCTTTTCAATGAGAATATCGATCAAGCGGTCGATTTCGGGATACATGAGAGGCACATTCACTCCCCACGGGCAAGTGGTGGCTTGTCGCACTTTGTCGATCTGCTCAATGAGCGTTTCGGGGTGCATGCTCCCGGCTCCAATCAATCCCAGACCGCCACAATTGCTCACCGCCGCCGCCAAACGCCAACCACTGCACCACACCATGCCTCCGGCAACGATGGGGTATCGAATTCCAAACAACTCTGTAACTCTTGTCGGTTTCATTTTCGTTTCCTTTCACTTAACTCTTTTTCATTCAACCATTTTTAAATACATTTCACGCAAGTCGCATTCGGTGACTTCAACCGGGTTATTGAGCAAATTGGGGTGTTGACTGGCTTTAACCAAATCGTTAAATTGCTGTTGAGTGAGATGATATGCCTTCAAATCCATTTGCATTCCCATTCGTTCACGCATGCCATCGATTTCGTCGGCATACTCATGTGCATGGGTGTAGCCAAGTGCATGTGCAAAATGCTCAATGCGTTGGCAACCGTGTTCGGCATTAAAACGAATAAAATGCGAAATAGTCATGGCACAGGCTTCGCCATGTGGAATGCCTAAACTGTTGGTAAGCGGATAGGAACAAGCATGCGACGATGTTGTTTTGGGCAAAGAAAAGGCCAATCCGGCAACCAGCGAAGCCTCGGCCATGCGTTCTCGTGCCACAGCATCATCGCCATGATTGTAGGCTTGTTCAAGGTTTTCCATCACAAGTTTAGCCGCTCTCACCGAGAGCGTTTCGCAAATGGGTTGATGATGCTTGCTCCAATAGGACTCTGTGGCATGGCATAGCACATCGAAGCCTGTGCACGCTGTGAGATAGGGAGGAACAGTGTGGGTGAGCACAGGGTCGACGAGAGCCAAATCGGGATAAAAGCCAAAACTGCTCAATGGTGCTTTCACTTGGCGTGCATGATCGCTAAGCACCGATACCGATGTTACCTCACTGGCCGTTCCGGCAGTGGTGGGAACGGCAATAATGGGCAAGTGTCGTTGCGGAATAGGTTTGCCGGTAGCAAGAAACTCGGTAGAGCGGTTTTCGGTCAGGCAAAACGTTGCCGCCGCCTTGGCACAGTCCATCACACTGCCACCGCCCAAGGCCACCACAAAGTCGCAATGGTTGTTGCGCATCATGGTTGCACAAGCATCGCACTCCCCTACCGTGGGGTTTGGCGAAACTTGCGAATAGACCAACGGCACGAGTCCATCGCAATCGTGTTGCACTTGGGCAACCAAGCCACGGTTTAGGAAGCCCTTGGAAGTAATCATTATACCCTTGTGGCCACCCAAGGCTCTAATTTCAACGGCCAATTTTTTGATTTCGCCCGCACCAAAAATAATGCGCACGGGTTGAACATATTCCCAATTCATTCTCTTGTCGGTTATTTCATTTTACACTTTTATGCAAATATACAATTAAGTTGTGTTTTTCAATCATCAATCTGCACCATTTTTTCACGAATAAAAAATCGGTTCAACACAAAAAACGCCGGAAGAAAAACTTACCCGGCGTTTTTCGGTAAACTCAATATATAGAAAGAGAATTGCAGATTTCTTATTATTTATCGACAATGCCAAACATGTTGCCGGTGGCTGTCACATGTCGTCCTTCATAGTCGTAGTCGAGTTGCATCACTTCGTCTTGCCCCGTGATAATCATTTTGAAGTTTTTGAATGTGTAGGACTTGGCAACATTTCGGCTGTCGGTGCCAACGGCTTTCTCTGCCGTAAACTCATAGCCAACGGCGGTGGGTTTCACTTTCAACCCACTGATGCTCATTGTTGGCACAACAGCGGCTTTACCGTCTACGGCAAATTGTGTGATATACACTTTGCCACTCTTTGCGCCGGCTTCGACAAAGGCAATGTAGGCCGATTTTGTGGTAGTGAACTCATCGCGCTCGGGCAAGGCTGTGTTGTAGGTCAAAGTGTTGGTTTTCACATAGGGAAGCAGTGCCGAGGCATAAACCATTTTGCCATTGACCACATACTGAAAGTGCAACACACTGTGATCGATGTCGATGAAACCGCTCACATTGCTCACCTTGTTGCCCTCGGTTACATTTTGAACGGTGCCTCCCGAAAAAGCATTGGCTCGCTTGGTGTTGTCGTAGGTGTAAACCATGTCGCTTACCAAGAAAGTAATCTTTTTGCCATTGAGCTCGGTTTCAGAGGCAATTGAGAATGTATTCTTGGTGAAATTGACCAGTATTTTGCAATTCTTGATATTGACTGTCACGCTGTCGGGCGAAACAACCACACGATTAAAAACCGTTGCGAGCAAAGAGCTTGTGCTATCTTTGTTGTCTTTGTTGAGACACGATGTCGCTCCCAACATTAAAACTGCAACCAGCAGTGACGAAAGAAATTTTTTCATTATTTCAATGTATTATTTTTGTGATTACAATATTATCTCACTCTGCAACAACATTGCCATCGCCTCAATAGCTCATTTTGCCGGTCACGGTCACATTGCTGCCTCCCAGCTTGAACGAAGCATTCAAGGTGTTGCCTTCAAGGTCGATAAAGGCTTTGAAGTCGTTGATGGGATAATCGGTTTTCGTTGTCTGATGCTTACCATTTTGTGAGAAAGACGCAATAGTGGCCAAATGATCGGCATGAATTTCATATCCATTTTTGGTGGGCACCACTTTTGCATCGTAGCCAAGGCTTCTGACGAAATCAAGACTGCGGCTATGCTCAATAATATCCATATACTTCATGACAAGCACTTGGGCTGTCATCGTCTCGGGGTTGATGTTGAACTGATACATCTCGGTTTCGCCGGTGTGTGTTTTAGCGGCATTGCGCGACACTGTGGTATTGTGCAGGCTGAACACTTCGGGCAACGTGCTGATGATGCGACAAGAGCCTGCATTGTGATACAAGCGCACCGAACTTTCGTTGATGTTTAAGTATCCTTTAACCTTGTCAGCACCGCCGTTCGACGCAAACCCATAAATGCCGGCATTGGCAGTAACCGGCATGTCGGTGAATTTTACCATAGTCTTGGAATCTGTGCCAAGAGACACCTCAAGCTCAGTATTCATTGTGGAAATTGTTCTATTCCAAGTGTAGTGCAAAGTGCTTAACGATGGGGCGTAAATTTTACCCGTAATCGTGTCTACCGCATGGTTGAGCACCTTTACAGAACGCGTCACCACATCAACATCGTCACCATTGTCACATGCTGTCGCCCACAAGAAGAGGGCAAAAATTGCTGTAATTGAAAATGCTTTCTTCATATCATTTATTTTGTTTTGAATGCAAAATTAACGGTTTACAATAACTATAATGCGGAATAATGCCAATTACTGCATCTTCCGCATTAGGTTTTAATATTTTTTAAGTCAAGCCCGGGTTCAGTGTCGGGGAATGATGGCACCGGGATTGGTTTTGAGCAATTCAAGCAACTTGAGCAACGATGCCGGGTCGGTGGCAAACTGCAATTGCATGCTTTGCTGTCCGTTGAGCACAAATTGAATGATGCACAGGTGTTTCGCCAAGTCGATGTCGCCAATCAGATTGCTGATGACGAACAAAGAACTTTTTATCATGTCGCCTTTCAACTCCAAGTGGGTGGCATCTTTTTGCACGAGGTTCAGAGCTTCGCTTTCGAGTTGCAGAGTTATCGGGAGTAACTTGGTGTCGGCTTGCACTTGCAAATTGGCAATGGTGAGTTGCAACTTGCCATCGCGGTTCACCAGCATAGACACATGGCATGAGGCCTTGTAGCTGAGCGAATCAGCACCAATGGGCTTGAGTGAGGCATTGTTCACCGTGAACGACAGCAGGTTGTGCACTTGCTTTTCATTGTCGCTGCATGCAGAAAAGCCCAACAGGATTGTTGCAACAGCAAAGATTAAAAGGATTTTTTTCATATTTACCAATATTTATTGGCAAATATACTCCTTTATCGTCACAAAACAGAACCAAGCTACGTGACATCTTGCCTCAAATTACTCACTTTTAACAAAGTTTAGCATCGTCTCGCCACTTTGTGATTGCTGAACAGCTACGTCACTTTGTCTATAGCAAAAAAGACTGTTCTCGATTACTTCACAGCGTTTTGCGGAGATGAAATCGTTCCGGAGTTTTTGTACTCGCCACCATGACACTTAAAGGAGATGTTGTAGGTAACGTGCTCCACATCGATTGTTGCAACAAAATCGGTCACGATAAACTGTGAGGCAGGGACATCGGTTTTTCCGGATTCTCCCATCATCAAATAAGGTGTAATGTCGGTTCCTTTCAAGGTGTAGACATTCCCTTTCCTGCTCATGGGTGCATCGATGCGAATGTTGAGTTTGGGTGACATTCTTTCGCCAATTTTGAATTGAACCTTGTAGAGCCTTACAGTGCCCAAACCTTTGTCGTTCTTTTCAAGGTCAAAGGTGAGATAATGCTCGGTAGACGCATCGTGATTACTGTACCATGATGTGTAATCGAGCGTGGGGTTGTTCACAACAGGTTCGTCATTGCCACATGAAGTGAATGCGAAAAAAATTGCCATAACGGCTAACATCGAAATTAACTTTTTCATTTGACTTAAAATTTAGTTTTATTTATAATGTGAAAAATTAAATATTTACTTTTAATGTCATTCCCATCGTGCGACCATGAGCACGTTGCAGGAATTCATGCCCAATCGACACGAAATAGAAAGTATTGTAGTTGGTGCCGGTGAGATTGCGTGCCCACATTTCAAGCGAATAGCGCGCACCTTCAAGTCTTGCCGATGCACCAAGCAGGGCATAAAACGGTTGACTGAGCGAATTGGCCTCGTTCCAGTAGATTTTGCCGGCGGCTTTCACGTTGGCATCGAGGGTGAGACGTTTAAACCACCTGCCACTCTTGTTCAGTTCAAACACATGAAACAGCTCTCCAAACACGGTGTGCATGGGGCTATAAGGCACAAAATTGCCTTTAAAGTCGGTTTTGCCATTGTTGTATTTTACAAATTTGGCATTGGTATAGCCGTAGCTCAAGTTAATGCCCGTTCCTTCCCAAGGTGTGATGTTTGTAGCAATTTCCAAGCCCCATGAGCGTGTTTTGCCGGCATTGGTCATCACACGACCGGTGGTGGTTCCGTCGGGAAAAATGGTAAGTTGGCGGTCGGTGCAGTCCATATAAAAGACACTCACATCGCTTTTCACTCGACGATGTCCGTCGTGGGCAGTCCATGTTTCAAAATGTCCTCCAAATTCAAAGTTCCATGCCTTTTCGGGCTTGTAGCTCACAATTTGATTTATGTTGTAGCTTGCGCCAATGCCCATGATGCCCATCAGTTTTTGTTGGAGCACATCGCTAAACATTTGTGTGTTAAATCCTCCTGCCTTACAGCCCTTGGTAACACTCACATAAATGGTTTCCCAACGACGGCCACGCAGGCGATAAGTGATCGTAAACTTGGGCAAAAGTTGCGTAAAACTCTTAGACAACCGTCCGCGTTCGTTGATGTTGATGGCTTCGCGAGCAAAAACTTTGCCCGTTGCACGCTCAACAATGCTGTAACCGGTGTGAGTTTCGCTGTGATAGTTGAGCATTGCGTTTTCATAGTCGAAGCGTAGCCCAACCTGAAATGTAAACTTTTTCCAATCGTAGGTCGACTGATGATAGAGCGCAATGCCCCAATTGTCGCTTTTGAACTCACTGTCCAGCAAAAAAGAGCGACTGTTCCACACCACAGGATAAGCAGGAATGGCTTCGTTCACATGCGCCTCGATGAGATTGGCAATGCCGGCATCTTTAAAGGTAACCGGGGCTTTCATGTTGTAGTGACGAAAAAAGCCAAAAAGTCCGGTGAGACATTCGTAGTTGTTCTTTCGATAACGCGCAACAAGGTCTTCGGTCACACCATGTTCTTTTCGGGCTTGCGTGAGCGTGAAATAAGGTTCGGGCGTGAAATCCTGATCAAGAGTCATGTTATCGTCGATATACTGGTAGCCGGTGATGCCGGAAAGGGTGAATTTGGTAAATTTCTTTTTCAACGTAAGCCCGGCGAGAATGCTTGTGCGCCTGTAAAAGCAAGTGTCGTCGTGCGAAATGACACCGGTTTTCACATACTCATAGGGATAGCCTCCCTGTCGGGTTGTAGAAAACGAAAGATTGTTGTTGACCATGAGCGTTGAGTCGGCCAGCCAATCCAGTTTAACGCGACCGCTCGTGAGTTGCTCCCAGTCGGTTTTCTTGCTATTGTATTGGTTCAAAAACTCGCCATCAGTCGAGCTATGAAATATCCCTGCCGAGAGCCCAAGATTGGACTTAAATTTTCGATAAGTTCCTGCTCCAAGTTTATAACTGTTTCTTGTTCCATATTCAAGCACCAATTTAGAGCCTTGATAGTTGAGTGGCGAGAGGGTGTAAATGTTCATCACCCCTCCCATGGTATTGCGCCCGTACAAAGTGCTTTGCGGCCCTCTCAACATCTCGATTTTAGCTATATCCATCAACTCAAAGTCGTAATTTTCCTTGCACAAGATGGGCACATTGTCTATGTTTAGCCCCACAGCGGGTTGATCGATGCGGGTTCCCAAACCGCGCACATATATTGTGCCGGTCATGCGACTGCCATAATCGGGGATAAAAAAATTGGGCACAAGGTCGGCAGCCATTTTCACCGAGGTCAAAGCATTGCGTTCAATATCAACGCGTGAAAATTCGGAAAGAGCCGTTGCCTGCGTTCGCAAGTTGCTCGATTGCTTGATAGCGGTGACAGTGACCTCATTGAGGCAGATGCTGTCGCCCGTCATTTTATTCTTTGCCGGTGAAGTAGAGCCAAATAGTAGTAATATAGGAATTAGTATTTTGCCACCAAAAATCATGGTTGCAAAGTTATTTCACAATTGGTCATGGCACAATCACTACATTTAGTGATTTTCCACAAAAAAATAGTGATCCTTTTTTCGTTCCCCAAAAAGAATTGAAGGGAAGTGAGAAGGATAATTGTTTTTTAGGAGTTAAGACAACAGTGTTCGGGCTTACAACTTTTCCATTAACACTTATTACTTAGCACTTAATCAACATTTATTGTGACACTTTGAGATTGGTTTTAAGGCGAATGTCTCGCGAAGAAGCACCTGCCTTTATCACATAGTTGCCGGGATTGACGGTGAATTTCTTTTGCGCAACTTTGTAGGTTGAGAAAGCATTTTCATCGAGCACGATGGTCACAGTCTTTTTCTGTCCGGGCGAAAGTGTGATTTTATCAAATCCACGAAGAGTTTGCAAAGGTTCGCCGGCTTCGACCTTACCGGGTTGCACATAGATTTGCACTACTTCTGCCCCCTCGACCTTTCCCGTGTTTTTAATCTCCACTTTCACTTGTGTTTTGTTGCCCACTCGTTTCACTTTCAAATCACTATATGCAAAAGTAGTGTAGCTCAAGCCAAACCCGAACGGGAATACCGGTGCTATCGACATTTTATCGAAGTGACGATAACCTACAAGCAATTTTTCATCATAATTCAAGTAATTTTCTCCCTTTTTCTCAAAATAATTGTTGGCACACGGATAGTCGTCCCAAGTGCGTGCCCACGTTGCAGTGAGTTTGCCACCGGGGTTCACCTTGCCTGCAATAATTTCGGCCAACGCCCTTCCTCCTTCTTGCCCGGGATAGCCGGCATATATAACGGCTTTCACGTCATCAATCCATTCGCTCACATCAACGGCACCACCCGAGTAGAGCACCACAATAGTGTTGGGATTGCCTGCCGCCACATTTTTAATCATCTCCACTTGTTCACTTGGCAATGCCCATGTGCGGTCGCGTCCCTCGCCTTCAAGTTCTTCGCCAAAACCGGCCGTCACCACCACAGCATCATTGTCCTTGAGCATCTTAGAAAAATCGTCGCTTTCGCGCAAACGATAACCGAGCATCAACGAAGCGTCGCCCGAAGTCTCGCAATACTCCACCTTGAGCTTATAGTCACGACCTTGTCGAAGTTCAAGAGTGAGTTCCTCGTCGTTGCGATCGTGTGCACCGCCATTGTCGATCAACAGCTCATCGTCGAGCCAAAGGCGCGTGCCGTCGTCGCTCGAAAGCACCAGTGTGTAAAACCCGGTTTTAGGCACTCGCAAATAGCCTGTGTAACGCATCGAAAAATGATCGGTTCCCAAGATTTCCTCATTGGGAGAATGAGATTTCCAGTTAAAATTCAAGTTTTTTACAGTTTCTTCCATAATCGGTTTACCTCCCAAAGTTGAATTGTTGTAGTATTCAACCTTCAAGCCGGGGTTGCGTCCATTTCGGTCGCGATAGAAATCGTTGACGATGGGTTGCACACTACCATCGTCGTCACTAACATTGAATTTCACTTTTGGCATCACCTGTTTGAGACCTTGCATGAGCGAAGTGAAGTGTTGCGGATTGACAGCGGTGCGACCGCCGGCACGCACATTTTGCTCGGCAAAAGCTCCCATGACAAGCATTTTTTTTGCCTTGTTGAGCGGCAAAATCTTTCCTTTGTTTTTCAGCAACACAATTCCCTCTTGGGCTTCACGCAAAGCGATGTGAGCAGCATCACTGTCGCCATTCTTGCCATGCCGGTCGTTTTTATCCCAACCAAAACGATAAATCACGCGCAAAATGTTGCGCACCTTGTTGTTGATGATTGTTTCGCTCACTTTTCCTTCAACCACAGCGTTAATCATGCCTTCTTTGGTAAAATGCCCGGCGACACTATTCAATTCAAAATCAAGCCCGGCATTGGCGGCATCTATGGCATTGTGCACTGCACCTAAATCGCTCATCAAAATGCCGTCAAAACCCCACTGTTCACGCAAAACACGTTGATTGAGCCAAGCATTTTCGGCGGCAAAGAAACCGTTCACCTTGTTGCGCGACGTCACAACCGCGGCTACCTGTGCCTTCTCGATCGCTGCACGAAAAGCCGGGAAATAGATTTCATGACACGTGCGTTCGTCGGCACGACAATCAATGCGCGCACTACCCCATTCCATGTTGTTGAGGGCAAAATGCTTGACAGCCGCTCCCACGCCATTGGCCTGCAAACCTTGAATGAAACTTGATGCCAACTCGGAGGTGAGATAGGGATCTTCGCTCAAATACTCGGAGTTGCGACCACACAAAGGAGAACGCACAATGTTCACACCCGGCCCAAGCACGATGTTCACGTCGCGAGCATTGCAATCTTGCCCAAGCATTGCACCTGCACCATAGAGCAAACGAGGATTCCACGTTGAGGCCGCAATCACAGGAGAGGCATATTGTGGTGCAGTTCCCTCGTTGCACACTCCTGCCGTGGCATCGGCCACTTTGATTTCGGGAATGCCATATTGTGGCATGGGACGAATGCTCATGCCCTTATATCCTACTATCAAATCAACTTTTTCGTCGAGTTTCATACGTGACAAGGTGGCTTCTACCCGTTTTTCCAATTGAGCATTTGCATCGACTTTTTTTGCCGCTCTCGTGTGCAACAAAGTTGGTACTAAAAACAATAAGGCCAACACGGCCATCGAGCGTACAGAAAATATTCTCATGACTTATATCTGTTTCTTTTTTATTTTACCTAACACCGCACAAAAAAACACACTTTGTGCCGATCCGACCGCAAAAATAGCGAATAAACAGCAAACAAACCCAATATTACTGTTCCTTTTTCAACTTTGTAACTAAGGATATGCTTCTTTTCACCCAATCGGTCATGAGAGTCTGCACTGATTTTGCCAGCATGTTGAGCAGATTGGCTGTCACGATACCGACAAGCGAACGAAAGCAGGCAGAAAGCAACACGATGAACCGAAACAGTATCCTCCTTAGCAGTCTAATACCAGTTGAGATTGAATACCTCGAAACACAGAAGAGAAAGATTCCTTTTCTATTTTTTGCCCTTCGAGTGGATAAGGTACCCTATTTTTTTGAAGAAAATTTCATTATTGATACTGCGAAAAAAGAAAAAAAATTATCTTTGCATCATAAAACTTAATATTAACTCTATTTTCATCTGCTCAACGATTATTTGAATTTCTGAAAACAAGACATTTAAGCGAATACTTAACAACGCAAACGGAATTTAAGAATTAAACAGTATAAGATTTAATTCACCTTCAATGCCTTTGAATAGATGAAAATAAAAAACAACTGAAAAATGAAAAAAATCAGCGTAATTCTTGCAACAATGCTGGTAGCATTCGTGTGTTCAACTCAAGCATCGGCTCGCGGTGTAATCGTTTATCACTTGGGAGAAGATCTCAAAATTACTCAAAAATTGCCGGCAGAGTGCATCGGCGAAGACAACATGCACTACAATTTGGGTGTACATTATGAAAGCTTCGGTTTGTTTTGGATGCCGGTGTGGAACTATGGAGAGTATAAATATGCTCTCATCAACGACAAAGAGGACACCTACATTGATCTCACGTTAGAAGAGGCTAAGGCTTTTGGCAAAAAGTACAAATTTGACGTACCCGACCAACCTCAACTTCCACTGCTCACACAAATTGGATTAAAACCGATTATTGTCATTCTCATTATTCTCGCCATCATAGGCCTATTCAAGAAAAAGAAAAAAGAGGAAGAAGATATACTTAATCAAAAGAACATGCCAACCGATGGCACCAACACTCCTCCAACCACAGAGTAAAACTCGGCGTTAAACCTCTGTTGAAAAGAAGTAAAAACGACTGTGGATAGGGCATTAAAGCTTTATTCGCAGTCGTTTTTATTATCTGCCGGAGCAACACTCGTGTTGAAGTTATTAACAGATAAAATTAAAATGTTGAAAAACAGTTGAAAGAATTGAACCATTCTTTGAAGGGCATCAGCTACCTTTGCAACACAAAGCTAAAAAAAACAACATATATACAATGGAATTTGAACTTTCGAAGCAATCACATAACAGACAATATCGCCGCAGGCCACAACATGAAAGCGAAATCTTGTCGGAAGACGGGAGACTGCAACCGCAAGACACCGAGATTGAAGAGGCCGTTTTGGGTGCCCTCATGCTTGAAAAAGGGGCTTACCCCACTGTGAGCGAAATTCTGAAACCGGAATGTTTTTACGATAATTCCAATCAAAAAATATATGAGGCCATTCAAAACCTCGTGTCAAAAGGTCGCCCTATCGACATGCTCACCGTTACCGAGCAACTGCGCATCGATGGACACTTGGAAGAAGCCGGCGGTGCCATACGCATTTCGGAGCTTACGAGCCGTGTGTCGTCGGCAGCCAATATTGAATATCATGCCCGCATTGTGGCACAAAAGCACTTGGCGCGTGAACTTATCAGCTTCAGTTCACAAATAGGCACACTGGCCTTCGATGAGTCGATCGACGTCTACGACCTCATGCAGGAAGCCGAAGGTAAACTCTTTGAAATGTCGCGAAACACGATCAAACGCGATGTGGTGCAAATCGATCCGGTGATTACCGAGGCTCTCAACAAGATCGAAGAGGCTTCTAACCGCGAAAGCGGATTGAGCGGTCTGCAAACGGGCTATACCAAGCTGGACAAATACACCTCAGGCTGGCAAAACAGCGACTTGATTATTATCGCAGCTCGCCCGGCAATGGGTAAAACCGCCTTTGTGCTCTCCATGGCCAAAAACATGGCTGTGGACTACAACATTCCGGTAGCCATCTTCTCGCTCGAAATGTCGAACCTGCAACTTGTGAACCGGCTCATCAGCAACGTGTGCAACCTCGAAAGTGAAAAAATCAAAAGCGGACAGCTCACCAAACTTGAATGGGATAACCTCGTGACGCGCATCAAGAGTTTGTATTCCGCCCCTCTCTATGTCGACGACACGCCGTCACTATCCATTTTTGAACTACGCACCAAAGCTCGCCGACTAGTAAAGGAGCATGGCGTGCAAATCATCATCATCGACTACTTGCAACTCATGAACGCCACCGGCATGAAATTTGGTAGTCGTGAACAGGAGGTGAGTACAATTTCGCGCAATCTCAAACAACTGGCCAAAGAGTTGAACATTCCTATCATCGCCTTGTCGCAGCTCAATCGAAGCGTTGAACAGCGTGGCGACGACAAAAACGGCAAGCGACCGCAACTCTCTGACTTGCGCGAATCGGGAGCCATTGAGCAAGATGCCGACATTGTTTGCTTCATTCACCGTCCCGAATACTACACCAAGTCGAGCGAAGATGCCGAGGGGCACGACATTCGCGGCTTTGCAGAGTTTATCATCGCCAAGCATCGCAGTGGCTCGGTGGGTGATGTGGAAATGCGCTTCGTATCGAAGTTTGCACGCTTTGAGAACTGGGAAGACAACTACACCCTGCAAAGTGCCACCTATGAATCGAAAATGAACAGCGACAATAACCTAAACAACATGGGCTTGCCTCCTCCACCATCGGTCGATGCCATGCCACCGGCTCCAAATGTTGATTTTCTCACCGGCCCCGGCGAAGAAAAACCTCCGTTCTAATATTCTTTTAACCTCAATCGGGCATTAGAGAACGCACTGCCCAAAGGTGACAACTACAACAGGAAAAAACGGCATAAAAAAAATAAAGTTTGACATTTTGCCATTTTATTGCAAGATTTTATCTAATTTTGGGGCAAGTAAAACCACATATATAAAAAATAACATTTATACATTAACATTATGCCAAAAATTTCGCAACGCACTCTGAACATGTCGGAGTCGCCTATCCGTAAATTAGCCCCTCTGGCCGTTGCGGCCAAGGAAAAAGGCGTTAAGGTGTATCACCTGAATATCGGGCAACCCGACCTCCCAACTCCACAAGAAGGACTTGATGCCCTCAAGACCATCACACGCAAAGTGCTGGAATATTCTCCCTCACAAGGTTTTGCTCCCTATCGCGAGAAACTCACAAAATATTACGCAGAATACAATATCAACGTTACTCCCGACGACATCATCATTACCACCGGTGGCAGCGAGGCCATTTTGTTTTCATTCATGTCGATTCTCGACCCGGGCGATGAAGTAATCGTTCCCGAGCCGGTGTATGCCAACTACATGACATTTGCCAAGACTGCCGGCGGCGTGGTACGCACCATTACCACCAACATCGAAAACGGTTTTGCACTGCCTTCGGTCGAGGAGTTTGAAAAACTCATCAACGAGAAGACTCGCGCCATCATGATTTGCAACCCCAACAACCCCACCGGTTCGGTTTACACCCGTGAGGAATTGGATCAAATATGTGCCTTGGTAAAAAAATATGATCTCTACCTAATTTCAGACGAGGTTTATCGCGAATACATCTACACCGGTAGTCAATATGTGAGCGCATTGAACCTTGAAGGCATCGACCAAAACGTAATTTTGATCGACTCGGTTTCAAAGCGTTACAGCGAGTGTGGCATACGCATTGGCGCTCTCATCACAAAAAATGAAGCCGTGCGCAACGCCGCCATGAAACTGTGCCAGGCACGTTTGAGCCCTCCATTGCTGGGTCAAGTGGTGGCCGAGGCTTCGCTCACAGCTCCACAATCTTATTTCAAAAACACCTACGATGAGTATGTTGCCCGCCGCAACTGCCTCATCGAGGGGTTGAACAAAATTCCCGGAGTGTTCTCGCCCATGCCAATGGGAGCATTTTACACCATCGCCAGCCTGCCTGTTGAAGATGCCGAAGACTTCTGCAAATGGTGTCTTTCGGACTTCAGTTACGAGGGCGAAACCGTAATGATGGCTCCTGCAGCAGGCTTCTATGTAACTCCCGGTGCCGGAAAAAATCAAGTACGCATTGCCTATGTGCTCAAGATTGAGGACATGAAACGTGCCATCGTCATTCTTGAAAAGGCACTCGAAGCCTATAAAGCAAAGAAATAAAACACCTACATTTTCTATAAAACAACTTATTCTTGAAATGGGATTACCGCAGAGGCAATCCCATTTCTTTGTTACTTAGAACTTATTACTTAACACTTACAACTTATCCCTTACTCTTCAAAAACATAATTCAAGAAGTTGTGCATGGGTTGCAAGTGCATCAAGTCATTGGCAACCTTTTCGACCCAGTCGTCGCAATCGAAATAATCGACGGGAACGTGCTTCATGAGAATATATTCCTTCATTTTCAAGTAGTCTGCCATGGGATTGGAAGCATCATACTCTTTGGGTATCTTTTTCAACGTTTCACAGTCCCAACCATAGCCATGCTCAAGAATGGGCTTTTCAAGTTTCAAAAACTCCTCATTTTCGGCATCGATCAAGCTGCGCAAACGGTCAAGAACCGGTTTTTCGGGCCACCACACACCACCTCCTATCATGATGCGATCGGGCTGAAAATGCACATAATTGCACGAAATGCGCGTGTGGCGACCTCCCTTGCCAATCACACCCGAAAAATAATTCTTGTAAGGGCTCTTATCCTTAGAAAAACGAATGTCGCGATAAATGCGATAAACACAATTCTTGATGTACAACCCACGGCTGCCTTCGTCGTACTTTGCCACAAGTCCGATGAGCCGTTCCATGTCGGCCTCCCAAGGATTGCGCAAAGCATCATACTGCTCCTTGTGTGCCTTAAACCACTCACGGTCGTTATTAGCCTGCAATTCTCGCAAAAAAGCAATGATTTCGCTTATATTACTTTGTGATTTCATCTTTGTCTTATTTTCAAAATAAATGTCTAATGCAAGTGCAAAGGTAGACTTAAATCGTTACATGATTGAAAAGAGAACGAAAAAACTTTTCAAGAAAAACACACATTTTTCAACGTCATTTTTCGATGCAACATTTTCACAAATAGAGCTAAAAAGATTACACATTGCAAAGCAATACAGGCAAAATTCATCACAACAGAAAACAAAAGAGGCAAAACTGTGCCTTTTAGAGAAATAAAACAGTATTAAAACTCCTTGAAAAAACTAAAAAAAAGACGTGAAAAAATAGCATTTTCCCAATTTGTTTTGTATATTTGCAATATTGTTATCAAACTAATAACTAATTTAATAAAACAACTATGCCAAAAATTAGAGGTGCTGTAACTGTTAACGAAGTGAGATGTAAAGGTTGCAACCTTTGCGTGATCGCTTGTCCGCAACAAGTCCTGAAATTACAGGAGAAAGAAGTAAACGACCGCGGCTACCACTACTCCTACATGGCTGAGCCAGAAAAGTGTATTGGTTGTCAAAGTTGTGCGTTAGTTTGCCCGGACGCATGTATTGAAGTCTACAGGGTAGTTCAGAAATAACTTTAAAACATTTGCAAAATGAAAGAAGAAGTAAAATTGATGAAGGGCAATGAAGCCCTTGCCATGGCAGCTATCAGATATGGTTGCGACGGTTATTTTGGCTACCCCATTACCCCTCAATCGGAAGTTCTTGAAAAACTTGAAGCCGAGATGCCTTGGGAAACCACCGGCATGGTCGTTCTTCAAGCCGAAAGTGAAGTGGCAGCCATCAACATGGTTTATGCCGGTGCATCGTGTGGCAAAACCGTTATGACAACAACATCAAGCCCCGGTTTCAGCCTCATGCAAGAAGGAGTTTCCTACATGGCTGCAAGCGAGGTGCCTGCATTGCTGGTGAACGTGATGCGCGGTGGCCCCGGCTTAGGCACCATTCACCCATCGCAAGCCGACTATTTCCAAGCTTGTAAAGGCGGTGGACATGGCGACTACCACATGATTGTGCTTGCTCCATCGAGCGTGCAAGAAATGACCGATTTCGTTGCACTGGGCTGGGACTTGGCATTTAAATATCGTTGCGTTTCAATTCTTCTCGCCGATGGTGTCATTGGTCAGATGATGGAAAAAGTGATTTTGCCCGAACAAAGACCACGTCGCACCGAAGAAGAAATACGCAAACTCTGCCCTTGGGCCGTTAATGGCCGAAAAGGCGGACGCCCCAAGAACGTTGTAACCTCTCTTGAACTCGACGACGACAAGATGGAAGAAAACAACCACCGTTTCCAAGCCACCTATCGTGAAATCGAAAAGAATGAAAAGCGTTGTGAGCTGGTTAACACCGACGATTGCGACTACCTGATCGTTGCCTTTGGCAGCCAGGCACGCATCACGATGAAGACCATGGAACTTGCTCGTGAAGAAGGCATCAAGGTGGGTCTTGCACGCCCCATTACATTGTGGCCGTTCCCCGACGAGCACATCAAGAAAGCCGCTCAAAATGTGAAAGGCATTCTCGTGGTTGAGCTTGCAGCCGGCCAATTAATTGAAGATGTGAAACTTGCTGTTGAATGCAAGGTTCCGGTAGAACACTTCGGACGTCTTGGCGGTAACGTGCCTGCTCCCGACGAAGTGCTCAACGCATTGAAAGAAAAGTTAATTAAGTAAGAGGAGGAAAACTTTATGGAAATCAACGAAATTATACAACCTCAGAACCTTCTTTATAAAAAACCGGCGTTGCTCAACGAAGCTCACATGCACTACTGCCCCGGTTGCAGCCACGGTGTGGTACACAAGCTGGTTGCCGAAGTTCTTGAAGAAATGCATGCCGAAGAAATTGCCATTGGCATCTCGCCCGTGGGCTGTTCGGTTTTTGCCTACAACTATATCGACATCGACTGGATTGAAGCTCCACACGGCCGTGCAACAGCTTTGGCCACAGGTGTAAAGCGTCTGCAACCCGACAAACTCGTGTTCACCTATCAAGGCGACGGAGACTTTACCGCCATTGGCACTGCCGAGTCGATTCACTCATGCAACCGTGGCGAGAACATTGCCATCATTTTCATCAACAACGCCATCTACGGCATGACCGGCGGACAAATGTCGCCCACTACCCTGCTGGGTCAAAAAACAGCAACCTGCCCCTATGGTCGCCGTGTAGACCTCAACGGACACCCACTGCCCATCACTCCGCTGTTGGCACAACTCGACGGCACTTGCTACGTGACCCGTCAGGCCGTGCACACTCCGGCTTCGGTGCGCAAAACAAAAAAAGCCATTCGCCAAGCGTTTGAAAACAGCATGGCAGGCAAGGGCACATCGGTAGTTGAAGTGGTGAGCACTTGCAACACCGGCTGGAAAATGAGCCCGGCAAAAGCCAATGAATGGATGGCTGAAAACATGTTTGCAAAATATCCATTGGGTGATTTAAAAAATGTTGATGCTAAAAAGTAAACGATTATGAAAGAAGAAATAGTAATCGCCGGATTTGGTGGACAAGGTGTCCTCTCAATGGGCAAGATTTTGGCCTATTCCGGCCTTATGGAAGACAAGGAAGTGACATGGATGCCATCTTACGGCCCGGAACAGCGTGGTGGCACGGCCAACGTGACCGTGATTTTGAGCGATGACCGCATCAGCTCACCCATTCTCAACAGCTACGACACTGCAATTGTGCTCAACCAACAGAGTCTCGACAAATTTGAACCCATGGTGAAACCCGGTGGCGTGCTCATGTATGACACCTATGGCATTCACACTCCTCCCACTCGCACCGACATCAACATTATTAAAATCGATGCGACCGAGGCTTCAATTGAAATGAAGAATGCCAAGTCTTTCAACATGATTGTGCTGGGGGCTTATCTCAAGCTCAAACCAGTGGTGACCATGGAAAGTGTACTCACCGGCTTGAAAAAATCTCTGCCCGAACGTCACTGGCACCTCATTCCCATGAATGAAGAAGCCCTCAAAAAGGGTGCAAGCCTCGTTAAGTGAAGTTGACAAACAAAATAGCTCTTTATTATTCTCTCATATTAAAAATGATAAATCCCTGCCTCCTTCATGCCGGCAGGGATTTATTTTTTCAACCCGATTGGGGCATTAATAATCGATTTGGCGAGAAAGTGAGTTTGAGCGCAATTTAAAGAAAATATCCGTAACACATCAACTACATGTTCAAGAGCGTGACAGAAGAGACGCTTTCGCAATTTCTTCATTCTAAAAAACAACAATCAAGCGAATGAGAGCGACAACGAGATAAGATTTCGGGATGGAAACAGCAAACTCTTAGTTGTTGAAGAAGACAGAGACGCCAAATTGCATGCGACTTGGATTGAGTGGATAATGAGGAACAGAGAAATAGTTGTTGCCACCAAAAAGTCCCTTGTTAAAGTGGCTGTACATGATAAAGAAGCGAGCCTGCTTGAGCTTGAAGTTGGCATAAACATTGCCAAAGAAGAAATTGCCACACTCCACCTCTTTTTGATTATAAAAAGTCATTGCCGAGGGATTGAATGCCGGTGCATGATACTTGGTGTAGTAGTTGCCGTCAATGCCCAACTGACAATGAAGCACTCCTGCAACAAGAAACTTGACATAAAGGTTGCTGTAAACGGCAAACTTGGGCAACGGCAAGACGGCATCGTTGGAGCTGGTTTGACAGGTCAATTCATTGTCGAAATGGAAAGCCTTGAAACGCAACTTTTGCTTTAACGTTGCACTTAGCACATGAATGGGTGCCCCATGCTGAGCCGGGGTGGCATCGGTGGAAAAATAAACATAATTCTTCAATGTTTCATAGCCCACATCAACGTTGGTTCCCGAGAATGGCACAGTAAGTTCTCCTCCAACCCGAAAGCGTGTAATTTTGCTAAAATGATTACTCCACGCATAATGATTGGAAATAAAATGTTTCACCAAATAGGGTGCTTCGAGATGCTTGAAATGACCATATCCGCGAATCGTAACAGAGTCTTGCCACAGAAAAAAGCGTGAAGCCACATTGCCGATAACATCGATGTCGCCGGCCACATCGCCCATCACTCCCAATTCGGCTTTGGCATTATAGGTGAGCAATGAACCATGTTGCTTGGTGAGCTGTCCACCCAGCCAAATGAGGTTATCGGTGTGCCAATGGTCAACAGCAACGGGCAGTGCATCAAGGCCTTCGATGGCATGAGCACCGCCTGTCACACTATCGGTCACTTGAGTGTAACGGCGCATTTCGTGGGTAGCATAGAGAGCAAAACCAAATTTTGCCCATCGGTTAAAGCCTTCGAGCAACGACACGCCCAAAGTGTTGCGAACGTGCCAATAGCCGGTATTTTCGTCAGTTTTTCCAAGTCCGAGATAGGAGTGAGCAAAAAATGAGGAGTCTTGCGTGGCCGAAGTATTGATAAACTTGTGGTTACCGGCTTTGTAATCAAATGTCCAAATGAAACTCGTGACCGGAATATAAGTCTTGCCGACAATAGAATCGGTCTTTATTGAGTCTCTAAAATACCTGTAATAACCTATTTTATAACGATGGTTCATGTAAAGCTCGCGACCGACAAGCTTGTTGTGGGTGGCAGTGAGCCGGGTTACAATGTCTTTGGGGTTCACACTGGTTTCACCACCTTGCACTTCAGCAGGGTTGGAAATGTAGCGATCGTCGACAATACCTCCGCTCTCTTTTGTAAGAAAACTGTAGTTATTGAAAAATGCCTGCATCTCGTAGCGTTCGCCAATGTAGGAACCAAAGAGACTAAATCTAAAATTCTTGTCGGCTTGATAGTCATAGGAACCTTTGCTGTAAAGATAGTCTAAAGCTCCACCCACTTCAATAGCGTTGTTCACATTACCACTGAAAAGAGCTTGGGTGTGATCTTGATTGCTGTATTTGTTGCCACCTGTTGAATAGGCCAGTTGGGTGAAAGGAATGCGTGTGTTGTAGAAACGTTGATTTTCAATTGATGGCAACCATGTTGCAATGGCATCTTCAAAGAAAAATTCGCCGGTCAGGGGGCGTTCAAAAAAAACTTGATTTTGCCCCTCTGCACCATAGTTGCCCGTAGTAGCCCATGCCTTGCTGCGGAATGACGGAACAAAACGGTTGTTGTAATTCTCGTGGAGCGTGTCGATGGTAGCCGGATATCTCAATCCCAAAGGATTGGACATTGACCATGCGTAAGATGAAGCAATAGACGGATGTTTCTTTTTTTTTGATGATTTGCGATGTCGGCTGTTGTTGCTTATCGTCGCCCGAACGGTCAACTTGGGCATATCCATGGACTGCCACTAACATAATGATTGTCAATAAATAATATTTCAAACGGACATTTTTCATATCAATGTTTAAACTTTTGCAAAGATACTGCATGTTTTAAGGAGTTAAAAGGCGCAAAAAAGTTAAAAGGAGTTAAGAGTAGCTTTTATGGTACCAACACAAGCCTACGAGAGCAATACTGCATTGAATTCGTCACAACAATGGCATATGCTGGTTGATATGAGTGGGACAGTTTCAAGACACAGCACATTGGTTGCAAGTACAGTTCTAAAAACAATGCCGACGATTATCTCATCAGCCCTGCCATAAAGCTGGAAAAAGACAAGCAATACACGCTGGAATTTGAAGCCTACGCAAGAGATGAAGACGAACGCATGGAAGTGCTCATGGGCAATGGTGCAACGGCCGAAGCCATGAACGTGAAGCTTGTGGAACCTTATAACGTGACACATTCCGACTTGGGCATTTTGCAAAACGTTGCATTCACCGTTCCGGCCAATGGTGACTACAACATAGGATTTCATTGCATTTCCAATGCCGACAAATATATTGCTATCTTCTTAGAATGGCGGTAAAAGCCATAGGAGGAGCAGGCTTGAAAAAATTTCAACCACTGCTTCGAACAAAAACAATGAGTTCTATGACCTCATGGGTAGAAAAATGAATGAAAAAGACTTGCAACCGGGCATCTATATTAAGAATGGGAAAAAGTTTGTAATTAAATAAAAACGACAAACTTTCGCACGCTCTGCACTTGCACAACAATGCAATGGCAGACAATGAATACTGAAAAAGCAGGCTAAACCCTTGATGAGTTTAGCCTGTTTATGCTTTGTTCATTGGCTTTAATTCGTCAACGAAATTGCCTTTCTCTCACAAGCGACAAGAAATAGCAAGGAAAAGGTGTTTCAAAAGTCAATGGCCAGTGAGTGCGTGGCTGATAAAACGCCAATCTGAATGCATGCAGGCACAGGCGGCGTGCACCATCGGTGTGACTGCCATACTTAAAATCGCCAACAATGGGGTGATGAAGTACTTGCATGTGTACACGAATTTGGTTTTTTCGCCCGGTGTTCAGCTTCAACTCCAACAAGGCAAATTGTTCGTTTTGTTCAAGGAGTTTCCAATCGGTACTCGCCCATTTTCCGCCATTGTCGGTGCGACTGCTCACAACCTTCATGCTGGGCGTGTCTTTGAGCCAACTCTCGATGTGCCCCTGTTCCCTGTCCATGGGATTTTCGACCACGGCAACATAGCGTCGATCGATAACCGTTTTGTGCCAATCGGCAATCATGAGTTGCTGCGCCTCGACACTCTTGGCATAGACCATAAGCCCCGAAGTGCGTGTGTCGAGCCTATGCACCACATGAGCACGGCATCGCTGGTGATTTTCGGCAAAATAGCGGTCAAGCAAATTTTTCATATTCAAGCTATTGTGCCCCACGCCCATTGAGAGTATTTTATCGCCCTTGTCAACAACGATAACATCATCGTCCTCATAGACAATGCCGAAATATCGTTCATAGTCGAAGCGTGAATGAGTTACGCCTCCCGGATACTTGCTGATTTCAACAAGCATGTCGGGTTTTATCGGAAAGTCAAAATGCGTCTGTGGCTTGTGGTCAACGAGCACTCCGCCGCCACTTAAAATGGCTTTTGCTTTCGAACGACTAATGCCATCGAGTTTTTTCATCACAAAGTCGAGAAGTCCCATTTCTTCTTTGGATAAAAACTGTGTGTACTTAGTGTCCACCCGAGGAACACCACCTATATTTTGTTTATTGTGACGCATCTTTTAGAATTGAAGAAAGATTCAGAAATTAAGGGAGTAGCAGGAGTTATGACGATACTTTTGAGAAATTAAAAAGAAGTGAAAGGGACTATAGTTTTCGGGCTTAATCCTTATCACTTAACTTTTATCACTTAACTCCTGACTATCGTTTAATCGAAAATGTGGCGCAAACGACTAAACACACGGTTTTTGGTCGCTTCAGATGGCATCACGTTGGGTGAATTTTTGAGGCTCTCAACGGCTTTGCGTTCTTCGCTGTTAAGCTCCTCAGGCACATAAACCATCACATTGATGAGCATATCGCCCCTGCCATAACCGTTGGTCGAAGGTAATCCCTTGCCACGCAAACGCAACACTTTGCCGGGTTGAGTGCCCGATTGAATGGTAACTCGGGCATGTCCGTCGATTGTAGGAACTTCCACCTTGCCACCAAACACCGCTGTGGGAAAATCAAGCATCAGATTATAAATCAAATCGTTGCCATCGCGCAAGAGTTGTTCGTCACGTTCTTCTTCAATCACAATGAGCAAATCGCCGGGAATACCTCCTCCCGGAGCTTCATTTCCTTTTCCGCTCATTTTAAGCGTCATGCCTTCGCCAACACCTGCAGGTATATTGACCTTAACAACTTCTTCTTTCTTCACCAAGCCTCGGCCACCACATTCGGGACAATATTCCTTGATGATTTTACCCGAACCTCCACAAGCATGACAAGTCGACTGTGTTTGCATTTGTCCGAGAATTGTGCGCTGAATGCGAGTTTCTATACCGCTACCATGGCATGTCGCACACGTGTCGTGTGCCGTGCCATTCTTAGCTCCGGAGCCACTACAAGGTTCACACGAGACCATGCGTGGAATTTTGAGGTTCTTCTCAACGCCGTTTGCAACATCTTTGAGCGTAACACGCACGCGCACACGCAAGTCAGTCCCACGTGCAACCCGTCGTCCTCCCGAAGAACGTTGTCGACCACCTCCAAAGATATCGCCGAAGATATCGCCGAATGAAGAGAAAATATCTTCCATCGACATGCCATCACCATAACCACCGGCTCCGCCGGGACCACCAATACCACTCCAACCCATTTGGTCGTAGCGTGCGCGCTTGTCGGCATTGCTCAGCACTTCATAGGCCTCGGCAGCTTCCTTAAATTTGTCTTCGGCTTCTTTCTTTTCTTCTTCGCTTTTTCCTTGCTGACGGTCGGGGTGATATTTGATAGCCATCTTGCGATAAGCCTTCTTGAGTTCATCGTCAGTGGCATTGCGTTGAACGCCTAAAATCTCGTATGCATCTCTTTTCTGTGCCATAATAATATGCTCAATTCTATTATTGACCTACAACCACTTTGGCGTGGCGCAACACTTTATCGTTAATCGTGTAACCCTTGAGCACAGTATCAATGACTTTGCCTTTTTGACTCTCGTCGGGAGCCGGAAAAGAGGTGACAGCATCAAAAAAATCGCTGTCAAACTCGGCTCCTGTCGAGCTCATGGCCTTCACTTGCTGCTTCTCAAGATATTTTACAAACTTATCATAAATCAACCCCACACCCTCTCTAAGGCTTTCAACATCATCGGCCTTGTCAAGGGCATCGAGAGCGCGCTCAAAGTCGTCAATAACCGGTAGCAACTCAAGCATGGCCTTTTCGCCACCATTCTTGATGAGGTCGGCCTTTTCCTTGAGCGTGCGCTTGCGATAATTGTCAAACTCAGCCATCAAGAAGAGATATTCTTTTTTCTGTTGTTCAATCTCGGCTTCGAGTTGTGCAATAGTTTCTTCGGGCGTCAACTCTTTCTCTTCTTTGTCGCATTCGTCGGTTTCGGGCTGTTCTATCGCTGTTTCATCGACAGCTGCCGAAGTGTCGATTTCGGGCACTTCTTGCTGTTCATCATTTTTTTTACTCATATCTTGTTTAAATTTCATTTCATGTTAATATGTCATTCAACTCATTGCAAACAAAAAACGAGCCACAAAACATGTTGCAATCATTTTTTAACATTGCAAGCACAGCTTCAAGCTCAAAAAGAGGCTGACAACATTCACAAGGCGTTTTTCTCTCTACAAGGCTATGACATAATGGTCATAGTGCACAAAGTTTTTAGCAACTTCTTCTGCCATATTGGCACTGTCAAAAATCCCGAAGATAGAAGACCCCGAACCCGACATAGAGCAATAGAGTGCACCGGCCTCGTAAATCGTCTGCTTGATTTTACACAAGAGCGGATATTGGGCAAAAACACCCGGTTCAAAATCGTTTTTCAACCGTTCGTTCCACGTGTCGACAGGTTGCGACAGTATCTCGACAATAGATTGAGCCGAAGGTTGAGGCGCGATCATGGCGTAAGCCGCCTTGGTGGGCACAGAAACATCGGGCTTGACGAGCAATAAATGCAATCCTGCCAGTTGAACACGAACAGGCGTTAAAATATCGCCAATACCGGTGCCCAACATAGAATGATTGTAGATAAAAAACGGGCAGTCGGCTCCCACGCGAGTGGCACGAACGGCAAGTTCTTCGCGACTCAAACCCAACATAAACATTTCGTTGAGCATTACAAACATGAAAGCGGCATCGCTTGAACCGCCTCCCAAGCCTGCTCCATCGGGAATGTGCTTGATGAGGTGAATGTCGATGGGCGGCAGTTGAAATTCGGCTTCCAGCGCACGATAGGCTTTCATCACCAAGTTTTTCTCTATCGGACAATCGACCGCACGCCCATGACACGAAAGCGTTGTTTTCGCTTCCTTGCCCGGCACGATTTCAAGCACATCGGTGAGATTAACAGGATAAAAAACCGTTTCGATATTGTGATAACCATCGGAGCGACGTTCTACCACATTCAGTCCTAAATTGATTTTTGCATTAGGAAAACTTATCATGAGAACCTTAGTATTTTCTTTTCTGAAAAATAATTAAAGAATGGGCCCCAACAGACGCGATAATGACTCCAATGTGCGTTGCGCCCAAGGGCGACGCGTCCAACGCGACAAAATGATGCGCCGGCAGTGCTTGATGTCTTTAAGGAAAATCTGCTTCATGCGTGCATTAAAGTTGCGACTGTAAATCACCGCATTGCATTCAAAATTGTGCTCAAAACTGCGATAATCGAAATTGGTGGAACCCACCGTTACAAATTCATCATCGACAATAACACACTTGGCGTGCATCATGCGTTCGTGATAAAAATAAACCTTAATGCCGGCAAGCAGACATTCCTTCACATAGGAAAATGAAGAATAGCGCAACACCTTGGAATCGGGGGCTTGCGGCATCATGAGCCGCACATCTACTCCCGACAAAGCCGCCGATTGCAATGCCTTCATCTGCCCGTCGTTGGGCAAAAAATAGGGCGTTTGTATATATATCGACTTTTGAGCCACCGATATTGCCTTAGAGAACACAAGCGACATGGCATTCCACAAACCGGTGGGACCACTATCGACAATTTGAACTCCACTATCATCGTTAGGGCCGGTGCCATTGTCAGCCTTGGGCAACGAAATCAACCGGCGTTTCATGAAATTCCAGTCAATGGCAAAAGAAAATTGCAAGGCCATGACGGCATTGCCCGTGAGACGCAAATGCGTGTCGCGCCATGGCAAGCGACCACGTTCGCCATAGACGTAGCGATCGGCTACATTCATGCCGCCGATGTAACCCACCTTTCCATCAATAATCACTTGCTTACGGTGGTTGCGCCAATTCAATCTGTTGGCCAATTGGGGGAAGGTGACTCGCAAAAACGGATAGGCTTCGACACCTTCTTTACGCATTTTACGAAAAAAAGATGAGGCGATACTCCAAGAACCCACATGATCGTAGATAACACGCACTTTAACACCCTCATGAGCTTTCTTGATGAGAATGTCGGCTATTTCCTGCCCTATTTTATCGTTTGAAAAAATGAAATACTGAAAATTGATAAATTCCTTGGCAGTGAGCAAATCCTGTTTGAGCGCATCGAACTTGGGTGTTCCCTCGGTGTAAATGTCAATTTTGTTACCTGAAAAGAAATGAGGTTCGGTGATGGAATTAACCAACCTTATTATTTGCTTGCTTGAGTTGCTCAAATTCAACTCTTCGATATCAATGCTTTCAAGTTTAGCCTGATTGCGCAATTTTTGCCTGTTCTTGCGTGAAATCATAACCACACTTTTGAGGCTGCGCCCAAAAAACAGATACAGCACAAGCCCGAGAATGGGCAACAAAATGAGTACGGTGGTCCATGCCAATGACCTCACCGGAGTGCGATTTTCAGAGATAATAACGCCGATAATGCCCAATATTGTAAGGAAATACAATACAGTGGCAATGATGAACACCATGTGGGCATAAGGAAAAAGCTCGGCTAAAGACATCGTAATGCGAAGGAAGTCGTTTTATAGGTTTCTGCCTAAATTAATTTTGTCAATCTTAAATAAAAAACAATAAACGCCATCACTCTCTCGTATGCCCAATCTGGCTCAAGTCAAATGATAGCGACAATCTTGTGTAGAGCGCGGGAAGCCTGTATCATTTTTTTTATCTAACCACAACCTTGCGTGACCACAGACCGTTGCAACGCACAACATAAAAGCCCTTTGGCATATCCATTGTAAAATGATTTTCGGCAGGAACTTTTACATTCTTTAATAGCTGACCGGTAATAGAGTAGATACTGAACAACGCATCTTCACCGCCTGCGACAAAGTAAATGCGCCCAAATCCACCCTTGGCCGAGGGCACATCGGGGGCAACATTTTCGATGGCAGGAATGGGTTCAGGTGCAGCCCACGCTTGACCTGCAATGCCAATTGCAACACATACAAACAATATTGACAATATCTTCTTCATAACGTTCAACAAAGTTAACAGTTTTTTTTACAAAAAACTAATAAAAAAAGATAAAGAATGTTTTACTGTCTTGTTAATCGTGTTAATCGACAATTCTGTAGACAAAGAGTTTTTCTTTAGGATTAAATCCAAATCGTTCATTAGAGTTCGCACAGATTTTGTTCGCATGTTGAGCAGATTGATTGTCACTTTTTCAAAGGCATAACAGACGACGTCAAGAAAAAACGGCAACCAAGATGCCAACAAGCAGACAAAAGCAGTCGGGAAGCAACACGAAAGACCGAAAGCATAATTCTTTTGCGGTCTAATAACTGATTTGAGTAAAAAGAGAAATGGTGTGTAAAAAACAAATTAAGGAGCTAAGACAAATATCTTAACTCCCTAATTTACATTTGTTATTTAATTCCTCAACAAGATTTTTAGAGGAGAAATTATTTTTTCAAAATCATGTTGATAAGGGCAGTCACATCGCTCACATCGACCACATCATCGCTATTGAGATTGCAATCGGTGGCATTGTAAGAGTCATTAACACCCAAAATGTGATTGATTAATGCGGTTACATCACTCATGTTTACCACACCATTTCTATCGATATCACCTGCCATCATCGAAGATGTTGACAAAGAAACTTCTTTCTTGGCACTCCAATTTGATTCCGTTTTGTCGGCATAAACAGCCTTAACCTTGTAGTTAAACGTGCCACCATTGGTGAGGGCAGTGACATTGTAGAGTGTGTCGGTGATGCCGGTGATTGTGCGGTTTGTTGAATCACCGGTTTCGGTTGCGGCACGCAAGGGGGCATGTACATCACCCGAAACGTCGCCGGCATAGATTTTTACACTACTGATGAGCAGACGCTTTCCGGCCGCCATCGACGAAATTTTGATAGTATTGGAGGCATCGGGTTTTCCGTTGAGCACAAATGTGTATTGTGCATCGCTCGAAGTAACGATTTGGGTTTTAGCATCGACATCGCCATTAGAAACTTTTATTTCCACATTACTGTCTTTGTCATATGACTTGGCGGTGACAACCACGGTGCTTTTGCCCTGCGCATCGGCCAAATTAATAGTTGGGCTTGTTATGCTTCCTACTTGCTTGGTTGAGCCTAAACGCAGATAACCTTCAACATCGGTGAATACCGAGCTTTTGGTCCAGTCAGAAGAAGAATAAATCGTACTTGCCGTTTCGTCAAGCAATGGGCTTACTGCAGGCTCATGCTCTTTGTCGGCGACAAAGAGGGTGTAGCTTGCGGCACCTTCGGCAGGAATCCAATGTGCAGTAAAGGAAGTGGCAGTAATGTTGGTGGCATCGGTGAGCACAGGTTCTGTTTTGTTGACCGCATTTTTCATATACCAGAACGAAGCCGTTCCATCGTCATTGAGGTTGATCTCAGTAACAGGTTTTCCCATCATTCCGGCCGAAGCACTGATTTCTCCCGATTTTTTGAGATAAAGTTTAGATGCCGGTTTGCTCTCATTGGTCAACTGATGGTTGGTTTTACCATAGAGGTCGGCAGTTTCTGTGCTATTGCTCAATTGGTTGTCGGCTGGAAAAATGGTCATGAGCTGAACACTCTCGTTGTTCACCGTGTTGTCGGCCCAGCGCGAAGCCACATAAGACACATGCGAAATCATGACACCTTCGTCGCGAATATAGGCGTCCCAACCTTGCTTTTTGCGATACTCTAAAATATAGTATTCGTTGCTATTGAGATCGCTTTGAATTTTCACCGCCTTGTCAGTATCTTTCTTTTTCTGATTGAACGATGTGAGAACATACTTTGTGTTTTTTTCAGGTTCGATAAAATCGATCCAACCCATGAAATTTTTCTCATAGGCACTATAACCGATAGGCGTGTTTCCGTTGTTGTTGTAGCAACCATAGTCCATCAAGCTCCAAGACCCCATGCCATAATAGCCGGAATAGGTAGTTTCGTAGAAGTCGGGCAAACCCAAACAGTGTGAAAACTCGTGGGCAAACGTGCCGATGCCGTCGAGTGTAGTTCCACCATCGTAAGAACCGTTTATTTCATTGAAAACGCCAAATCGATCGATCTTAATGCCACTGTAGTTGCGTGCTCCGGTTCCATCGCCGTAGTATGCACCACTGGACAAATCCCACTGGCAAGGCCAAACAGCATCGGGGACACTTTGGCTGGCCTGCGCTTCACCCACACCGGCATAAATCACCATAACCACGTCACACACACCGTCGTTGTCGTTGTCATAGTCTTTCCAATTCACACCATCGGCATTGGCCGAGTCAACGGCTTCGCCCACCATTGAGGCTACTCCAATATCATTACCCCCATTGTTCTTACCATATTTTGCGCGTTTTCCGCTCAACGTGTAGATGCCATGCACAACATATTGAGGGTTGTAAATTCCATTGGACTGGTCTTTGAAATATTGGCTTACCTTATTGGTGAAATGAGAGATGATTTGTTCCTTGGTGTTCGACATTTTTTTATCGGAGTATTGCACAAGAATCACGGGAATCTTTGGAGAACCCGAAGTGGGAACAAGCACTGTGCCAACTTTCTTGCGAGGCGCACGCGCTCTCGTGCCGGCAGCTTGCTGCACCATGGTCGAAAATGCGATTTTCTCGGCTTGTGAATTAATAAAATTCAACTCTGCTTCGCTACGGTCAGCCACATTGTGAGCCATAACATTCGACATGCCTGTTGCTGTGTTGTAATAGAAGTCGCCATTGTCGGCACGTTCCACTGCAAGCCCATCACCGGTTACAAAACTGTGGTGCCATTCATCTCCACGCATTTCAACCGAAATGGTTGAACCGTCACTTTGTGTAAAATTATGAAATCCTCTTTGAGCAGGAACGGCCAAAGCCATCGCACTGTCAAGAAGCATCACACACATTGCGATTAATAATTTTCTCATAATTGATATAGTTGCATTAAAAAAATTAGCCAAAAGAATTGTATGCGCAAAATGCCAATAAAAAATAAATTCTTTTTCAGACTTTTTTCGACAGTATCTTGTCAAACAACAAATGACTACTACTTAAAAATTATAAACAAGACCTGCACCAAACACACAATGATCAATATCACTCAAAATACAGTATTTTGCAGTGAGATTGAATTTGAGTTCATCGGAGAGGGTGAAATCAATACCACCACCAATGTTGAGACCAAATTTGGTGATAGTGCTCAAGTTTGTTCCGTCGTAGTCGAGCGATGCCACGGTAAAACCACCAATGGGATAGAGTTTCACGCCACCGGCAATGGGGCAAAGATAGTGCATATTGGCATTAACCTCCCACAAATGGACATTGCGCTTTTTAAAGAAATAGTTAAACGAACCTTCTCCACGCAGACGCTGCGTAAAGCCATATTGCACTTTGGCTCCAATACCAAAGTTGTCGACTTCTGAACCATAGAGCAGGTCTCCGCCAATTCCAAAGACTCCCTTTTGAGCCAAAGCTGCACCTGCACTAAGTGCAATGATGCAAATGAATGTGATAAGCTTTTTCATAATTTATTGTATCAAAAAAGTATTCTAAACTGCAAATGTAAGTATTTTAAACACAAATTGCAATAGTTTTATCATCATCTTCACTCATCATTTTTCTTGCGGAACACCTTTGTTATGTTTCATCACCAGTGCATGTGCACGGCTCATAAAGCTGTTGAATGTGGGCTTGGCATCGGAACGCACACGTTGCGACATGTTCTCAGGAATGAGTTTGTAATTGTCGTTCTTGCCGGTAGGATGCTGGCAATAAAAAAGTTTATAACGAGGGTTGCAAACCACAGGTTTGCCATCAACGATTTTCAAGCACACTTTCACCATAGCTCCGCCGTGAGTGTCTATCTTCTTTTGGGCAGAAATGAAATTGCCCATGCTGTAAACAACCAACACATTTTTTCGATAAGTCTCACTATATACCATCTTAAAAGGTTCGAGCACATGCGGATGCCCGCCAATAACGAGGTCTACCCCTCTATCTACAAGCCACCGGGCAATAGAACGTTGCTCGTCGGTTGGTTCAAGCACATATTCTGTACCCCAGTGCATGTTCACACAAATGGCTTGCGCCCCTTTTGCACGTGCCTGCTCGATGTCATTCTCTATGTTGTTGAGGTCAATCATGTCCACCACCTCATCTTTTTGTATGCCTATACCATTGGTGCCGTAGGTGTAGTTGAGAAAAGCCACCTTAATGCCTTTGAGTGTAACAATAAACGGCATTTGCCGGGCACGTCTCCCGGCATTGACATAGGTGCCAATGTGTGGGATTTTCATTTTGTCGAGAGTTGCAATAGTGCGCACCAAGCCTTTGTTGCGTCGATCAAGGCAATGATTGTTGGCCGTGAGAAAGAGGTCAAATCCACTTCGCTTGAGCTGCCATGCAAACTCATCAGGAGCACTAAAACAGGGATATCCTGTGTAAGGAGCCCCGCCAAGGGTTGTTTCGAGATTAACAACGGCATAGTCGGCAGCCTTGATATCGGGTTCAAGCAACGAAAAGCATGAGCTGTAATCATAGGTGCCGTTTTTCTTGCGAGCAGCTTCATTTTGAGGGGCATGTTGCATAGCATCGCCCACAAACACAAACTCTACACTGTTGCCGGTTCCCAAAAGTTGCAACAGTGATATTAACAAAATGGATAACAGATTCGATAACATAAATTATTTTTGGAAGTTAAGACAACCGTTTTTTCGTTTCACGAAAAAGAATTGAATTAGGAATTAAAGAGAAGATAAAGAAAGTTAAAAGACTGATAGTCATTCAGTTTTTAAGGAATTGTTAAAGAGAGTTGCAGGAGTTAAGACGATACATTTTTCGGGCTTAACCCTTGCAACTTATCCCTTATAACTTAACATTTAGAAAAGAGTTCGTCTTTTCAATAAATTTTATGCTGGGCTGCCAAGAGCGTATTTTTCATGAGAGAACAAATGGTCATGGGACCAACTCCACCGGGCACCGGCGTAATGAAAGAACAATGCGGCGCAACATGTTCAAAGTCAACATCGCCATGTAATTTAAAACCACTCTTGGTTTTGGTTGAAGGCAGGCGTGTAGTGCCCACATCGATTACAACAGCACCTTCTTTCACCATTTCTTCGGTCACAAATTCGGGCTTGCCCATTGCCGCGATGAGAATGTCGCCTTGACGGCAAACTTCCTTAATGTTTGCAGTGCGACTGTGGCACACGGTCACAGTGCAGTTGCCAGGATTGGCCTTTTGCATGAGCATCGAAGCCACCGGTTTGCCAACAATGTTACTGCGTCCAATCACCACACAATGTTTTCCACTCGTTTCGATGTTGTAACGTTCGAGCAACGAAAGAATGCCTTGTGGTGTTGCCGAGCGGAAACAAGGCAAACCGATTGAAAGCCGTCCCACATTAATGGGGTGAAAACCGTCCACATCTTTGCGATAGTCGATAGCTTCTATCACCTTTTGCTCGTCGATGTGCTTGGGCAATGGCAATTGCACAATAAATCCGTCCACATCATTGTCTTTATTGAGCCGGTCGATGGTAGCAAGCAATTTTTCCTCGGTAACATCATCTTCAAAACGAATGAGCGTTGACTTGAAGTTACATTCTTCACACGCTTTCACCTTGCTGGCCACATAGGTTTCACTGCCACCATCATGACCCACAAGAATTGCGGCCAAGTGTGGTTGTTTTTGTCCGGCGGCAAGCATTTGTTTTACCTCGGCTGCGATCTCTTGCTTGATTTCGGCAGCAACTTTTTTCCCGTCTATAAGTTCCATAATCTAATGATATTTTTCGTTGAAAGTTAAGATTTAATATTTAGTTGACATTCATTCAGAGTTAACGGCGACGCATGCCCTTCATCATGCTCATGGGATTCTTTGAGGTCACGGCATGCATCATTTTACGAGTTTGTTCAAATTGCTTAAGCAATCGGTTCACTTCTTCAAGTTTCGTTCCACTACCCATCGCAATGCGCTTGCGACGACTGCCGTTCATCACCTCGGGGTGCTCACGCTCATAGGGAGTCATGGAGTCGATAATCGCTTCAATTCCCTTGAAAGCATCGTCGTTGATGTCAATATCCTTGATGGCTTTGCCCACGCCCGGTATCATCGAAGCCAAGCTCTTGAGGTTACCCATCTTCTTGATTTGCTTGATTTGTGCCTTAAAATCGTTGAAATCAAATTTGTTTTTACGTATTTTATCTTCGAGTTCCTTGGCTTTCTCTTCATCATAGGCCTGTTGCATGCGGTCAACAAACGAAACGATGTCGCCCATGCCCAAAATGCGGTCGGCCATACCATTGGGGTTAAACACATCGATTTCACCCATTTTTTCGCCCGTACCCACAAACTTGATGGGTTTATTGACTACGGCGCGAATCGACACAGCCGCACCACCACGAGTGTCGCCATCGAGCTTGGTGAGCACAACACCATCAAAATCGAGTCTGTCGTTGAAAGCTTTGGCTGTGTTCACAGCGTCTTGCCCCGTCATCGAGTCGACCACAAAGAGGGTTTCATTGGGTTTAACAGCTTCTTTAATGGCTTTAATTTCGGTCATCATGGCTTCGTCCACAGCAAGCCGACCGGCAGTATCGACAATCACCACATCGTGCCCCGAACGCTTAGCTTCCTCAATGGCATGCAAGGCAATGCTCACCGGGTCTTTGCTGTCGGGTTCGGTGTAAACCTTCACGCCTATCTGCTCGCCCACGGTTTGCAACTGTGCAATGGCAGCAGGCCTATAAACGTCACAAGCCACCAACAACGGATTTTTCTTTTTCCCATCTTTCAGGCGATTGGCCAACTTGCCGGAGAAAGTGGTTTTACCCGAACCTTGCAAACCCGACATGAGAATAATGGCCGGATTGCCGTCGACCAGAAATTCGGCCGGCTCACCACCCATGAACTTAGCCAACTCATCGTGCACAATCTTGACCATGAGTTGCTGTGGTTGAAGCGAATTAATCACATTTTGGCCGAGAGCCTCGGCTTTGACCCGATTGGTGAAATCCTTGGCGACTTTAAAGTTCACATCGGCCTCAAGCAAAGCCTTGCGCACGTCCTTCATGGTCTCAGCAACATTGATTTCGGTAATTTTGCCTTGACCTTTCAGGATTTTGAAAGAGCGTTCCAAACGCTCTGAAAGATTTTCAAACATATATTTTATTTGTATTTTTTGTTCAGACTGCAAAAATACAACCAATTTGGTATTTTCACAAATTTGAGTTCATCAATCAATTCTTGGCAGGAATGGGCAATGTTATTTAAGCCACAAATAGGAGGTTACGCTCTCTCGTCCCAAATAATAGGCCTTGGCTTTGACGAGTGTCGTTTTGCCCACTGCAACCGGTGCAATCCAAATGGGAGAAGTCATCGTGGGTTCACTGCCATCGAGCGTATAGCGAACAACTTCGCCGGCATACTGTGCATTGGCAAACAACATGCCGTTCTCTACGTTTATACCGGGTTGCCCCAAATGAAAATTCCAGCCTTTGCGTTGCATGACAGGAAGTTCAACAAGCCCAATTTTGGCATTATAGGCAGCACGGGCACGCTCAAAATCGCCTACTTCGTTGTCGTTCCATTCAACTGCCGGTGTCCAAGCACGTTCGGCAAGGCCAAGCACCTTGGGCAAGGTGTAACTCATCACTTGGTTAAAGTTGCGAATGGTCTCGGTCCACAACGGTCCTACAATTCCAATGATATTCTCGGGCTTGGTAAGCACAATCTTGCCTTGGGCAACACGTTGCAGGTCGATAGGATTGCCGTTGTAGTCGCAACGTGCTGTGCGATAAATGTCGAGTGGTTGTGCGCTCCACGAGGCATACTCATCGACAGCTCCACCCCAATGAAGACCTTTTTCATATTGATGCCAACTGTAAGCCATGTCGATATAAAAGTTGGTGACGTTAGAAAGGATTGTGGGATAGCCGGCATTGGCAAGTTCATAGGGGACAGATATTTTTGAACCGATGGTACTCCACGCGTTCACGCCGGCAAAACGAGGTGCAACTTGGGCATCGTAGACTTTAGTGTGGTTCAATCCCACTTCCTGCCAACCCTGAATGAGAATGTGCTTTGAATAAAGAATATCGCTCATGCGCCTAATATAGTACTCGTGCACTTCGTGGGCATTTTTCAGGTTTTCACGTTTCATGAGTGATTGAATGTTGGGCGACTTGCTCCATGCTCCTGATGCCACCTCGTCACCGCCCAAATGCACAACATCGAGTTTGAGGCCTGCTTCCTTGTACATCGCCTGCATTTCGCCAATGACCTTGGACAGGAAATTATACACTCCGTCTTGCGACACATCAAGCACATTGTCTTTATAGGCTTGTGCCGATGAATACTCGCTCTCATCGGCATCATCCCACAGCCTGTATTGCTCGGCAAGCATTTTGTCAACATCTTTATATTTGTTGTAACGCGCTTTCATTGCCATGATGGCGGCACGAGCATGTCCGGGAGTTTCGATTTCCGGAATCACCTTCACTCCTCGCTCGTGAGCATATTTGAGTAAATCAACAAACTGTGTGCGAGTGAGATAGCCGTTGGCACTTTGCGCAAGGTCATCAGGATTGCCGGTTCCGTCGAATATTTGAGCCATAAAATCACGTTCATCAAGCGTGCAACCTCGTCGAGAAGCATAGTTGGTGAGTTCGGGCAAACCCGGTATTTCAAGTCGCCATGCCTCATCATCGGTAAAGTGGAACTGAAAGATATTTAATTTGTAATAAGCTAAAATGTCGATGAAACGTTTGAGGTTGTCAAACGTGGTGAAATTGCGAGCAATGTCGAGCATCATGCCACGGTAGTGAAAATCGGGATAGTCCTTTACAACGGCATTTTCCAAACAATTGTTCTTACTGTGGTCGATGGCAGCCAGCAATGTTTTCACTCCGTTCAACACTCCGTTTTTCGATGTACCAACAATCGAAATCACACTATCGTTGACAGTGAGTTCATAATATTCCGGATTGGAATGCAGTTTCTTGGACTCTTTGAGCCTGATGAGCACATGTTGACCATCGGATATATATATGCCACGTCGCTTGAGCTCTTGTGCAAGAAACTTGCGCTCGTCACGCAACTTGAAATCGAGCAGACCACCCTTAATCGAAACAATGTTGCCAAAGCGCACAAATCCTTGATTGATTTTCACGTTCTTGGGCGTGGGAAAAATATTGTAGCTGTGGTCGGGAGTTTCACCGTTTTTTAATGTCTCATTAAACCGATAAACCACACTCCCCTCGGGATAATCATTGCGTGCAATCCATTGTTTTGGATCATCAAGCTCGTCATATTCTATTTTAACGGGAATGGGGTGTCCGGCATCATCGTTTGTCACAAAATGACCACCCATGGGCGAATAGCACACATTCACATAGGTGCCACGCATGAGCATATCGACAATCATGGAATCGCCTGGTGCCAATGCACGATAATCGGAGTTTGGAGTAACGCGATAGTAAGTCGTGTTGATTTGTTCAACATTGACCGGACAGCCGGACTGCACTTTCACCGGACGAGAAAACTGATTGAAAAAGAAACACCAGTTATCGGTTAAGGTTTCTGCCGAAATGTTCTTGAAAATAAATCGAGAGCTGTAATAGCCCTTTTCGGCACCATTTTCGCCCATTTCCCATCGCACAGCGACCGGAGATTGTGCTACAAGCAGAGCCGATGCTGACATGAAGAGTGCAACGAGAAGCACTTTGAGGCAATTGATAGATTTCATTATTTTTTGTGGATTATTTTTTGTTCTTTATGATTTCGTTGTTTTTCTAAAACCCACTCCAACAGCATTTTGCAAGCATCTTCAAGCAAGTCGAGCACCAATTCAAACCCTTCGGCACCCTCGTAGTAAGGGTCGGGCACATGATCGTAGTGAGGAAATTGAGTGATGAACTTGCCCATGGCAACAACTTTGTCGGCTTCGTGCACAGTAGCGGCCAAACGGCACACATTGCTCACATTGGTGGCGTCCATACCCACAATCAAGTCAAAATCTTCCAAATCACAACCCACGATGCGGCGGGCACGATGAGTGAGTTTATAACCACGCTTTCCGGCATGTGCACGCATGCGATCATCGGGCAATTGCCCCGCATGTCCGCCATAAGTTCCTGCCGAATCAATAAAAAACTTGCTCGACAAACCACGCTCGTCTACCATGCGTTGCAACACTCCTTGTGCAGCCGGCGATCGGCAAATGTTACCCAAACACACAAAAAGTATTTTATATTCCTTAGCGTTTTCCTGTTGTTCCATCAATGAAGTCTTTTTCTTTGTATTGCAAATTTAGATTATTTCTGCCACAAAATCAAGTCTCAACCTATTTTTCGCCTCAAAGTACAAGCATGATAAAAAGCAAAAGAAGAACGGATAAAACAAAAAATGTTGATTTTTTTTAAGGCAGTAACTGTAACAAATGGGTTATCTTTGCGTATCCTTTATGAAACAAGACTTCTGCTTTCAAGAAATTTTGAGTTCGCTGAACTAAAAAAGATGAGCAACGAAACTTTGACTTCGACATTCTCTGACATGAGGCAACGACTACTTGCCATGGCAACTCGCATCACAGGCAACCGTGACGATGCCAACGATGCTGTGCAAGAAGCCTTCTGCAAGCTGTGGTTGAAACGCGACAAAATCAACTCCCGGCAAGCTGCCGAAGGCATGAGCGTGGTAACGGTGCATCATGTGAGCATCGACACTGTGCGTCGCCGTGCGGCAAACAACACCGTATCGGTCGATGAAGAACGTGATAACATTGCCGAAGAGGTCGTTCCCAATCGCTCGGAGGTGTTTAATGAGGTAAAAGCCATCATCGACAAGGAGCTCAACGAAACGCAAAGGCGCATTGTTCACATGCGAGAGTTTGAAGGCAAAAGCTTTAACGAAATCGCTCATGCGCTCAACATGCAACCCATCAATGTGAGGGTGCAGTTGAGCAGAGCACGAAAATTAGTGAGAGAAATATACAGGAGGAAACAAGAATGAAGAAAAAGAACGAACAAGCCATGAGCTTGCAAGAACTTGAACTGATGATAGAGCGGTATTTCGACTGCACGTTGAACGAAGCCGAAGAGTTGCAGTTGCGCACGCTACTGGCATCGACCACCTATCAAAGCGAAGCCATTGATGAAGCACGCTTTACAATGGGTTTCATGAAGCAAGGCATGGAGATTGAGAAAAAACGCAAAGGCATGCAGTTGACACAACGTGCTTTTCGCCCACTTTCGATTGCGGCATCGGTCATTGTCGTTTTCTCGCTGGGGCTTGGCTTGCTGCACATGCACTCCATGAAGAATGACAACAGCAACAGTTGTTATGCCTATGTGAACGGGGAGCGCATGAGCAACGATCAAGAAGTGATGGCACTCATTGAAAACGACTTCGGGCTTATGAAAGAAGCCTCATCGGGTGTCGACAACAATGTACAGGAACAACTGGCCACAATGGGTGAAGCTCTGAAACTCGATTAAAAGAAATCACATATTTTTATCTGCAATGAAAAGGACAACATTAATCATGCTTTTAGCCCTGCTGGCCTGTGTGGCACAAGCGCAAGCAGGCCTGAACATCAACTCGCTGTTTGACGGACGCTACAAGCATTCGAAAAACGCAACCGAGATCGTAGTCACCGGCATAAAAGCCAAAGCGATAGGGTTAGATGTCTATCACAGTATTTCGGTCACCGACATGACACATGTGCCGGCAATATTAAAAGCCTTAACGGCCGATGGAGTGAAATCGTTAAGCAAAGAGGTGGAATTTCGCAGTGGCAAACTCTATTACGGCTACTATGTGCTACCCCGGCACGGTGGCAACAATCGCTACATTTTCTACCTCAACCAGTCGTTGGCACGCAAACAGCCAATCGATAAAGTAACGCTCATCTACATGGAAGGCGACGTGAGCAGCGCCCATATCAAAAAACTCATTCGACAATAACTCAACAAAAAATATAAACCAATATGAGATCCATTCAATTTGCAATTGCAACGCTGGCAATAGTGACCGGCAATGTGGCCGCCTTTGCCACCACCAACCAAGATACCGTTAAAGTGATCGAAAACCCTCAACGTGTCATCATCACCGAGGATTCCACCGGCTCGCACATCACCGTGCTGAGCAAAGACGCAGAAGCGACCAACAACAACGAAAAAGGAGTTATATATAACTACAACGTAGCCCACCAAGGCGATGCCCAAGTGAACACCACGCAAAAGAGCAGCGACTGGAACTTGCGATTTCCCTTTCAAAGGGTCGACACCGCAATAGAGAATAAACACCATTGGAGTTTGATTCTCGACGGCTTTTATTTTGGCTTTGGCTGGCCCAATGTCAAGAGCGGAGTTCCTGCATTCAAGAACAACATTGGACATGAATATGAATTTGGCGTCATGAACTTAATTGGGCTCCAATACAGCACCAATCACAAGCAGTATATTTCTTTTGGATTTGGTATTGAAACACGCCGTTATCACATGCACAACGAGCAAATATATCTGTTCAAAGACGAGCATGACATGATCGATGTAACGACTTTTCCCGACGGTGCAGGCAAACGAAGTTCCAATCTGTGCCTGACCTCGCTTCAATTTCCTTTGATTTTCAGGCAATCCGTAGGCAACTTCAAGTTCTCGGTAGCCGGCATCATGAATATTAACGTGGGTGGCAGCATCAGCAATCATTACAGACTGGGTGACAATGACTTTGACATAACCACAAAAAACATAGGACAACGCAAAATCACATTTGATGTCATGGGAGGCATTTGTTATAAAGCACTTGGACTATATGTGCGCTACCGCCCACAAAATGTGCTTAAAAACGGTCGCGGTCCTCAATTCAACACGTTGAGCACCGGTATTATTTTAGGGTTCTAAAACACGACTTGGCATTTCAACAAAAATCCCTTGAAAACGACAAGGGATTTTTGTTTTTGTACTTCTCTCCTTCTTTGCCTTTAAATCGTTCATTAAGCCATAAAACTCATTTTTTGCGATTAAACCCAAATCGGCTTAAAAAAGTTTAATCATTTAGGTTTTTCACAATTAAGTTGTAAATTTGTAGAAATTAATCAAGCAATGAGCTTTTGCAATCATGCGGCATTTGTCATTTTGGGATTTCTTGCAGCAATTTTTGCGCCAAATCGCAAGAGCAAGGAGAACAAACTTTGAACCAAGTGAAGCGTGTAATATCGGTCTCATGCTTAGAGGATTTAAACAATAATGCGAAATTTACTGTTCATCATTCTATTGTCGCTCATTGTTCCTGCCATTGCGGTGTCATGCAGTTGCAACGACAATCACGACCAGCCAATAAAATATGTGCTTCGCGACACCACACAAGAAGTCTCCGCCTCCTCTTCGACCGAGCAAGACGGCAACACGGTGCACAGCATGGATTCACATATCATTCCCGGGCGGCTCAAATCTATTTTCAACGACAGCAACCACATTCAGCTCAAGGCAGCTCAAGCCAATGGTATCGTTCCCATTGTTGATCTCAAGAGTGCCTATATGCTCAAGAAACCCATTCAGCGCATACACACATGCAACCTTTACTATGTAGACTCGATGAAGCATGCCACCCCCTACTTGGTACCCAAGGCCGCTTTATTACTCAACAAGATGGCTAAGGCTTTTCACGACACAATCATTGCTCGTGGCGGAAAAGACTATCGCATCAGAGTGACCAGCATGTTGCGCACCAACAACTCTGTGTCGGCATTGCAACGTCGCAACCGTGCCGCAACCACACAATCGTGCCATCTCTATGGCACCACTTTCGACATCAGTTGGGCGAAATTTGACTGCATGGATCCTTCTTACCAAATTTCGCTTGAAAGCCTAAAAAATATTTTGGCCGAAATCATCTACGACTTCCGCCAACGCGGACAGTGTTACGCCATTTTTGAAAACAAGCAAGGTTGCTTTCACATTACAGTTCGATAAAAAAACATCTTCAATGAAGAAAACATAACTTTCAATTCAATTATGACAGTTCAAAACGCAATCGCCAACTATTTGAAATTCTCAGGCAACAAAAGCATCGACATTAAAGTCGCACTCATTGATTGCGACGGTGTTCTCTACGATTCTATGAAGAATCACACTCGGGCATGGCACAAGCTCATGACTAAAAACGGAGTAAAATGCACTCGCGATGAGTTTTATATGCTCGAAGGCATGATAGGCTCGGCAATCGTGAAGAAAAAATTTAAAGAAGGAGCCGGTAAAAACATCACCGACGAAGAGGCTTGGGAATACTATAAGGTCAAGAGTCGCTATTTTAGGGAGTTGGGGGAAGCTCCGATGATGACCGGAGCCAAAGAAACGCTCGAAACACTCAAGCAATTGGGCATACGTCGCATTCTTGTAACAGGCACCAACGAACCTCACACCCTGCAACGCATCGATAGCGACTACGAGGGCTTGTTCGATGCCGAACGAGTTACCGGCGGAGACACAAAACACGGAAAACCCAATCCGGAGCCATACTTGCGAGGACAGCAAAAGGCCGAAGCCAAAGCCAACGAATGTATCGTGATTGAAAATGCCCCTCTCGGAGTGCAAGCCGGCCATGCTTCGGGCTGTTTCACCATTGGAGTGACTACCGGCCCTATTCCCGAAAAGGAATTGCTCAAAGCCGGTGCCGACATCGTGTTTAAGGATATGAACGAACTTGCAACCAACCTGCCGGCCCTCATCGAGGAATTGAAAATTAAGGGTTGAAGCCGAAAACTATCGTTCCTTTAACTTCTTTTTCCAATTCTCAAAAGTATCGTCTGAACTCCTGCAACGCCACTTAACTCCTGAACACTATCATCTGAACTCCTGAAAGTCATTTCATGCAAAACATTGTTTTTTCCACCGACATTTCAGAGGCTCTCGACAACGTTTTAACCGTCAAGAGCTTCAATCGCATTTTTGTCATTGTCGACGAAAACACCCGACGGTTGGCACTGCCACTCGTCAACAGTGGGCATGTTGAACATGCCCATGTTATCACCATTGGAGCCGGTGAGGTAAACAAAAATCTTAATACGCTTACCCATGTGTGGATCGAGCTGGGAACAAATGGAGCTACACGCCATTCACTGATTATTAACATTGGTGGAGGAGTTGTAACCGACTTGGGCGGTTTCGCTGCCACCACATTCAAGCGTGGATTACCTTTTGTAAACTGCCCCACCACCCTTCTTGCGGCAGTAGATGCGGCTGTGGGAGGAAAAACCGGCATTAATTTTGCGGGCATGAAAAACGAAATCGGCTGTTTTGCCAAAGCAAGCGATGTAATCATCTCCACCGGTTTTTTCAGCACATTGCCCATCGAGGAATTCAAATCGGGCTATGCCGAGATGCTCAAACATGCTATGCTCTCCGACACTGCTGCATTTCATGCTTTGCTTGACATCGACTTCAACCGCATCTCCGGCGAGTGGCTGCTCACTCAACTCAAAACATCGGTGAAGGTGAAAGCCGACATTGTGCAACGCGATCCGCACGAACAAGGATTGCGACAAGCCCTCAACCTTGGTCACACAGTGGGGCATGCCTTTGAAAGTCTTGCACTACAACGTGGCAAACCTGTGCCTCACGGCTACGCCATTGCATGGGGGCTGGTGGTGGAAACAATACTGTCGAGATTGCTCAGGCAATTTGACAGCAACCACATGCAACGCCTTGCAACGTTTGTGAGAGAAAACTATGGTATTTTCAACATCACTTGCGATGACTACGCTGAACTGCTACACTTCATGCATCACGACAAAAAGAGCATGAATGGTGAAATCAACTGCACGCTACTAAACTCGTGTGGCAACGTGAACACGGGCAACACCATCGACCCAAGCGACATGAAAGCGGCACTCGACATTTATCGTGACCTGATGCACATTTAACTTTTCATTTTGAACCACAACAACAAGCATGAATACTAAACAGATTTTATTGATTAACGACATGTGCGGTTATGGCAAAGTGGCAACAGCAGCCATGGTTCCTGTTCTATCCTACTTTGGCATACCCACCTACACGTTGCCAACAGCACTTGTATCAAACACGTTGGACTACGGTAAATTCAACATTCTCGACACCACCGACTACATTTGCGGCGTTTTTCCCATTTGGGAGGAGTTGCAATTTCATTGCGATGCCATTGCCGTGGGCTTCATCGCCTCGGAGCGTCAAGCTCAAATCCTATCGGCCTATTGCAAGCAACAAGCCGAGTTGGGGGCAACTATTTTTGTAGACCCCATCATGGGCGATGAGGGCAAACTCTACAATGGTGTCACCAAAGCCGCAATAGCAAGTCGACGCGAAATGGTGACGGTAGCCGGTCTCACGTTTCCCAACTACACCGAGGCATGCTTTCTCACAGAAACTCCCTACAAGAAAAACGGAGTGACTGAAGTCGAAGCCATGGAACTGGTGAGCAAGTTGCACGCCATGGGAGCCAAGAGTGTGCTCATTACCAGCATACTCATCGATGGACAACATTTTGTTGTGGGCTACAACAATCTTTCGGGACAATACTTCAAGTTGCCTTATGAAGAAATTCCGGTACACTTTCCCGGCACAGGCGACATGTTTTCGGCCATTCTCATCTCACACCTGCTCAACGACGACACTCTTGAAATTGCCACTCGCAAGGCAATGGATGCCCTTTACAAGCTCATCGACCTCAATAAGGACAATCAAGACAAAAACAGAGGTATTCCCATCGAAAAATATCTCAACATCTTGTAATTCTCCACGAAGTAACAAGAAGAAACAGCCCTTCTATATTTTAAAATTGCAAAACATTTTCGGTTGCAAATTTGTAACACAAAATGCAGGCCGGCAATCGTGAGCTTTTTGCCGGCTTATTCGTTTTTTTGTATCTTTGTCGCCAAAACAACAACAGATTATGAAAATTAAGTCAGCCGAATTTGAAATCAGCAACACCGATTTTCGCAAGTGTCCTGAAAACGGGAAACCGGAATATGCATTCATCGGACGCTCTAATGTGGGCAAATCATCGCTCATCAACATGCTCACCAATCACAAGGGACTGGCCAAGACCTCTGCCACTCCGGGCAAAACGTTGCTCATCAATCATTTCTTGATCAATGACGAGTGGTATATTGTCGATCTTCCAGGCTATGGCTATGCACGCCGTGGCAAAGATGAACGTGAAAAACTGGCAAAAATCATCAAATCTTATATTTTGGGGCGTGAACAGATGACCAACTTATTTGTGCTGGTTGACAGTCGCCACGAACCGCAAAAAATTGATGTTGAATTCCTGCAATGGTTGGGCGAAAACGGTGTTCCTTTCAGCATCGTGTTCACCAAGATGGACAAGCTGGGCGTGGTTGCAGGCAAGCAAAAAGTAGAGGCATATCAAAATCATCTTCTTGAAACGTGGGAAGAACTGCCCCCCATATTCCTGACTTCAAGCGAAGATGCTCGCGGACGCAATGAACTGCTCGACTACATCGAGCAAATTAATCAATCGCTCAACAAATAAATCTCGGACTTTTATACTGAAAATCGGTTTTTCTCGTTATTTCTTAGTAACAACGCACATGTTACGTAAAAAAAAGACTTGTGTGAATGAATGCTTGTGCATGCAAGTGAATAACCCGATATAGAGCATGAATAAAACGTTTTGTTTCAAGATATTGTTGCTTGCCGTGTGCCTGCTGGGCACTCTGCCCGCGGTTGCCCAAGTAAAAATCTCAGGCATGGTCTTTGACGAGGAAGGAAAACCCATTGAGTTTGCTCGTGTGGCCATTGTGGGCACAGCCATAGGCACCAACACCGATTTAAAAGGAGGCTACGAGCTATCGGTTCCTCAAAAGGACACCATCATGGTTGAGTTTTCCTGCATTGGCTATAAAAAGGTGCGCCGGCAACTTGTCAAGCCGCAAGGCAACATAAAAATAAGCCCCAAGCTCTACAAAGGAGCCATAGAGCTGGGCGAAGTGCAAGTTACGGAGTTCAAGAAGCAAACCAACACCATGCAATCGATCGATGCCGATATTCTCAAACTCACCCCCGATGTCTCGGGTGGCAGTATAGAAGCCGTGATCACTACTCAAGCCGGCGTCTCGTCTAAAAACGAAATGAGTTCGCAATACATGGTGCGTGGTGGTGCATACGACGAGAATAGTGTGTACATTAACGGCATCGAAGTCTATCGCCCTCAACTCATCAGTTCAGGGCAACAGGAAGGTTTGAGTATCATCAACCCCGACATGGTGGGCAACATCACATTCTCGACCGGAGGTTTCAATGCCGAATACAGCGACAAAATGTCGTCGGTGCTCGACATCGCCTACAAAGAGCCGGAAGCATTTGAAGGCGCATTGTCTGCAAGCCTGCAAGGCGGTGCTCTGTCGTTGGGCATGTCATCGGGCAAATTCTCGATGCTACACGGTGCACGCTACAAGCGCAATTCCTCGTTAATGGGGTCACTCGAATCGAAAGGAGAATATGACCCACAGTATTTCGACTATCAAACATTCATTACCTTCAAGCCAAGTCGCAAATTCAAAGTTTCACTACTGGGCAATGTGTCGATGAACGATTATCGTTTCACGCCCAAAAACCGTGAAACGAGATTTGGCACATCGACCGACGCTAAAATTTTCACCGTATACTTCGACGGTCAAGAGAAAGACAAATTTCAAACCTACTTTGGAGCACTGTCGTTCAACTTCAAGCCCAACAAAGGGAACGACTTCACGTTGATGGCATCGGGCTACCAAACCAACGAACTTGTGACCTATGACATTCATGGCGAATACTGGCTCAATCAGGCCGGCACCAGTGGCAAAGACATGAGCAAGAAAGTGGGTGGCGAACTGGGTGTGGGCAAATATCACGAACATGCTCGCAACCGGTTGAGAATAGGCGTTTACAATTTTGCATTCAAAGGCAACACCTCAATTGCCCACAACAATTTCTCCTACGGTTTTTCTTATCGTCGCGACGACATTTACGACCGCAGCAGCGAGTGGCAGTGGCGCGACTCGGCAGGCTACTCCCTTCCACACATTGCCAACGAGGTGAATGTCATTTACAGCCAACGCTCAAAAAACGACTTGAAGACATCGCGTTTTGCAGCCTTCTTGCAAGACACATGGAAACTCTACATGGGTGCGGGCGTGCTCTCGGTGAATGCGGGTGTGCGCATGTCGCGGTGGGACTTTAACAAGGAAACACTGTTCTCACCACGCTTCAGCATTGGCTATGTGCCCGAGCGCAACACTCGCTTTTCGTTGCGCATGGCCGGTGGTATCTATTATCAACAGCCTTTTTACAAGGAATATCGCTTTGAGCAAATCGACTCTGTTGGCAATGCCTACATTGCATTGAATAAAAACATCAAGTCGCCCCGAAGCATTCATTTCATTCTTGGTGGCGACTACACTTTCAGGGCAATGAATCGCCCCCTCAAATTCACCGCCGAACTTTATTACAAGAAACTGGACCGCCTCATCTCCTATGAGGTCGATAACTTGAAGCTCGTGTATTCGGGCAATAACAACAGCAATGGCTACATCACCGGCATTGACATGAAACTGTTTGGGCAGTTTGTCGAGGGCACCGACTCATGGATCAGTTTTTCGCTCATGAAAACCCAAGAAAACCTCAATGGCGTGAAAGTGCCACTGCCAACCGACCAGCGTTATAGCGTTGCCTTGTTTTTTACCGATTATTTCCCCAATATTCCGCGCTTGAAATTCAGCCTGAAAGGTGTGTTATCCGACGGATTGCCAACCACAGCTCCCAACCGCAATCGCGCCAACAGCTGGTTCCGGCAAACGACCTACAAGCGTGTCGACGCCGGCTTGAGCTATGCATTGGTTGACAAGGAACATCACCCTGTCGGCGGTTTTTTGAGCCACTTCAAGAGCGTTTGGCTTGGTGTTGATGTATTCAACCTGCTCGACATTTCCAACGTGAGCAGCTATTATTGGATAACCGACGTGAACAACATTCAGTATGCCGTTCCCAACTTCCTCACTCGCCGCCAAATCAATGTGCGTCTCTCTGCCACATTCTAAAATATTGCACAAAGAGGCATGTTTTCTCAACGAGAAACCGACACCGGACAACGTTTTTGATTGAGATGTTAAAAAACAACAACCCGGGCAATATGTCCTTGTGTCTTATATCGAAAAACTCTATCTTTGCTGAAAATGAAGACTTTTTAATAACAAATCATCTTAATTCATTCCAATATGGCAAAACCTTACGTTATCGGTGTCGATATGGGTGGCACCAACACAGCCTTTGGCATTGTGGACGCTCGTGGCAATGTTATCGCCAGCGACTCTATTAAAACGGGCAAACATGCAGATGTGAAAGATTACATCGACGAACTCTATACCGAAATATCTCGCATTGTCGAAGCTAATGACGCATCGGGCAAAATCAATGGCATAGGCATTGGCGCACCCAATGCCAACTATTACACCGGCATTATCGAAGACGGTGTGAACCTGCCTTGGCCCACCCCCATTCCACTGGCCAACATGGTCTCTGACAAGTTTGGCATTCCTTGCATCATCACCAACGATGCCAATGCGGCAGCCATCGGCGAAATGACCTATGGGGCAGCACGAGGCATGAAGGACTTTGTGATGATTACCCTTGGCACCGGCGTGGGAAGCGGTATTGTTGTGAACGGCCAAATGGTCTATGGACACGACGGCTTTGCCGGCGAATTGGGGCATGTGATTGTGAAACGCAACAATGGTCGCACATGCGGTTGTGGTCGCACGGGGTGCTTAGAGACCTATTGCTCGGCGACAGGTGTTGCACGCACAGCTCGCGAATTTCTTGAAATTCGCAACGAAGACTCGAAGCTCAGAGCCTACGACATCGCCGGCATCACCAGTAAAGATGTGTACGACTGTGCCGTAGCCGGCGACAAACTCGCAAAAGAAATTTTTGAATACACCGGCACCATTTTGGGCGAATCGCTTGCCGACTTCACTGCATTTTCCAGCCCCGAAGCCTTTGTGCTCTTCGGAGGTCTTGCCAAGAGTGGCGACTTCATCATGAACCCGGTGCGTGAGGCGTTTGAAAAAAACGTGCTGTCGATTTACAAAGGGAAAATAAAAATTCTCGTGAGCGAGATGAAAGAAGCCGATGCCGCCATTTTGGGAGCATCTGCTCTGGGTTGGGAAGCCAAAAGCTGACCCATGTGCTTACACAACGTATACAAGAAGGAGTCGATGATTTTAAGTCGACTCCTTTTTTGACCTTTGCACAGCAAGAAACGAGAATTAATCGCTATATTTGCATGAAAGAAAAAACGGTAAAAATGGAAATCTTCGAACAACGAATAAAGCAGTTGCGCACCGAACTCAATCGCCACAACTACAACTACTATGTGCTTAACAGTCCCACCATTAGCGACCAAGACTTTGACCGCCTCATGCATGAGTTGCAAGACCTCGAAGCCGCCCACCCCGAATGGGCCGATGCACTGTCGCCCACACAGCGAGTGGGCAGCGATCTGAGCCAAGGTTTCAAGCAGGTTTTGCACGAACGTCCCATGCAGTCGCTCGGCAACAGTTACAACATGGGCGAGGTGCAAGATTTCTTGCGACGTGCCAAAGACGGTTTGGGCGGAGAGCCTGTGGAAATTGTGGGAGAGTTGAAGTACGACGGTACAAGCATATCAGTCACTTACGAAAACGGGCGACTGGTGCGTGCCGTGACACGAGGCGACGGAATGAGAGGCGACGACGTAACCGGCAATGTAATCACCATCAAGTCGGTGCCACTTGAATTGCAACCGGGCGACTGGCCGAAAAAATTTGAGGTGCGTGGCGAGATTTTGCTTCCGTGGAGCAATTTCGACCGCTTGAACAAGGAGCGTGAATACAACGAAGAACCTTTGTTTGCCAATCCTCGCAATGCCGCCGCAGGCACACTTAAAATGCAAAATTCGGCCGAGGTTTCACGCCGAGGGCTTGATGCCTATTTCTATTTTCTGTTTGGCAACGAAGTGCACATCGACACACACACAGGCCGCATGGAGGCTCTGCAACGCTGGGGATTTAAGGTTGCAAAACACGAAGTGCTGGCATCGATCGACACCGTAACCGACTTTATCGCCTTTTGGGATACCGAGCGTAAAAATCAGCCCATTGCCACCGACGGGCTGGTGTTCAAGCTCAACGACATGCGACAATGGAACACACTGGGCAGCACCGCCAAAGCTCCGCGTTGGGCAATCGCCTACAAGTTTGCCCCTGAACGAGAATGCTCGAAATTGCGTGAAATTACATTCCAAGTGGGACGCACAGGCGTGATTACACCGGTTGCCAATCTTGACCCGGTGTTGCTCTCGGGTACGGTGGTGAAGCGCGCATCGTTGCACAACGAAGACATCATACGCCAACTCGATATTCACAACGGTGATTATCTTTATGTGGAAAAAGGTGGCGAAATCATTCCCAAAATTGTAGGCATTGACATCAAGCGTCGCCCTGCCGACAGTCTGCCGGTTCAATTCATCACTCACTGCCCCGAGTGCGGTTCTGCACTCAAACGTGTGGAAGGTGAAGCAGCTTGGATTTGTCCCAACAAATATGAATGTCCGCCACAAATCACAGGACGCATTGAACACTTTGTGGGTCGACATGCCATGAACATCGACGGAATTGGCGAAGAAGTTGCCATACAGTTGCACAACAGCGGATTAGTAAATAACATTGCCGACCTCTATGACCTAAAAAACACCGATTTGTTGCGCCTTGAACATTTTCAAGAGAAAGCCTCCGAACGCATCTTGAACGGCATCAACAAGTCTCGTGAAGTGCCATTTGAGCGAGTGATTTTCGCTCTGTCCATTAGCTATGTGGGCGAAACCATTGCCAAAGTGCTGGCACGCAACGTGCACAACATCGACAATCTCATGAACATGCCGGCCGAGCAACTGGCCTCCATTCCCGAAATAGGCCCTAAAATAGCAGAATCGATTGTTGAATTTTTCTCGGTGCCAAGTAACCGTGCTGTCATTGAGCGACTGCGCAATGCCGGGTTGCAAATGTCGCTCAGCGAAGCAGAATTGGCAAGTAGAAGCGACAAACTGGCAGGCAAGAAAATCGTGATTAGTGGCGTGTTTTCCAAACATTCACGTGATGAATACAAGACCATGATCGAGAAAAATGGCGGCAAAAACGTAAGCTCCATTTCAAGCGCAACAAGCTATGTGTTTGCCGGAGAAAACATGGGACCTGCCAAGCTCGAAAAGGCACACAAACTGGGTATTCCCATCATCAACGAAGACGAGTTTCTCGCAATGATAAACGAAAGGTGAGGCCTAAGTAATAAGGCTTAAGCCGTAAAAAGTGAGTTTTTTAGTTGTCGGCAATGTCTTGTGGCCAATTAAGCCATAGGCGGTATTTGTCGCCAAACTGGGCTACAGCATTGCTCCACAACTGATGTTGACCTTTGGCCATCAAGTTTGCAATGTCTACTTGCTTGAGCACTGCCCAACTGTGTTCTTCAATTTCACGATCGAGTTGTCCCGATGCCCAACCACTGTAACCAAGAATAAATTTCACTCGTCCCGCAACCGGAGCACCACTGGCAATGTACTCTTTCATCACTTCATATTTTCCTCCAAAATATACCCCTTTAGTCACCTGTATTGAATCGGGAATGATGTCGGTGCCGAGAGTGTGCAAGAAAAACAGCATTTCGGGATTTACCGGACCACCCAAATAGAGAGGAATGTCGGCTGTACAATGCAATTCGGGCAAAACCTCTTGCAAAGTCATGCCTGTGAATTTGTTTACGATTATACCCATGGATCCGTCTTCGTGATCATGGTCGACAAGCATGATTACCGATCGTTTAAAAAAACGGTCGCCCATCGACGGCTTAGCTACCAAGATTGAGCCGCGAGCAGGTTTGGGTTGCTTATCGAGTAAATTGAATATGTCGTCGTGAGTCCTCTGCATTGCTATCGCAAAGATAGTAATAAAATTGCACGCTCTCCCTCTTTCGGCCAAAAATAAAATGCAAATAGTAAGGGATAAACTATTTGGTCAATTTGTTTCAATTTCTGCCGTAGGAATTCCCTTTACTCGCTTATCTGTCGTCCTATCGGGCGAGAAATCGAACAAATCTTGTGTTAATCCAAATCAAATACAGCCTGAAACAATAAAAAGCCGCAATTTAACCCAAATCACGCTAACATTAAAATAATGTACATATTAGAAAAAACAAGCAACATTCCGATTGAGAGAATGTCGCTCGCTTTTGTTGAATTATCTGTTAACCTAAAATGTGTGTGTGTGGAATTACAAGTTAGGATTGTCGTTTTTCCATTCATTCACGGCAGGAATGATGCCAAGACCAACAATTTCGTCGCGCATCTTGCACAAGTGTTCATAAGAGGCTTGCAACGATGCAAGTTCTTCGGGAGTTCCGGTTGGCTCGGCGAAGTGTACGCCGGTGGTGTCGATGGTTGTAGGCATGGCCATCATCACATTCTTGAAGCCAAGTTTATCGTCATTGACAAAGCAACCTGCCGGCAAAGTGAATTTTTCACCGCCCATGGCTGCTTCAATCATCTTCACTGCATTGTAAGCCGGGCTTTGGAATGAACTGCGTCCGCGCAACTTAATAATGTTAGAACCGCCTTGCACGGTGTGGTGCTTGATTTCGGCCCAACGTTCGTCCGAAAGTCCCATTTCGGCAAGAGGTTTGCCATCGATTTTAACCTTAGATGCAAACACAGCCATTTGTTCGCCATGACCGCCATAGGTGTGAGCACCGGTAACCTTGTCTTGCCGAACACCAAATTCAAGGGCGAGAGCTTGTTGCAAGCGAGTTGAGTCGAGAGCGGCAAGCGATGTGAGTTGGTTGGGCTTCAAGCCGGAGTGAATGAGGGCTGTGAGAGCAGTAACATCGGCCGGGTTGAAAATAACAACAACGTGATTTACATCGGGGCAATATTTCTTGATGTTTTCACCAAATTCGGCGGCGATTTGGCAGTTGCCTTTGAGCAAGTCTTCACGAGTCATGCCGTCTTTGCGTGGAGCACCGCCCGAAGATATAATATATTTTGCACCGGTGAAGGCTTCTTTGGCATCAACGGTGTAGGTGAGGTTTGCACCGGGAAAGGCACATTGTTGCATCTCATCAAACACGCCATGACAGCCGGGTTCAAAAATATCATAAAGGCAGATGTTGGGGGTGAGGCCGAGCATCAATGCGCTCTGAACCATGTTAGAACCGATCATGCCGCCGGCACCAACGATGAGGAGTTTGTCGTTTGTTAGAAAATCCATAATTGACTCTGTTAAAAAAAATGTATTAATGATGTTGTTATCCTGAATTTCTTTTCAAGACTGCAAATTTAATCAATTAATCATTCTTCTCAAATAAAATATCCCGATAATTTATACAGAAGTAAATTCATAAACTGCTCGTAAAGAATTGAGGCGGGAGAAGTTTTTTATATGGGAGAAAAAGAAAAAGGGTTAAATTGCTTTTTTTGCAAGCATTTAACCCTTTTAATGGTCGGGATGACTGGATTCGAACCAGCGACCCCACGCCCCCCAGACGTGTACTCTAAACCGGACTGAGCTACATCCCGATGGTGCTCGTTTTGTTCAATTCTGTTGTGGAATTTCCCAAGAGCGGTGCAAAGATAATAAGCTTTTCTCAAACTGCCAAGCTTTTTTCAAGTTTTTAGGTTTACACAAATCATTTATCACAATTAATGATTAGAAAACAGCCTTGACACGAGCAAAAATCACTATAAATGACTACCAAGTCCAAGAGCAAAAAACAGTAATTTTGTATTTTCAAAATGGCTATTTTTTTCTTTGCAACAACCGCCATTGCGGTTAGAGGGAAAATGAGGACAAAACAGTCTTTCTGCAAAAAAAACGGCATACACAATTAATTAACAACAATAAATCCACATTAATTCATGAACAGAATTTTACTTGTCATTACTTTATTTGCATCGGCATCGTGCTTGTTGCCGGCATCGGCTCAAAAACAAAAAGTGAGCAAAACCGAAAGCCACATCACGCTTGCCAAGCCTCAAATTAAACCGGCAACCGACATCACTCCCACTTCGTTTACTGCCAACTGGGAGGCTGTGCCCGGCGCCGAAGCCTATTGCGTGTATGTCTACACCAAGAAAACCGCTCCGCAAGACGGCGTAACGGTGATTACCAACGAAGACTTCGGAGGCATCACTTCGGGTTCTTTGCTCAGCCCGTTGGGTGGCGACGAAAACTACGTTGATTTGAGCAAATGTGGCTATGCCCTCTCCTACGGTTGGAGTGCATACGCATTTCCCACATTCATTCCCAGCATGGTCGACGGGCTGGTCTACTCGCCCTACCTCGACCTCCAAAACGACAACGGAAAATACACGATTGCCATCACCACCTATGCCAACAAAGGCGATTCTATTAAGGTAGAAAGCCACGGAACCGGTGAAAAGCAAGTGCGCAAATACATGGTGAACATCGACAACATGAACGGTTTCAGCACCGATACCCTGCAATTCTGCAATGGTTCGCGCGATCTTTTCTTCTCAATCATCAATGTGACTGCCAAACCGGGCACCCCCGACTATGTTGACGAAGTTGAAGTAACGCAGAAACTCAAAAAAGGCGATGTGTTCTACAACATGATTGCCGGCAACGAAGCTGTTGAAGCCGAAAATGATTTTGGACAATCGGTGGCCTCGTGCCGTTTCCACAACGTGACGAAATATGCCGAAGGAGAAACCGAGGTTTATTACGACGTTTATGCCGTGGTTCACGACTGGACTACTCCCAATGGCAGCATGCCTTACACTGCAATTTACTCACCTTACAGCGACAAAATGTGGGTTGACCTCAAAAATTGCCAAACGAGCATCGACCACATTGCTCCGAACAAAACAACAAGCACCGACGAGGCATGGTATGACCTCACCGGCCGGTGTGTGGAACAACCCGGCAAGGGCTTCTACATTCACAAAGGTAAAAAGATGATCATTCAATAAACAACAACATTAAAGCAAAACAACAATGAAAAAAATCTACATGCTGATGGCTGTTGCAGCCATGTGTGCAATGGGTGCAAACGCCCAAACAGAAGGCAGTCTCGAACTGGGCAAAGTGAAGAAAGCCGGCGAAAACTACTATGATGGCGGAGCCAACTACTCGGCTCCCATGAATTTCTACTACAAACACAGTGGAGCACAAATCATCTACACTGCCACCGACTTGAAGCAGATAGCTGACCTCACCACCGACAACGAAGTAAAAATCACTGAATTGGAATTTCCTTTTTGGGCAACATTCTACACCGAATTCAAACGCAACGTGAAAATGATTCTCCAAGAGAGCGATGCAACAGAATTTGTTAAAGACCAAGAGAAAAAGAAATATAAATACTTTGAATTTGACAAAAATGATGTTGCCTATACCGGCACATTTGAATACACATACGAATATGCCAACAATGAAGGTGGCGTGTTAAAACTGACGCTCAACAAACCATTCAACTACACCGGCAAGAGTATCATTGTCACCGTTATGGCCGACGATGACGAAGCAACCGGCACAACCGATGGAGCAATGGATGTTCCCTTCTATCCCAACGAGAATAAAAAACGTGCCATGAGTTTTTGTAACGACAACAAATCGTTTATCGACCATGCCGGCTCACAAGACTTTCCCTATGCAACATCTTCGGTTTCCTACTCAACTCCCATCGAGCAACCCATTACCACTGTAAAATACAGCTACACCGCAAAGCAACCGCAAACAGGCATTGCCGACGTTATCGTCAACAACTCTGCTCAGGACAACGGCTACTACAACATGATGGGGCAAAAGGTGGCAGAAACCAACCTCACTCCGGGCATCTACATTCACAAGGGTAAAAAATTGCTTGTAAAATAAGTTTTTTAGAAGTTAATGAGTTAAAGGGAGTTGCAAGAGTTAAGACGATTGTTTTCAGACTCACAATTTAACTCTTAACTTACTATTTAACACCTTAAAAAAGCTCCGCGGATCAAACAGATTCACGGAGCTTTTGTTTGTTGTTGTGTGGAATTGATTACAAAGCCTTGCCTGCACTGCCAAGAACGTCGATTTTGTGCTTGTAAAGTTCAATCATGTTCTCACGTGCCTTACCACAGTACTGACGCGGGTCGAAATACTCGGGGTGTTGTGTAAAGGTTTCACGCACGCCGGCTGTGAATGCCAAGCGAGAATCGGAGTCGATGTTAATTTTGCACACGGCACTCTTCGATGCCTCGGCAAGTTGCTCTTCGGGAATACCCACCGCATTGGGCAAGTTTCCACCATTGTTGTTGATAATGGCAACATATTCCTGCGGAACCGATGACGACCCGTGGAGCACAATGGGGAAACCCGGTAGCTTGGCTTCGATTTCATGCAAAATATCGAACGCCAATGGAGGTGGCACCAAAAGACCCGTCTTGGGGTCGCGGGTGCATTGCTCGGGTGTGAACTTATAGGCTCCGTGGCTCGTGCCAATAGAAATGGCGAGTGAGTCAACACCACTGCGAGTAGAGAAGTCGATAACCTCTTCGGGCTTAGTGTAGTGTGAAACCTCACTGGCAACTTCGTCTTCAACACCGGCAAGCACACCAAGTTCGCCTTCCACAGTCACATCGTGGGCATGAGCATACTCAACCACACGAGCAGTGAGAGCAATATTCTCCTCGTAGGGCAAAGCAGAACCATCGATCATCACACTCGAAAAACCAAAGTCAACACAGCTCTTGCACACCTCGAAGCTGTCGCCGTGGTCGAGGTGAAGAACGATTTGCGGACGTTCCCAACCAAGTTCTTTGGCAAATTCAACAGCACCCTGCGCCATGTAGCGGAGCAAAGTTTGATTGGCATACTTGCGTGCACCTTTTGAAACTTGCAAAATTACCGGTGATTTTTTCTCGGCGGCTGCTGTGATAATGGCTTGCAGCTGTTCCATGTTGTTGAAGTTGAATGCAGGAATCGCATAACCTCCGTCTACGGCCTTTTTAAACATCTCACGAGAGTTGACAAGGCCTAAATCTTTATAGCTTACCATACTATATAATTTTTTATGATAAAATAAATAAAATGTTTTTTCTTGGGTTACTTCATTATTCGACTACAAAATTAACAAATAATCACGACAAAGTCTATATAATAATGTTAAAAAAGAATTGACGCAAAACTAACATTCATGGTACACCATGCACCGGCAATAATTTAGAGTTGATCGATTTGGGCTAAATTGGGGTTTAAAAAGAGGAATAAATGGACATGAGCATGAAAAAAACTTGGGGAGTGTGAAAATTATCACTATCTTTGACAAATTGATAGAACAGTTTTCGTAAAACAATACTCCGTTAATTTTTATGCTGCGTCGGCAGCGAAACTAAATATCTCATTCACACTTTCTTTATTTAATGGCATGTTCGGGTTTCTCTCGAACACGTCAATAATTCGTTGGGCATAGTAGGCATTGACCATCTGCGC
>JBGYAB010000004.1:0-48019 GCA_041815985.1 Sodaliphilus sp. | reverse complement strand
CTATCCAGATTTCAGATGTAAAGGCATGGGGACTGAACGTTGAACCCGGCTTCATGAGCCACCAATTAATCGGTCTTTGTCCATACCTATATCAAAGTTATAAATTATCGAATTATTAACCAACGTACAAATGTACGACAACTAACTCATTTTAGAAGAATAAAAACAAATATTTTTTATATATAAATAATCATGAAAAAGTTCTACATTTTCGCAATTGCGATTGCGTGCACAGCAACAATGATGGCGCAAAAAACGTTTCACACGGCAAAACAGCCTGTAATGGTACCGGCTGTGCAGAAAAACTCTTCCCAATTGATCTCAACAGCCAACGGTAGCGACAACTCCATCATCACAAGTCAACCCGATGGTATAGAGAAATACTACCTGCGTAAAGGCATTTCGGCCTATCCCGACAATTACAGCTCACTTGAAGCTGTGAAAACCTCGGGCTACATGAAAGTCGTGTTTGCTGCCGATGGCAGCGTATACTTCCGCGATCCGGTGGGCGAATTCCAAAGCGGACATTGGATAAAAGGCACAATGAACGGCAACAAGATTTCATTTCCGGAAGGGCAAAACATTTGGCTTGATGAGGAAAATAATTTGCATGCCAAGGTGGGCATGATGTATTGGGACGCAGACATAGAAAACTGGATATACAAAAATGTCACAGAAATATCTTACACCATCAGTACCGACAGCAGTGAAATAAAGCTCGACAACACCAACGCAGAGAACATTTTGGCCATGTACTGGGAAGATAGCAAGGCATTTACCTACTACGGTGACTATAATAGCACTTACAGCCTCATCGACAAACCCGAGACGCTAACACCTCCTGCCGATCTCAAAACGATGCCCTATAAACTCAACGCCAAAGTATTTGAAGATGAACCAATTATCAATACTCCGGCAAAAATAGGCATTGTCGACAATGAAGTGTACATACAAGGACTTTCGCCCATGCACCCCAACTGCTGGGTAAAAGGTATGGTTGATGAACAAGGTAGTCTCATCATTCCCAAAGGGCAATTCCTTGAAGAAAGAACAGAAGGTATTCCTGTCTATGTAAAAGGACTTGACAAATCCAATGAAGAGATGGTTGACATTGTTTACACCTATGACAAAACAAACGACACCTATACCCAAAAAACAAGATGGATATTCGTCTGCCCCACTCCGGGAAACAGAATCAGCTATTTCCAATGCTACACACAGTCGACAATCTCTGGTGAGAACAAAATTCCTCATGGCGACTTGAACAATGACGGCGTGATAGACGTGAAAGACATAACCGAACTCGTGAAAGCAATCTTGGCCGGCAAGTCAAACGTCATGTATGACATCGATACAAACAGCGTAGTAGACGTGAGCGATGTAACCGCTCTCATCAACATGATTTTAAAATAACGAGAATCGTGTGTGTTGCCCACGAGCAACACAACTTCAACTTGACCAAAGGGGCAGACCTTCTTAAAAACAGGCCTGCTCCTTAATTTTTCATCAAATCGGACTTTCGGGCTCTAATGTTTAATGCGAAACTCGCGACACTTCTTTCACGCCTTTGAGGTTCTTGATTTTCTTGATGAGCGTGTCGAGCATGGTGAGGCTGTTCACTCCTATCACCAAATAACCCTCAAACAAACCTCCACTTGAATTGATGGAAATGTTGTGCAATTGCGTGTTACCCTCTTTGTTGATGAGCGAGGTGATGTTGGACACAATGCCAATGTCGTCTTGTCCCACCACTTTGAGCGTGGCGGCAAACTGTGCTCCCAACTTACCAGACCATTGGCTTTTAATGACACGATAGGGGTATTTTTCGGTCAAATGCTTCACGTTGCCACAGTCGCAACGATGTATCTTAATGGCTCCGTCGCTTGCTACAAAACCAATGATTTTATCGCCATAGATGGGATTACAGCATTTCGAAAGTTTATAATTGATGCCCTTGACGTTGTCACCAATGATGAGAATATCGTCGGCGGGGCATTCGTCATTCCGTCCTTTGTCTTGAAGTACAAAATTCTCGGCCGTTTCGTGAGTTGTCACAGGCACCTCAGATAGTTTAGCGACAAGTTCGGTGTATTGGTCAATGATATTGCCTGCATCAATTTTATCTTCATTGACATCGACATAGAAATCGAGCTGTGATTTATAGCCCAATTTCTTGATTAACTTCGACAATGTGGCATCGTCGGTTTCGATCTTTCTGTTTTTAAATCGACGCTCGAGCAATTCTCTTGCCATGTCGGCCTTCTTTTGTCGCACTTCATTCACAGCTTGGCGTATCTTGTTGCGAGCTTTTGAGGTGACGACAAAATTGAGCCAGTCGACACGAGGGGTTTGAGTGGAAGAAGTGAGAATTTCCACTGTATCGCCACTTTTAAGCCTGTAATTCATCTTTTGGTTCTTGCCATTGACAATACCGCCGGAGCAACGTGCACCAAGCTTTGAGTGAATGTGGAAAGCAAAGTCGAGAATCGAAGCCCCTTGTGGTAACTTGAACAAATCGCCCTTGGGTGTGAACACAAACACCTCTTTCTCGTAGAGGTTCATGTTCATGCCCCTGATGAGTTCCATTTGTCCGATAGTACCGGCTTCAAGCACGTCGCGCACATTGTTCATCCACTGATCAATTTCGCCTTCGCTTTTAATTCCTTTGTATTTCCAGTGTGCGGCAAGGCCTCGTTCGGCAATCTCGTCCATGCGTCGTGTGCGTATCTGCACCTCCACCCACTTGTCGTTTGGTCCATTCACGGTGATGTGCAACGATTCATAGCCGTTAGACTTGGGAATCGTGATCCAGTCTTTGAGGCGCGACACATTGGCTGTGTAAATGTCGGTAACAATCGAGTAGGCAATCCAACAATCTTTTTTTTCTTCGGTTTCGGGAGAGTCGAGAATGATGCGGATTGCAAACAAATCGTACATTCCATTCAAGTCAACATCTTTTTTACGCATTTTGTTCCAAATGCTGTTGATGGACTTGGTGCGCCCTTTGATTTCAAATTTGAGTTCCGATTTTTCGAGAGCATCACGAATGGGCTTGATGAAATCGTGCACATAGGCCTCACGCCGTTCTTTTGTTTCGTTGAGCTTCAATGAAATTTGAGAATAAACTTTGCGGTTCAAATATTTAAGCGATAAATCCTCAAGCTCCGATTTAATGGTGTAAAGCCCCAACCGATGAGCCAAAGGAGCATAAAGATAGCGAGCCTCTTGCGAAATATCGCTGACAAACTTTGCATCACGATGATGATTGATCATGCGCATCAAGCCCAAGCGGTCGATGATCATGATAATGATCACTCGAATGTCTTCGGCAAAAGTGAGCAACAGCTTGTGAAAGTTGTCGTTGTCGACGGCGGCTTGCTTTTCATAGAGTTGCGACACCTTAATCATGCCATGAATGAGCTTGGCCGCATCGACATCGAATTGGGTTGAAATTTCTTCTTCGGTTATAAAGCCCACTCGACACAAATTGTAGAAAAGCGTTGCCATGGTCATGTTTTTGTCGGGAGCAACAAGCTCGTTGAGCAACTTGGCGGTGTTTAAACTGCGCACCACAGGATTGATGCCATATTTGTCGCGCTTAGAGCAACCTGCCTCCACACCGTTTTTAATAATTCTGTGCACCCGATTGATATCACCAATTGTAACTTGCTCGCTCAACATGCGCATCAGCGATGCAACATGATTAAAGACTCGCGATTTCTCTTCTTTGTTAAAATAGGTTAGGTCTGCCATTTACCGCTTATATTTCTTTAAATTATCACCAAATATAAAATATTATGATTAACTTTACAAAGAAAAGAACTGATATTTTTTTCGGTTCATCTATATAATGGGCAAATTATCAAAAAAAGCATACGACATGTTGAACGCAAAAGACAAAGTACAAATCAAGGCTCTGGGCATGACCGAAGATGCCGTCATGCAACAGCTACACCGTTTTGAAACAGGTTTTCCGTTTCTCAAAATTAAAGCCGTGGGCACTATTGGCAACGGTATTAAGCGGTTAAATGACAAAGAATTGAAGAAATGCATCAACAGCTGGAAAGATTTTCAAAAAAGCGGAGGCAAGATACAAAAATTTGTTCCGGCATCGGGAGCGGCAAGTCGCATGTTCAAAGACATGTTCGCGTTTGTGGCATCGGGCAATGCCGAGCCAACAACCGATTTTGAGAAACATTTCTTTGAAAATATCGACAACTTTGCATTCTGTGCAGCATTGAACAAATGTTGCAAATCTCTATATGGCAAAGATATACATGCTCTAATGGAAGCCAAGCGACATGCCGACATCGCAAAAACCATGCTCAGCAAAGAGGGGCTTAACTATGGCTTCCTGCCCAAGGCTCTCCTGCAATTTCACAAAGTGGCGGCAGGAGGTGTACACACTGCTCTCGAAGAACATCTTGAAGAGGGAGCACAATATGCAACCGATAAAAATCGCACCGTAAACCTGCACTTCACTGTTTCGCCGGAACACAAACCTCTTGTCGAAAAACTGCTGGCCGAGAAAGTTGCACACTATCAAAAGGTGTGGGGCGTGACCTACAACATCACCTTGTCGGAGCAAAAGACAAGCACCAACACCATTGCAGTGAATGCCGACAACACACCCTATCACAATGCCGATGGTGAATTGTTGTTGCGCCCAGCCGGGCACGGTGCCCTCATTGAAAACCTCAACGAGCAAGATGCCGACGTCGTCTTCATCAAGAATATCGACAACGTCGTGCCCTCGAAACTGCGGCACAGCACCACACGCTACAAGAAGGTGATTGGCGGATATCTTGTACAAATTCAACAGAGAATAGAAAAATATCTCACAGAACTTGCTCAAAAAGATTACACACACAAGTCGTTGCAAGACATGCTCAAATTTCTTGAAACAACATTGAACACCAACAATGCTGCCACACAAGAACTCGACGATGAAAAGCTGGCCACCTATCTCACTCACAAATTCAACCGCCCCATCAGGGTTTGCGGAATGGTGAAAAATGAAGGAGAACCGGGTGGAGGCCCATATTTGGCATACGACAAAGACGGCAGCTGTTCACCACAAATTTTGGAATCGGCACAAATCAATGCCGACGATCCGGCAACCGTGCAACTCATGAACAGTGGCACGCACTTCAATCCCGTTGACTTGGTGTGCTATTTAAAAGATTTTCAAGGCAATTCTTTCGACCTCAAAAAACACATCGATGCCGACACGGGGTTGATCAGTCAAAAATCGGTCAATGGCGTTGAAATCAAAGCTCTCGAACTGCCGGGGTTGTGGAATGGAGCCATGAGCGACTGGAACACGGTATTTGTAGAAGTGCCTATCGACACATTCAATCCGGTAAAAACGGTGAATGATCTATTGCGAAATTCTCATCAATAAATGTAAACCTTGGCGGTCTCTGATGACCGATTTGGGGTTAAAATTCTCAAAACAATGAAAAAGATAATCTTGCAATTAATCGTGATTATGCTGGCAATCGGCTCGTTCAATGCACAAGCCAAAACAAAAATCAAAGCCGGCAAAGTGAATGCGATTGGACAAACAGAATTTTATGAAATGGTGGGTGAAATCAATAGCGACACCATGTGGGTTTCAAAAGGCAAACGCCCCGCTATTGTCGATTTTAATGCGGTGTGGTGTGGTCCATGCCGTCAACTCACCCCCATTTTAAAGGAGATTGCAAAAGAGTATAAAGGCAAAATTGACGTTTACAGCATTGATGTTGACGAAAACAAGGCTTTGGCACGGCAAATGAACATCGGTCAAATTCCTTTTATCATGTTTTGCCCGGCCGGCGGACAGCCAAAAACTCTGACAGGCCTTTATCCCAAAGAACAGATTGTGAAAATCATCAACACTGTGTTGTTGAACAAATGATTTTTTCAGTTAAACCCAAATCGGTCATTAGACCGCTAAGGTTTACAATGATCGGTTCATCGCGTGCTTCCCGACTGCTTTTGTCGGCTTGCCGGCATCTTGGTTGCCGTTTTTTTCTTGACACAGCCCGCTACGTCTTCAAAAAAAAGACAACCAATTTGTTCAACATTCAAACAAAATCAGTGCGACCTCTAATGACCGATTGGGGTTAAATGAGGAATGAAAGTGACTTTTAGTTTAGATTTCTCTCTCATTCGGTTGCTAAAAAGAGAAAAAACAACTATCTTTGCACCGCTTTTTCGACAAAAGCATAATATTAATTTAAAAACAAATTAAAGTTTTATGAATCATTACGAAACCGTTTTCATTTTAACTCCCGTTTTATCTGAGCCTCAGATGAAGGAAGCGGTAGAGAAATTCAAGACAGTTATCACCAACGAAGGTGCAACAATTGTCAATGAAGAAAATTGGGGCATGCGCAAGCTTGCTTATTCAATCGAAAAAAAAACTACCGGATTTTACACATTGCTTGAATTTGATGGCGAGTCAACTATCGTGAACAAGCTCGAAACCGCATTCCGTCGCGACGAGAAAGTTTTGCGCTTCTTGACATTCCGTCTCGACAAGTACGCGGCAGAATATGCCGTGAAACGTCGCAGCCTCAGAAAGAACGCCGCCAAGGAAGCTCCCAAGGCCGAAGAACCTGCAAAGGAAGAAGTTACTGAAGAAACTACTAACGCTTAATTGAAGGAGGAATTTAAACAATGTCACAATCACAATCAGAAATTCGCTATCTTACTCCACTGTCAGTGGACACTAAGAAAAAGAAATATTGCCGTTTCAAACGCAGCGGCATCAAGTACATCGACTATAAGGATCCTGAGTTCTTGAAAAAATTCTTGAACGAACAAGGAAAAATTCTTCCTCGTCGCATCACCGGTACTTCCTTGAAGTTCCAAAGAAGAGTTGCCCAAGCTGTTAAGCGTGCCCGCCACCTGGCTTTGCTTCCTTATGTTACCGATATGATGAAATAATTTAAAGCAAGGAGGAATTTAATTATGAAAATTATTTTAAAAGAAGACGTCAACAACCTTGGATACAAGGACGATGTTGTAGAAGTAAAAAATGGCTACGGTCGCAATTACCTCATTCCAACCGGTAAAGCTATCATGGCTACGCCATCGGCTCTCAAAGTTCTTGCCGAAAATCAAAGACAACGCGCTCACAAGTTGGCCAAGATTAAGGCCGACGCTGAGGCAATTGCAGCCTCTTTGCAGGGCGTTTCAGTCACCATCGGTGCTAAGATTAGCTCTAACGGCACCATCTATGGTTCGGTGACCAACATTCAAATCGCCGAAGAATTGGCTAAGCTCGGTCATGAAATTGACCGCAAGATCATCAGCATCAAAGGCACTGTGAAAGAAGTTGGCCAATACGAAGCTATCGTAAAACTTCACAAAGAAGTTTCTGCCACAATTCCCTTTGAAGTAATTTCCGAGGCATAAACACCTCTGTCAAGCATAATTAAAAACGCCGTTCTTTTTTGCAGAACGGCGTTTTTATTTTATCCTTATTCAACTCAATCACCATTCATCGCCTTAATTCCTTCATTCGTGCGCTATCTATGGTGTTAATGAACCGATCTTTGAATAGCACGCCCACCACATCGTTGCGATTGACGAGGCGCAACGTCATGCTTTGAACAGAATCTTTCAACAAGCTGTCGCGCTTGACAAAAATTCGTTCGAGTTTATGGGTCATTGATGAATCGGCAACCATTTTGGCATAGGTGCTCTTGTTGTTTTCAATGGCTTGCAATATTTTGTTTCGCAAGCGATAGTGAACATAATAGTCATGATTTAATGTTCCTCCGGTAATCACAATAGATTGTTTGTTTATCGAAATTTCGGTTGTGCAAGATTCAAGAATGAAATATAACGGATTCTCGGCATGATTGAGCCTGAGCAAAGCGATTTTAGGAGCATCGATTTGCCCGACAAACGAAGCAGTCCCCTTGACAAGTGCAACTTCGTTCAGCAAGCGCAGTCGGTCATAGTCTGTTTCATAAACCAACAATGTGGCACTATCGGTCAACTCAAGGCCACTAACAGCAACCTTTACCACGAAATACTTATCGGGCATCTTGTCAACATTGCCACAACTCACTTGCACAAGTAAGAAAAAAACCGAAAAAAAGAAATATGTAATCCATTTGCTCATCGCTTTTGCAAAATTAATGAAATAGTACAATTCTCTCAAATCGTGCAAAGAGTTTTTTCGTTTCTCTGCTCTTTTTCCTTGTGAATTAGGGCATAAGCAAAAAGGAAGAGAGGCAAGTTTCTCATCAGCCCAAATCGGTCATTAAACCTTTGAAGTTTAATATTCGATGAGGAGCAATAGAGCTTACTTGTCTCTCTTGTTTTTGACAGGCTTAACAAGTTGTTAATGTCAATTTTTGAAAACAAGCGCATTGTTTTCAACATCAACCACAATTGGCTCATTGCGGTTCACCTGCTGCCCAATAATGTCTTTGCTCAATCGATTGAGCACCAAGTCTTGAATGGCTCGTTTCACCGGTCGTGCTCCAAACTCCGGATTATAGCCGGCCTTGGTGAGCATGTCTATGGCTGCATCGGTCGCTTGCAACGTGATGCCATTGCCCTTGAGAACGCGAGCCACTGCTTTCATCTGCAACCCTACTATTTGCTTGATTTGTTGCTCGGTGAGCGGTGTGAACATAATAATTTCATCAATTCGGTTCAAAAATTCGGGGCGCATCTGTCTTTTGAGCATGGTCATCACTTCGCCCTTTGTCTGTTCAATAACTTGTTCTCGATTTTGCGGTGTGAGAGTTTCAAAACGAGAGCGTATTAAGTCGCTTCCCAAGTTGCTGGTCATGATGATGATGGTGTTCTTGAAGTTTACCGTGCGTCCTTTATTATCGGTGAGTCGTCCATCATCAAGCACCTGCAACAAGGTATTGAACACATCGGGGTGAGCTTTTTCAATTTCATCGAACAGCACAACACTGTAAGGTTTGCGACGTACAGCCTCGGTCAACTGTCCGCCTTCGTCATATCCCACATAACCCGGAGGCGAGCCAATGAGCCTCGTGACGCTGAATTTCTCTTGATATTCACTCATGTCGATGCGCGTCATCATGTTCTCGTCGTTAAACATATAGTCGGCCAACGCTTTGGCAAGCTCGGTCTTGCCAACCCCCGTGGTTCCCATGAAAATGAATGAACCTATGGGGCGACGCGGATCGTTCAAACCGGCACGGCTGCGACGCACAGCATGGGCAATAGCCTCAATGGCTTCGTCTTGCCCCACAACACGCTTGTGCAACTCTTCTTCAAGATGTAGCAATTTTTCTTTCTCACTTTTGAGCATCTTGGTCACCGGAATACCCGTCCAGCGGCTCACCACATCGGCAATGTCGTCGCTGTCGACCTCTTCCTTAATGAGTGCCTTGTCGCCTTGCATGGCTTTGAGTCGCTCTTGAATGTTGCGATTTTCATCTTCTTTTTGCTTCATGAGCGAATAGCGTATTTCGGCCACACGTCCATAGTTGCCGTTACGCTCTTCACGCTCGGCCTCAAACTTGAGATTCTCTAAATCAACTTTGTTTTGCTGAATTTTGTTGATGAGTTCTTGTTCGCTTTTCCACTTAGCCTTGTAGTCGCTCTCCTTATCCTTCAATTCGGCAATTTCTTTGTCAAGCAAAGCGATGTGTGTGGCATCACCGTCGCGCTTGATGGCCTCGCGTTCAATTTCAAGCTGAGTGATTTTTCGAGAAATCTCATCAAGCCCGGTGGGCACCGAGTCCATCTCAATACGCAACTTTGCGGCGGCTTCGTCCATGAGGTCAATGGCCTTGTCGGGCAAAAAACGGTCGCTGATGTAACGCTCGCTCAGTTTCACGGCAGCAATAATGGCATCGTCCTTAATGCGCACCTTGTGGTGGTTTTCATATTTTTCCTTTAAGCCTCGCAATATGGCAATTGCGTCTTCTTCGTCGGGTTCATCGACCATCACAATTTGAAAACGACGTTCCAATGCCTTGTCCTTCTCAAAATATTTTTGATATTCATCGAGAGTGGTTGCACCAATGCTCCGCAAGTCGCCTCGTGCAAGAGCCGGTTTCAAAATGTTGGCCGCATCCATTGCTCCTCCTCCACTTTTACCGGCACCCACCAACGTGTGGATTTCATCGATAAAAAGAATGATGTTGCCATCGGCTTGCGTCACTTCGTTTATTACAGCTTTCAATCGCTCCTCAAACTCTCCCTGATATTTTGCTCCGGCAATCATCGCTCCCATGTCGAGCGAGTAGAGTTGCTTTTGCTTCAAGTTCTCGGGCACATCACCGCGCACAATGCGCAGAGCAAGCCCTTCGACAATGGCGGTTTTACCTGTTCCCGGCTCACCTATCAAAACCGGGTTGTTTTTAGTGCGTCTGCTCAAAATTTGCAACACACGGCGTATTTCGCTGTCACGACCAATAACCGGATCGAGTTTGCCTTGGCGAGCACGCTCACACAAGTTGACAGCATATTTCACCAGTGCATTATACTGCTCTTCGGCTCCTTCGCCAGTTGCTTTCTTGCCTTGACGCAACTCACCGATAGCGGCCTGCAAGCCCTTTTCGGTCAATCCTGCATCTTTAAGAATGGCAGAAGCCGCCGATGAGACCATGAAAAGCCCCATGAGTATAGCCTCTACGGTTACATATTGATCGCCATTGCCTGTGGCAAACTCCTGAGCTTTTTCAAGCACCTTATTGGTGTCGCCACTCAAGTAATTTTCTCCTCCGCTCACCTTGGGTAAACGATTGAGTTGTTCTTCCAAAGGGCGTTCGACCATGGCCGGTGCGATGTCGAGTTTTTGAAAAATAAACTTGACTACTGCATCACCCTCGGTCAACACTGCCTTCAACAAATGGATAGGTTCCAAGGCTTGATTCTTGTTGCCTTGGGCAATGCGAACAGCCTTTTGGATAACCTCTTGTGCTTTGATTGTGTAGTTGTTAAATGTCATAATATTAAATTTATCTCATAGTTTTTTGTTTCCCTATGCGAACTCCTTTCTGCATCACATCGGTGCAACAAACATTCCTTTCTTTATCTTCTGTCAAAATTCTGCCATTATGGCAGAATAAGAAAGAAAGCCGCAACTCTCTATTGAGAATTACGGCTTTGCATCAAAAAAAGTATGATATGCCTATGAAAAAAAGTTATTCGCCATCGGTGAGATCGACTGCATAGTAGACCTTTTTGCCGGTAGGATAGACACCGGTGATGAACATCACCTTATCGCTATCGCCGGAACGCATGATTTGTCCATATATCTCTTCAACATCGTCACTGTCGCCAACTGTAATGTTGTTGATGTCGGTGATTACAAAACCGTCTTTAATGCCGGCGGTCTTGAATTTTCCGTTTCTAATGCCTGCAACCTTCACGCCCTTGCTTATCGAGAGGTCTTCTTTTTCTTTGGCCGAAAGTGGCATGAACACACAGCCCAACGATGTAAAGTCGCTATTCTTGGTAATCTTGGTGGTACCTTGGTCGTTCTTGAACGTTACAGTTGTTGTTTTATACTTATTGTTGCGATAGAACCCCACTGTAGCTTTGTCGCCCGGGCGCAACTTGTTCATTTCTTCCTGCATTTCGCCACTGTGGTTAATGGCCACGCCATTGAGTTTCACAATCACATCACCCTCTTGAATGCCTGCTTCTTTGGCAGCACTCCTGTCGTTAACCTTGGCCACATAGATGCCCTCGTTGGTGGCAGTGATACCATGTTCCTTGGCACGCTCGGCATCAAGTTCTTGATAGCTCACACCCAGCACAGCACGTTGCACCGTGCCATATTGTTTCAAGTCGGTGACAATCTTTTGCACTGTGTTGCTGGGAATTGCGAACGAAACGCCCGAATAGTTGCCCGTGTGTGAATAAATCATGGTGTTGATACCAATAAGTTCGCCATTGGTATTCACCAGCGCACCGCCACTATTGCCCGGATTCACAGCCGCATCGTGCTGAATGAATGCCTTAATTCCCAAGCTGGTGTTCTCCGACACTCCGCGTCCCTTTGCGCTGATAATGCCCGAAGTAACGCTGGAATTGAAGCCAAACGGGTTGCCCACAGCCAAAGCCCACTCGCCCACTTTCACATCATCGCTGTTGGCAAAGGTTACGGGTTTCAAATTCTTGGCTGTGATCTTGATGAGGGCAACATCGGTAACCGGGTCGGTACCAATCACACGCGCATTATATTCGCTGTTGTCATTGAGCGTGACCGTGAGTTTTTCGGCGCCATCTATCACATGGTTGTTGGTCACGATATAACCATCTGCACTGATGATAACACCGGAGCCACTTCCTCGCAACTGAGGTTTTTGATCGTTTTTCTTTTGCTGTGGTTGTTGCTGACGACGACGTTGCGAACTTCCGTTGCCAAAGAAAAATTCAAATGGGTCGAAAAAGTCGTCACCACCAAATTGCTCGAAATGTTGTTGGCGCGATGCCTGGAAATTTTTAATAGCCACTACCGAATTAATTGTGTTTTCGGCCACGACAGTAAAATCGGGGTAGCCAGCACCGGTGCGAGTTGCGGCAGTGCGCACAAAATGTTCAACATTGGCTTGAGAGCCCGATGGAATGTAAATGTCGCCTGTGTTGACATCGCTTGAAGCGATCATTACAGACGTAGAGCCGATTAATGTTGCTCCAATCAAAGAGAAAACAAATTTACCGTTCATATTCAGATTACTTTTGTTAAATTAATATCTGTTTTAATGTTTCAATCGTTAAAAATTAACTTTTTATTTTCGACATCAAATGTACGGCTTAAATTGACATAAACAAAGCAAAGAGGCGTATTTTAAACTAAATTAATAGGATAAACGGAATATTTTATAATAATTAAAAGTTGGTTGAATAAGGGTAAGGGGTAAGTTAGTCTTCAAGGTAGGTTTTGATGTAAAGCTTGCAGTTTGCTTCGAGTTCTTCATACCAATCTTGTCCAAAACGTTCGATGAGCGGTTCCTTTAAGAATTGATAGAGACGCACATTGTTCTTACGTCCCATCACTTCGGCACTCTTGCATATTTTCCAACGGTGATAGTTCACTGCCGTGAAAGTGGGATATTCTTTGATGCGTGCCGGATAAAGATAACACGAAATGGGTTTGCGCCAGTTTACACGGCCTTCGCGATAAGCTTTATCGATTGCACAAATGCACACTCCGCCTGCCATATAGGTAGAAAACACACAATTTTTCCCATCGATAATTTGTGTAACCATTTCGCCATCGGGGTCAAGATATGCCACGCCGTTTTCCTTGATTTCTTCTTGTGCGCGTGGCAAGAGATCGTCCCAAATGAAAGGAAGCACTTCTTTGAGTTTGGCATATTCATCCTCAGACAAGGGAGCACCGGCATCGCCATCGATGCAACAAGCTCCCAAACAAGCATCGATGTTGCAGCAAAAAAAACGTTCTGCCAAGTCGAGACTCACCAGTGTGCCACCTATATCAAACATGCCCGGAATACTTCCCATTTCTCTTTTTTATGCCTTGTGATTAAGCTTTGATGAGGTCTGAAAGGTTTTTCTCCAACTCAGTGCTGGTGAGCTTCAAGTGACTCTCGCCTCGATGAAAATAGGAAATGTTGCCGGTTTCTTCCGAAACTACAATGGCAATCGCATCGGTGGCTTGCGAAATGCCCAATGCCGAGCGGTGACGAAGCCCCAAATATCGCGGCAAGTCGGTGTCGTGCGACACCGGGAGAATGCAACCTGCCGCAACCACCTTCTCACGGTTGATGATCACTGCTCCATCGTGCAAAGGACTGTTTTTGAAAAATATGTTTTCAATCAAGCGGTTGTTCAGATTACCTTCAATCATGTCGCCCGTGTGTGCATAGTCGGCAAGCGACATTTGCTGTTGAATGACAATTAATGCACCGGTCTTTGACTTCGCCATGCTCATGCAGGCATACACAATGGGCATGATTAACTTTTGCTTATCGGTCTGCGAACTCTTGTGCCACAGCTTTTGCATGAATTTCCAACGATTGTGTGATCCTATTTCGATGAGAAAACGCTTGATTTGATCTTGGAAAAGAATAACGATGATAAACAAACCAATATCAATAAACTTGTCCATGATGGTGCCTATGAGTTGCATGTCGAGTAACTTGTAGAGCACAATCCAAGTGATGACAAAGGCAAGCACTCCAATAAACACATTAATGGAACCGGAGTCCTTCATTGTGCGATAGATGTAGAAGAGCAACGTTGCGACAAGCAAAATATCGACAATGTCCTTAAAGCCTATGATATTGAATATCTCCATAAAGCAATGTTATCCGTTCAACAAAATCATTACCCATTGAAATGAGCCTTTTGTACCAGCGTGCGAGCCTGAATGGCGGCTTCCACATCGTGCACCCTCAAAATGTGGGCACCCTTCATGAGGGCAATGGTGTTGAGCACAGTGGTGCCATTGAGAGCTTCCATGGGTGTGCAATTGAATGTTTTGTAAATCATCGATTTGCGCGATATGCCCACAAATAAAGGAGCATCAAGTTCATGAAATTCTTCTAAATGGCAGAACAGTTCGTAGTTTTGCTCCAATGTCTTTGAAAAACCAAAACCGGGATCGATGATGAGTTGATTAACTCCAAGATCTTTCAAACGGTTGATCTTGGCCTTCAAGTCATTGATTACATCGGTCACAACTCCATTGTCATAATGTGTCAATTGCTGCATGGTCGCAGGGGTTCCACGCATGTGCATCAAGATGTAGGGCACTTTGAGCCGGGCAGCCGTATTGAACATCGATTCATCGAGCGTGCCACCCGAAACATCGTTGATGATGCTACATCCCCACTCTTCGACACAACGACGTGCCACATTGCCTCTGAACGTATCGACCGATGTGATCATGTGCGGACAAATGCGACGTATCATTCCAAATCCCTTTTGTAATCGCTCCACTTCTTCTTGCTCACTCACCTCGGCAGCTCCGGGGCGAGTGGAATAAGCTCCAATGTCGATAATGTCGACTCCCTCATCGACCATTTGCAACACACGTTGCTCAAGTTTTGCTTCATCGTAGCATCGACTATCGGCATAGAACGAGTCGGGTGTAACATTCAAAATTCCCATGACGAGAGGACGCTCAATAGAAAGCAAGCCGTCGGGCAAATTCAAAGTATAGGGTTTAAAATTAAGCATTGTAAAAAACTGTTTGAAATCAATTTAGTTGCGAAAATACAAAGAAAAATCGCCAACACCAAGCATTTGCTCAAAAAACACTACGTTCCAAAATCCAAATGCTCGAAATGCAATAAAAGAAAGTGCTCAATTTCAGCAAGAAAAGAAGATAAAACAAGGCGCAGGGCATCAATACCGCCGGCACACACATTTTTTCAGGAAATCTTATGTAAAAACAAAATTTTATCGCGATAAAAACGTAACTTTGCACAATACATCACATCATTGCAACAACAAACTCTCACGTCATGAAAAAAGCTGATTACACCAAGCTGACAATCAAAAAACTCAACCAACTTGCGGAACAAGGCGATGTCGAGGCACAAGCAGAACTGGGATTTAGCTACTACACCGGCGATCATGGATTGGAACCTAATCTTGCTTTATCGCTCCAATGGTGCAAAAAAGCTGCCCGACAGGGTCACCCCGAGGCCGCCGCTTTGATTGCCGAAGCATACGAAACCGGTGAAGGGGTGCAACAAGATATGAAAGAAGCCATAAAATGGTACACAGTGTCAGCTCAAGGCGGTAACGTAGAAGGTCAATGCGCCCTTGCCTATCTGTTGCAAGAAGCCGAACAATATGCCGAAGCTTGGAAATGGTATGAAGAAGCCGCCAAGAGCCATGAACCCGTGGCATATTACAACTTGGGCATCATGACAGAGCATGGCGAAGGTGTAGAAAAAGATTATAAAAAAGCGTTCAACTTCTATAAGAAAGCCGCCGACAAAGGCTATGACGAAGCACAATACTGCATGGGCTATTTTTATGACGAAGGTCTTGCCACAGAGTCCGACCCTGAGAAAGCCACAAAATATTTTGCATTGGCGGCCGATCAAGGGCACGAAGAGGCTTTGCTGGAAATGGGCAAAAGGTTGAAAGACGGAATAGGCATTGAACCCGATGCGGCAAGAGCGGCAAAATATCTCCTCATGTTGGTTGAGCAAAGCAACAACAGTGAAGCCATGATGTTGCTCGGAGCATTACACGAAAACCCCTACGGCACAGCACATGACTATGAAACCGCCTTGCACTTCTACACCAAAGCTTGGCAAGAGGGAGAAGTAAATGCCGCCCATGAAATCGGGCTATGTTACTTTTTGGGGCATGGCGTCGAACAAAATAATGGAAAAAGCTGGGAATGGCTGAAAAAAGCAGCCGAATCTGCCACAAAACTCACGGATTGAAAAGAAAAAGACAGACCATTTATTTCAACCCGGCCATTAGAAACCGATTGAGGCTAAAAAGCAGGGACTTCATCGAGCGTTCGTTCATCGTCGCCTCGAGGAGTGCTTTTCGTTGGTCGCGACGAAACCTTTGCTTTCTTTTTTGACTTCCGCTTTGATTTCTTCTTTGTTTTTTCCTTCACTTGCACACGGGCAGAGTCGGTGAGCTGTTCAAAGGCTTTGAGCTCGGCAGTCGAAAGTTCAACTTGGGCATTATTCTTGCAAGACTTTGAAACATAGAGCATAGCCATGCCAAAAGCCATGAGTAGCAACACCACTACGGCACCGGTGCGCTCATGCTTCGTCATTGAAAAGAAATCTTTTGCTTTGCCCATTTATAAATGAAACTTTCTTTATCGTTTAATGCGATGAATGTACAAATTTAATACAAAAACAGACGATTTTGCGATTTATCAGTAAAAAAGTGGCAAAAAACTCTTTTCGGGAACTCCAAAACACGATATCAAAAACATGATAATTTCAAAAGAGTGTAACAAAAAAGTTGTTAAAATGAGACAAAATCATTAAATTTGCACTCAATATTTTTGAGATAAACAATCATTAATTAAGATTAGAATTTTATAGTGTTTTGAGAAAATTTCTTTACCACATTCCTGCCGGCATCATTTCATGTGCAGTAACTGTAATCATCGCTTGGTTATCGCTGGCCAAGGATCCTTTACCCACAAGTCAAATTCCGCTATTTGAGGGAGCTGACAAAATCGTTCATTTTCTCATGTATTTGGGCTGTACTGTGGCCTATTTGCTGGATTACGCCAAGTTGAAACTTCCACACCACACCTTGCTCAAGATCGAACTTGCCTTGACCTCTGTCGCCATTTTACTCGGATTGCTCATGGAGGTTGCCCAACTTGCCTGGCTTGTGCAAGGTCGAGATTTTGATCTCATTGATTGGTTCGCCGATGCCGTTGGAGCAATGACAGGCTTTGCATTGATGAGATTTTGGTTCATGCACACATTTCGGCACAACTATTTCAAGACAGTCAAACGTCACAGACGACACAGATAGAATAATTACAGCCAATTTTGCTGTGCAAAACAACATAACAGAAAAACACATTTTCTTGCACGATCGGGATATTTTTCATAAATTTGTCAGAAATGAACAAATTTGACTAACTATGCTATTCCCCGAGAGATTGAGACAACTGCGTGAAAGCAGCGGATTGAAACAAAGAGAAATTGCCAAGCGCATAGGTGTGGATATTCCCATGTACAGCCGTTTTGAACACGGCGAACGTCGCCCCAAACGCGAACTCGTGTTGAAGTTGGCTCGCATTTTCAACACCAATGCCGATGAGCTTGTGGCCTTGTGGCTCGCCAACAGTGCCATCAACGAAATTGGCAATGACAAGTTGGCCGAAAAAGCACTAATCTACTTGCGCGAAGAGTTGGGGACAAGCGAACCGAAACAAGTCTCATCGCTTCTTTGTGAGCCAGCAAAAGTGTCTGCCGAAAATCAAGTAAAGTCGCAATATCACGTCGCCATTCCACATGTCGATGCCACCACAAGAGTTCTCGTGAAGCAACTTGGCGACTCGCCCATTCCTCAATATCACGAAGGAACTGCATTGCAAATGTTGAGCAAGATTGAAGATGAAAGCATAGATTGCGTCATGACCTGCCCACCCTATTGGAGCTTGCGCCGATTTGACACAGAAAGTCTCACGGCCGAAAATGAAGAACAATATGTCGAAGAAATCATTGCGGTGATGCACGAAATCAAGAGAGTGCTCAAACCAACCGGCTCGCTATGGCTCAACATGGGAGATGCCTACAACAGCAAGTCTTTGCAGGGGCTGCCATGGCGTGTGGCCATAAAGATGATTGATCAACAAGGTTGGAAATTGCGCAACGATGTGGTGTGGGACAAACAAAACAGCGGATTTGACAGTTCGACCGACCGCATGCGCAACGTGCATGAGTTCATTTTCCACTTTGTGAAAAACGATGATTTCTACTATAACGATGAAGAATTGCGCCAATACTTCAACCATGCCAACAAGAAAAGGTTGAAAGAGGGAAAAACTTCATCGGGCGTGACCGGAATGCGCTATCGCAACAACATCATGCAGTCAACAGCGTTGAACGAAGAAGAAAAGAAGAATGCCATTAAAGAACTTGATCAAGTTGTCGATATGGTGAATTGTGGAGAAATTCCCGATTTTCGCATGTTCCTGCGTGAAAATGAAGGGCAAAAACTCGACTCTAAATCAGAAAAAGCCAAATCGATTAACGAAAAAGGATATTACTTCCTGCTTTACAACAAAAACGGCACCATGCCCGGCGACGTGTGGAGCTTTGTTCCCGAAAAAAGCTGCATAGAGCGATATAATGTGTTCCCCGAGGTGTTGTGCCACTTGGCTATCGCATCGACATGCCCACCCAACGGAATTGTACTCGACCCCTATTGCGGAACCGGTACCACTTGCAAAGTGGCATTTGACCTACATCGTCGTTCAATTGGCATTGATGTGAACGGCGCATACTTGAAAATCGCCAACGCCAAAGTACAGCAACAACCACTAACTCTGTTTTAGTAAAAATACAAATGGTTAGAAAGGATAACCAATGGCTAAGTGAAACGCAATGGCTTCCTTAAACTTGGGAATGTTGAAATAGCCGGTCTTGCCGGTGTCGTAAGGGGCATGAATGGCAATACCCATATCGGCACGCACAACAAGCATCTGCATGTCGAAGCGAATGCCTAAACCCGTACCCACAGCCAACTCTTTAAAGAAATTTTTAAACAACAACTTCCCACCGGGGCGATATTCATCGGCTTTCAAAAGCCACACATTGCCGGCATCGAGAAAAACCGCTCCCTTGAAATAGCCCAAAATGGGAAAACGGTATTCCCAATTGGTCTCAAACTTGAAAGTTCCCGTTTGGTCATAGAAAGAGTAGACATTTTGCTTGGCCGGATGATAACTGCCCGGTCCAACGGTGCGCACGACAAAGGCTCTCACAGAATTGGCCCCTCCAACGTAGAACTGTGCACTATAAGGCACTACCGAAGAATTGCCATAGGCATGAGCCGCCCCTAAAAACAGCCGGCCGGCCAACAGAGCATTGCCCGGCAACGCTCTGTTCCAAACAATCTGAGTTTGCAACCTTATAAATTGCGAAAAAGCTGTACCAAACAATTCCTTGGTTCCCTTGCTTCCGGCCAAGCTCCAAATGCCCGAAAAGATGTTGCCGGCCTCGGTTACGGTAGAACTCCATGTGATGGTATTTTGGCCAAACGTGTTGTCATAGACAAAACTATATTCCATAGCAGGAATAAACTGATTTTGAAAGCTCAAAGCAATGGCAGGATTGGCATTCATCGCCGAATCGAAAACTCCTGTGGTGGAAATGAGCTTGCTATAAGTGAGCTTAAACGGAGTGAACGTGTGCAAAGAATGTTTGTTGGCATGCCATTCCCAAGCAAAGTCGGTGCTCACCTGCGCCATCTTGAAATAGCCGGGGCGATTCATGATGCTGCCCGACAACGAGGTCTTGGTCCAATTCACATAGCGTCGCGAACGGTCGACAAAGCGTGGAGCCAGCAAACGCGGAATGGCCAGTTCGGCCGAAAGCCCAAACTCATAGGAGTTCAAGTCTTTGTTGTTATGAGCAGCACCGTTGCCGGTTTGCCACTCATAGGCGGCATTGGCATTGACACCGATATTTTCTCCGCCACCAAACAAATTTTTGTTGGCAACTCCCACTTCAAGCCCGGGCCCGATGAAGCTGTTGGATTTAGATGTGCCTTGCACTTCAAGTTTCGCTTCTATGGGTTTATCGAGAATGCAGTCAATGCGCAAGTCGAGCAGTCCGTCGCCATCGGGTGTTACCGAGTCGAGTGGAACAACACTCATGTTCACACTTGAAAAAATACCCAAGCGTGAAAGATAGAGCTGTGTGCGATCCATGTTGCCTACACGAAACGGACGGCCGCGTCGCGATCGAATGCATGAAGGAATGAGCTTGTCTTTGACCTTAACCGGCATCATCTTCACCAATGTGCAATTGCGAAATTCCATGGTGTCGGGTGTGCCAATTCCCAAGCCACTCGACACTGTGGCAACCACATTGTTTGACAAATAGCGCACCAGTGCCCTGTTGGGGACATCTCCGGCCTTAATCAACTGCATGTTGACAACGCCTTTAACCGTTAGGCTGTCGGCCAAATACTCAATATACTCCGGTCGGAAAAAATAATATCCTTTGTCGCGCAACACATTGGTGATAGCAATGCGCACAGCATTCAAGGAATCTAAACAGTAGCGACTACCTGTGCGAAGATAGTGATTGGCACGAGCACATGAGTCTACAATGTGACTGACCGGAGTGTTTAAGTTGGAATATTTGATTTCTCCTAATGTATATGGCTCATTGACGTTGATATTGTAGGTTACGCTTGCCTTTTTTTTGTTTTTGGCATTATAGTTCAATTGATAGCTTGCCTTAGAAGAAAAATAACCATTGTTGCGCAAGAGCGTGTTAACCATGTCAACACGCGTGTCGGGGCGAACACGGCTAATGAGCACAGGACGAGCCACAAGTTTCTTGTAAAGCCAGCCTTTGATGCCGGAAGCATTTTCGTCCCAATGATTATAAACCCACAGTCCAATAGGGAGCGGTGTGCGGTAATAAGGAGAATATAGCGGATTGTTGGGCTTGACATTGATAGCTTCAAAAATTTGCGTCTCGACATCGGCGTCAATTTTGGCTTTTTCTTGATGGTACTTCACCTTTTTCACTCCGGTGTAAAGGACTTCACCGGCCTCGAGCCGGCTCGTTGTCGAACAACCGACAAGAACAATTGTCAAAAGCCAAATACCCGATATCAAACATAATAATCTGCTCATTCTCATTGTTGTTCTCCTTTCTTTGTGGGCTCGGTGAGTGTCGAGTCGGTTTCCTCTTCTTTTCTAGCTTCAACAGCTTCTTTGGCCTCACGCTCGGCTTTCTCGCGCATAACGGTTTCGGGAGATTTAAATTTGAACAAATGCTTTAACGACGACAGTTTGCGTTTCATCACATATCCCACTCCAAGTTCGGTAACCTCACCTTCAAGCACACTTTCCCACCCTGTGTGCCTGAACAGCCGTACATACCTTGAACCACTGGCATTCAGGTTATATTCAAACGAGATGTCGTTAATCAAATTATTGGAGAAATTTTGCTCGCTACTTGCCGCTGTGCTGTATTCTCCACCCACCACAATCTTGAAGCGGTCGTTAAACAACGTTTTCGACAACCGATAAGAATAGCTGGTTGCCGTTGAATTAGCTCCATTGGCACTGTTGTCGTAGTGATTGATGCCAAAAGTGAGGTCAACCCCCTTGAGCGTGCTTGCCGCCCAACTGTTGAGTTGAGATTGCAAAAAAGAGTAGAGTGCGCCTGTGGTTGTGAGATTGATATTGCTTGCGTTTAGGCCGGAATAGGTGTTGTAGAGGAGCAAATTAATTGCAGCATTGGAACGCTGCTCGGCTGTCATCGATTGCAATTCATTCTGCACCGCCATATCGTTATCGGCACTCATGTCAAACGATAGGTCGATGTTGCTCAACGAGTTTCGCAATTTGGCAGTTACCACAAAGTCGACCAAACGCGAAGTTCCATCAGAGCCGGTTACCCCGGTCTTGATGTCGTCTACACCGGTGATGTTGAGTTGCGGATTTAAAAGTTCGCCGGTCCAAGTAATTTTGCTACCACTGTTGATGTCGAAATTCTTTTGAGAAATGATGGGTGGAGAATAGCGCACATTACCATTCTCGACGGTGTAAGCCCCCACCAAGCCGGTTTTTCCGGCAAAGTCCATCGTGTAGCGCAAATGCCCGTTGCCATCGACAGAAGCACGGTCTTTGCCATCGGGCGACAAATAAATATTGAGCTTGGCACCTTGTGCGATACCCAAATCTAAATTAATGTCGAGCGCCGATGTTCCTGCAACCGTTTTGAGCGAATCGAGTACACTGGTGCTGTCGGTCGGGTTGATGAAAGTGACCATGTGTTCATCAGCCGCTCTCGATGCATAGGCCTCCACTTCATCTTGCATGACATAAGTTAAGTTGGAGCCGGTGAGCAGGTCGACATCAGCATCAACCGTGGTTAAACCTGCACGGCTTTTAATCGTCGCTCCCAAATCGATTAGACCTTTGCCAAAGACTTCGGACCATCGTTTTTGTTTAGCTCCAATGAACTGCACACTTCGCCCTTTGAGCGAGAGCATCATGTCCATGGTGTTGAGGTTCACGTTACCATTCACCACCACAGGATTGTCGTTAAGGCTCAAAATCTTGTATCCGCTCATCTTTATCAAACTTTTATCTATATTGATCTTATCGTCACTCAACCTCAACGAAGTGCCATAAAGAGGCATTTCGACCGATGCCGAATCGCCTTGCACATATCCGTTGATGAGCGGTTTTTCAGACGAGCCGGTTAAAGTCAGCTCACCATTCAAGTAGCCATGGAGCAAAATCATATTTCCCGGAATGAAGGGGGAAGCTTTTTGCAATGGGAAACGATTGAGTTTCATGCTCACGTTGAACGGATTGGTGGCAGTAGAGTCGTTGAGCGTACCATAAGCGATGGCAACACCGGCTCCGTCGAGCAACATAGAGGCATCAAGTTTGGTGCTCATTGTGGCAGGATCGACGGCTAATGAGGTGTTGAGTGCAACATCACCCACATTTTGATGATCGTAACTAAAATCTTTAATGGTCACAACACCGTTGCCATCGAAGTTTTTGCCATCATACAGCAACTTAATGTTGCCGTTGGCTGTGCCGGCAACAACAGGCATTGCCGGAAATGCCGAAATCCATTGCTCAAGTTTCATGTTGTCTACATCAAGCAAAATATTCTCCTTGCCGGGTTCATCGGCGGCTTCGGTGCGCAAAGCCAACGAGCCGTCATCATTCTTGATGAGCAGGTTGGCATCGAGCATTCGGGTAACATAATTGAAATCAACATAGTTGCTGTCGTTGATTTCCCACTGCCGATAGCCCACAATTGGATTTTTAGGGAGAATTGTCGTTTGAATGAGTTGATCGGCCAAGGTTGCATTGGCACCGAAGCGATAACCCACCTCTCCCTTGATGTTGTGTTGGGTGAGCATAAAACCAACGGTAGAACCAATGGCTCCTCCCTCAATATCTACTTGTGCAAACTCGTCCCACGTGCCACTGCGGTTACCCATGTGAACTTTAAAGCCAAGATACTTGCTTTCTTGTTCACTGGCATGAACCGTGATGGTGTCAACAGCTCTATCGTCCACACTCAATCCATGCACATAACCGTCCATGTAGATGGATGTATCATTTTCCACGATAAGATTTAAATCGCGAAAATCTATATCATACTTGCCAAGATAGCGTGGAACAACACCATTTGGGCCCGATTTTACATTCAACGTGAATTTAGGCAAAGCCTGTTGAAGCAAATTGATGTCGAGATTGCGACTAAGAAGCTGTCGGCGTGCTACCCCGGAAGCAGTTTCGAGCTGTTTCATAAAGTCGTTGAGGCTGCACTGGGCAACAAAGTCGAGATGTGTGTCTTCGTTGTTGATATAAGCAGTTACTTGCTTGGCAGTGGAACTGAACTTCAAGTCGGTGGCTTCACTCACAATGTCGGTTCCTGCATAGTTCCAATTAATGCGATCGATGCCGGCATCAAGGTTGCAATGCTGCGTTTTGGTGTTGTAGTCAACATAGGCACTCAATTGCCCTCGCCCCATACATGCCACATCGGTAAAACCAAACTTTTTAGCATCAAATTCATTGACAATGCCATCTACATTAAAAATATAACGGTCGCCCTCAATCCTGCCATCGGCCACAAGATCTAAATCACAGTCTTTGTTGTGCGAAATAATACTGCCATTCACCTTGCCACCGTTCATGTTAACTTGCGCTTGAATATTCTCAAATATTTGTCCATTATAGACAACACTACCCAAGTTAAGGTCGGCATTGACGGTTGTTGATGTTTTCATAAAATCAAATCCATGCCCACCGACTTTCACATGAGCCGTGAGTCGGTCGACCGGTGCCAGTGGCAACACAGCCTTTACCGGGAAGCCGGTGAAAGTGGCATCGACCAGATAACGCTTGCTGTTGCCACTGAAACTGCCCTTGCCCACCATTTGTCCGCCTTGGGCAAGCTTCATGCTCACATTGCCCGAATAGGAGTTTGCTCCAAATTGCGCACGGCCATTCAACGCCATTGGCGGAAAATTGATTTGCTTTCGTTGAGCCTTATCGAGCAAAGTGGGTTTTATGAAATTGATATTATCAAATTTTGCATCAAAGGCTATATCACCACGCATTTGTTTCACATCGAGAGGATTGCTCACCCTGCCATTCATCGAAGCATGGGCATAATTCGGCAAATGAGCCGTAAACGAGCCTATGGATAGACGACTTGGACTTCCCGAGGCATTAACATTGACCGAAATAGGGTGATATTGCGGAATTTGCGACAAAGTCGCTTTCAATGCCGGCACAACCATGCCTATTTCTTGAAGTGCAACTTGTGCACCGGCAACAATCTTGAAATGCCCTTTCGGCTTATCATTGAGCAAAGTCAAAGGTGCATGGGCATTGAGAGAGAGTTGGCTCAACATGGTTTTTACATTGAAATTTTTCAAGTCAATTTCATCGTTTGACATAGCAAACGTGCCATCGGCTTTCTTGATTTCAATGCCACAACGCTCACGAGCGGTCATGCCGGTAATGGGTACTTCGATATTGGAACCGGAATTATAGAAACCGTTAACGGCAACATTCACATCATGCACTTCGATATATTCAGGATCAAATCCTCGTTGAGGCTTGTGTCCTGTTGTGGCATAGATTGCGTGGGCATGGGTCATTCCAATGGTGTCGCAACGAATAGTCCACGGAACTGCATTTGAGTCATCGGGCATAGCTACAGCGGGGTGAAGACGAGCCGATGAGCGAGCAATCGTCACGCCGGGCATGTAGTAGGCACAATCAACGCTGTCGGCTTTGATACTGCGGGCACGTATCGTATTGTCGGTCATGTTCACCGCTCCCCCATTCAGTTCAAACGAACCGATGCGTGCATTTAAATTGTCAATTACCGGCAACATCGCCATGTTATAGTTAATGTGCTTGATTAGCACCTTGTCCAAATTGACAATCCACGGTGCAGACTTCGTCGTGTCAAGCGGTGTAGGATGCAATTGCTCATAAAGTTCAATATCTCGCTCACTCAACATGCGATAACGGCAAGTCACGGAATCGATCATGAAATTCTTGACATCGACAGTGTGCTTCTCCATGTCAACAACTCCATTTAGCAACCGTCCATAACCTATGTGAGCGTGCATTTTGTCGATTGTCGGCAACGAACGCATCGTGTAATCGATATTGCGCAAGGTGAGCTTTAAAGCATTCACACGCCACAATTGGCCGGCAGTGGTGTCGGCTTGAGCAGTATCGGGCTTTTCCCGGTAGGGATAGGCGGTGTAGACAATGCGTCCGCCGTCCAACTCGCCATCTAAAAGATTAAGTTCATGTTTTTTCAAGTTTAAATCGGTTCCCGACAGTTTTGCTTTGTCGACATCGGCAACAAGATACATCGACGAATCGGCATTCACCATGCGACAATAAGCCTGCGTGAGTTGTGCATCACCTATCTTAAAATCAAGATGCACAAGCGGCATGGCTTCAACCCCTGCCGTGAAATTCTGCACACGCACCATTGTGTCGCGCTTTTGGTCGAGCACAACAAGGCGGTCTACACTCAAGTCAAGCGGAAATTTGAGTAAAACTCGGTCGATTTCAACATCAAGTCCGGTGGTCTTGCTCACATAGTCACAAGCATAGTCTTTTACAACACTTTGAACCCAAGGAATGTATAAAGCAAATGGCAACAAGATTAACAACATAATCAATGCCACCAGCACTTGAACTGCGCGACGCGCAACAGTATTTTTTATCAAATGACGCAAAGCCTCTAATTAATCGTTAAAAACAATGTTTCAATGCAAACCGCAATAATAATTCACAAACTTACTAAAATATTTAATACCCTGCTCTCCATCTTGAGTAAAAAAGCAGGCGACACAATAAAAAACACAAAAAAACACACAAATTCACATTCTTGAACCTTCCATATAATAATGCCACATTTCTCACACCATAATAAGTAAAAAACATTCTTCCTGCGATTGCAACAGAGATTTTGTGTGAATTGAAATATTGTAGTACTTTTGCAATTTCAAGAGAAAAACATTATGGATTACAAGGTCATAGCGACTAACAACGATACACAAGCCCGGGCAGGATTGATTGAGACCGATCATGGGCACATCGAAACTCCCATTTTCATGCCGGTGGGCACTGTGGGAGCCATTAAGGCTGTGCACATGCACGAGATGAAAAACGATGTGAAGGCTCAAATCATTTTGGGCAACACCTATCATCTTTATCTTCGGCCGGGAATGGACATCATTGAGCAAGCCGGCGGACTGCACAAGTTCAATGGCTGGGATAGGCCCATTCTCACCGACAGCGGTGGTTTCCAAGTGTTTTCACTTTCGGCCAATCGCAAGCTCAAAGACGAAGGAGTGTATTTTCGCAGCCACATTGACGGTTCAAAGCATCTGTTCACGCCCGAAAAAGTAGTGGATATCCAACGTTGCATTGGCAGTGACATCATGATGGCTCTTGACGAATGTCCTCCCGGAACATCGGATTACAGCTATGCCGAAAAATCACTTCGATTAACCCAACGTTGGCTTTTGCGAGGCTGGAAGCATTTTCAAGAAACTCAACCAAAATATGGTCACTCGCAAGCCTTTTTTCCCATCGTGCAAGGTTGCACGTTCAAAGAGTTGCGGCAAGACTGTGCAAAGTTTGTGGCCGACTTAGGGGCAGAAGGCAATGCCATTGGCGGCCTTGCTGTGGGCGAACCCACCGATGTGATGTATGACATGATAGAAGTGGTCAACGAAATTTTACCACACGACAAACCTCGCTATCTGATGGGCGTGGGCACACCTGCCAACATTCTCGAAGCCATCGACCGGGGTGTTGACATGATGGACTGTGTAATGCCCACACGCAACGGGCGCAACGGTATGCTATTCACGCAACACGGCATCATGAACATGCGCAACAAGAAGTGGTCCGATGACTTCAGCCCCATTCAAGAAGACGGAGCCTCGGTTGTCGATCGCGTTTATTCTAAGGCCTATTTGCGCCACTTGTTCATCGCACAAGAAATCTTGGCGATGCAAATTGCCAGTATTCACAATTTATCATTCTATTTGTGGCTCGTGGGCGAAGCTCGCAAGCACATCATCGCCGGTGATTTCAAAACGTGGAAAACCGACATGGTGGAACGTGTGACTCGCCGCCTATAATCATAATCCTACAACAGTGAACATATTCAAGACTATATCGAAATTTCGGCACAACAAGCAACGCACAGCAACTCATGCATCACGCTCTTGCACCGAAAACTTGAATGAAGCCATTGAAGAAAAGGAAGAAGTACTGAAACCGCTCAAAAAGCCTTTCATCAAGCAATTCGACCTCTATATAGGCAAAAAATTCTTGGGCACCTTCTTCTTTATCATTTTGATGATCTTGGCTATCATCATCATGTTTGACTACAACGAGAAACTCGATGCCATGCTCAATGCCCCGGTTCAAGAAACCATTTTTAAGTATTTCATGAACTTTTTGCCCTATTGCATCAATCAGTTTGCTCCCTTGTTTGTGTTTATTTCGGTAATCTGGTTCACTTCACGCCTTGCCGACCGCAGCGAAATCACCGCTATATTGGCAAGTGGCATCAGCTACCGCAGGCTCACTGTGCCCTACTTGGTGTGTGCCGCCATCATTGCCGCCGGCACACTCTATCTGTCGCTCTATGTAATTCCGCCGGCCAATGTCAAACGAATTGAATATACCAACCAATGGGTAAAAAACAAGCGAGTGGATTATGGCGACAACATACAGTTGCAAGTGCGTCCGGGCGTGATGATGCACATGGCTCGGTATGACAACATCTCAAAGCACGGAGCACGCATCTCAATTGAAAAATTCAAAGGAAAAGAGCTTGTTGCCCGGCTCACTGCCGACGATGCAATCTACGACACTTTGGGTCGCTGGAAACTCAATAACTACGAGATGCGCACGTTCGACAGCATTCGCGAAGTGATGCAACAAGGCACAAGTTTAGACACAACACTGAATTTTGAACCCAAAGATTTCTTGATTGCTCAAAACGACCAAGAAACACTCACCTCGCCGGAGCTTAAACGCTACATCAATGAGCAAAAACGACGAGGCGTGGCCAACATTCAGCAATTTGAAATTGAATATGAACGACGCTATGCCATGACCGGTGCCGCATTCATCCTAACCATAATCGGCATGTCACTCTCGTCTCGAAAAGTGCGTGGTGGCATAGGCAAAAACATTGGCATAGGCCTGCTGCTCGCATTCTCCTACATCATGTTCATGCAAGTGACACAAACTTTTGCCGTGAATGGCTACACCTCACCGCGCATCGCCATGTGGATTCCCAACATCATCTATGCTTTCATCGCTATCTTCCTCTACAAACGAGCAGCAAGATAAAGGGTTAAGTCATAAGCCCGAAAACTATTGTCTTAACTCCTGAAACTCCCCCAACTCCTTAACTACTCAAATCATTCCTGAAATCAACTTTTGCATTAATTTTATAGGACTTTTTCTTGCTTTTTCGTAACTTTGTAGCCGATATTAAAGTTAGTATATGCAAAAGATTAGAAATGTTGCCATTATCGCTCATGTCGATCATGGCAAAACAACATTGGTAGACAAGATGCTCGCTGCGGGCAACCTGTTCCGTGAAAATCAACAGGTTGGAACTCAAATTCTCGACAGCAACGACATAGAAAGGGAAAGAGGCATTACCATTCTCTCGAAAAACGTATCAATTGACTATAACGGATACAAAATAAACATTATCGACACTCCGGGACACTCCGATTTTGGCGGAGAGGTTGAGCGTGTGCTCAACATGGCCGACGGTTGCCTGCTACTGGTTGACGCCTTTGAAGGCCCCATGCCGCAAACTCGCTTTGTGCTTCACAAAGCCATACAAATGGGACTGAAACCCATTGTAGTTATCAACAAAGTAGACAAACCCAACTGTCGCCCCGATGAGGTGCAAGAACAAGTGTTTGAATTGATGTGCAACCTCGATGCAAGCGACGACCAGCTTGAATTTCCCACCATCTTCGGTTCGGCCAAAAACGGTTGGATGAGCAACGACTGGCGGGAGCCAACCGACAACATCACCGCTGTGCTCGATGCCATCATAAGACACATTCCCGAACCGAAAATCATTGAGGGCGATGCACAAATGGTTATCACCTCACTCGACTATAACAGCTATGTAGGTCGCATTGCAGTGGGACGTGTTCATCGTGGCACGCTCTCCAATGGCATGCCCATTGCTCTTTGCAAGAAAGACGGCTCGGTAGTACGTCAAAAAATCAAAGAATTACGCACATTTGAGGGCATGGGACAAAAGCCTGTTGACAACGTTTCCAGTGGCGACATTTGTGCAGTCATTGGCCTCGACGGCTTTGAGATTGGCGACACCGTTACCGCTCCCGAAAATCCCGAACCACTGCCGCGCATTGCCATCGACGAGCCAACCATGTCTATGCTTTTCACCATCAACGACTCTCCTTTCTTTGGCAAAGATGGCAAATATGTAACCAGTCGCCACATTTGGGAACGCCTGCAACACGAGTTGCAGAAAAACCTGGCACTTCGTGTAGAAAAAACCGAACATGAAGAGGCTTGGAACGTGTTTGGACGCGGTGTGCTACACCTGAGTGTGCTCATTGAAGAAATGCGTCGCGAGGGCTACGAACTGCAAGTGGGTCAACCACAGGTTATTATTAAAGAGATAGACGGAGTGAAATGCGAGCCGTTTGAAGTGCTTTCAATCAACGTTCCCGAGGAATATTCCAGCAAATTGATTGATATGGTCACACGTCGCAAAGGCGAAATGACTTCAATGGAAACACAAAACGATCGCATACACATGGAGTTCAAGATACCTTCACGAGGCATTATCGGGTTGCGCACCAATGTGCTCACTGCCAGTGCAGGCGAGGCCATCATGGCACATCGTTTTCTCGACTATGAACCTTGGAAGGGCGACATCGTGCGTCGCATCAACGGTTCGCTTGTGGCCATGGAAAGTGGCACTGCCTATGCCTATGCAATCGACAAATTGCAAGACCGTGGCAAGTTCTTCATTTTTCCACAAGAGGACGTTTATGTGGGGCAGGTCGTTGGTGAACACACCAAAGACAAAGACTTGGTAATAAATGTGACCAAGAGCAAGAAGTTGACCAACGTGCGAGCTTCGGGCAGCGACGAAAAAGCACGCATCATTCCGCCCATTGTGTTCAGTCTCGAAGAGGCGTTGGAATATATTAAGGCCGACGAGTATGTAGAAATCACCCCCAATCACCTTCGCATGCGCAAAATCATTCTTGATGAAAACGAACGCAAGCGACTTTCAAAATCGAGCAACAGCGACGATTAAACAACAAAAAATATATTTTTAACCCCAATCGGTTACATTAAAACCGATGTGGATTAAAACAAAACAGATGGCCGGAATTGCTCTTTTACATATTTCGGCCATCTTCACAATATTATGGGATAAAAACAACAAAAGCCAACTATTGAAAGTTGGCTTTTTGAGGAGAGCAGTACACTTGTAGGGAATCGAACCCTAATCTGAAGAACCGGAATCTTCTATTCTATCCATTGAACTACAAGTGCTTACATTAATCATCAAGCTTTGTTCCCTTTTTGATTTCAGCATTGCGCTTAATTTAATTTCATTCCTCCTTGTTGCCCTCAAAGGAGGGCAAAACATTTGAACAAAGAAGAACTGGTTGTGAAAATTCGGGATTTTCGCTTTATTGTGGCACAAAATTAATCAATATCTTGTAACTTTGCAAAAAGAGTCTCTTAAAAATAAATAAGGCTCTTCTAAACTAATTACAAAAAAAGACTTTGTGATTATGAATGTGAAAATTGACGATTCATGGAAACAGGAGTTGGCTGCCGAGTGGGATAAACCCTATTTTTCTCGACTTGCAAATTTTGTGCGCAATGAATATCGGGTGGCACGCATATTCCCTCCCGGACAGCAAATTTTCGCCGCTTTCAACGCCACACCTTTTCCAAAAGTAAAAGTTGTCATTCTCGGACAAGATCCATATCATGGATTAGGGCAAGCCAATGGCATGTGTTTCTCGGTAAATGAAGGAGTGCCGTTTCCGCCATCGTTACAAAACATCTTCAAAGAAGTGTGTACCGATGTGGGCACCCCCATTCCGCAGAGTGGCGATTTGAGCCGCTGGGCACAGCAAGGCGTGCTGTTGCTCAACGCCACACTCACCGTGCGTGAACATCACGCCGGCTCACATCAGGGCAAAGGTTGGGAAGAGTTTACCGATGAGGTAATTACCCATCTTTCTCAAAATCGCGACCATCTTGTGTTTATTCTTTGGGGGGCATTTGCCATTAAAAAAGGAGCAAAAATCAATCGCATGAAGCACTTGGTGCTCACTTCGCCTCACCCGTCGCCCTTGTCGGCTCACAGAGGATTTTTTGGAAATCATCATTTTTCACAAGCCAACAATTATTTGACAACACACGGAAAAACTCCAATTCAATGGTAATGACAACAAAAGAAAAAAAATATGAGCTACTGGTGAAACAAGTGGCTTCGCTCATCGAGGGCGAACATGATGCAATGAGCGTGATGGCCAACACGTCGGCAGCTTTGCGTGAAGCATTTGAAAGCTATTTTTGGGTAGGGTTCTATGTCGTGAAGAACGACGAACTCCTGCTGGGACCTTTTCAAGGGACGGTGGCATGTTTTCACATCAAGAAAGGTAAGGGCGTTTGCGGTGCAGCATGGCACCGCAAAGAAACGGTGATTGTTGCCGATGTGGAACAATTTGCCGGGCACATTGCATGCAGCTCTCAATCGCGAAGCGAAATCGTTGTCCCTGTGTTTGACGCACAAGGGCAAGTGTGGGCTGTGCTGGACATTGACAGCACAAATTTGTCGACTTTTGACAAAACTGACCAATTGTATCTCGAGCAGATTGCAACACTGCTCACCAAGCAATTATTTCAATAAGAAAAAAACGCTTCCCGAAACTTATTTAATCAATTCCAAGATTTGATTGGCGGCATCTTTGGTTTGCACTTTTTTAATAATGTGGGTTACGATGCCGTTCTCGTCTACAAGAAATGTGGTGCGCATGGTGCCCATGTAGGTGCGACCATAGAGTTTCTTTTCTTTCCACACATCAAATGCCTGATTGAGTGCCAAATCTTCATCGGCAATGAGTGTGAATGGCAAATTGTGCTTAGCGGCAAAATTTTGATGGCTTTTTGCCGAATCTTTGCTGACTCCCAAAATCTCATAACCGGCTTTGCGCAGTTGAGCATATCCATCGCTCAAACTGCATGCTTCGGCGGTGCAACCCGAGGTATTGTCCTTGGGATAGAAATAGATAACCAACTTTTTTCCGGCATAGTCGCTTGCTTTCACCTCATTGCCTGAGGCATCTTTTCCAAGGGTTGCAGGAATTTTATCTCCGATTTCCATAATTAGTATTTTTTGTATTTTTCAGTAAATTTTGACACAAAAATAAGAAAAATCACTGAATATTTGAGCAGTATAGAATTATTTATTAAATTTGACCCACTAAAACTAATTCTGGCTGATTTTTTTCAGCCTACGAACCAATTGGCACGATAAAAGTATAAAACAACTTAAAACAATTTACACAGAAATGGGTACTAATCATGTAGCTGAACTACGCAATGAAGAATGGCGCGCAGAACTACGCAAGAGCATCTCTGCCAAAGAGCGCACAGCAATTAAACGTGTGCCAAATCCACAACTCGATCCAAAAGAACGTGTTAAGTGCTACGACGAAGTGAACTGCGGCTTCTCGGTTGAAGAAGCACGCCTTGAAGCTTCGCGTTGTCTGGATTGCAACAACCCTCAATGCGTTGTGGGCTGCCCGGTTGGAAATAACATTCCGGCATTAATCAAGAACATTGAGCGCGGCAACTATGCCGAGGCTCTGAAAATCGTAAAACAAACCAACTCACTCCCGGCGGTGTGTGGTCGCGTGTGTCCTCACGAAAAGCAATGCGAAGGTCACTGCATTCGCAACAAGATGAAACAAGCTCCCGTCGCCATTGGTGCCCTTGAGCGTTTTGCCGCCGACTGGGAACGCTTGCATGGCGAACGTCCCGAAGTAGAAAAGGCTCCCAAAAATGGTATTAAGGTAGCAGCCGTTGGCAGCGGTCCTGCCGGCTTAGCCTTTGCCGGCGACATGATTCGTCACGGCTACGACGTCACAGTGTTTGAGGCCAACCACGAGTTTGGTGGCGTGCTTCGCTATGGCATTCCTGAGTTCCGCCTGCCCAAAACAATTGTCGACTACGAAGTAGAGTCGCTCTTGCAACTCGGCGTTGAGTTCAAGAACGATGTGCGATTTGGCGTTGATGTAACCTATGACGATTTGCACAAGCAAGGTTATCAAGGCATTTTCATGGGTTGTGGTGCCGGCTTGCCATCGGTTATGCGCATTCCCGGCGAAGATTTAAAGGGTGTTGTGATGTCGAACGAATATCTTGCATTGGTCAACCAAAGGCACGCCCACCCCGACATGGGCATCGAAATTCCTCATGGCAAGCGAGTGGCCATTGTGGGTGGCGGAAACACTGCCATGGACTGTGCTCGCACTGCCTTGCGTCAAGAAGACACAGAAAAGGTGATCATGATTTATCGCCGCACACGTGGAGAGATGCCTGCCGGTAGCGAAGAAATTGTTGAAACTTTGGCCGAAGGTACCGAACTCATGGAACTCTATAACCCTGTTGAGTATCTGGCCGATGAAAACGGACATGTGAGAGCAGCTCTCGTGCAACACATGGAGCTGGGCGAACCCGATGCTTCGGGTCGTCGCCGCCCCGTGCCCATTGAAGGCGATGTTATCGAAGTTCCATTAGACTTGGTTATTGTTGCTGTTGGAGTTAAAGCCGAAGATCAGGCACCTCGTTCGGTCGAGGGCATTGAATTCACCAAGTGGAACACAATTGTGGTGAACGAAGAAACCGGACAAAGCAGCGTGCCCGACGTGTTTGCCGGTGGCGACATCGTGAATGGTGGCGCAACGGTTATCCGCGCAATGGGTGACGGTCGCATTGCCGCTAAAAACATGCACGAGCATCTTCAAGGACAAAAATAAGAATAAGTAGTCGTGAATACTACGACTTGACCGGGCACAAGATTTCACAGCCCATTGGTGGCATCTATATTGAGTGCATTACACTTGACAACGGAATGACAAAAATCCGCAAAACCATCGTCAAATAACCCATTCTTGCACGGCAAACAACGTTGCATTTTGCAGTTTTTTATTCTCCTTACACAAGAGCGTCGCCCCATAATTTATGGGCAACGCTCTTGCATCTTTATCTTGCAAAACAGTTGCTATCGGCCACCAAAGGCGATCCCGTAGCCCACAAAGTGGTCATAACGTTCACCCGATGGACGAGCATAAATTTTTATTAAATACTCGTTGATGGTTTGGAATTTGTTTCCCTCAATGCGCGAAGTTTCACCCACAGAGCTACCATCGGGTACCCAAAGATACTGGTAGTTATAGGCTCCCTGCTTGAGCATGATGTCGCAAGTGTAGCTCCCATCGGCATAGTGCATGAGGCATGCCTCGGCAGGCAATCCTTTGGTAAATTCTCCTTGCAGGAAAACGTTTCCACCGCTCAACTTCTCATCGGTGAGTAAAGCAAAGTGCGTAATCATGTAGTCGGCCTCGGTGTTGCTGTCGTCGCTCTCGGCATTTCTAATGGTGAAACGGCCATATTGCGTTTGATCATAGAGATAGGGTTGCTCCACCCTCATTCTATCGGGGAACAAAGTGGCATGATAGTAAGGTTCAAAATACTGTATGCCCTGCACACCCATAGTGAGCAAGTGAGTGTTCACGGTTTCCATGCGACGGTATTCATTGCCGGCAGGAAAAATGAGTGCACGATTGTGCTCGTATGTGGCTTTGCCTGTGCTCACCATCATGGGGGTGGTTACGAACGCTTCGTTGTCGTCGCGAGAGTTTTGTGACACAACGGCAGTGAGTTCATTGTAGGGGTTGGCAATGACACCCGGACGATACGTAACCTCAAAACTCACTTGCTGATGCTCATTGTTATAGTCAATGTCGGTGCGCGAAGTGACATCGGCTGTGACAGTGACCAAGTTTTCACAAACAGAAAACCGTGTCTGAAACAAAATCTTGTCGGGGCTGTCTTGCTCATATACCGAGAGGAGATAGTTGCCACTTTTAGACAACTGCAATTCATCATTGGGCAAACTGAAATTATAGTTGTAATAGTGCACAAAGGTGCTGCTACTTTGCTTATAGTCGGTGATGTCGGCCAAATTGAAACCGCTCACATACTCACTTGCAAGCAAACCCGATGGTTGCCAGTCGGCATTGCAATGTGTGACGCTATAACGCAAATAATGAACATCATAGTCGATGTAGTCAAAATTCACATTGAGCCTTGTGTCATCGTCGGCAAGCGAAATGATTGCGGGTGAATAAGGTTTGCCCACCGGAGCCACTTTAAGCGACTTTACATTGGTGTCAAATATGTGTTCGCCGGTATATTGCGACTGTGCCACAGCAAAATTTGCCAACAACAGACAATATATAAATTCTAAAATTATTCTTTGCATAACCTTAAATAGTTTCTTTTAAGGGCAAATATAGCAAAGTTTTGGCTAAAAACATACTTTTTTTCAGCACGTTAAATGAGGCAAACCGCAACAATGTCTTCCTTGTTTACCGAAATTTAGCGCATGAGCAGATAAACTGTATAGCCAACATACACAGTCAGGAAAATAGCTCCTTCGATGCGATCGAATGTTTTTTTCTTGAATGTGTAGGTGACAATAAACGTCATCACAGCGGCCAAAATCACCACGAGATAGTCGGCAAAATTGATGTCTTTCAGCACCAACGGTTCAAGGCTCGACGACAAACCCAAAATCATTAGAATATTGAACACGTTGCTGCCAATGACATTGCCCAAGGCAAGTTGAGGATTTTTCTTGAAAGCGGCAACAACCGCCGTGATAAGTTCGGGCAACGATGTGCCAATGGCCACAATGGTGATTGAAATCACAGCCTCGCTCATGCCCCAGCTGCGAGCAATGTTCTTGGCTGCGTTGAGAAACAAATTGCCACCAAAAACGAGAGCCGCAAGCGAGACCACTGCAATGCCCCACAGCAGAGCAGGCGCTTTGCCGTTGAGCTTGCTTTGCGAGTCGACATCGGCTTCTTCCAATGCCTCTTGAGGATTCTTTGCCTTACCAAATATCGTATATCCCAAATAACCGAAAAACAAGACCAAAAACACTATTCCATCAAGCCGTGAAAGCGTGTTTTGAGGGAAGCCCGGCATGAGCGTGTCACATGCAAAAAGAAATAGCAACACCGAAGCAAAGATGCAGAAAGGAATGTCGCGTCGCTGATTTTCCTTCTCAATGGCAAAGGGATAGATGAGAGCTGTAACGCCCAAAATGAGCAAAATGTTGGCAATGTTGCTACCCACCACGTTACCCATGGCAATATCGCCATGACCGCTCAAAGCCGATGTGATCGAGACAAACAGCTCGGGAGCACTGGTACCAAAACCCACAATGGTGAGACCGATGATAAAATTTGAAATTTTAGCTCGTTTTGCAATCGCTACCGATGAATCGACAAGAAATTCCGCTCCCACAAGCAACAAAGTGAGTCCGGCAATGAGGTATAAATAATCCATTTCGTTCTTTTTTGTAATGTATTTAAAAATTTAGCGGTTGCAAATGTACAAAAACCGCACCATTTAAGAAATAACAATTATGTAACAAGTTTCATGCAACCGCTTTTTTATAGAGTTTTCATTCAGTATTTTTCAAAATCTCTCAATGTACACATCGCAAGTAATGTCTGTTTTCGTTACATTACTCACAAGAGAGTTACACATTAAACCCCCAATCGTCATTATTGCTGTTTCGGTTCTTCGCGTTGCTTTCGTCCACTTGTCGGCATCTTGATTGCCGGTTTTTCTTGACATAGCTCGCCACGCCTTCAAAAAAAAAATGCCAACCACTCTGCAAATCAATGTGGTTCTAATGACCGAATTGAGTTAAAATCGCCCTACGGCACAAGCACGTGCGCAGGGCGATTGTCAAATAATAAAGAGCTGTTATTGTTGTCTTATTCCAGCGACTGAATGCCCGAAATGGCAATGTTGCGGTCGGTCTTGGCAATCATGCCCTGCAGGGCGCGCCCCGGCCCAACTTCAACCGCTTTGCTCATGCCGTCCTTAACCATGTTGAGCACAATGTGGCTCCAGCGCACCGGCGAAGTGAGTTGTTTGAGCAAGTTTTCCTTAATTTCCTGTGCATTGGTGTGAGGTTTTGCATCAACATCTTGATAAACCGGGCAGATGGGAGTAGAAATAACCGCCTTTTCAATGGCTTCGGCCAGTTCGGCACGAGCAGGTTCCATGAATGGAGAGTGGAACGCTCCTCCCACTTTCAAAGGCAATGCACGCTTTGCACCTGCCTCTTTAAAGAGTTCGCAAGCCTTGTTCACTCCCTCGAAAGAACCGGAAATCACCACTTGCCCCGGATTGTTGTAGTTGGCAGCAACCACATCGTCTACCTGAGCACAAATTTCTTCGATTTTTTCATCGGGCAGGCCAATGATGGCGGCCATTGTCGATGGTGCAGCCTCACAAGCCTTTTGCATGGCGAGAGCGCGCGCCTCTACCAATTTCAAACCTTCTTCAAACGTGAGTGCACCGGCAGCCGTGAGAGCCGAAAATTCGCCCAATGAGTGGCCGGCCACCATGTCGGGCTTGAATTGCTCGCCAAGAGCCTTTGCCAAGATCACCGAGTGCAAAAACACTGCCGGTTGAGTAACCTTGGTTTGCTTCAAGTCGTCTTCTGTGCCATTAAACATGAGGTCGGTGATGCGGAAACCAAGCACTTCATTGGCTTTTTCAAAAAGCTCCTTTGCTTGAGCGTTATTTTCATAAAGGTCTTTACCCATTCCAACGAATTGGGCACCTTGTCCCGGAAATACAAATGCTTTCATTGCAACTAAATATTTGTTTATGTATAATATATTATTTAAAGAAAAATTTCTGCATTGATGCGCAAAGTTAATAAAAACTTTTAAACTGCACTGCACGATTGCAATAAATCTCTTCGTTGCCGTTTTCCTGCTCCAAAAATAATGCCCAAGTTTTCCTTGGCAATGTAAATTATTCATTAACTTTGTCTTTGGATAACTAAAAAATCACGATAGCTTATGTTGCATTCAATCATGTTGTTTTTAAATTTGGGCACCGGCGAAATCCTCATCATTGCCCTTGTTGTGCTATTGCTTTTTGGCGGTCGCAAAATTCCGGAACTCATGAAAGGGTTGGGCAAAGGTGTGAAGAGTTTCAAGCAAGGCATGAACGAGGTGGAAGAGGAAATCAAAAATGCCACTCCATCAAAGGAAGAAACGAAAAAAGAAGAATCGGAAGACAAGAATTAATTTTTTGCCAAAATATGTCAAAAATATCGTCTTGTTAAGACTATTGTTCAACAATTTTGTGGGCTGTGTCGTGGCAACATCTTTGCATTTTTAGCCCACTTTGTTGCCAATGCCAACTTCGTCTCATGGCCGAAAAACAAAATCAACAACAATTGCAAGAAATGTCACTTTGGGATCACATCGACGCTTTGCGCTCGGTGTTGATTAAGATGCTCGTTGTGCTCACTACAACCGCTGTTGTTTTGTTTTTTTTCATGCCCACTATTTTCGATGCCATTATTCTTGCTCCTTGCAAAGGCGATTTTGTGCTTTACAGACTATTCGAGCACATCACAGCAGGCATTCCTTCATTTCCACAATTCAGTGTTCAGGGTTTTGAGGTTAAATTGATTAACATTCAATTGGCTTCACAATTTTTCATTCATTTATCCTCTTCGTTTTGGCTTGCGCTTGTGCTCACGTTTCCTGTCATGCTTTATTTTTTGTGGACATTTGTGAGTCCGGCTCTATATCCCAACGAGAAAAAAGGCTTTAAAACGGCGTTTGGCATTGGTAGCATCATGTTTCTCCTGGGTGTGCTTACGGGCTATTTCATCATTTTTCCCATCACACTGCGCTTTTTGGCCGACTATCATGTGAGCACATTGGTACCCAATCACATTTCGCTCGACAGCTACATCGACACTTTTTTAATGCTCATTTTCACTATGGGGCTTCTGTTTGAATTACCATTACTTGCGTGGTTGCTGGGTAAATTTGGCATCGTGAATCGCTTCTTTTTCAGACGCTTTCGCCGTCATGCCATTGTAGTTCTGCTCATGCTGGCGGCCATTATCACTCCCACAGGCGATCCTTTTACTCTCATGATCGTTTTTTTGCCTCTCTACCTTCTCTATGAAGCCGGTGCTTTCATGGTACCCAAAAGATAAGGGGTAAGCCTGAAAACCATCACCATTCTCACTCCTCATCAATTCAGTTTTTTCGCAAAACGAAAAAACATCTCATTGCACATCAATAGTTTACTGTAATGTGGTAGCATGGTTGGCGTTCTTCGCACAAAACCCAGCATTTTTCTTGCATGCGCAACCTATACAGCACATGTCCCAATATCTTCTTCTGCTCTTTGTAGGACAGCTCTTCGCCTTGCTTGTCCACGGCATAGAAATGATTGTGGGCGATGTCAAACGTAGTGCCATAGCAATGCGTCGATTGTGGCACAGCATTGGAGTTGACACGTTGAAGATTTTTCACATCGTCGGCTGTTCGCAACACCGATGTTACCACAATTTTCTCTACTCGTGCGCCTCGGGCTTTGAGAGAGTCGCGATAGTCCTTAGCGATGGTTTCAAGCAAGTGTTTGGCATTGTGGGTCAAATATGGCACCGAATGCGAGAGATAATCCACTTCATAGAGGTCGCAATCTTCAATGAGTTCAAGATCGTCGATCTTGGAAAAATCGGTATCACGATTGGCAATGGGCGTAATGCCATAGCGTTGCGCCGCCGCCAATTGCGCCGGTTGTAAATCGTCGTAGAGAAATCGTTTTTTTCGTTCGGCTTCATTATCACGTTTTTCTTGACCATCGACATTCTTGCCACCATCAGAACAACTTGCCACTACCATTGGAGCAAGCAAGCATGTCGCAAGTGCAACCGCACTGCAAAGAAATTTAGTTTTACTATGATGCAATAGAGTTATTATCTTCCTGTTATGCGCCATTTTATAGAAAAAGTATTCTTTGTTTTCCTGTTCCTCTCATCTGTGAGATCACTATATTCAACGCTCCTCATGCCGTTTTATTGTAGCTCGTAGCAAACGCGCTTCAAATCACTTTGCTCACTTCAATCAAAAAAAAGTCGAACAACATTTCATCATCAAGCAATAAAAAATGTGATCGGTCCAAGCAATAAAAAGGAGAAGCAAGATGTGATATTGCAAGAAAATATTGCTACCTTTGTATGGCATATCGGATTGTAATTGCATTGCTGTTTTTGAAAGAAGAACCGAGAAAAAAGCAAAAAAAACGTCTGATGCAAACTTTCAAGCACATGACGCATGAAACGGTTGCATTCCCGAACATGCACCAGTGTGTTTTTAAAAGAACTTATTCCAGTACTAAGGATTTATAACAAAATGGAAACTCTTAAACATGAATGTGGCATCGCCATGATTAGGTTGCTCAAACCTCTTGACTACTATAAAGAAAAATATGGCACCTACCATTATGGGTTCAACAAACTTTACCTGCTGATGGAAAAACAGCACAACCGTGGCCAAGAAGGAGCCGGCATGGGGTGTGTAAACATGGGGGCAAAGCCGGGAAAAGAATACATTCTGCGCGAACGTGCCCTTGGCACTGGAGCCATCAGCGAAATATTTGCAAACGTGCGTGACGACATCAACGACGCTCTCTCGCACGGCATGCAAGCGGCCGACTTGCCTTTTGTGGGAGAAATATATATGGGCCATTTGCGCTACAGCACCACGGGCAAATCGGGCATCAGCTATGTGCATCCGTTTTTGAGGCGGAGCAACCGGCGATCGATGAACTTGCTGTTGTGTGGCAACTTCAACATGACCAACGTTGAAGACATCTTCAACGATGCCATTGCACAAGGGCAACACCCAAGAGTGAAAAGCGATACCGTGATTTTGCTCGAACAGTTGGGAGAATCGCTCGACGAGGCCAACCGCAAACTCTTTGAAAAATATCATCAAGAAGGTTATAACGGCATCGAACTCGCCAAAAAGGTTGAAGACAACTTGAACTATAAAGAGGTGCTCCAAGGTCCGGCCTCGACTTGGGACGGCGGTTACGTGATATGTGGTGCAACCGGCAGTGGCGATCTATTTGCCTTGCGCGACCCACATGGCATAAGGCCGGCCTACTACTATGCCGACGACGAAATTTTTGTGGCCGCTTCTGAGCGTCCTGTAATTCAAACAGTGATGAATGTTGATGCCAACCGGGTGCAAGAACTCACACCGGGAGCAGCTATCACTGTAAGTAAAGCAGGCAGCATCGAAGTGACTCAAATTCTCGAAGAACTCGACAACAAACGGTGCTCGTTTGAGCGCATTTATTTTTCACGAGGCAGTGATGTAGACATCTACCGCGAACGCAAAACACTCGGTCGCAAACTCGCTCCACAGATTTTGAAAGCAGTGGACTATGACTTGGAACACACTGTGCTGTCGTTCATTCCCAACACAGCCGAAGTCGCCTACATAGGCATGATAGAGGGCATGAGCGAATATTTGGAAAACCAAAAGTACAACGACATCAAAGCACTCAACCCGGCTTCAACCGATTACAACAACAAACTGAAAACGATTCTCTCCCAAAAACTGCGTGTTGAAAAACTTGCTATCAAAGACATCAAGCTACGCACTTTCATCACCGAGGGAAAATCGAGAAACGACCTTGCTGCCCACGTCTATGACGTGACCTATGGGCAAGTTATTCCTGGTGTCGACAATCTGGTAGTTATCGACGACAGCATTGTGCGCGGCACTACACTCAAGCAGTCGATCATAAGAATCATGGATCGATTGCACCCCAAGAAGATTGTCATCGTTTCATCTTCGCCACAAGTGCGCTACCCCGACTATTATGGTATCGACATGTCGCGAATGGCCGAATTTTGCGCATTTCGCGCTGCCGTGGCCTTGTTGCACGACCGCAAGATGGAACATGTGATCGATGAGGTGTATCGCAAGAGCATCGCCCAAAAAGATTTGCCCAAGGAGCAAATCGTGAACTATGTGAAAGAGATTTACAGACCATTCACCGCCGAAGAGATTTCGCACAAAATTGCAAAAATGCTCACCGATGACGATATTAACGCCGATGTAGAAATCATCTATCAATCGCTCGAAAACATGCACGAAGCAATTCCCGGCAATCCCGGCGACTGGTATTTTTCGGGCAACTATCCCACTCCGGGCGGCAACAAGATGATTAACCAAGCCTACATCAACTATTGGGAAGGAAATACGATGAAAAGATAGTTTTTCGACTTGCAAAAAAATTGAGCAAAGAATAAAAAAGAAATGAGAGGGACGATTGCTTTTCCCTCTCATTTTTGTTGGTCGTTCTTTGGTTTCGATTGGTTGAGTTTCTATGCCGGCAAGCACACTTCTTTTTAGAAACAAAAAAATGTTGCCACCCTTTGTGAGGATGGCAACAAATGAATGTATCATTCTGAGCAGGCTAAATGAAATTTCCAGCAACTACTCTGAAACTTATTCAATTTTAAGTAAGCATCTAACTAAATTAGATGACACCTTGTCCAATCATGGCGTGAGCAACCTTCATGAAGCCGGCGATGTTGGCACCCTTCATGTAGTTCATGTAGTTGCCTTCCTTACCGTACTTAACGCACTGCTCGTAGATATCGTTCATGATGTTGTGAAGGTTCTTGTCTACTTCTTCGGCAGTCCAGTAAATGTGCTCAGCGTTTTGAGTCATTTCAAGACCGGATGTTGCAACACCACCGGCGTTAACAGCCTTGCCAGGAGCATATACCATCTTGTTTTCGATGAAGAAGTCGATTGCTTCGGCTTGGCAACCCATATTAGAAACTTCGGCAATAAGAGTGATGCCGTTTTCTTTCATCAACTTAGCGTCGGCCAGAGCAACCTCGTTTTGAGTTGCGCAAGGCATGCAGATGTCTACCTTCTGTTCCCAAGGTTTCTTGCCTGCAAAGAATTTAGCACCTGCAAATTTCTCTGCATAAGGAGCGCAGATATTCTTGCCAGAGTTGCGAAGTTCGAGCATGTAGGCAATCTTTTCGGGAGTGCTTACGCCCTCTGGATCGTAGATATAGCCGTCGGGGCCGGAGATTGTAACAACCTTTGCACCGAGTTCGGTAGCCTTGGTCACAGCACCCCAAGCAACGTTACCGAAACCAGAGATGGCAACAGTCTTGCCCTTGAAGTCGGTACCGAGGTCTTTAAGCATATTCTCAACATAGTAGCAAGCACCAAAACCTGTAGCTTCGGGACGAATGCGGCTACCACCGAATTCAAAGCCCTTACCAGTCATGGTACCGGTGCATTCGCGTGTCAATTTCTTATACATGCCATAGAGATAGCCCACTTCGCGACCACCAACGCCCATGTCGCCAGCAGGAACGTCCATGTCGGGACCGATGTGACGCCAGAGTTCGAGCATGAAAGCTTGGCAGAAACGCATGATTTCAGCATCGCTCTTGCCGTTGGGGTTGAAGTCGGAACCACCCTTGCCACCACCCATGGGCAGAGTTGTCAAGGCATTCTTGAAAGTTTGCTCGAAACCGAGGAATTTCAAGATTGAAAGGTTAACATTAGCTTGGAAACGGAGACCGCCCTTGTAGGGGCCAATGGCGTTGTTAAATTGTACACGGTATCCGAGGTTGGTTTGAACCTCACCCTTGTCGTCAACCCAAGCTACACGGAAAGTAAAGATGCGGTCGGGTTCAACCATGCGCTCGATGATCTTTGCCTTTTCGAATTCGGGATGTTTGTCATACTCGTCCTTAACAGTGATAAGAACTTCACGTACTGCTTGCAGGTACTCTTTTTCACCTGGGTGCTTTGCTTCGAGATTTGCTAAAATCTTGTTAACGTCCATGATAAATGTTTATTTTAAGAAGTTTTTGGATTGAATGACTCAACCCGGTTAAATTAGTTTCAAAAACACTTCGCTTTTGACGTGACAAATATAAAGCAAATTTTCTTACCAACCATATTTTTCGCCTTATTTTTTCTTAATTTTAGATTGCGAGAACGCTTTTTTTGGCAAATTGTCAAATTTAACTTTAATTCACTTTTTCATTTTAAAGGCAAAAACAAGGTCATTTTGTGGCAAATTGTCATCATTTCTTCAAAAAGGGCGCAGGTAAACCGTGCAAAAGCGAATAAAAACGTCATTTGGTCAAATTGTACACAAAATTTACAAAAAGGCTCGCCACAACTTTTTGCATATTATTAATTGTAATGAAACAAAAAAACACTAATTTTGCCTATATAAATTTCGACAGACAAATTTAACTAATTAATTCATAAAACAACAAAAAGACGAAGTTATGAAGAAACACAATTTCTATGCAGGCCCTTCGATCCTGAGTCAATACACCATTGACCACACTATTGAGGCTATTAAAGATTTCGCAGGAATGGGACTTTCAATTCTTGAAATCTCTCACCGCAGTAAAGAATTTCAAGCAGTTATGGACGAGGCTAGCGCATTGTTCAAAGAATTGCTGGACATTCCCGAAGGCTACGAAGTTATCTTCTTGGGTGGTGGCGCAAGCTTGCAGTTCTGCCAAGTTCCCTACAACTTGCTGAAAAAGAAAGCCGGCTACATCGACTCCGGTACATGGGCTCACAAGGCTATCAAAGAGGCAAAACTCTTTGGTGAAGTTGAAGTTATCGCATCTACCGAAAGTGAAAAATATGTTCACTATCCAAAGATTGAAAACGTTCCTACCGACCTTGACTATCTGCACTTCACTACCAACAACACCGTGTATGGTACTGAGTTGCGCGAAGATCCGAACGTTCCGGTTCGCTTAGTTGCCGACATGTCGAGCGACATCTTCAGCCGTCCGGTAGACGTTTCTAAATATGACCTGATTTATGGTGGTGCTCAAAAGAATATTGCCCCCTCAGGTGTTACTTTCATTATCGTTAAGGTTGACGCTCTTGGCAAGGTTGAACGTGAAATTCCAACCATGCTCAACTACCAAACTCATGTGAAGAAGGGTTCTATGTTCAACACTCCTCCGGTGTTACCCATCTACAGCGCATTGCAAACATTGAAATGGTATAAAGAACTGGGTGGCGTGAAGAAACTCCAAGAAATTGACGAAGAAAAGGCACGCGTTCTCTATGACGCTATCGACGACAGCAAGATGTTCGTTGGTACAGTAGACCCGGCAAGCCGCTCAATCATGAACGTTTGCTTCGTGATGAAGCCGGAGTATGTCGGACTTGAAAAAGAGTTTATCGACTTTGCTTCGACCAAGGGTATCATGGGCATCAAGGGTCACCGCGACGTGGGCGGTTTCCGTGCCTCACTCTACAATGCTCTTCCTCTCGACAGCGTGAAGGTGCTCACCGCCGCTATGAAGGAATTTGAGAACAAGCATTAATCAAAGAAACTACACCTTTAATAATGTGCAGGGACACATCGCACCTAACAAAATAAGGGTGAGGTGTCCCTACACGTTTTAAAACAACTTATTTTTTTGTTGAACTTTATAAAACTGAACTTATTATGAAAGTATTAGTTGCAACAACTAAACCTTTTGCTCCTGTAGCAATCAAGGGTATTAAAGAAGTGATTGAAGCTGCCGGTCACGAGCTTGTGCTCGTTGAAAAAGGCACAAAAGAAGATATGATTGCCGCCGTTAAGGACTGTGCAGGCCTTATCGTGCGTAGCGACATTGTTGACAAAGAAGTGATGGATGCCGCTCCCGAGCTGAAAGTTGTGGTTCGCGCCGGTGCCGGTTTTGACAACATCGACCTTGCCGAGGCAACTGCCCATGGTCTGTGTGTTGAAAACACTCCCGGTCAAAACAGCAATGCCGTGGCAGAGCTGGTGTTTGGCATGCTGGTAACTCTCGTTCGCAACCGCTACAACGGCAAGAGTGGAACAGAGCTGAAAGACAAAACTTTGGGCATTCACGCCTATGGCCAAGTTGGTCGCAACGTGGCTCGCATCGCCAAAGGCTTTGGTATGAAGATTAGCGCACTCGACCCATGGGTGAAAGATGAAGACATGATTGCCGATGGCGTTACTCCGGTGCACAGTGTAGAAGAACTCTACAAGAATAATCAATATGTGAGCCTCCACATTCCTGCAACCAACGAAACTCGCAAATCGGTGAACAAAGCTCTCATTGGTCTGCTTCCACAAGATGGTGTTGTGATTAACGCCGCTCGCAAGGAAGTGATTGATGAAGACGGCTTGGTAGACATCATGACAGAACGCGAAGACATTCGCTACGTTGCCGACATCAAACCTGACAACGCCGACGTGCTGAACGAAAAATTTGGCGATCGCGTGTTCTTCACTCCTAAGAAAATGGGTGCTCAAACCGCCGAAGCCAACATCAACGCCGGTTTGGCAGCAGCCAACCAAGTTGTAGCATTCTTGAAAGACGGAACAAATCGTTTCCAAGTGAACAAATAATCAATCATAACGATTGAACATATCATGCAAGCGGACGGCATCATTTTTGAAAATGCCGCCCGCTTTATTTAATCAAAAGGAGTTAAAAAGATATTTTTTCACTTTGCCGAAGAAAAGAATTGAGAAGGTGATAGTTTTCGGACTTATAATTTAACCCTTATCTTGCGACTCGTTTGTAGAGAAAGAAACAATAAGACTTCGCAGAATGAATGACCGAAAAAGCAAGGAAAGGAAAGAGCAAGCCTAAACAGGCTATAACAGGCGTATACCAAAAAGAAGCCATCACAATGATAATTGCCAAAAGACATAGATTTGTTGTATTCATAACTTTTTCGTTTTAAATTGTTCTTGTTTTAAATTTACATTGCAAAGTTCACCACATTATGTGCAAATATTTAGCCCATAAATACAAAAACAATTTAAATCAAAATCGGTCGTTAGACCGCTAAAGTTTACATTTTTTCGGTTCACCGTGTTGCTTCCCGACTGCTTTTGTTTGCTTGTTGAACAAAAGCAGTGTGTGCTCTATATTCGATTTAGGTAAAAAAATACTCTCCTCTTCTTCAATAGTCCGTTAAATTTTTGTAGTTTGTGAAGCTTTCGCCTCAAATCCAACAGAAATTGGTGCAGAAAATAAATCTGACAGGTATCTGAAAAAGAATGGATTAGATAACGTAATATAACACATAAAAATCGGATATCTCG
>JBGYAB010000003.1:0-19392 GCA_041815985.1 Sodaliphilus sp. | reverse complement strand
TGCTTCCCGATTGCTTTTGTCTGCCGGCCGGCATCTTGGTTGCCGTTTTTTCTTGACGCAGCCCGCTACGTCTTCAAAAAAAAGACAACCAATTTGTTCAACATTCAAACAAAATCAGTACGGTCTCTAATGACCGATTTGGGTTAATGCAAAATGTTGTGGGAACGGTGGTAATGTTCTTTTTCAATTAAATTCGCCGGAGGGAGCAGATGAGAGGGCTTGTTCGCGAAAGATTGCGTCTCGCTTCAATCGGTCGAGAGCCTTTTTAGAGGCTTCTTGGTGCGATTCTTTTTTGCTGTATCCTGTGGCATCGGCGGCATAAATTCCGCCCAAGAGCACCGCCGTCTTGAAAATGGGGTTGTTTTCGGCATCGGTAAAGGTGTCGATGAGTTCATACTCAATGGTTACATGATATTTTTGCGTCCACTCGATGAGACGCGATTTGAAGTTGTTCTCGGTGTTCACAAGGTCGTCGAGCTTAATGTTGTCGCCAATAATCTTTTGGGTGATAAACCGCGATGCCGCTTTGTAGCCGCGGTCGAGGTAGATGGCACCCACGAGAGCTTCCACGGCATTGCCGCTAATGTAGCTGTTGTGCGACGAAGAGTGGGCCGAAGCCTTGACGTGCGACTCGATGTGAAACAGTTTGCCTATGCGGTTCAAGCTGTCGCGTTGCACGATTTTGGCTCTTGTGCTGGTGAGAAAGCCTTCGTGTTTTTCGGGATATTTGTCGTAGAGATAGGCCGCTACCACCAGGTCGAGAACGGCATCGCCCAAAAATTCAAGTCGCTCGTTGTTGATCCAACGACCGTCGGCACCTCTCACCGGCTTTGAACGGTGCACAAAGGCAAGGCGATAGAACTCGATGTTGCGCGGGTAGAACCCTATGATGTTGTGTAAAAAGACATAAAGCTCCTTATCCTTGGCGGAAAGGAACTTTATGAATGATATGAGTGAGTTAAACACGGTGCGTTTAACCTTTATACTTTCTTACAATAATGCTTGCGTTGTGACCGCCGAAACCAAAGGTGTTTGACAAGGCCACATTGACTTCACGTTTTTGAGCTTTGTTGAAGGTGAAGTTCAGGTTGTAATCAATATTTTCATCTTTGTCGTTGGCATCGTGGTTGATGGTTGGAGGAATAACTCCATCGCCAACAGCCATGATACAGAACAAAGCTTCCATTGCGCCGGCGGCACCCAGCATGTGTCCGGTCATGGACTTGGTTGAGCTGATGCTGATGTCGTAGGCATGCTCGCCAAACACATCTTTCAGTGCTTGCGCCTCGCTCAAATCGCCCACCGGGGTGGAAGTGCCGTGCACGTTCACATAGTCGACTTCCTTGGGATCGATGCCTGCATCTTTAATGGCGCGTTCCATCACCAATTTTGCGCCCAACCCCTCGGGGTGGCTTGCGGTGATGTGGAAAGCATCGGCACTCATGCCGCCACCAATAACTTCGGCATAGATTTTGGCTCCACGTGCCAAAGCATGCTCGAGTTCTTCGAAGATAAGGCACACGCCACCTTCGCCAATCACAAAGCCGTCGCGCGATGCGCTGAACGGACGCGATGCGGTATCGGGTTCGTCGTTGCGGGTCGACAAGGCTTTCATCGAGTTGAAGCCACCAACACTGACCGGGCAGATTGGTGCTTCTGAACCTCCGGTTACGATCACCTGAGCCATGCCCAAGCGCACGTAGTTGAATGCATCGATCATTGCGTTGGTCGAGGTTGCACAAGCCGAAACCACGCCATAGTTGGGACCGCGGAAACCATACTTGATGGAGATGCGTCCTGCCGCAATGTCGGCAATCATTGCCGGAATGAGGAACGGGCTGTATTTCGGCCCTTCTTCCTTGTGCAGTTCGTGGTAGCCGATTTCGCCTTCGAGCGTATTGATGCCACCAATGCCGGAGCCAAAGATAACGCCGACCTCATCGCGGTTAACGGCACCTTCTTCAAGAAGGTTGGCATCTTCGACTGCCTGTTTGGCCGCAGCCAAGGCATATTGCGTGTAAAGGTCGTTCTTTGTGAAGTCGCGCAGTTCTTTGCGGTCGCCTTCGGCAACATATTTTGCCGGATCGAAGTTTTTGACTTCGCAAGCAAACCGGGTCTTGAACAAAGAAGCGTCGAAATGGGTAATCGGCCCCGCTCCACTAACTCCGTTAACGGCGTTGCTCCATGCGGTTGCAACGTCGTTACCGAGTGGAGTGATGGCTCCAAGGCCTGTTACCACAACTCTCTTTAATTCCATATTTATAGTTTAATCGGAAATTAAAAGATTATGCTTTTGCTGCTTCGATATAGTTAATAGCATCGCCGACAGTTTGGATTGTTTCGGCCTTGTCATCGGGAATTTGAATGCCAAATTCTTTTTCGAATTCCATGATCAATTCAACAGTATCGAGAGAATCGGCACCAAGGTCTTGTTGGAATGTAGCTTCGGGGGTCACTTCAGACTCGCTAACGCCTAATTTGTCAACGATAATAGCTTGTACTCTTTCTGCAATTTCAGACATAATAATTTAATTTTAAATGTGTTGATAATATTTTCTTTCTATTTTTTGCGGTGCAAAGTAAATAATTATTATCCAAAAACTCAAAGATTTTGCTCTCAAATTGAGCCTCGTTGCACTTTTTTAGATAATGCGTGCAAAAATTACGAAAATCTTTACAATTTTTTATGTTTTTTACGAATAGCGATGCCCAAATGAACTAAAAATGCCCGTCAATCTTAAACATTACAAAATTTGCAAATGTTTACAAATTGCTTTGCTTTGGGTGACAATGTCATTTTGCCGGCTTGCGTGCAATGCAGGGAAGTGGCTTGGCATCGGCCGCATTCATGAAGTAAATCATGCCCAAATGTCCATTTTTGTAGCCTATGGCGATGGCCGTACCCTTGTCGCTCACAAACACATTGTCGCCTTGTAGCGAAAAGCCCACTTTGCCCATGTTGATGGCCATGAGCTCAATCACCTTTTGCTCGGTGTCGGTGGCATAGATGCTCAAATCTTGATCGACCGTGACGGCTTTGACCGGCGTGTTGAGGTTGAATGTATAGTTTTTGGGAGAAGTTTCGGTTACGATGGGGCCTGCAAATTGAATGATTGCTCCACCTGCCACAATGGCATCTTTGCCTGTGTAACTCTCGGGGTGCACTCCATCGAGAGTGCCGTAGAATGTGCTCACTGTGGCATCTTTGGGTATGCCGGCAAACCCTTGATCGCTAATCGACGACATGAGCACGGCGCACACGTTGGCAGGCTCTACCTTGCCAATTTGAGCCGTTGCGCCGGGGGTGCCGTTGGCATGTGCGATTTTGGTTTTGCCCACCGGCTTGCCGGTTTTGTCGGCAATGTAGAACACGCCTTCTTGTTCGCTAATCAGAAAACGTGTGGGCGACAAATCAATGATTGTCAGGTATTTTATCGGCAAAATTTGTTTGCCGCTGTTGTCCACAACACCCATTTTGCCATTTTGAACCACAATGTAGTTCCCTGCGCCTTCGATGCCACCGTTTTGATATGTTTTCTTGATTACATCGGGCACCGGCGATGGGTCATCGACCTCTTGACCTTGGGCATTGAGGCAAACAATGGTGTCGCGTTTGCCGGCTTTGATGATTTTGCCTTGGAACGTTTGATCGGGTTGATAGACGGTGCTGTTGCTGGAAAAAGTGGCTTTGCCGGTTTTGTCGATGAAGCTGAAATCGACAAATGCCGTGTCTTTGACTTGTCCAACTACAGCCATGTCGCTGTTGAGAAACGGAAATGCTTGGTCGTATTGTGGAGCAATCACCACTTCGCCCTTGGTGTTCACGTAGCCATATTTGCCATCGGTGCTCTGAACTACCGACAGCCCATTGTTGAACATGGTGGCTTCGATGATGCTGTCGCCCAAGTCGGCCACTTGGTTGCACTGTGCATCGATCACGCACAAGTTGCCACCCTGCTTGCTTGCAATGGCGAAACCGTCTTCCGAAAACTCGGTTACACTGCCATAGTGTTCCTTGTTGATGGGTTTTTTGAGGTCGCTGATGTTGTAATAATCGAATGTGCCATTTTCATTGGCTACGAAGAAAATGTCGGCAATCACCGGTGATGGCATGTTGACAAAAGCGTCTTTGGCAACCACCTCGCCGGAGTTCACGTCGATGATGCTCCACTTTTGTGCTCCTTCGAGCATCACGGGAAGGTATGTCGCTTCGTAGGGGTAGCGATAAGCGTTGTTTGATTTGAAGCAAGATACCGCAATGAGCATGATTGCGAAGAGCAATGTCGATTTCAGTAAATTTTTCATATTTGGTTTGTTTTGTTTCTGCATCAGAATGTAAATGTTTCAGTTTGGCCATTTGGTTCATGGTCAAACCGAATGCAAAACTACAAATAATTTTTTGATTTTCTCATTCAAGCTGTGGCTCTTTGTGTTTGAGGCGATAGATTTGGGTTTAAGTTTTTTTAAAAGATTGCGATTGCATCGTTGCTCATTCTTTGTTGAGGTCGAAAATCCTGCCTTCGTCCGACAGCATGGTATTGGGAAAAATGTCTTGAGCTTCTTTGAGCAAAATGGAATTGTCGTGATAACGCTTGCTGTAATGTCCCAAGATGAGATGTCTGACTCCGGCTTCATGAGCCACAGTGGCCGCTTCGCGGGCTGTGCTGTGTCCGCGTTTGCGTGCCAAGGGGGCGTTGTCTTCGGCGTAGGTCGATTCGTGATAGAGCCAGTCGACACCTTCGACAGCCTTGATCACACGCTTTGAATACGAGGTGTCGCTGCAATAGGCATAGGAGTGTGAAGGATCGGGGGCTTTGGTGAGTTCTGCATTGGGAATTGTGAGCCCTTCGGGAGTGACGAAATCGGCTCCTTGGCGCAGACTGTTCATGAAGTGGTGTGGCACGCACCACCTGCTCACTGCCTCGGGAACAATGTGGCGCAACTTTTGCTTCTCGGCGAACAAGAAGCCTGTGGCAGGCACTCGGTGCGACAATGGAATGGTGGAGACAGTAATACCGTTGTCTTCATACACAATGCCTTGCTCGGGCAAAATGGCATTGAAACGGAGTTCAAATGGAGTGACCGGACAAAAAAAGTCCATAAATCGTTTGAATTGCTCAACTCCTTCTTGAAACGTGTGAACCGTGACCGAGCCGGTAATGCCATGCAATGCCATGGTTGAGAGCAACCCGGGAAGCCCAAAGCAATGATCGCCATGCAGATGGCTGATGAAAATGTGATTGAGGCGTGAAAACTTGAGCCTCATGCGCCTGAATTGCACTTGAGCACCCTCGCCACAATCGACCATATAGAGGTTGTCGCGAATGTTGAGCACCTGGCACGACGGAAAATGTCGCATCGAGGCTGTCGCCGACCCGCATCCTAAAATATTTAGCTCAAATCGTGGCATAATCACAAATAGAAAAAGGGGCGCATGAGGTTGCGCAACATTTAGTCAGCACGAAGTTACAGAATATTTCACAAAGTAGCAAAATCAAGCTCTCCACAAGCGTATTCGCAAAAACAATTAACACTTGGAAGTTTAATTTATAAATATTTGAACAATACACTGTTGCACATGAAATGAAAGGCTTGTATTTTTGCAGTAAATTTTTTCATAGGATTAGATTTTTAAGGTTAATTTCTTAATGTGGGTGTTGTGAAACACTCACATTTTTTTTACGTGAAAATCTAAAATTTCTCTAAAAAACATTCAAATTGTCGTTTCTTTTACCTAATATTTGTTACTTTCGCAATTATTATGGGGAAATTCCCGAAAAAAGACAACAATTGCAATGAAACCAATCACCAATATCATACTCATAGCCACGTTAATATGCTACGTGTTCATGCCTTTTTATACGATTGAACTCACCGGCAACATCACCGGCATCGAATATTCGACCGGTTTAATTACCGAAAATTTCAGTTTTTTGAAAACACTGTTTGCGTTGCTTCCGTTTATTTCATGTTTTGCCGCCATTGCGTTCAACTGCATGAAAAATCGTTATTGGGGGCTTGTCGCCGGCACATTCATCATTTTGGGAATAGTGTTTTTCATAGGCACGGGCACTCCTCACAATTTACCTTTGACTCACGACCCCAACGTAATCACCGCCGATCCGCAAGAAGGTCTCACAACTCGCAGTGTTGCCTATGGCTACGATGTGAGTTATATCTTGATGTGGGCATCGCTCGTTTCGTGCATCATCTCGCTCATGCCGTTCAAATTCAACACGGTGCTTGAACGCAAAATCGACAATCAGCTCGACAAGGTAGATCATGAAATTCATGATAATTGGAAAAAAATCGAAAGCAAAGCCCACATTACTCATCACAAGGCAAAGGCCGGAAAAGTTGCTGAGGCACCAAGCGAACCGCAACCGCCCAAGTTTGAAAATCCGGCCGACTACATGCCACCCGGCAGCACCGCCAATCCACAACCGGCCAAGTTGCCCAATGCCGACACCAATCCCTCCGACGGCACCAACCCCGATGCTCCCTACATGCCCAAAGGCGACTGGCAAAATTAACCTCCTCTTTGCATGGAAATTCAAGAACCTTTTCTGTGAATGGAATGAGGCAAAATTACTGATTTTTGTTTGCTAAGTTGCGAATGTAGAGGGTTGACATGTTCCATGCGCGACGTTGCTGTTTGGTCAAGTGATTCTCTTTGCCATACATTTCATGTCGCTTGTTGATGGCCGAAGTTACGGGATAGCGCAAGATACTGTGCCCGAGTCCTTTCCAACTATAATTGTTTAAACCCATGACATCGAGCAAGGTGGGGTAGATGTCAACTTGCCCCATCACGGCCTTGTGGTGTAGCGTGGTGTCGGCACCGGTGATAATAACCGGTATCGCCACATCGTGCAAAGAGGCTTGTGTGCGACCTTCAACCTTGTTTAGGTCAAGTTCGTTGTGGTCAGACACAATAGCCACCACCGTGTTCTTGTCCATGTTCAATGCTTTGAGCTTTTTGTAGAGCTGTGCCAGTTGCCGGTCGAAGTTGTACACCTCATTCAAGAAATTGCGCCCGGTTTCATTGTAGGCGTTAGATTTTGTGATCCACGTTTCAGGCACTTTTCCTGCCTTGTGAGGTGTGTGCATGGTCAAGGTCACCATTTGCAACATGAAAGGTTGTTTAACCTGTGGCAACACCTCGTTGTTGACGAAATCAAACAGCGCATTGTCGTCAATGTTGTTATTGCGCTTCAAGGCCCGAGCGAGTTCGGCTCTTGCATAGAGCTTGTTGAAACCGTAGGAGAACGGTGTCGCGGTCTGGTTCCACGACGAAGCCTCGTTTACCATGATTTCACGTTTGTCGTAGCCTTGCAAAGCCTTGGGCAACGAGGGGAAATTGCGGTCGCCAAAACTGATGGCCACCGAACCTTGCAACAACGGCAGTAATCCCGTGTCGTAGATGAAATGACCATCGCTGGAATGACCATAGGAGATTTGTGAAATTACATTTTTGCAACTGATTACGCCGGGACTTGCCATGAGGCGGTTCATGGTGGGGCAAACTTCTTTTCCGTTGATTTTCAAGCCTAATGGCCATGATTGCATCGACTCGACAATAACGATAATCAGGTTTTTCCTGCCCCAAGCGGCATGCCCGTTGTCGGAGTAGACGGGAATTTCTTTTTTAAGGAAATCTCCAAGTTCCTGCTTCTCGTTTGCATCAAGGGCTTTGTAGCTGTGTTGCCATTCAAGGCAAGAGTATGCCAAGTAGGGGATAATGCCGTTTTCTCCACAATATTTAGCGTTCACATAGCAAGTGGCATAGCGTTGTTCCCACTTTTGCTTGAATGGCTCGGGGCCGGTGAACAAGTTTATGTTGTTCAGCATCAATGTCGCCACTGCCACGGCAAGTGTGCCCCAAAATCCTTTGGTGTTGCATCTTTTCTCGATGTAGTCATGCCCATTGTGCTTGAACCACAATGGCAGGGCATGTTGAATTTTGCCTATCGGAATGAATGCCAAAACAAAGGGTGGAAGCACAACCCACAGGTCGTACCAGCGCACGGAGCCTATAATGCTGTCGATGAGCAGGCCATTCACATTGCCTGTGAGGGTGAATACCTGAACGGGCATAATGTCGTCGTAGGTAGGGAAATAGAACAATTGCGACAGCCCCCAAATGGTGGTGAGTGTGATGAGCAACCACGCCAAGCCGCGCTGGCGTCGTGGCAAGAGCCAGTAGGGCGATGCCAAAAACAGTGCATTGGCGAGGGCTGCAACCACTGTGGTTGTAAAGTCGCCACCATGAGGTTGCCCGAAAACTATCCACGGCACTGCGGTGAATTGGAAGGTGATGACTAAAATCATCAACACAAAAAACAGCAGTCCGTATTTCATGTTTTTATTTTTGTACATTGTTGGAGAGGTAAAAATATATTGATTGTTCAGTTTTTTTGTTGTTGCAACAAGAATTTCTTGAGCGAGTTGAAGCCGTTGCCCATGCTTGTCACGTGACGAGTGCCTGCCAAGAACTCACGCATGGCCTTGGGCACTTCCACTTCTTGCCCGATGGCTGCTTCCACGAGATCGATGAACTTGGCCGGATGCGAAGTTTCGAGTGCAATACCTGCTTCGCAGGGCTTGAGTCGCTCTTTGAGTGCACCGTATGCCACTGCTCCTTGCGGATCGAGCAAGTGATGCTCTTCGTGCCAGGCTGTGGCAATGATGTCGTTGATTTCACGGTCGTTGAAAGCAATGCCTTCGACCAATGCACTTATTTCGTCATGACCGGGGTAGAGTTGCCTGATGCGTGAAAAATTGCGAGGGTTGCCAATGTCCATGGCAGTGGCAATCGACGCAATCGGCTTGCGTGGCACAAACTCGCCGGTGTCGAGATATTGGGTAAATATGTCGTTTTTGTTGTCGCCGGCAATGAACCGCTTCACCGGCAAGCCCATTTTTTTTGCAATCAATCCTGCTGTGAGGTTACCTAAATTGCCGCACGGCACCGAGAAAACCACATTGTCCGTGTCTTGGTGGTACTTTGCCAGTTGGGCGTAAGCATAGAAGTAGTAGAACGTTTGCGGTAGCAGTCGGGCAATGTTGATGGTTTTGGCACTTGTCAAGGTCATGGTGCTGTTCAACTCCTCGTCTTTGAAGGCTTCCATCACCATTTGCTTGCAATCGTTGAGCGTGCCATTCACCTCAATGGCCGTGATGTTGCCACCCAGTGTGGTGAATTGCGCCTCTTGCAGGGTGCTCAATGTATCTTGCGGATATAAGATGTAGACATTCACGCCCGGAATACCGTGAAAACCGTTGGCCACGGCTCCGCTCGAGTTGCCCGATGAGGCCACCAGCACATTGATGTCTTTGTTTCGCCGTTGGGTGAAGTGCCCGACAAGACGTGCAAGAAAACGTGCGCCAACGTCCTTAAAGCCCATCGTTGGCCCGTGAAACAGTTCGAGTGAGAAACGATTGTCGTTCACATGGGTGAGCGGAATGTCGAAATTGAGTGTTTCAAACACAATGTCGTGCAGCACGCCGGCATCAATGTCTCCTTGGAGGGCGTAATTGGCCACGGCATAACTTATTTCCTGCAAAGTCATGCTTTGCATGTTGGTCACAAATGCCTGTGGCAGAGTGGCTATGCGCTCGGGCATATAGAGACCGTTGTCGTCGGCAAGCCCTTTGAGCACGGCATGTTCAAGGCTCACCTTGTTGTCGGGGTCGTTAGTGCTGTAATATCTCATGTCGTTTTTCTCATGAATTGTGCAAGGGAGTAGATGCTTGCGTCGTCAATTGACAATGAGTGTGCCCTTTGCACCAACATTGAACGTGTTTTTTACCCAAGTGGGAATGTTCTTGAGCGCAACAGGCGACAAGGTGGGGGCATAGATTACTTTGGCACCTTCTTCACACAAGATTTGTGCTTCGGCAAATGTCATTTCGTCGATAATGGTTGCTGTGGGATCTTTCTTGGGGTCGGCTGTGTAGAAACCGTCTACATCGGTCCATATTTCAAGACTTTTGGCATCGAGAGCCGAGGCTATGAGTGCCGCAGTAAAGTCGCTGCCTCCGCGCCCCAAGTTGGTTTTGATGTTATTGTCGTCGATGTCGGCACTGATAAATCCTTGCACAACCGCCACCGCCTCGTTGCAACCGTTGAACTCCTGCTTAATGAGATCGAATGTGGAGTTGTCGAGAATGCGTTGTCCGTCCACATCTTTGGTTTTAATGAAGTTTGGCGAGTAATGTGCTATGGCATTGAGCATGAATGAAACGATGGCCGACGACAAAATTTCGCCGAGACTCACAATGGCATTTTCAATTTCCTCCTTGTTGCTTGGACTTAGCTCTGCATCGGCACTGAGCATGGATAAAAAACCGGGCAGAGAGAGATTGATGAATTGATGGATAATCTTTTTGCATTTGTTTTGCTGCTTGTCGGGGACAACGCCTTTGAGCACGTTGATGTGTCGGTCGTATAGTTGTTCAATGTCGTGTTTGTAGCTTTTATCTTTATTTTCGGCCTTCTTGGTCATTGCAATCAGTTGGTCGGTTACGCCACCAAGTGCCGAAACGACTATAATCACTTGTTCGGTTTGACTTTCTACAATAGATTTCACATTTTTAAGGGATTCAATGGTCCCCACCGATGTGCCTCCGAATTTAAGAACTTTCATATTTAGGTTTTACTTAAAAAATGCTTATTATTATATAACGTGAAAATAATGCTTTTAATGTGTGTGCATCGTGTTTTTTTGTTTTTATAGGCGCCACTTGACTGAAAACGCTGTTTTTTGCGAGAGAGCAAATGAACGAAACAAAATCACGGCGTGACGATAACACGCAGACTGTCGGCCTTTGTACGCACCTTCAACCATTGTTGCAACTGTGCTTGCTCTTTGTTGTCAGGCCGTTGCCTGCACCCTATCACGGCTATCACATAGCAAGATGTGGCAGTGGTGTCGCTTCGGGTCTCGGTCGCGTTAGAAAGGCTTATTTTTTCTATTTCGGGCCACACCGCCTTCATTTCGTGAATGATTTCGCCACTCATTTTTTCATAGGCGGTATATTGGTTCAGACGGCTTTCCAAGTCGTGTATTTGGCGCGACTGTTCAAGCAATTGCCGATTGTTGCTTTGTGAATGTTGGGCAGAGGAGGCGAGCAACACGCTGTCCGATTGTGAGCCTTGTATCACATTGAGTTTGTAACCGGCTAAGTGATATTGTTCCAGAGCCTGTGTGGCTTCTTGAATGGTTTTGTTGTCGATAAGCCTGCCCACTGCCACAATGTCGAGCACTTTCTTTTTTTCGTTGATGTTTTGTGAAATGATTTGCGTGCCTTTGAGTGTCAGCTCGTTTTTTACAAAACGTCTCACATTGCTGTCTTGCACACTGTCGCCAATGATTTGCACCGTCATGTAGGTAGCCGGCAACATGGTGAGAATAACGACGGCAATAATGTATCTTCTTGCTTTGTGAAGGCGTTTGGGATCGATAAATTTTTTCCGCTTAAATCGCAACATGCGCACACCCACAAATGTGGCCAAGGCAATGAACACCGTGTTGATGAAAAACAGATAGAAAGCTCCTATGAAGAAAGAAAAACCACCCACCGCCAGACCGTAACCGGCAGTGCACAATGGTGGCATGAGGGCAGTGGCAATGGCTACTCCCGGTATTACGTTTCCCTTGCCTTTGGTGGCGAGAGCCAGTATGCCTGCCGCTCCGCCAAAGAGAGCAATGAGCACGTCGTAGAGCGATGGCGATGTGCGTGCAAGAAGCTCCGATTGCGCATCGGTGAGCGGAGTGATGGTGAAGTAAACGGTTGCCGTGAGCACACTGATTACCGTGGCCACAAGATAATTTTTGATCGACCGTTTGAGCAATTCAAGGTCGTTGATGCCAAAAGCCAACCCCATGCCAATGATGGGCCCCATGAGTGGAGAAATGAGCATGGCACCAATGATAACCGCCGTGGAATTGACATTCAAACCCAGCGAAGCCAAGAATATGGCAAAGATGAGTACCCACAGGTTGCCCCCATGAAAAGTAACGCCACTGCTGATTTGCTGTATTGTCTCTGCTTCATCTTCCTTGTCGGGCAAAACGTTGAAGTATCCTTTCACTGTTTGCCACAAGGTTTTTTCTTGCTGTTCCATGTTTGCTTCTATTTTACAACAAAATTACAAAGAAATACCGGGCAAAGCAAATAGTAATACTAAGTGTTAAGTAATGAGTTATTTGTTCGATTTAAATAGATTTGTTCGATTTCTGTCGCAGGTACTCTCTTTGCTTGCATCAGAAGTCGCCCTAGCGGGCGAGAAATCTCCCAAATCCATTCAAATCAAACAAATCCTGTTTTTTTCTTATTTCCTTTTTGTTATCTTTTAATGTGAGTTGTAGCTCGAAAACTATCGTTAATAAGAGATTTTAACACCGGCAAAGAAACTGCGTGGAGTACCCGGGCCGTAGATGTAGGCAGAGTCACGTCCCCAACCTCTGTCAAAGTCTTTTTGATAAGAATTGGTCATGTTTTGTACGCCTGCATTAACTTGCATTTTCACATAGGTTGACAGAGCTATGTCGTAGCTTGCTTTTAGGTTTATCGTGAAAAATGCCGGAGTGTTGACAGCAACGGGGGCGACCTCGGTGCCATCTTCGAGAATGTGAGCGGCGTGTCCCACAAGCATTTTTCCGGTGTAGTTGCCCGACAGTGCAAGAGTCAATCTCTTCATTGGAGAAGATGAAGCTGTGAAATAGCCGTAGAATGACGGAGTGCGGAGCATGTTTTTTTCGCGTGGTGCTTTTTCGTCCCATTCAATGGCTTCGTCGTGCACGCTGCGTTGCAAGGTTATGCCCATTTGCAATTGAAACCATTTAGAGAAAGCGGCTTTACTTTCGGCATTCAAGCCGTAGACCTTGGCACCGCTGCCATTGTATCGCTCTTGGATTCTGTTGCCGTGAGCGTCTTGCTTGTCTAAATTTCTGAGTGCAAACACATGGCGAAGCGTGGTGTAGAACCCCTCGATGAGAAAATTGGTTTGCACGCCATTGAAGTTGTGATATAGGTCGGCCGATAGACTGAAGCTGTGAGAGCGTTCTTCCTTTAAGTCTTTGGCCATTTGGGTTACAATGCGTTCGCCACCGGCAAACCCCACGTGCAAGTCTTCGTCAAAGGTTTGCGGAGCACGAAAACCGCTTGAATAGATGGCACGCAAGTTCACATTTTCAACGGGATTGTAGCGCAAGTTGGCGCGTGGACTGAAAATAACATGCCCAATGAGGTTGTGCTTGTCGAGCCTGCCACCAACGAGCAGTGTCCATTGCTTGTTTTTCCATTCGTTTTGTAGGAATGCGCTCGTGATTCTAATTTTTTGCTCCATTTCGTGCCCGTAGCCCACAATGCGGTCGTTAAGTCCATCGTAGTTGTATTCGGCACCCAGTGTGAGGGTGGCAGGCATGAACAACATTTGGTCGAACAAGTGAGCATATTGTGCACCGGCAATATAGGTAAGCCCGGTAGTGCGTCCGTATGCCTTTCGAGCGGTTTCGATGCTCTCGGGCGAGCCGTCGGCTATGCCGCCATAGTAGCTCTTGCGCAGGGTGTTGCTGAACGAAAAGTAAGCCTTCATGCGGTTCTTTGCATTGGGTGTCGCCAGTTCGTAGGTGGCATTGCCGGCATTCACGTTGTGCTCGCCTTGTTCGGCGATGTTGGCATCGTGCGGAGGCAATTTCAACAAGTTTCCGCCACGGCGATATTCGCCGATGTTGTGATATTGCACCGAAAGTTTGGAATACACGCTCGGTTTGTAGAACATGTTAAGCCCAAACGTTTGGTTTTTGAGGTTGGGAAGCTCGGTGTAGCTGTCGCCATCGTGGTCAAAACCGGGGCGATAGTGATATTGTCCGTAAAGGCTGAAACCGGCTTTGCCGTCTTCGGTCACCATCGAGGCATTGGCCGTGGTGTTGTTCTCAAATGTGGCTTTGCCCTCTATCGAACTGATGGTGTGGGCAATTTCCACCGAATTGCGAGTTGGCTCTTTGGTAATGACGTTGATGGTGCCGCCAATGGCAGAAGCTCCATAGAGAGCCGAACCGCCACCACGCACCACCTCGATGCGTTCAATCATGTTCGATGGAATTTGTTCTAGTCCGTAGATGCCGTTGAGCGAAGAAAACACCGGGCGAGAGTCAATCAATATTTGCGAATAATGTCCATCAAGTCCATTGATGCGCACTTGCGAGAAACCGCAGTTTTGGCAATTGTCTTCGGTGCGTACTCCGGGTTGAAAATTAAGCCCTTGCGCCATGCACATGGCATTGGTGTTTTCAAAAATCTTGGCATCGATCACGCTCACCAGCACAGGAGCTTCGCGACGCAATGTTGCCGAACGATTGGCAGTTACTACCACTTCGTCGAGCGAAATGGCATCTTCGGTTAATGCGAAATTAATCTCTTGTGACGATTTGACCCTAACCTCAACCTCCTTGGTTGCTGTGCGATAGCCCATAGCTCTCACTTCAATCACATGCTTGCCCGGTGGCAAGTTCTTTAAACGGAAATGTCCGGTGGCATCGGTAGCCGCTTGCAACATTGTGCCTTTAACACTCACATTCAGGTAGGGCAGGTGATTGCCTGTTGCCAAATCAACTACGTGACCATACACGTTTGCATCGGAGCCTTGCGACTCTTTTGCGCTGTCATTTGTCGCCATGGCGACATTGACGCAAAATAGGCATAATAATGCCATGAATAAGGTTTTTAGATTCATATTATTCGTTATTGTTAAGTTATTTGTGTGCAAAATTACTGCCTTTGAAAACATGTTGCAATACCTATTTTTTGTGATTTTATTCAAAAGTTGAGAAATAGGTGTTAAATAATAAGTTGTAAGTTCGTTAACTATTTTAATTCCTTAACTCCTTAACTCCTGAAAAAACTCTTCTCTTCAATTCTTTTTTTTGTTAACTTTGTCAATATTTTATTAGGTAAGGGAAGAAACAATAAATGGAACAAGAATTTGCTTCGTCATTGCTTGAGAATGCTGTCAATGAGTTTTCGAAATTGCCGGGTATTGGCCGTAAAACGGCTTTGCGCTTGGTGTTGCACTTGCTCAAGCAGGACAAAGAAAATGCACATCGATTTGGAAATTCCATCATCAAGATGCGCGACGAAATTCAATATTGCAAAGTGTGTCACAACATCAGTGAAACCGAGATATGCCCAATTTGCTCTACGCCCGGTCGAGATGCAACTACCATTTGCGTGGTGGAAAATGTGAAAGATGTGATGAGCATTGAAAACACCGGGCAACACAGGGGGCTTTATCATGTGTTGGGAGGACTGATTTCGCCCATGGACGGCGTTGGACCACAAGATATTGAAATTGAAAGTCTTGTGGAACGGGTGAAAACGGGTGAGGTCGATGAAATCATTTTGGCATTGAGTGCAACGATGGAAGGCGATACCACTAATTTTTACATTTTTCGCAAACTTGCTCCGTTTCCTGACGTGAAAATTACCATGCTTGCCCGAGGTGTGAGCGTGGGCAATGAAATTGAATATACCGATGAGCTGACACTGGGACGTTCAATTCAAAACCGCACCTTGTTCAGCGAAACGTTTCAAAAGGGTTGATTTCGTGAAAGAAGATAAAATTTGCTCCACCTACCACTATTTAACCTTTATTGCTTGTTGAAAACTATGGCAGATAATTATGTAGAAAATCACCGGCTCGAATATGAGGCTTGGAAAGCAAAAAAAGAACGTGAGCGCAAAAAACGTTTACGCAAATATCTTGAAGCCTACAAAAAGAAGCTCAACGAAGAAAAAGGGAAAGGAGCTTTTTAGTAGTTAAGGAGTCGTTAACGGGCTTACAACTTATTTCTTAACACCTATCCTTTGTAGGCAAGGGCTGCTCCTATGGCAGTGAGATAGACTGCGTGTTCGGGAATGTGGAACTTAACGCCATACAACTCTTCCATCATGGGGAATACCTCGCGACACTCGGGCAAGCGAGTCATGTTGCCAATGAGCACAAAGTCCTTGATGTTGCTGTTGAGCACCGAAAGCACTGCCGCCGAGCCGATTGTTTCAAGAACCATGATAATAAGCCCCTTGGCAATGTCGGCTTTCTCAGCCGAGTTGTTTACCGATTTCCCAAAAAGAGATGCGGTTGCATAGAGGGGTAGACCGGGGAGCACTTCTTTGCTGATGTCTTGAATTTGCAGGTTCACTTTGGCAGCGTCGCCTTGTGAGGCGAGTTCGACAAGATTGGGCACGTTGCGAATGTTGAGCAACAGGCGCGAAAGGCCTTGCAGTGTGCCACCGCCCATGCTGATGCCTCCGGCATGGTAAATGTGGTTACCTTCAACTCTCACAAGAGTGGTGCCGGTTCCCATCGAAACAACCATGATGGGATCGGTTTTGACGGCATGTTTTGCCCCAAGACCGTCGGCCTCAAATTCTCCAACCTTGGTTGTGGGCAAGCCGTAGATGGGAGTTGTCACACCCGATGCCCCAACACCCGTGAGCATCACATGCTCAATGTCGTCTAAGGCAAAACCATTGTCGTAGATGTATTTGCCAAAAGCTCCAAAAAGAGAAGTGATTGGGTCGGTTGCCGTGATGAACATTGGAGCCTGCACCTTGCCATTGTTTAACCCAACGATTTTGGTGGTGCTGCCGCCAACATCGATGCCTATTACCAGTCCCATGTTTTTTGTTTAATGTTTATTATATTTACTGTAACAATGCATTTTTTCTTGTCAATTTTTATTGCACATGGTGTAAATCGAGAACAGGCAAAGTAAGTGTAAATCACGTTGAACATGCGTTCTCAAATGCCACCTTTGTTTGAAAAATGACGGAGCAAAATTAATGGTTTATCTTCGACTTTACAAAATAAATGTTAACTTTGCGATGATTTTAGAAAAACATTGCAAACGGCATTGGACATCACCATCGTCATAGTGAGTTATCGGGTAAAGCATTTTTTAGAGCAGACCATCAGGGCTGCTCTGGAAGCCCTTGCCGGCCTTAATGGAGAAGTCATTGTTGTCGACAATAATTCCGGCGACGACACCATGGCGTTTGTGAAGCCTCGTTTTCCGCAGGTTACTTTTATCGAGAATAGCGAGAATGTGGGCTTTGGGCGTGCCAACAATCAGGCCATTATGCGTGCCAAGGGCCATTATACGCTCATTCTCAACCCCGACACCATCATCACTCCCGAGTGTATTACTGCTCCCATGCAATGGATGAAGGCTCACCCCAAGTGTGCATCGATTGGGTTGCACATGATTGACGGCAACGGCCGGTTTCTGCCCGAATCAAAACGAGCTTTTCCCACTCCGTGGGTATCATTCTGCAAAATTTTTGGATTGTCGAAACTCATGCCTCGCTCACGCTGGTTTGCCAAGTATCATCTCCGATTTCTTGATGAACACCGACCGCACAACATCGATATTCTTGCCGGAGCCTATATGTTTTGTCGCACAAGCATTTTGCAGAGTGTCGGGGGCTTTGACGAAGATTTTTTTATGTATGGCGAGGATATCGATCTGTCTTTCCGGTTTGTGCAAGCCGGTTTTGAAAACTGGTATTTGCCCACGACTATGATACACTACAAGGGCGAATGTACCAAGAAAGACTCGTTGCGCTATGTGAAAGTGTTCTACGATGCCATGCTCATTTTTTATCGCAAGCATTTTCCGGGTTTTGGCACGTTGGCCTATCCTTTCATCAAGTTGGGGGTGCTTGTGCGTCAGTCTATGGCTGTTTTGCGCAGATTTTTCAAGCATGTGTTCAAGAAGAAGGAAAAAACTCTTGACGAAATCAATAATTGGGTGATATTGAGCGATTCTCCTAATGAGGTGGCTCAAAAAATGCACATTGCTCACTACGATACCAAAATTCCTGTTCGTGGCACTGCCAATGTACTGATTGACGATGCCTCGTTTTCATATTCGCAAATTGTTGACACAATTGCCAAAGGAGCACGTAAAGGCGTTGACTTTCACATTTTTAGCAACAGGAACGGTATCATTATCACACCGAAAATGAATTGAGTGTTTTATATGAGTGATTTGCTTTCTAACGACATCATCAAATTGCGGGCAATGGAACCCACCGACCTCGACTTGCTCTACAAATGGGAGAACGATCCCATGTTGTGGACGGTGAGCAACACTATTACACCCTATTCGCGTGAAAACCTGTGGAATTACTTGAAAAACAATGAAAACGACATTTTCAAAACCCGTGAATTGCGTCTCATTATCACCCTCAAAGCCACAAACGAAGCCATAGGTACGGTCGATTTTATGGATTTTGACCCCATCAACAGCCGTGCAGAGCTGGGATTGTTTATTGTGAAAGAGCAACAGAACAAAGGACTTGGCGCACAAGTGCTCAATGTGGTGAAAAACTATGCCTGCAATGGCATTGGCGTGCGACAAATCTATGTGCAAATTCATGCTGACAACACCGGGTGCCTTTCGCTGTTTCGCAAATTTGGATTTCGCGAAGTGGGTGTGATGCAATCGTGGATTAAACGTGGTGCAACCTATCACGATGTGCACTTGTTGCAATGCGTGTTTTAAACCCAAACAGGGGGCTTAATCAAAAACTAAGAGAAAAACGAGCAGGCGACTCAATGCTCGATGTTGAGATTGGGATTGCGGTAAGGAGCAATGCGGCCATACATGGTGAACGCACCGCGCCCCATGATGGGAGTGACTTGGGCTGTGGCATATTGACTTCCCTTGGGCAAACTGATGTAAATTTCGGCATTGACGTTGTGCCCAATGAGTGCATAGCCAATGGAAATATTGCCCTTTTTGTCGATTTTAGTTCGCATGTTCTGCAATTTGCCCGATAAAGTGATGCCCCCCATGTTGTTAAAGCCGGGATAACCCCAGCTTGATGAAGTCTGCACCACGCCGTTTTTTCCTTGTACCAGAATAAAATTGCGTTGATTGTCGAGACTGTTTTCCATATAGCCCGAAAAATTGACCGTGACACGATCGACTAGTATCACGAAATAGCCTTCAGAAACGGCATCGACCACGTTGTTAAATCGTATTGAGTCTACAATAGCCATTTTTTGTTTTCTGATTTCAGCTTTTTCCTTTTGGGCAAGCTCTTTTTTCACAGGGCCATCATAGTTGTCTTGTGCTTGTGCCACGATTGAGCAACCGAGTATCGTGGTTAAAATCAACATTATTTTCTTCAACATAACTCCCTCCTTTTTGCAAATATAACGATTTTTTTTATAAATCTTTGTAGTTTCAACTATTGAATGCAACTTTTTGTTTCAAATTTAAGAAAAAGATTTCTTTTGGGGAATAGAAATTGAGTTTGCATCTCGGTCTTTCGTTTATTCTGTACTGTATCTGTTTGATTATATTGTTACTAAAT
>JBGYAB010000002.1:0-13829 GCA_041815985.1 Sodaliphilus sp. | reverse complement strand
TTCCTTCTCTTTAAATGGTTTTTTGTTATTTAAGTTTTAGAAAAGCAATAATAATTTTAATAAATTCTTGAAAATGAAAAAGTATTACTTATTAGCCGTGGCAGCCGGTTTCGGCCTTGCCATGAATGCTCAAATGACAACCACAGGCGGCAATGCCGGTCCTGAAACAAAAGTCAATGTGTCTTGGACAGATCAGCAAGACAGCAACGTGTTCACAACCGACCCCACAGGTGTTCAAAAGATTTTGACCAACGCTACAATCAAAACAGATACTGCCGGTGGAAATACCATCACCAAGTATATTGCTTTCACCGACTGGAAAGTGACTTGTCTTGTGACCGAAAACGACTTCAAGGGGCACATCGATCATGCAAGCGATTTGAAGCCTTTCCCAAAATTCGGTGAAATCACCGGCTTGTTCCTCACCGGCCAAAATCACAAAGCGCCTCAATACATCGGCATCACTTCGCACATCAAGTCGGTGACAGACGAAACGCTTGAAGCGTCTTCCTATGCTTCTTTCGACGACTATGAGCAAACTGTTGCTGTAAGTAACAAAGATGTTAATCAACTTCCCGCTCCAAGTGGTCAAGACCAAGTGCTCTTTACCAGCAAGTTTTTGAAACCCTACACCTACACAGGCGGTAACATGATTGTCGACATCTTGCTCAGTGGCACCAACGACATGGACTTCCACATGAACACCTTTAAGGTAACTCCAAAGGTTGCCACCGTTTATCGTGGCAATGGTGCAATATGGCAATCGACTCGCAAGGGCGAAGAGGTGATTGGCACTCCCGTGAAATTAATGGACTTCGACCCCGTGTTTGCCGGTACTCATGTCTACAATTTGCCATCGGCTTTCCCTCCCTACAACGGTAACTATCTTGGACTTGAAGAAAATGATCTCCCTGCCTATGGTTTGACCTTCTTCACCAACGACATTAAAGTTAGTGTAAAGGACTCAGAGGGCAACCCTGTGACCGATGCAGAATTGGAACTGAAATTCCCGACTCAGGTTATGAAAACCAAAGTGAACCCCGATGGAACATACGTGTTCTACGGTCTCGATCCGTCTGCAACCTATGAGCTTTTTGTCGATGGCAAGAATCTGGGTCAGGTAACGACCACCGGCATCATGTTTAATGGCAGCCAAACTCCCAAGGAGTCTGCCGACATTATTATCGATGTTATTTTCGATGTTCATGTTCACACAGGTGTTAACAACGTGAATGCTGCCAAGGCCGTAGCCGGAGTTAAGTATGTTAACCTCGCCGGTGTTGAAAGTGCACAGCCATTCCAAGGTGTGAACGTAATGGTTACTACCTATACCGACGGTACCAAAACAACTTCAAAAGTTGTTAAATAAAGATTAGTCGCACAAACATAATCTTTTATTATCACAAACAAGGGAAGATGCGCCGAGCGAAGGCGTTCTTCCCTTTGTTTCGGAAAAAAGAAAAAGTTTGAACTTTAATTTTATGAAAAAAATAAACTCATTACAGCAATTGACACTGTTTGCAGTGCTGCTATTGTGCTGTGCAACCGCCCATGCTGGTTCGAATTATCACTTCATGGTAGATGCAAAAGTAGCATCTACCGGTGGAGGCAAGGTGTATATTTCAAAAGAAAACATTGCTCCCACCGACAATCAATATGCCTTAACTTGTTCTACGGGTGATTTTGAAAAGGAAAGCAAATATTATGGTATTTATGCGTTTGCTAAGCCCGACAAAGGCTACGGTTTCTTGAAATGGGTTAACCGGGCAGGAGAGGACAGAAGCAAGTTAGCAAATGCACTACTGTTCAGTTTGAAGAGCGAATCTACCAAACCGTTGACTACCCCGATAGATGTTTTTACCGCTCACTTTGTGCCAACTACCGTTTCTGTTATGGTGAATGATCCGCGACTGGGCTTTGTTTCCATTGACAAGGTTGCCAATAAGGTGGGTGATAAAGTCACCATCACGGCCACACGTAATCCTAATAATGATTCCGCCCCCATGGAGTTTTTGGGTTGGAGCAATGAGGCCGGCGACACGGTTTCACACAATTTGAAATATACGTTTGCAATCAACAAAGCCGATGTCTACACGGCCAACTTCAAGCTCAAGCACACATTCCATGGCGAGGGCTATTATCGTTTGAAACACATTTGGGGCGGTGCCCTTAATGTTGTGGGTAGCTACTCTAAAGGCTCCACGCAAAATCAGGATGGAGTACTTAAATGGATGCCGTCGAACAATTCTGCGTTTTATTCTTCGCCGGGTACTGTGTTGAAGTTGACCGGGGAAGAAGTTGATTTGCAGGCTACAGCTCCCAATACTGTGGTGATGAAAAATTCGATATTGGCATCGCAAGGTGTTGATACAAAAAATATTGCCGGTGATGTATTTGAAGTTAAAACGGGGTTGGATCTCGGCTTTTTCAAATTTATAAAAGGAGCGGCAGCTTTGAAAAAGCTTGATGAAGGGCAGATTTACATTGGACTTGACAAAGTGTATATTGGAGAAGATCGTTATTCATACTTTGCATTGGAGCCTTTGGACGAGGAACATGTAGACGAATACTACTTTGGGGCGCAACCCGGTTCAACGGTTGTCGATGGCAAGTACTACACCACCATGTACACAGCATTCCCCTACGAATGCTATCAACCCGACGGCGTGAAAGCCTATATTGTAACTGCGATTGATGCCACCAAGGGCACAATTCACATTAAAAACATAGAATCGGGCAAAGTTCCTGCCAACACGCCGGTTATTCTTGAATGTAACGGAAAGACGGCCAAGGAAAACCGCCTGATTCCGTTGATGACAGAGCCGGAAGCCATTGTCGGTAATCTGCTCAAAGGCAAGATTAACCTGAATACTTTGGATGGCATTCGCCCCGAGTATAAACTGCTTGCTTTCAATGCTGCCACGATGAGAGTGCTCAGTGACACCGAATTGGCGTTTGTCAACAAAAACACCGGCGATTCATCGAATATTTTGAGCAATACTTGCTATCTCGATATTTCGCAACAAACGGAGATGCACGACAAATATGTGATCGTGAAAGAAGACGATGGAAAAAAGACACTCGAACAGCTTGTGGCCGATGCCTCCATTACCGGAGAAGTGGAAATTAAGGACGACGACCTGAGTGGCGTGTATGTGCATGCCGAGAGCAAAAGACTTTTTGCCAAGGACGATGGCAAATTTTCTCCTGCCCAAATACTCCAAGCCGGTGAAATCAATTTCCTCAACCGCAACTTAGACCAGAGCAACTGGCTTGAAATTCAGCTTCCGGCCACAGTCACTGTGGCGCAGATGAAAGACTTGGTGGGGCATAGTCTCAAAGGACTGAAAGGCACACTCACTCGCACCGGAGAGAACCTCACGCTCACGGTAGAACAACTGCCGGTCGCCGGCGTGCAAAAGCCTTACAATCCCAATGTCTACATCACTTGCAGCTTTAATGGCACGCAGCAAAAAAATGGCAAAACCTACTTCTTTGTTCAACCTAAGCCCAACGAATATGCCTTTGTGACATGGAGCCAATGGAATAGCCCGTTGAATGCTTTTGTAGTGCCGGTGGGCAAAAACAGCCGAGGAGAGGTTGTGAACGAAAGTAAGCTTGAAGGCGGTTACTTTGTGGACATGAACATGTGTGACCAATACACATCGAACATGCTTGTAGACGGGAAAATCTATGACGATATGCCCGTGATTATCAAAAAGGAAAATGCAACATCGTCGCGCAACCTTGCCCGGCGAGCTGTGTATATCGATCAAACGGCGGTTGTTGCCCAAGGTTACATGGTTTATCCGTTGAGATTGCCACAAGGGCACGACATCAGCACGGCAATAGAGGCCGTAGAAGTCGATCGCCAATTGGTTGCGGTGAAATACTACAACATGCAAGGCATGGAAAGTGACCAACCATTCAGCGGCATTAACGTGAAAGTGAACGTTTATTCAGACGGTAGTCGCACTTCGTCAAAAATCAACGTACGCTAATTGGGAAAACGGTTTTTTATCGACTAAACGAAGCACTCGGGCAACCTCGCCCGGGTGCTTTTTTGCTACTCCCTTTACAGTCGGCTTCGCCGAGAAATCGAACAAATCTTGTCCAAATCAAGCAAATATTTTTGACTGTTGTTTATTATTGATTTGTTGGATTTCTTCCGCAGGCACTTCCTTTACAGTCGCCCTCCCGGGCGAGAAATAAAAAAACATTTTTTGTTTTTGAGGAGGAATGTAATGTTGTACAGCGGTTTGGCATACAAAAAAAGCCACGAAAAACGTTCGTGGCTTTGGTGGAGTGGGTGTTGACGGATTCGAACCGCCGACCCTCTGCTTGTAAGGCAGATGCTCTGAACCAGCTGAGCTAAACACCCTTTCTTGTCGAAAGCGATGCAAAGGTACGATATTTTTTTTATTGCACAAATTAAAACTGCTTTTTTTACAAAAAAAATGATTTTGCGAGTTCAACAGGATTATGGAGATTATTTGTTGCTATGTTTTTTCATGGCAGTTACTTTGGTTTCTGTACAGTGTTTTGCTGTGGGTTTCTTTTTTGAAGGAGCATAAGTTTCCATGCCATCGATGTGCTCGTTGAGCTGCGGTTCTACATTTGCTTTCATGGGATTGAGAATAAAATCTATGCCTTCACGGCGAGCCAACTTGGCTGCAGGCACAAAGTCTGAATCGCCCGAAAAAAGTACAATTTTGTCAACAAATCGCTTGAGTGACAAAGAAGCGATATCTACACCAATTTTCATGTCAATGCCTTTTTGTCTGATTTCCGGACTCACGTCATTTTCTGTTAAGTCATCGACTGTGATTTCCTTCTTGAGTAGTCTTTCTGTGGCCGATTGGTTAATGATCCAGTTGTTGTTTGTCTTGAGTGTTCCCACTCGCAGTGCGACTTTACGTTTCACCTTGAGAGCGTTGAGTAGTTCGCATCGGAACTTGTATTCATCGGTTTTGGCATAGTTGATACTCCTGTGTGTGAGGGGATTGTGCATGCGTTTGTCAAGAGGTTCGCAGTCATAGTAGAAAATGCGGTAGAGCACATCATTGTCGCGTACATGATACATGGTCATGGTGTACATTAAGGTCGGCAACCTCCGTGCCGGTCATTGTTCTTTTTTTATTGTAGAGACAGTTGAAACGCTTCACGAAAAATCATCCGTCAATCAAGATTGCAATGCGCTGTGATGGGAGTAGCAAACTTAATCTTGGTTTAAAATAAAAAAAGCTCAAGGGTAAGGCGTTCACATTATCAAGGAATAAGCGAGGACGCTTTCGTGAACGCGTAGCCATGAGCATAATCTTATTGCAAAGATGATATTAATTTGTAAATTAACCAAAAGAAAATGACAATTTAATTGTGAGAAATAGTCATTTTTAATATTTTGTGAGTTAACTTTGCAACACTTTCAATACTTGAAACAAAACGTTTAATTTTGACATAAAATACAGAGAACATGAATTTGAGCCCGTTAACTGCCGTGTCGCCCATTGATGGTCGCTATCATGGCAAAACAAAATCTCTTGCAACCTATTTTTCGGAATATGCACTTGTGCGCTACCGCGTGACCGTGGAAGTGGAGTACTTCATTGCATTGTGTGAGTTGCCGTTGCCACAGCTTGTCGGCATCGACCGCAAGGTAATGGAACCGTTGCGCGACATTTATCGCAATTTTTCGGTTGACGATGCGCAACGTGTGAAAGACATTGAAGGCATTACCAACCACGATGTGAAAGCGGTGGAATACTTCTTGAAAGAACAATTCGACAAAATGGGACTTGAACAATACAAGGAATTCATTCACTTCGGGCTTACTTCGCAAGACATCAACAACACATCAATGCCAATGGCAATCAAAGATGCCGTTGACAAGGAGTTTGTGCCCATGCTTCAAGAACTAATCGCTTGGCTCAATCAACATGCCGAGGAATGGCACAACATTCCCATGCTTGCAAAAACTCACGGGCAGGCGGCATCGCCCACTCGCTTGGGCAAGGAAATCAAGGTGTTTGCCTATCGGCTTGAAGAACAACTCAAGCAACTCAAGGCAGTGCCCATGAGTGGAAAATTTGGCGGAGCGACGGGTAACTTCAATGCTCACTTAATTGCCTATCCGCAATATGACTGGCGCATCTTTGGCAACAAGTTCTTGAACGAAAAGCTGGGAATTGAGCGTGAAGAATGGACTACTCAAATTTCCAACTACGACAACCTTGGGGCATTGCTCGATGCCATGAAGCGCATCAACACCATCATTATCGATTTGGACCGCGACATGTGGATGTACATTTCGATGAACTATTTTAAGCAAAAGATTAAAGCCGGCGAAGTGGGTTCGAGTGCCATGCCTCACAAGGTGAACCCCATAGACTTTGAGAATAGCGAGGGTAACATGGGTGTTGCCAATTCCATTTTGGCATTTTTGAGCCAAAAATTGCCGATTTCACGTTTGCAACGCGACCTCACCGATTCGACTGTGATGCGCAATGTGGGTGTGCCGATGGGGCACATGATGATTGCTTTGGCAAGCACATTGAAAGGTTTGAACAAGCTTATTTTGCATCGTGAGAGCATCGATGCCGACCTCGACGGCATGTGGAGTGTGGTTGCCGAGGCAATGCAGACGATTTTGCGCCGTGAAGGCTACCCTAAACCATACGAAGCGTTGAAAGCCCTCACGCGCACCAACGAAGAAGTTGACCAAAAGCGCATCAGCGAGTTTGTTGAAACCCTGAACGTGAGCGAAGCCGTGAAAGCCGAACTTCGCGCCGTCACCCCTCATTCCTATACAGGCTATTAACCCCTCACGAGTGTGCCCTCTCCCAAATCGAGAGAGCACACTTTTTACCCCCTTATCCCTTACAACTTCCTCGCGCTCTGGCTTGGGTTAATAAAACAAAAAATCTCCAATTTATTTCTTACAACTATTGGTTTTAAGAAAAAAGTATTTAACTTTGTCCTGAAATTTTTTAGGGTAAACTATCGTCAGTACAGTATTATTGCTTATCCAATATTATTACGAAGGCCGAGAAGGCCGAGCAACCCAAAAGTTACAACATTAAAAAATTACATTAATTATTAACTAACCATTCATTTTTGATTTAACGTATGGATGAGAATTTAGAGAAAAAATCAAAACGCCCACGCATCAGCGAGGCAAAGCCTGCTATCGAGGACACAGAAACGCAACGCTATGAAAGAGCGAATTTTGGTCATGAAGGCCAAGTGGACCAAGAACAGCAAGGAGGATATTCGGGAGGTTATCGTCAGCAAGGCGGTTATCAACGGTCTAATTACGGCTATCAGCCCCGCCAACAAGGAGGCTATAATCCACGCTATCAGCAACGCCCTGCCTACAATCAGGCACCGGTCGATGATGCTGCGGTAATTCAAGGCGAAGAAGGCGCACAGCAACCCCATCAGCAAGGCGGTTACCAGCCTCGCCAGCAAGGTGGCTATCAACCTCGTCAAGGCGGTTACCAACCTCGTCAAGGCGGTTACCAACCCCGTCAGGGTGGCTACCAACCTCGTCAGGGTGGTTACCAACCTCGTCAGGGTGGTTACCAGCCTCGCCAGCAAGGCGGCTATCAACCTCGCCAGCAAGGTGGCTATCAACCCCGTCAAGGCGGTTACCAACCTCGCCAGCAGGGTGGCTACCAACCTCGTCAGGGTGGCTACCAACCTCGTCAGCAAGGCGGTTACCAGCCTCGCCAGCAAGGTGGCTACAAGCAACAACGCCCACAAAGGCAATTCAATCAAGGACCGCGTCCGCAAATGCGTTTTACTCCACGTCCTAAGCCGGTGGAATACGATGAACCAATCATCGATCCAAATGCACAGATACGTTTGAACAAATTCATGGCCAATGCAGGTGTATGCTCGCGTCGCGAAGCCGATGAACTCATTCAAAAAGGACTCATCAAGGTTAATGGTGAGGTGGTTACAGAACTCGGCGTTAAAATCACTCCCAAAGACACCGTAGAATATAACGACAAGGAAGTGGCAAGCGAGCGCAAGGTTTACATTTTGCTCAACAAGCCCAAAGATTGTGTTACTACCAGCGACGATCCCAACGGTCGCAAAACCGTTATGGACATTGTGAAGGGTGCTTGCGAAGAGCGCATCTATCCGGTGGGGCGTCTCGACCGCAACACAACCGGTGTGCTGTTGCTCACCAACGATGGCGACTTGGCATCGAAGCTCACTCACCCCAAATATGTGAAAAAGAAAATCTATCAAGTGTGGACCGACAAGCCAATCAGCGAGGAAGACATGCAACACATTGCCGATGGTGTTGAGCTCGACGATGGTCCGATACAAGCCGATGAGGTGAGCTATGTGTCGCCAACCGACCGCAAACAGGCCGGTATCGAGATACACTCAGGACGCAACCGCATCGTACGTCGCATCTTTGAATCGCTGGGTTATCATGTGGTGAAGCTCGACCGTGTGTATTTTGCAGGTCTTACCAAGAAGAACTTGCCGCGTGGACGCTGGCGTTACCTCACTCAGGAGGAAGTGAACTTCTTGAAACAAAATTCATTTGAATAAATAACACAGAACTATCATATTTTGGTCGGGTTACAGTAGTGGCAACCCGACCGAAATTATAAAAAAAGATCATAAAATGGAATTAAAGAGAACTAAGATTGTTGACGTTTTCAAAACCCAACCGGTGGGTGAGAAACTGTGTGTTAAAGGCTGGGTGCGCACTCGGCGAGGCAACAAACATGTGCAGTTCATCGCACTCAACGATGGTTCTACAATCAACAATCTGCAACTTGTGGTCGACTTGGAAAAATTTAGCGACGAAACCCTCAAACCCATCACCACGGGCTCATGCCTGCATGTTGAGGGTAATCTTGTGGAATCGCAAGGCAAGGGACAAAACTTGGAGGTGCAGGTTGAAACCATTGAGGTTTATGGTACGGCCGACCCCGAGGAATATCCGTTGCAAAAGAAAGGACACACGTTGGAATTTTTGCGCGAAAAAGCGCATTTGCGCATGCGCACCAACACCTTTGGGGCAGTGTTCCGCATTCGCCACAACTTGGCATTTGCCATTCACAAGTTTTTCAACGATCACGGTTTCTTCTATCTGAACACTCCACTCATCACCGAGAGTGATGCCGAGGGGGCAGGCGACATGTTTCAAGTAACGACGCTCAATCTCGAAGACATGCCAAGGACCGAAGATGGCAAAGTAGATTTCAGTCAAGATTTCTTTGGCAAAGCCACCAATCTCACCGTCAGCGGTCAGCTCGAAGGTGAGCTTGGAGCAACTGCACTGGGTGCGATTTACACTTTCGGCCCCACATTTCGAGCCGAGAACAGCAACACGCCGCGTCACTTGGCTGAATTTTGGATGATTGAGCCGGAAGTGGCATTTCTCGATCAGGCCGGTTTGATGGATCTCGAAGAGGAATTTGTAAAATATTGCGTGCAATATGCTCTCGATAATTGCAAGGACGACCTTGAATTCTTGAACAAAATGTATGATGACACGCTCATCGAGCGTTTGCAAGGTGTCTTGGAAAACGACTTTGTGCGCTTGGATTATACTGAAGGTGTGAAGATTCTTGAAGAGGCACAAGCCGGTGGACAAAAGTTTGAATTCCCGGTTTCGTGGGGAGTGGACTTGGCAAGCGAGCATGAACGCTATCTTGTGGAAAAGCACTTCAAGAAACCCGTTATCATGACCAATTACCCCAAGGATATCAAGGCATTCTACATGAAGCAGAACGACGACGGCAAGACCATGCAGGGCACCGATGTGCTTTTTCCGCAGATTGGAGAAATCATTGGTGGCTCGGTGCGTGAAGAAAGTTACGAGAAACTTACAGCCGAAATTGAACGTCGCAACATGCGTTGTGACAATTTGGGGTGGTATCTCGACACGCGCAAGTTCGGCACATGCCCACATGCAGGATTTGGCCTTGGGTTTGAGCGTCTTATCCTCTTTGTAACAGGCATGCAAAACATTCGCGACGTGATACCTTTCCCTCGCACACCCAACAATGCAGAGTTCTAAGTGAGTAGTTTTTATAAAACATGAAACAGGCGGTTCGGTTGAAGAACTGTCTGTTTTGTCGTGAAAGATAGCAGAGGGCATAAATTTAAGAATGGAAACCGCATGGAGTAGCAAGTTTTTCGCTATCTTTGTAAAATCATGGAAAGAAACGAATTTAAGATAGAAATATGTGCCAATGGCGTTGAGAGTTGTTTGGCGGCACAAGAAGGCGGAGCCGATAGGGTAGAGCTGTGTGCCGGCATTCCCGAAGGTGGCACCACCCCTTCGTATGGCGAAATAAAAGTGGCTCGCAAGGTGCTCGAACGAGTACGCCTGCACGTCATCATTAGGCCTCGCGGTGGTGACTTTCTTTATTCGGCTCTTGAATTGGAGCGAATGGTCGAAGATATTAAAGTGTGTAAAAATCTTGGAGCCGACGGAGTGGTTTTGGGTTGTCTCACCCCCTATGGCGATGTTGATGTGGAGGCTTGCAAAATGTTACTCACTCATGCACAAGGCATGAGCACAACGTTTCATCGTGCTTTCGACCGCACGCAAAATCCGATGGAGGCATTGGAGAGCATTATTGAGCTTGGCTTTGACCGAGTGCTCACCTCGGGGCTTCAACCCACGGCAATTCAGGGAAGTTCGATGCTGAAAAAACTTCAAGAACATGCTGATGGGCGCATTGTTGTGATGGCAGGCTGTGGCGTGATTGAAAGTAACATTCATGAAATTTACAAGGAAACCGGCATTGTGGAATATCATTTTTCGGCACGGCGCAAGAAACCGAGTCAAATGAAGTATTTTAATCCGGCAGTATATATGGGCGAGGCCGGAGCCGACGAGAATGCACTCAATTTCACCAATGTCGACCGTGTGAAGAAAACCATTGCCGCACTCATGAAATAGGCTCCATGCCCTGAAGTATTCGCCGGAAGAAAGATGCACGGTGAACCAAAGATAGTAACCTACACGGTCTAATAATCGATTTGGGTTAAATATGTGGCAAATGATTTAGTAATGTTAAATCAATGTCATTTTTACTTAAAATGGTAGCGCTCACCTCGGCGAGATTAGCAATATTGCGAAAAAATACTTAACTTTGCATTAGGATAAAATTTACACTGTACGATGGATGTAAAAAAAGTATTATTTATTTCGCAAGAAATTTCTCCATATTTGCCAGATACGCCTATGGCTTTGATGGGGAGTAATTTACCACAGTCAATTCAAGAAACCGGTATTGATGTCCGCACTTTTATGCCGAAATACGGCTATATCAATGAGCGTCGCAATCAGCTTCATGAAGTAATCAGGCTGTCGGGCATGAACCTTACGATTGATGATACTGATCATCCGTTGATCATCAAGGTTGCGACATTGCAACCTGCACGCATGCAGGTTTATTTTATCTTCAATGAAGACTATTTCACACGCAACATCACCAAAGAACTTGAAACGACAATGTCGCCGGCCGACAATGACGAACGAAGCATCTTCTTTGTGCGTGGTACACTCGAAACGGTGAAGAAGTTGCGTTGGGTGCCCGATGTGATTCACTGCACCGGCATTGTTACAGCCTTGGCACCGCTCTACATCAAAGATTTTTATAAAGACGATCCTTCGTTTAGCGAGTCAAAGATTGTTTATTCGCTTTTCGACGACGATTTTGCCATGCCTCTTGATAAGCGACTCTATGAGAAATTGAAATTTGATGGAATGAAAGAAGAGCACATCAAAGCTTTGAAAGGAAAGCAGGCCGACAAACTCATGCTCACCAAATTGGCTTTGGAACATAGTGACGGGGTGGTACAATGTACTCAAAATGTGAGTGCCGAGGTGATGGAACTAGTGAAAAAATCTAAATTACCATTCTTGCCTTATCAAGTTGGTGATGAAAATGTAGAAGCCTATAAAGCATTCTATGAGTCGCTATGACAATGGGATTTTTTTTAATGTCGCTTGTGAAACGAAGAAAAAGTTGCAGATTTTCAAATTGACATTTTTTGAAATTCCCAAAAATAAATCAAGACATACTTTTATTTAACATTTAGTTTATGAAGAAATCGATCTATCTGATATTCGCCCTGCTAACGATATGTGGCGTTATCTCGTGTTCCGACGATAATATAGGTTCATCGATTGCCGACACACGTTCTGAGATCATTCAAGACTCTTCGTTCACGATGACGGGAACTACTGTGTTGAACTCAAAAATTCAAGCTCGCACAAGCACGCAACTGGTGGGGACGATCAACTCGCCGGGCTATGGTCAATTGACGAGTGAGGTTGTTACACAACTCATGCCGGCCAGGTTGATTGACACGGCAAAGGTCGTGAAGATCAATTCTTGCCGTTTGACGTTGACGATTGCCAAAAATGGTTTCATTGGTGACTCTGTTGCCCCTATGCGCATGAATGTGTATAAACTCAAAAAGCAGTTGCCCACCAAAATTTATAGTGATTTCGACCCTTCGGAATATTATAGTGAAGATGATTTATTAGGTACAGTGTCCTATTCGCCTCAAAGTGCAAGCAAAAAAGATACTGTTATTTCTGGTTCATCGATGTCGTGGTATGAGGTATATGTGCCACTATCCACTTCTTTTGCCCAAAGCATGTATGAACTTTATAAAACCAAACCCGAAGCATTCAGCGACCCGGAGATTTTTAGACAACATTATCCCGGACTTTATATTAAGAATGTCTATGGTTCCGGTCGCGTCATGAACTTCTATGCAACCGAAATGACAACTTTCTATGGCTATCGTTATCAACGTAAAGAAGGCACCGATACTATCATGGAAGGTCGTCAAAGCTATGTGGCTTCGACACCCGAAGTGATAACCAACAATAACATTAAACTGACTCCGGGAGAGAATGTGAAGAAAATGGTGGCCAATGGTGATGCCGTGGTTATGGGGCCTGCCGGATATGAAGTAAATGTAAAATTCCCTATTCAGGAGATTATCGACAATTACAAAAAATCTACTTCCGATGGCTTGTCGTTGATCAATTCTCTTGAACTCGTTATTCCTGTTGAGGAAATTAAAAACGATTATAACATTGCTCCGCCGGCCTATCTGCTCATGGTAAAGCAAGGTAAGAAGAAAGATTTTTTTGAAGGTGACAGCCTCACCAACAACAAAGATTCATTCTATGCAACCTATGATGCCACAAAGAAGCAATATGCATTCACCGGCTTGCGTGAATATGTGTTGAACATCATTCAAAACCAGAATGGCATTGCCGGTGCCGATGACATTAATTTGACAGTTACTCCTATTGATGTAACTACCTACACTACCAATTCTTCTTACAGTTCTTCTCAAACTACGGTAGTAACCAAGATTGCACCTTCGGTTGCGCAGCCCGGTTTGGCAAAATTATGTCTCGATAAAGCAAAAATAAAGATAGTTTATAGTAAACAATCGCTATATTAATTGTATCTTTGTAGCCGAAATAATCATATCGCGATGCAAAGTGTCGCATCGCATCAGCCGCAATAGCTCAGTTGGTAGAGCATTTCATTCGTAACGAAAAGGTCGCGGGTTCGAGTCCCGCTCGCGGCTCTGAGCCATCTTCCACACCGAAGATGGCTTTTTTATTTTTTTATTCATTGGATAATCTTGTTTTTTTGCTATATTTGTAAAAACAAACAGAAGAGGAATTTAAAATATGAAATACCCGATTGGCATACAGAATTTTGAGAAAGTAAGAAAAGACGGCTATGTCTATGTGGACAAGACCGACTTGCTGTACAAGCTGGCTAATGAAGGAAATTATTACTTTCTGAGTC
>JBGYAB010000001.1:0-8284 GCA_041815985.1 Sodaliphilus sp. | reverse complement strand
GATAGCCGATTTTATTATGTTATATTTTGTTATCTAACTCATTCTTTTTCAAAGCCTTATCGTGTTTGTTTTATGACACAATTCCTGTTGGATTTAGGGCGAAAGTTTCACAAACCACAAAAATTTAACGGACTATTGTATTTTTTGAGTTGATTGAAAAATATTTTTTTTATTTAACGTGAGTTCGACGAGTTATGAGTGTTTGTAAATTTGATGATTAGCGAAATTTGTTATAATTTTATAGTGTTAAAAGACAAAGAATTACAAACAAAAATAGCTATGATCACCGAAGACAAAGTTATAGAAATATTTTGTGTGGCAGATGAGTTTTGCAAGTTTTTGATGCCATGAAGGCAAAATATACCATAAAATCTGCCGGAAATAGAGTTATCTCTTGTAGATTTTCTGAGTACTGCCGTCGCTCATGACCACAATGTTGACACCATGTTGCAGGTTTGTGCGTGCTTGACCTGCTGCATTGTAGATTGCGATAGGGGTAGCGTTGACGTTTCTTTGCAGATCGTTCATTCCGCTCACGGTGCTACCCTCATATAATTCCCACAAGTCGGTCTTGTACTGGTGGTAGGTGTCCCAACCTCGTGCTGTGGCTTGTGTCACTTGGCTTGTTGTGCAAATGTTTCCTTCATTGTGATTGACGCTGTTTAGAACATAAAATAATCCCCTTTCGCCTAATGTGTTCCTATTGTGCAAAGAGAAAATGAGGTAGTCCATATGGGATCCCTTGATTTGGTTGGAACTGCAGTCAAACAGGAACAGCGATGTGCACCCTGTCACATCGGCTGTTGTGAGAAGGTTGTTGTGTGTATCAAGTTCTTCCAGTGCTGAGCAACCGCTTGCATTGAGTGAGGTGAGTTGGTTGTCATTGCAAAGCAGCCATGAAATGGTTGAGTGATTGGCCACTTGCAAGTTGGTGAGGCTGTTGTTGGCGCAATTAAGCAACTTGATGTCGCCTTCAATCACAATTTCGGTCTGTGGTGTTATTTCGTAGGTGATGATAACGTCTTCTTCAATTGTTTCTTGCGATTTCTTTATTGCACCCTTCACGTTCATTTTGTTGATGTCGTCGGCGTCGAATGTGAGGGTAATTTGATTGGCGGTCGACTTCAGTTTAATCACGTTGCTTGCTGTTGGAGTGTCTGTGCCTTCATATTCTTTGCGTTCCATGTAGTTGCCATTAAAGTCTGTGACTTTCCAGCCTTTGGCTTTTAGTTTGAGAATATCGCTTTTGTAGCACACATTGCCTTCTTCTTGTGTCATGTTCACTGCAATGAGTTCGCCACCATCGTCAACAGTAATGGTTGCTTCCTTAATGTTGCACAGATTGTCCATAAACTTGCCCATGGAAGTGCCCTGCATCTTGTTGTTGAAACACGTCACTGCCAGCAAAGGGCAATTTGGTGTTGTTTTGATTTCTTCAAGTTGGTTGTTTGCACACGACAAGGTTATGAGATGAGCGTTGGCAGTGATGTCAAGTTGCTTAAGCCGATTGTTGCCGGCTAGCAGTGTTTGCAGTTGTGTGGCATTGCACAGTTCCAGACTCTCTATGTTGTTGTGATAGCATTCCAGTAACTGCAGTTTGGGGCAGTTTCCGAGTTCGAGTGAGGTGAGTTTGTTGGAACTGCATAAAACTTCTTCCAGAACATTCTCGGGAGGCAGTTGAACTGATGTCAATTGGTTGTTGAAGCAATACAGGGCTTTGAGTTTGCTATGGTTTCTCAAGTCGAGTTGCTTGATACTGTTGTTCACACAGATGATGTTTTCAAGTTGCGTATTCTTGCTTAGATCAAGGGTTTCAATCTGATTATTGTCGCATAATAGGTCTACAAGGTTCACATTCTTGTTGAGCGAAAGTTCTTTGATAGCGTTTTCATAGCACTGCAACTCGGTGATGGCAGGGCAACCACTCACGTCAAGCATATCAAGGTCGTTTCCTGAGCAACTGAAACTCGTGATATCTCCACTGATTTTCACTTGATTTGCTGTGAGGTTGAGTGTATGCTCTCCATTGCCAATGGTGGCAGGTGTTGCACCTTCTACTTGATAGGTGGTGCTGTTGCCCGAGAGACTCACTGTGATTTGTTCATTGATAGCACGCTTGGTGCTCATTTTTACGACTCCGGCGTTGGCTAACGGATTTGCACACAAGTAAAGCAAGCCTGCCAGCACTGTGAAAGTGAGAGAACGCACCAAACTAAAGTCTTTTTCTTTTTCATTTAGTTTCATAATAATTAATTTTTAAAATTATAACATTGTGACTGTATAATAGTTAATGTGGGTTCGATGAAATGTAAGTGTCTGTAAAATTGATGGTTAGCGAAATTTGTTATTTCTTTATAGTGTTGAAATAGAAAGGATTGCAAGCAAAAATCGCTATGATTCCCGTGAGCAAAGTTACTGAAATATTTTGTGTGACAGATGGCTTTTGCAAGTTTTTGATGCTATGACGGCAAAATATACCATAAAATTTGCCGGAAAGAGGAAATCTCAAAGAGAAAATGTCATCGTGGTTCCACCATGTCAAAGGCAGAAATTATGTTGATTATGATTCTCTTTCACGATTCCGGCTATCGTTGCCTGAAACATTTCTTTCTTGAAAAAGAATGCAAGCATATACATTATTAAATCTTTTCTTTCATTTCTTTTTGATTCGCTTTCACTCCCTTGAATGTTATTGCTCCCACGTAGGTGAGGAGTACCACATTCATGAACAGGGCATAGATAATGCCGGGAATGGCGATGCGTGCATCATTGAAGACGAATGGACTTGCGGCCAAGGCAATGGCTTGTGCGGCGTTTTGCATACCTACCTCTATCACGATGGTGCGACGTTCTGTGCCTTTGAGCCCGAACAAGAACGAAAGCAATGCACCGATGCCTGTGCACACCAGCAACAGTGTGAGCACCGATAACCCCAGCTCGCCTATGTAGTTTTTGATGACACTAAATTCCCGAACAAAAAACATGGTTGCAAGCAGAATGAGGCAGGGAAATGCGATTTTCGATAGCGTTTTCTCTACTTTTGCGGCGGTCTTTGCGGCGTATTGTCGCATGAGTATGCCCAAAGCAATGGGTAGGAGCATGGTGATGAGGTTTTGAAGCAACAGTTTGCCCACGGGGAGGTGTATGGTTGCATCGGTCTTCACCACCCATTCCATGATAGTCGGCAAAGTAAACAATGTGATGATGCTACTCAATGCCGTGAGCGACACCGAGAGGGCGACATCACCTTTGGCCAGCATCGAAAACACGTTGCTCGAACTGCCCCCCGGACAACATGCAATGAGAACAATGCCCACGGCAAACCATGCCGGCAGATTGATGAATTGCGTGAGCACAACGGCTACCAGTGGCAAACAGACGATTTGCCCAATAAGTCCTACCAAAATGGGGCGTGGACGTGTGATAAAGAGCTTGAAGTCATTTGTTTGCAGAGTGAGCCCCAAGTTGAACATCAGCAGGGTGAGAATGGGGAGCACAATGAATATCGACATGACTTTGGGTTTAAATGTTGAAGGAGAGAGGAGTTTTGTTTTTTAGAATGCCACTTGGAATTGGGTAATCCATTGATGTGTTGCATCGCCTGTCTTGGGGTTTTTGTAGACATATTGTGTGCGTATGCCGCATTTTGGGAAAATCCAGAATTGCAATCCTGCCATGTAGTTGTTGGTAACCGATGCCGAGACATTGTTGTTCCGTTTCAGATAGTCATAGCCTGCAACAACATCGATGTGCTTGTTGATGTGCCCTTCGGCCACGCCATAGAACCCCGTGCTGTGCACGCCACCATCGTCGCCAAGCATGAGTTCTGAGCGCACGTATAGTGGCTTGGTGGTGAGTTCGGCACCCGCGCTCCAACGGTTGCGCTTGTAGTTTTCGCCGGTCTTGAAAGTTCCGTAGGGGCTGTCGGCTTGTGCTTTGGCCTTGCCCACGACAAACGAAGTGGTGAGCAACAACTCTTGCCAAGGCTTTACTCTAATCATGCCAATCACGTCTTTATACTTGTTGTTCTCTTTCACGTTCATGCCGGAGCCGTTGAACACGCCAACGCTGTAGTTGAGCAACGTTTCACCTTTATAGGGAATGACATCGCCGGTGAGCATGATGCCGGCATCGCGCCCCACACGCCCGAACCCAAAACAAGGGTCGGTGCCTATGCCTGCCATGTAGAGAATCGACTCGTCGAAATTGAGATTGCTGATCATCGATGGAGAATAGATGTTTTCTAAGGTGAAAGGTTGCTTGAATTGTCCCACACGCAGTTTTAAGGCCGGGTTGAAACTGTATTGGGCGTAGTATTCGTGCAATTTAAACGAAGCCAAGTCGGCCATCACCCAAAAGTTTAATTTTGGCGTGAGTTGAGCATCGGCCATCACAATGATGCGCCTGATTTCAAATCCGTTGGTTGTTTCATCGCCTTTTTGGGTCACGGTGTAGTTGCTTTGGGCATAGCCACGCAAGGTCAACGATCTTGAACCGATGTTGATTTTTAACGGAGATTCACTCTCGACATTCACTTTAACGTCTTCTGCCACTGTCTTTGGGGCAATCAATGCTAAAAGCAGAGGCAAGACGATTTTTACATATCGTTTCATTTTTTATTAAGGTAATTGTGTATTTTTTATATGCCAAAAATCCAAAAGCTCGTCAAGCTGTTTCATGTGGCTCATGATGTCCGGCAAGCTGTATTTCGTTACAAAATTAGCCATAAAGAACTAACTGTGCAACTTTTTGCAGCAGTAGCATTGCCACACTTGGTGCAGTTAACGAGGGAGCATCTTTTCCAGCCTTTCAATCGCAGTGCGCAGGTCGTCAGCGAAGGCGCGATAGTCAACAAGATAGTTGGTTTTTCCTTGTGCGATTTCTTGATACAGTTCATGGCTCATACTGTCTGCGTATGAGCCTATGGCGTACTCGATGTCTTCTCGTTGCCGGACATCGTTGGAGTAGCGATATACCTGCCATTTTTGATGAAAAAAGCTGTAGGCCGACTCAATGCTGTCTTTTGTAATCATGAAAAACGACTTCTTTTCAAATGATTGATTAATAAGCTCGATTACATTGACTTTTGTGCTCACCAAACTCGCTTTTGCTCCTCGTCGTAGCAGAAACCCTCGCCGGCGAGCTTGGTTTCCAGCTGCTTGCGGTCGATGTTGAAGTGGTGGCATATTTCATCGAACGTGTCAAATTCCTTGTCACGCAACAAGAAATTGATGGCCGAGACCAGCATCGGTATGTCGTTTTCGGGTAAATGATCCATAATGTTGTAGATTTTGATGAGTGCAAATGTACTATAATTTGCCCAAATTTCGCATCTTTTTTCTTGTTTGCTTTTTGTCAAGGAAATACATAAATTTGTACATCATTACTTTTCTCTCTGGAAAAAGGCGTTTTTAAAAATTATGATTGACATTCGGCTAAAAGTGTTTCGCAGCGTGGCCATGAACTTGAGCTTCACCAAGGCGGCACAAGAAATGTTCATCAGCCAGCCGGCGGTGAGCAAGCACATTCAAGAATTGGAAAAGGAGTATAACACAACCCTTTTCGACCGCATGGGCAACCGCATAGGCCTCACCAAAGCCGGGCGGTTGCTACTGGAACATGCCGGCACAATATTGCGTGACTATGAAAAGCTCGACTATGACATGAATGCTTTGCACATGACTGCCAAGGGTACACTCCGGTTGGCTGCCAGCACCACCATTTCGCAATATGTTTTGCCCGAAATCATTGCACAGTTTCGCAAGCAATTCCCTCACATTCACATTTCGATGCTCAGTGGTAACTCTCGCGAAGTGGAGCATGCGCTGGAAACCGGTAGGGCAGACATGGGCATGGTTGAGGGCATCATTCGTCAGCCACAATTGAAATACACCCCGTTTTGTGACGACGAAATTGTGGCAATTGTGAGCACCAAAGGGGCTTTGGCCGACAAAAATTGCATCACGCTTGCTCAGTTGAGAGACATTCCCATTGTGTTCAGGGAGTTTGGTTCGGGCACGCTCGATGTCATAGAGCAGGCTCTCAATCGCATGGGAGTGAATTTCTCGGAGTTGAATATTGAAATGAACCTTGGCACGACCGAGGGCATCAAGCACTATGTAGAACACTCCGATTGCATGGGCATTGTGAGCATTCGTTCGGTGGGCAAGGAAATATTGGGAAATATTTTTAAAATCGTGGAGATCGATGGTGTGAAGATGCAACGCCGGTTTGCCTTTGTTGAAAAGCGTGGCGAAACCACGGGATTGCAAAAGAAATTCAAAACCTTTATAACCAAAAATTATAGCTTATAGTTATTCTGTATGAGATATTCATAGAGTTTTTGTTTACTTTTGCATCATCAATTAAAAACGTGGATAAAAAATGATGAAACTTTCTGAAAAACGAAGCAGTATGCTTCACGGTGTGTTGCTCATGGCATTGTTTTCATGTGCGGCATTCTACATTGGCGACATGAATTGGGTGAAGGCTCTATCGTTAAGCCCCATGGTTGTGGGCATTGTTTTGGGTATGCTTTATGCTAACAGCCTGCGCAACAATCTCCCCGAAACTTGGGTGCCCGGCATTGCATTTTGTTCGAAGCGCATACTTCGTTTTGGCATCATTCTCTATGGCTTTAAGCTCTCGTTTCAAGATGTGATGGAGGTGGGACTGTCGGCAATCATGGTCGATGCAATCATGGTCACGGCCACCATTGGCCTGGGGGTGTTTGTGGGCAAGTTGCTCAACATGGACATTAGTCTTGCTTTGCTCACCTCTTGCGGCAGTGCAATATGCGGAGCCGCCGCTGTGATGGGAGTGGATGGTGCCATTCGTCCCAAACCCTATAAGACGGCTGTTGCCGTTGCCACGGTAGTTATTTTTGGCACAACGGCCATGTTTCTCTATCCGATTCTCTATCGGGCAGGAGTGTTTGCACTGCCACCCGAGTTGATGGGTATTTTCACCGGCTCGTCTGTTCACGAGGTTGCCCATGTGGTGGGTGCCGGCAATGCAATGGGCGAGGCTGTGAGCGACACGGCTATTATCGTGAAAATGATACGCGTGATGATGCTTGTGCCTGTGTTGCTCGTTTTGGCATTCCTTGTGGCTAATCGTGTTGTCAAGAGCGACGACGAAGAGACCGGAAAAGGCAAAATCACCATTCCTTGGTTTGCCATTCTCTTCTTGGTTGTCATTGGTTTCAATTCACTTGATCTTTTGCCCCGCGACATAGTTTCGTTCATCATCACGCTCGACACATTCTTGCTCACCATGGCCATGACAGCACTTGGAGCCGAAACAAGTATCGACAAGTTCAAGAAAGCAGGCTTTAAACCATTTGTGCTGGCGGCGATTTTGTTCTGTTGGCTCATTGTTGGCGGTTTCCTCATGGCAAAGTATTTTGTGCCTGCCATCATGTGATTTATGCCTGCAAACAATCGTGCTTATTTCTTCTTATCGTCGTTTGTTTTGGTGTAGAATTAAAATTTGAGGCATTTGAATATGAGCATGGAGTTGCTATTGCTCACCTGCACGTTTTCGCCATACAAAGAACGCAGCTTGTTTTCGGCCTCGGCAAGCGTGTAGTAAGGGGGCTTGAAAAAGCCCTTTCTTTCCAGCACGTTTCGAGCAAACCAATCGGCAACAGTGCGTTGGCCTTTGATGTAGAAACAGCCGCAGAACAAGCCACCGGGTTTTAGCACACGCCACACCTCAACAAAGGCTTTGTCTTTGTCGGGGAAAACGTGAAATCCGTTCATCGAAAGCACGCAGTCGAAACTTTCGTTTTCAAACGGAAGGTTGCCCACATCGCCTTGTTGCAAGATTAGGTTTTCGATGTTGTTCTCTTGTTTGCGCAGTGTTGCGAAGTCAATCATTTCCTCAGAAAAGTCCACTCCCACAATTTTTGCCGGCATCATCTGCTTGTATTTGGCGTGAGTGAACACCGCCGTGCCTATGGGCACATCAAGCAATTGCCCCTTGAAGTCGTTGGGAATGAAATCAAGCACTTGCTGTGCAATCTTGTTGTCGTCGGTACCCCACAGCCTGTGCATGTACAGTCGCGACCACCATTTGCGTCCCGTTATCAAGTCGTCGTAGTGCTCCATTAAGTGTCGATAGGCGTTTTTCTGTTTCTTTTCTATTGCTGTCCGGTAAAAGTCTAAAGGACATAAAAAATCTTGCTCGAAGCCCTTAATTATCGGACTTCGAGTTTCTTTTTCAAAAAGTAAGCCCCCCTAATCAAAAAGAGTTAGTTGAGGTGGTACTTTTTGTTGCTCTT